>JBEVAM010000014.1:0-45302 GCA_051297135.1 Halothiobacillaceae bacterium
CACTCGAATCCCGACATCCAAGGAGTAAGCCATGACCGATTGGTGCGATTTCAACGACGCGCAGCAGCAGCCCAGTTTCGACCTCATCCCCAAGGGCACGCTCGCCCGCGTGCGCATGACCCTCAAGCCCGGGGGCTTTGATGACCCGGCCCAGGGTTGGACCGGCGGCTATGCCACCCAAAGCTTCGAGTCCGGCTCGGTGTATCTGGCGGCCGAGTTCGTGGTGCTGGAGGGCGAGTACGCCCGTCGCAAGCTCTGGAGCAACATCGGCCTGCATTCCCCGAAGGGCCCGGCCTGGGGCCAGATGGGGCGCAGCTTCGTGCGCGCCGTGCTCAATTCCGCCCGCAACGTCCATCCGCAGGACATGAGCCCGCAGGCCGCCGCCGCGCGGCGCATCCAGGGCTTCCACGAGCTCGACGGCATCGAGTTCCTCGCCCGCATCGACGTCGAGAAGAACGGCCGCGGCGAGTTGAAGAACGTCATCCGAAACGCCGTCGAGCCCGACCACCCGGACTACGCCCGCCTGATGGGGCTGCCGCCGAAGAACCCCGGCAGTGGTTCCACCGGCGCGCCCGCCGCAGCAACCCCGCCGCGCACGACGCCGCCCGTCAACCCGCAACGCCCCGCCATGCCGGGCAAGCCCGCCTGGGCGCAGTGAGAGGAGGGTCAGTGAAGTGTTGGGTCTGCAAACGACAGGCGCGCGGCTACGGCCACTCGGACCTTCGGCATCCGGTGGGCGATGCCCGGCGCTATCCGATCGACTGGGTGTTCTGCTCGCGGCGCTGCCAGCAGGCGTTTCATGCGCTCTACGGCCACTGGCTGCGCGTGCAGGAAGGACACACGCCCAAGACGGAGGTGGCCATGATCGACCCGTCTGACGTCGAACTGGCCGCGATGAAGAAGTGCCTCAAGGCCTTCGGCGAGGTCGCGGGCGAGATCGGCTTTGCCAAGCCGCTGGGCGAGTATTCCGAGGCCGAGGCGCTCCAGGTGATCGACGCCATCGTCACCTGCTACACGGAGGCGATGGTCGAGCACCACGAGGCGACCAAGTATCCGCCGGTGCGGGGCTTGAAAGACCCGGTGTCCGACCCCTTCGCCGACCTCGAGGACGATCTGCCGTGGGAGGAGCCGAAGGCTCAAGCGCAGACGGCACGCACGGCAGCACCCAAGGAGGCGCGGCGATGATGGACTTCAACGCCTCCAAGAGCCTGTCGGGTCAGCTCACGGCGCTGATCGATGCCGGGATGCAGCAGTTGCGCGCAGCGCAACCCCGGCGCACGTACCTGGGCGCCTCGCGCCTCGGGGCCGCGTGCGAGCGCGCGCTGCAGTACGAGGTCGCCGACGCTCCGGTCGATCCGGGTCGCGAGACCGACGGCCGCCTGCTGCGCGTCTTCGATCGCGGCCACGTCATCGAGGACTGCATGGTCGGATGGCTGCGCGCGGCGGGCTTCGATCTGCGCACGCGTAACGACGCGGGGGAGCAATTCGGCTTCTCGGCGCTGGACGGGCGCCTGCAGGGCCACGTCGATGGCGTGCTCGTCGCCGGGCCCGACCTCGGCTTTGGGGCCGGCTATCCCGCGCTGTGGGAGAACAAGTGCCTGGGAGCGAAATCGTGGCGCGAGTTGGAGAGACATCGCCTCGCGGTCGCCAAGCCCGTCTACGCCGCCCAGGTCGCGCTCTACCAGGCCTATCTCGAACTGCACGCGCACCCGGCCCTGTTCACGGCGGTGAACGCCGACACCATGGAGATCCACGCCGAGCTGGTGCCGTTCGATGCGGCGTTGGCGCAGCGCATGTCCGACCGGGCCGTGAAGGTCATCACGGCCACCGAGGCGGGCGAACTGCTGCCGCGGGGGATCGTAGATCCCACCCATGTCGAGTGCCGGATGTGCCCGTGGCAGGACCGGTGCTGGAGGGCCGCGGCATGAGGACCCGATCCGTATCGACGACGGGCGCGATTGGCGAGCCCATGATCGACGCCAAGCAAGCCGCGGCCAGCCTGCGTCTGCCGTACTACTGGTTCGCCGATCCAATGATGCGCGCCAAGCACCGCATCCCGCACTACCTTCTGGGTGGGCTGGTGCGCTACCGGCTGTCGGAACTGCAGGTTTGGGCCTCGCACCACGCGAGAGCCATGGCCCGCAGCGCGTCGGATGGCAGCGAGGAGGGCGGTGCATGATCGATTTCAACGCTCTCCCGGACCCGCCCGCCGACGCCGACCCCACCGCGCGCCGCGAGGCCGTGCGCGCCGCCCTGCTCGCGAGGCTGGAGTCGGTGCTGTTCACCCTGTTCCCCGCTGGAAAGAAGCGCCGCGGCAAGTTCGTCATCGGCGACGTGCTCGGCAGCCCGGGCGACAGCCTGGAGGTCGTGCTCGACGGCGACAAGGCGGGACTGTGGACCGACCGCGCCGAAGGCTCCGGCGGCGATGTGTTCCACCTGATCGGCGCCCACTTCGGCGTGGACGTGCACGGCGACTTCGCCCGCGTCCTCGACCTGGCCGAGGAACTCGTCGGCCGTGCCCCCACGGCCCCGGCGCGCAAGGCGGCCAAGGAGACCCCGGTCGACGATCTCGGCCCGGCCACCGCCAAGTGGGACTACCTCGACGCACAAGGGCGCCTCATCGCCGTGGTCTACCGCTACGACCCACCAGGGCGCAAGAAGGAGTTCCGGCCCTGGGACGCGCGCCGCCGCAAGATGGCTCCGCCCGAGCCGCGGCCGCTCTACAACCAGCCGGGGATCCACAACGCCGCCCAGGTCGTGCTGGTCGAGGGCGAGAAGTGCGCCCAGGCCTTGATCGACGCCGGCGTGTGCGCCACCACCGCGATGCACGGGGCCAACGCCCCGGTGGACAAGACCGACTGGACGCCGCTGGCGGGCAAGGCCGTCCTCCTCTGGCCCGATCGCGACAAACCCGGCTGGGACTATGCGATGGCCGCGGCGCAGGCCGCACTCGCCGCCGGCGCGGCCTCCTGCGACGTGCTGCTGCCGCCCGACGACAAGCCCGAGGGGTGGGATGCGGCCGACGCCGTCGCCGAAGGCTTCGACGTCGCCACCTTCATCGCCTCGGGCCCGCGGATGAGCATCAAGCCAGCACTTGGGCTGCCCACGCAGGAGCCTTCCGTCTGGGCCACCGACGACGCGCTGGCGCTGAGCTTCACCAGCCGCTACGCCGAGGACTGGCGCTACTGCGCCGCCTGGGGCAAGTGGCTGGTGTGGGACGGCCGGCGCTGGCAGGCGGACGAGACGCTGCTGGTGCACCACCTCATCCGCGCGATCTGCCGCGAGGCCGCGCTCAAGGCCGACTCGCATCGGCTGGCGGCCAAGCTCGCCGCGAGCAGCACGGTGGGCGGCGTGGAGCGGCTGGCGCGCACCGACCGTCGGCACGCCTCCACCTCGCAGGAGTGGGACGCGGATCTGTTCGCGCTCAACACGCCGGGCGGCGTGGTCGACCTGCGCAGCGGGCGGCTGCGTCCCCACGACCGCGCCGACCGGATGACCAAGCTCGCCACCGCCACGCCCCGCGGCGATGCCCCAAGCTGGCGGGCGTTCCTGGCGGACGTCACCGGCGGCGATGCCGACCTGCAGGCCTACCTGCAGCGCATGGTGGGCTATTGCCTCACCGGCTCGACGTCGGCGCACGCGCTGTTCTTCCTCTACGGCACTGGGGCCAACGGCAAGTCGGTGTTCGTGAACACCTTGGCCACGATCCTCGGCGACTACGCCACCAGCGCGCCGATGGACACCTTCATGGAGGCGCGCGGCGACCGCCATCCGACCGATCTGGCGGGCCTGCGCGGGGCGCGCTTCGTCTCCTCCATCGAGACCGAGCAGGGCCGGCGCTGGAACGAGTCCAAGGTCAAGGCCATCACCGGCGGCGACAAGGTCTCGGCGCGCTTCATGCGCCAGGACTTCTTCGAGTACACGCCCCAGTTCAAGCTGGTCATCGCCGGCAACCACAAGCCTGCGATCCGCAACGTGGACGAGGCGATGAAGCGCCGGCTGCACCTGATCCCCTTCACCGTGACCATCCCGCCCGAGCGGCGCGACGCCGGGCTCACCGACAAGCTCCTGGCCGAACGCGACGGGATCCTCGCCTGGGCGGTGCAGGGCTGTCTGGCCTGGCAGCGCGAGGGGCTCCAGCCCCCGGCCAGCGTGGTGTCGGCCACCGCCGAGTACTTCGACGAGGAGGACGCCGTCGGCGACTTCCTGGACGAGGAGGCCCAGCGCCACCCGCAGGCCCGCGTGGCCGTGGCCGACGTGTTCCAGCGCTGGCAGGACTGGGCCGGCCGGCGCGGCGAGTACGTGGGCACGAGCCGCTGGCTCGCGCAGCAACTGGCCAACCGCGGCTTCGAGCGCACGCGCATCCACGGCGGCGTCAAGGCCCTGGCGGGCCTGGCGCTCAAGCCCAAGGACTACGGCACCCGACTGCCGTACCGCGACGACTGACCACCCACGGTGACCGAAGGTGACTGGCCCAGGGATTGAATCGCTTTACGCGCGTACGCGCGCGCGGGCGGAAGGGATATTCCCCACGGCGGTCACCTTCGGTCACCGGCACGAGAACACGAACGAAGGACTGCAACGATGACAGCAACGATCCTGGCCCTCGACCTGGGCACCACCAGCGGTTGGGCGCTGCGCGACCGCACCGGCCGCATCACCAGCGGCAGCCAATCCTTCAAGCCACAGCGATTCGAAGGCGGCGGCATGCGCTACCTGCGCTTTGGCCGTTGGATTTCTGAAATTCAGACATCGGTTTCTGAACTTCAGTTTTTGTACTTCGAGGAAGTGCGCCGCCACGCCTCCACCGATGCCGCGCACGCCTACGGCGGGTTCCTCGCCACGCTCACGGCCTGGTGCGAGCACCACGGCGTCCCCTACCAGGGCGTGCCGGTGGGCACGATCAAGAAGCACGTCACCGGCAAGGGCAATGCGAGCAAGGACGAGATGATGGTGGCCATGCGTGCGCGCGGCTATCAGCCCGCCGACGACAACGAAGCCGACGCCCTGGCGCTGTTGCACTGGGCCATCCAGCAGCACGACGCGGCACAGGAGGCATGAGATGGACCTCCCGACCCCTCGCTACCGCTGCCCGCTCGGCCGGCTGCAGCCCGAGCCGATGGATGTGGAGGCCGTCAAGCGCCGCGGCTGGCGCGAGCAACGCCTGCTCGTCGTCTCCCTCGAGGACGACCGGCTCGACTGGATGGAACGCGAGCTGATCCGCCGAATCGGCGAGCGGCTCTACGGTGCACGGGAGGCGCGCCATGGCTGAGTGGACCGTCGAGCGTGTGGCCGAGCGCTTCCGGGAGGCGGTCATCACCGCCCACCGCCTGCCGCCCGTGCGCGTGCAGGGCTACTTCAACACCTGGCCCACGATCCGGCGCATGCCCTGGGAGACGCTGGGGGCCGAACCCTCGATCCGGCGCTTCCCGCCCGCACCCGAGACGGTCGAGCGGATGCTCGAGACCATGCGCTGGGTCTTGTGGCTGGAGGAAGAGGAACGCCACCTGGTATGGATGCGCGCCGAGCGCCACCGCTGGCGCGACATCTGCGCCCGCTTCGGCTGCGACCGGACCACCGCCTGGCGGCGGTGGCAGAAAGCACTGGAGGTTGTGGCGTTCAACCTCAATGGGCGCACAAAGCCAACCGGGGCCAAAGCGATGGGTCAGGCAGGGTAATGCCTGCCGCAACTGTCCCCGTTCTTGGCCGATTGTCCTTTTGCCGCCCCTGATGGTCTGCAACAAAACGGCCCGCCCAGCGCTAGTATTCCCGCTACGCTCAGGACAGAAGTGACCGACCGGGTGACTTCTACGGCAGCACGGGTCCTTCCTGGGCACCGAGCCATGCGGGGGGCGCGAGCGCGGCGCTTCGATAGCGTCAGGGTGCAAACCGAGGTTTGCAGGGTTTGCGGTTTGCAGCCCTCCAGCCCGAGACCTTCTCCCCGACACCCCCAGCCCGCCCACGGTTCTCCGTCGGCGGGCTTCTTCGTTTCCGAGGCACCGATTCTGGACACGCTCGCCGTCACGTACCGCAAGGTCGAGACGCTGATCCCCTACGCCCGCAATCCGCGCACGCACAGCGACGAGCAGATCGCGCGCATCGCCGCCAGCATCGCCGAGTTCGGCTGGACCAACCCGATCCTGGTCGATGGCGAGCACGGTGTGATCGCCGGTCACGGCCGGCTGCTGGCCGCACGCAAGCTGGGGCTCGCCGAGGTGCCGGTGATCGAGCTTGCGCACCTGACGCCTGCGCAGAAGCGCGCCTACGTGATCGCCGACAACCGGCTCGCGCTCGATGCCGGCTGGGACGAGGCGATGTTGGCGCTGGAGTTCGCCGAACTGGCCGACGCCGGCTTCGATCTGGACCTGACCGGCTTCTCGGCCTCCGAGATCGAAGGCCTGCTCGACCACATCGAGAAGACGGAACCGTCCGCCGAAGAGGACACGAGCGCTTTGGTCCGCGACCCGGACGAGGACGACGTCACACCGCCCACGGTGGCGGTCACGCGCCCCGGCGATCTGTGGCTGCTCGGTGAACACCGACTGCTCTGCGCCGACAGCCGCGACGCGGCCGCCGTCGCGCGCCTCCTCGAGGGCGAGCGGGCGCACCTGCTCTTCACCAGCCCGCCGTATGCCAACCAGCGCGACTACACCACCGGCGGCATCTCGGACTGGGACGCGTTGATGCAGGGCGTGTTCGGCGCTGCCCGCGCGGCACTGCGCGAGGACGCGCAACTCCTGGTCAACCTCGGGCTCGTGCATCGCGACAACGAGTGGCAGCCGTACTGGGACGGCTGGATCGCCTGGATGCGCACTCAAGGCTGGCGGCGCTTTGGCTGGTACGTGTGGGACCAGTCGGTGACCGTGCCCGGCGACTGGGCCGGGCGGCTGGCGCCCCGGCACGAGTTCGTCTTCCACTTCAACCGACGCTCGCGCAAGCCGAACAAGATCGTGCCCTGCAAGTGGGCCGGGCACGAGACGCACCTGCGCGCCGACGGATCGTCCACCGCGATGCGCGGCAAGGACGGCAAGGTCGGCGCCTGGAACCATGCCGGACAGCCCACGCAGGAGTTCCGCATCCCGGATTCCGTCGTCGAGGTGACGCGCCAGCGCGGCCGCATCGGTGAAGGCATCGATCATCCGGCGGTGTTCCCGCTGGGCCTGCCGAAGTTCTTCATCGAGGCCTACACCGACGCGGGCGAGATCGTCTTCGAGCCGTTCGCGGGCTCGGGCACCACGCTGCTGGCCGGCCAACTCACCGGCCGCCCGGTACGCGCCATCGAACTCGCTCCAGAGTACGTGGACGTCGCGCTGCGCCGCTGGCTGCAGCACCACCCGGGCACGGTGCCGGTGCTGGAGGGCAGCGGCCGGACCTTCGCCGAAGTCGCCGCCGAGCGGCTGGGCGAGACGGGGGAGGTCACTGCATGAGCTGGCTGGCCGATCGCATCGAGCACTGGCCGATCGACAAGCTGCTGCCCTACGTGCGCAACGCCCGCCAGCACTCGGACGAGCAGATCGCCCAGATCGCGGCCTCCATCGCGGAGTTCGGCTTCGTCAATCCCATTCTCACCGGCGCCGACGGCGTGCTGGTCGCGGGCCATGGGCGGCTTGCCGCCGCGCGCAAGCTGGGCCTGCCCACAGTGCCGGTGGTCGTGCTCGATCACCTCACGCCGACCCAGCGCCGCGCCCTGGTGCTCGCCGACAATCGGCTCGCGGAACTCGCGACCTGGGACGATGCCCTGCTGCGCATCGAACTGGAGGCGCTGCAGGACGATGGCTTCGATCTCGATCTCACCGGATTCGACGCCGATGCACTGGCAGAACTGCTGGCCGATGAGGAACCACAGATCGAGGGCCGGACGGAGGACGATGCCATCCCGGAGATGCCGGAAGAGCCGGTGTCTCGGCCGGGCGACGTCTGGCGGCTCGGGCCGCACCGCCTGGTCTGCGGGGACGCGACCACCGCCGAGGCCTACGCGCGCCTGTTTCCGGACGGCGAGCGGGCGGACATGGTCTTCACCGATCCGCCCTACAACGTGAACTACGCCAACAGCGCGAAGGACAAGCTGCGCGGCAAACACCGCCCCATCCTCAACGATGCGCTGGGCGAAGGCTTCTACGATTTCCTCTTTGATGCGCTGGCGCTGATCATGGCGCACACCCGAGGCGCGATCTACGTCGCCATGTCCTCCAGCGAACTGGACACGCTGCAAGCGGCCTTCCGCGCCGCCGGCGGGCACTGGTCGACCTTCATCATCTGGGCCAAGAACACCTTCACGCTGGGCCGCTCGGACTACCAGCGCCAGTACGAGCCGATCCTCTACGGCTGGCCCGAAGGCGCGACGCGCCACTGGTGCGGCGACCGCGACCAGGGCGACGTCTGGCAGATCAAGAAGCCGCAGAAGAACGATCTGCACCCGACCATGAAGCCGGTGGATCTGGTCGAGCGGGCCATCCGCAACTCCAGTCGGCCCGGTGATGTGGTACTCGATCCCTTCGGCGGTTCCGGAACGACACTGATCGCGGCCGAGAAGGCCGGGCGCGTGGCGCGGCTGATCGAGCTCGACCCGAAGTATGCGGACGTGATCGTGCGGCGCTGGCAGGACTGGACGGGCCAGCAAGCCACCCGCGAGGCGGATGGCCTGGCCTTCGATCAGGCGGCGAGCGACTCGTCGGCGATCGCGCAGTGAATCACAAAGCCCGTCAGGTAGGGCATGCCGCGCGGGATGCCGTAGTCGCGACTTGTACGGCGACCGATGGTCCATCCCATCCACTGCCGGGTGGCGGCGTCGATCGCGTCGTGGAGGGTCTGGCCCGCATGCAGGTGGGGGAGCACTTCGTCCGCGAAGTGGCGGCCGTGACGGCTGTCGAGGAAGGCTCGCACTGCCTCCAGGGTCTGGCCGGTGGCCTGCGAGATCGTGGTCATCGTGATGGGCCAGGCGGCGTCGGCGTGTTCGTTCATCGTGCCGTAAAAGCCCCAGGCGTCGTTGCGGGTGGCGGGGATGGGCTGGGTCGTGGTCATGGGTTGCTCCTGCGGGTTGGGGTGGCGACACCCGTATGAACGCGCTGTTCGATCGAGAAGCCAAGCATCAGATCGTTGATTGATTCCTTTGGGAAACGGCGCGGCTTTAGGCCGCGCCTTTGACAGTCAGCGAATCCGGTAGACGCGCTCGCCGCCCGGGGATCTCTCGGAGACGATCGTCAGGCCCAGTTTCTTCTTCAGCGCCCCGGCCAAGGTGCCGCGCACCGTGTGCGCCTGCCAGCCGGTGCTGTCCATGATCTGGCGGAGGGTGGCGCCTTCGGGACGCTGCAGCATCGCGATCACCTGCGCCTGCTTGCTGTGGGCGCGGGGGCGGCGCGGCTCGGCGCTGCGATGCGCATCCTGCGCCCAGGCCGCTTCGGCGGCGTTCACCGCCGCCTCCAGGTCGGCCTCGTCGCGCGCCGTCTGCGCCTGCTCGGCCCGGGCGATCACCGCATCGAGCTTCGCAACGAAGGACTGGCGCTGGGCGGTGCGGGCACCCGGGCGCGGCACGCCCAAGGCCTCGTAGCCTGCGTCGGCAACGACCCAGACCTCGCCCTGGCGGGCGATCAGGGCGCGGTTGGCCAGGCCGTCGAGCACCTTGCGGCGGGCACCGCCTTGGATGTGCTCGGGGAACCAGTCGATTCGGCCGTCGCTGTGCTCGAGCGCATGGGCCAGGATCGCGTGCTGGGCGGGGGTCAGGGTGATGGTGCTCATGGTCTGCTCCTGGATAGGGATGGATCGGCGCGAGTCAGTCTTCCCACAGGTGCTCGCCATCGAGGCTGATCCACAGGCGCGCATCGCGCGCGGTGGCCATCTCGCGCACCGCCAAGCCGGTTTTGAGGTGGGTGCCGGTCTTGCCGGTGAACTCGTAACGCTGGCCGTCGTGCATCACGGTCGCTGGGCCTTGCTCGTCGAACTCGATTCGGATCAGGCGGGTGCCGAGGGCGTTTCCGTTGGTGTCGGTGACCTGGGGTTGGCGGATGCGCAGGGTCATGGTCTGCTCCTTGGTGCGTGGTGATTGGGTGAGGTGATGAACGCGCTGTTCGCGTGAGAAGCCAAGCGTTCTTGCTTGGCTTCGCATTGCTCGTCAGACCTTGCGCAACACCGAGATGCCGGCCTGCGCCAGTTCGAGCGCGGCGGCGTGGAAGGCCATCTCGCCGACCCAGGGCGCAGCCCTTGCGTCGTCAAACAAGCGGTCGATGACCGGCCGGGCCTTGGCGCGCATCGCGGCGCAGGCGGCTTCGAGCTCGTCGCGGCTGGCGGCGGCCACCTCCTTGCGGCAAGTGCGCACCAGCACGGTCAGGGCGGCCTCGGCGAGCTTGGTGGCGAGAAGGTCGGGGATGTGGGGGTTCATCGGGCGTCCTTTCGATCGGGTGGTTCGGGGTGACGTGATGAACGCGCTTCTCGCCCGTGAAGCCAAGCGTTTTCTGCGGGTGTTGGCCAAGAACTGACGATGACTTGATCGAAGAGGGCCATGGGCATCTCGATTCGCGCCTACGCCCGCCACCGTGGGGTATCGGACACCGCCGTGCACAAGGCCATCCGCACCGGGCGCATCACGCCCGAGGCGGACGGCACCATCGACCCAGACCGGGCCGACCGCGACTGGACCCGGAACGCCGAGCCGCCGAAGGCGGGAACGGGCTCCCGGACCGTGAAGGTGCGGGTGGCGGAGGATCCGGCCCCCAACCTCGCCACCGGCCTGCCCGCAGGCGGCACCACGCTCGTGCAGGCGCGCACGGTCAACGAGGTGGTCAAGGCGCAGACCAACAAGGTGCGGCTGGCCCGCCTCAAGGGCGAACTGGTCGATCGCCACCAGGCCATCGCGCATGTGTTCAAGCTCGCCCGTACGGAGCGCGACGCTTGGCTCAACTGGCCGGCGCGGATCTCGGCGCAGATGGCGGCCCGGCTCGGCGTGGAGGCTCACACCCTGCACGTGGCCCTGGATGCCGCCGTGCGCGAGCACCTCGCCGAGCTCGGGGAACTCAAGGTTCGGGTCGATTGATGGACGAGTTCGCCTATGAGGGCTGGGACGTCATCGAGCGTGCCTGGCGCGAGGGGCTGACGCCCGACCCGCTGCTCACCGTCTCCGAATGGGCCGACCGTCACCGGGTGCTGTCGAGCAAGGCCTCGAGCGAGCCGGGGCGCTGGCGCACCAGCCGCACGCCCTATCTGAAGGCGATCATGGACTGCCTGTCGCCGACCTCGCCCGTCGAGCGCGTGGTGTTCATGAAGGGCGCGCAGGTGGGCGCGACCGAGACCGGCTCGAACTGGATCGGCTACGTGATCCACCACGCCCCCGGGCCGATGATGGCGGTGTGGCCCACCGTGGAGATGGCCAAGCGCAACTCCAAGCAGCGCATCGACCCGCTGATCGAGGAGTCGCCGGTGCTCTGCGAACTCATCGCTCCGGCGCGTTCGCGCGACTCGGGCAACACCATCCTCGCCAAGGAGTTTCGTGGCGGCGTGCTGGTGATGACCGGCGCGAACAGCGCGGTGGGCCTGCGCTCGATGCCGGTGCGCTATCTCTTTCTCGACGAGGTGGACGCCTACCCGCTCGATGTCGAGGGGGAGGGCGATGCGATCTCGCTCGCTGAGGCGCGCACGCGCACCTTTGCGCGGCGCAAGATCTTCATCGTCTCGACGCCGACGATCGCGGGCGCCTCGGCCATCGAGCGTGAGTACGAGGCCAGCGACCAGCGCCGCTACTTCGTGCCCTGCCCGCATTGCTCGCACCGGCAGTGGCTGCGCTTCGAGCAACTGCGTTGGGAGAAGGGCCGGCCCGAGACGGCGGCGTATGTGTGCGAATCATGCGAGACGGCGATCGCCGAGCACCACAAGACCTGGATGCTGGAGCACGGCGAGTGGCGCGCGACGGCGGAAGGCTCGGGCAAGACGGCGGGGTTTCATCTGTCGTCGCTGTACAGCCCGCTGGGCTGGCGCGCCTGGTGCGAGATCGCCGCTGCGTGGGAAGCCGCCGTGAGCAAGGAAACCGGATCGAGCGCCGCGATCAAGACCTTCAAGAACACCGAGCTCGGCGAGACCTGGGTCGAGGAGGGCGAAGCGCCCGACTGGCAACGCCTGCTGGAGCGCCGCGAGGACTATGCCATCGGCACCATTCCCGCAGGCGGCCTGCTGCTCACCGCCGGCGCCGACGTGCAGAAGGACCGCATCGAGGTCTCGGTCTGGGCCTTCGGGCGTGGCAAGGAGGCCTGGCTCATCGAGCACCGGGTGCTGATGGGCGACACCGCACGGGATGCGGTGTGGAAGGCGCTGGGCGGGATGCTCGCCGAGACCTGGACCCATGCCTCGGGCGCGGCCATGCCGCTGGCCCGCTTGGCGCTGGACACCGGCTTTGCCACGCAGGAGGCCTACGCCTTCGTGCGCGCCTGCCGTGACGCGCGGGTGATGGCGGTCAAGGGCGTGCGGACCGGTTCGATGGGCGGAGCAGCCCTGATCGGAACGCCGACCGCAGTCGACGTCTCGCAGGCGGGCAAGAAGCTGCGCCGGGGCATCAAGGTGTATGCGGTCGCGGTGGGGCTCGCCAAACTCGAGTTCTACAACCACCTGCGCCAGAGCGCGGAGGTGGCCGACGACGGCGTGACGGTGACCTACCCGGCCGGTTTCGTCCACCTGCCCAAGATCGACGCCGAGTTCATCCAGCAGCTCTGCGCCGAGCAACTGATCACCCGCCGTGACCGCAACGGCTTTCCGGTGCGCGAGTGGCAGAAGCTACGCGAGCGCAACGAGGCGCTGGACTGCTACGTGTACGCCCGCGCCGCCGCGGCAGCGAGCGGTCTCGACCGCTTCGAGGAACGCCACTGGCGCGAACTGGAGCGGCAACTGGGGCTGGCCAGTCCGCCAGCCCTTGAAACACCTACTGAATCGATCACCGAGGCCACCCATCGAGGTGGCCTGGGTGTTTCTGGCAACCGCAACACCGGCCGGCGCGTGATCAAGAGCCGCTGGCTGTCCTGACGAGGAGACGCTATGTCACTGACCACCCGCATCGAGAGCCTGGTCATCCGCGTCGCGCAGGAGTTCAACGACGTCCGCGCGAAGGCCGGGAACCTCGCCCACCTCACCACCACCGACAAGTCGAGCCTGGTGGCGGCCATCAACGAGCTGAAGGCCGCGGTGGTGGCCTCGGGAGCGATCGACGACGCCCAGGTCGCCACGAGCAGCACCTACTCCTCGCACAAGATCGTCACGCTGCTCGACACGCTCAAGGCCGAGATCCTGGGCGGGGCCGATGCCGCCTACGACACGCTGCTGGAGATCCAGCAGCTGCTGCAGGACGGCACCAGCGGCCTGGACGCGCTGCTTGCCGCGGTCAACCACCGCGTGCGCTTCGACGCGGCGCAGACCCTCACCGCCGCTGAAGCCGCCCAGGCGCGCAGCAACATCGGCGCCGTGGCCGCGGCCGACGTGGGCGACACCGACACCGACTTCGTCGCGATCTTCGAAGGGGCGCTGCTCTGATGAGTCTGGCTGCGCGCATCGCCGCCTTGGCCAGCCGCATCGGTTTGGAAGTCAAGACCAAGGTCGATGCCTCTCACCCGGGGCTGGCGCGGGCCTGGGTGTGTTTCGGCTATGTCGGCAACCAGATCGTCGTGCGGGCCGCGCACAACGTCGCCTCGGTCACGCGGCTGGCCGCAGGGCGCTACCGCGTGAGCTTCGCCAGCCCGCTGCCGGACGCGAACTATGCCTGGGTGGGCGTGGCCCGCAGCAGCACCAACAGCGGCACGCAGCGGCTGCTGATCGTGCGCGCGACCGCCGACGAGAAGACGCCGACGCACGTCGATGTGGGCTGCGCGACCACCGCCGCGTCCTTCGCCGACTCCGCCGAGATCGACCTCGTGGTCTACCGCTGATGGCCTACACCCAAGCCGACCTGGACGCCCTGCAAGCCGCACTCGCCAAGGGCGAGAAGCGCGTGAGCTTCGGCGACAAGACGGTCGAGTACCGCAGCGTGGAGGAACTGCAAGCTGCTATTCGCCAGGTGAAACGCGACCTCTTCGAGCAGGCCGTGGCCACGGGGCTGTGGCCCAGCGCGCCGCGGCAGATCCGGATTCATACCCGCAAAGCGACCTGAGGGTTCATCATGCGTGAGACGACGCAAAGCGCGCTCGACTGGCGCCGCTATCCCAACTTTCGTCCCGAGGAGTTTCGCTGCCGGCACACTGGGCGGCTGCGCATGGATCCGGGGTTTATGGAGCGGCTGCAGCGGCTGCGCAGCGCCTATGGCCGCTCGATGGTGATCACCAGCGGTTACCGCGATCCGACCCACCCGGCCGAGGCGGCCAAGACGAGCAGCGGCGCCCACACCCTAGGGCGGGCCTGCGACGTCGCCGTGCACGGTCGCGATGCCCTCGATCTCGTCGTGCTCGCGGTGGCCCACGGCTTTACCGGCATCGGGGTGCAGCAGCGGGGACTGCGGCGTTTCATCCATCTGGACGACTTGGACGCCACGACGGACCGTCCGCGTCCGACCCTGTGGAGCTACGCGTGAGCTGGTGGAGCGGTCTCAAGCGCCGCATCTTCGGTGCGAGCCCGACCTACGACGGCGTGGGCGGCGGCCGTAGGGCCGTCGCCTGGCAGGTCGGCAATCCCGGGGCGGTCGCGGCGCTGGCTTTCACGCAGAACGAACTGCGCGCCAAGAGCCGCGATCTCGCCCGGCGCAACGCCTGGGCGGCCGCGGGCATCGAAGCCTTCGTGGCCAATGCCATCGGCACCGGCATCAAGCCGCAGAGCATGGTGCAGGAGCCGGCCGTGCGCGAGGCCATCCACGCGTTATGGTGGGACTGGGTGGAGGAGGCCGACGCCGCAGGACTCACCGACTTCTACGGCCTGCAGGCGCTCGCCTGCCGCGCGATGCTCGAAGGCGGCGAGGCGCTGGTGCGCCTGCGCTGGCGCCGCCCGGAGGACGGCCTCGCGGTCGGCCTGCAACTGCAACTGCTGGAGCCGGAACACCTGCCGACCACGCTGAACCGCGACCTGCCCTCGGGTCACGTCATCCGCGCCGGCATCGAGTTCGACCGGCTCGGGCGGCGCGTGGCCTATCACCTGACCCGCTCGCACCCTGGGGATGGAAGCCTGGCGCCGATGTCGGGCACGGGCGCCTCCGCGGGAGGTCTCGACACCGTGCGCGTGGGTGCCTCCGAGGTCATCCACCTATTCCGCCCGCTGCGCCCGGGGCAGATCCGCGGCGAGCCGTGGCTCGCCCGCGCCTTGGTGAAGCTGCACGAACTCGACCAGTACGACGATGCGGAACTGGTGCGCAAGAAGACCGCGGCGATGTTCGCCGGCTTCATCACGCGGCTCGCCCCCGAGGACACCCTGATGGGCGAAGGGCTGCCGGACGCGCAGGGCGCGGCGCTCGCCGGGCTGGAACCCGGCACCTTGCAGATCCTGGAGCCGGGCGAGGACATCAAGTTCTCGGCGCCGGCCGACGTGGGCTCGAGCTACGGCGAGTTCATGCGCCAGCAGTTCCGGGCCGTGGCCGCCGCCATGGGCATCACCTACGAGATGCTCACCGGCGATCTCACCCAGGTGAACTACTCCAGCATCCGCGCGGGATTGCTCGAGTTCCGCCGCCGCTGCGAGGCGATCCAGCACGGGGTGATCGTGCACCAGCTCTGTCGCCCGGTGTGGCGCGCCTGGATGGAGCAGGCCGTGCTCGAAGGGGCGCTGAGCCTGCCCGGCTACGCCCGCCGCCGGCGCGCGTACCAGGCCGCCAAGTGGATCCCGCAGGGCTGGCAGTGGGTCGATCCGCTCAAGGAGTTCAACGCGCTCAAGCTCGCGATCCGCGCCGGGCTGATGAGCCGCTCGGAGGCGATCTCGGCCTACGGCTACGACGCCGAGGACATCGACCGCGAGATCGCCGCGGACAACCGGCGCGCCGATGAACTGGGGCTGGTGTTCGACTCGGATCCGCGGCACGACCAAGCATCGAGGCCGGCGCCGACACCCGCGCCCGACACCGAACTCCAGGACTGAACCGATGCTGCCCCACCTCGCCGCCCGCCTGTTCGGGACGCCCTTGCTCGTCCAGCGCGCCAAGCTCGACGTGATCCTCGCGGTGCTCTCCGAGCGCCTCCATCTCACCGCGCCGGACGTCGCACTCGCGCCGCCGCTGCCGAGGGCCCCGAACCCTGCGGCGTCTCCGTCAAGCTCGATCGCGGTCCTGCCGATCCACGGCACCCTGGTCAAGCGCACGCTGGGGCTGGAGGCGGCCTCGGGGCTGACGAGCTACGCCGAGATCGGCGCGCGGCTGGAGGCAGCCCTTGGCGACCCTCTGGTTGCCGGCATCGTGCTCGACATCGACTCGCCCGGCGGCGAGACCGGCGGGTGCTTCGAGCTCGCACGCCGCGTGCGCGAGGCGGCCGGCCTCAAGCCCGTCTGGGCCGTGGCCAACGACGCCGCCTTCTCCGCGGCCTACGCCATCGGCTGCGCCGCCGAGCGGCTCTTCGTCACCGAGACCGGCGGCGTGGGCTCGATCGGCGTGATCGCGCTGCACGTCGACCAGTCGGTCAAGGACGCCCGGGACGGCTTGCGCTACACCGCGGTCACCGCGGGCGCTCACAAGAACGACTACTCGCCGCACGAGCCGCTACACGATGCCGCCCGCGCGGCGCTGCAGGCCGAGGTGGACCGGCTCCACGTGCTCTTCGTCGCACACGTGGCGGCGATGCGCGGCCTCGACGAGGACGTGGTGCGCGCGACCGAGGCCGCGCTCTTCTTCGGCCCACAGGCCGTCGAGACGGGGCTGGCCGATGGCGTGGCGACGCTTGCCGCGGTGCTCGCCGAGTTCGATCGACATCTTTCTGCCGCGCGGCGTCCGTCTTCCCCGCCGCGCCAAGCCCCGACCGGGAAGGCGACCTTACTGCGAGGAACCCCCACCATGACCGACACCCCGCCCGAGACGCTCGGCGTGGATGAAGCCGCCGCCCTGGTGGCCGAGGCCCGCCGCGAAGTGGCGCAGTCCGCGCAAGCGATCGCGGAACTGTGTCTGCTCGCCGGCTGCCCCGAGCGTGCCGCCGAGTTCATCGCCGCCGGCCGCACCGAAGCCGAGGTGCGCCGCGCCCTGATCGAGGCGCGCGCCGCCCACAGCATGGAGTCGGCCGTGCGCTCGACCCACGCGCCCCAGGACTGGGCCGCCCCCGGCGCCGATCCGGCCACCTCGCCCGTGGTCGCCGCCGTGAAGAAACTCGTGACCCGGGAGTGAACCATGCCCACGCTCACCCAAGCCCCCAACCTCGGCGACCTGCTGAAGTACGAGGCGCCGAACCTGTATTCGCGCGAGCAGGCGACCGTGGCGGCCGGGCAGAACCTGCCGCTCGGCGCCGTGGTCGGCCGCGAGACGGCCACGGCCAAGCTCAAGGCCCTCGACCCCGCGGCCGGCGACGGCAGCGAAGTCGCCGTGGGCGTGCTCGCGCTGGCCGTGGATGCGACGCTGATCGACCGGGAGGACGCGATCCTGATCGCCCGC
This sequence comes from Halothiobacillaceae bacterium, assembly GCA_051297135.1. Lineage (GTDB taxonomy): Bacteria > Pseudomonadota > Gammaproteobacteria > Halothiobacillales > Halothiobacillaceae > Thiofaba. The sequence continues at coordinate 17,513 of JBEVAM010000014.1, forward strand.
CACGCCATCGTCGCGCGAAACGCGCTGGTCTGGCCTGCGGGGATCACCACCGCGCAGCAGCTCGCTGCGATCGCCCAACTCGAAGCGCGCGGCATCGTGGTGCGCGACAGCGCCTGATTCCGCCCCTCCCCACACCTCGGACGACCCGCCATTCGGCGGGTTTGTCGTTTCTGGAGTCTCCCGATGCTCAACCCCTTCGATTCCCCCGGCTTCTCGATGGCGAGCCTGACCGCCGCCATCAACCTGATCCCCAACCGCTACGGGCGGCTGGAAGCCTTGAACCTGTTTCCGGCCAAGCCCGTGCGCACGCGCCAGGTCGTCATCGAGGAGTACGCCGGGCGCCTGAACCTGCTGCCCACCCGGCCGCCCGGCTCGCCCGGCACGGTGGGCGAACGCGGCCAGCGCCGGCTGCGTTCCTTCGTCGTCCCGCACATCCCGCACGACGACGTGGTGCTGCCCGAGGAGGTCCAGGGCATCCGGGCCTTCGGCTCGGAGACGGAAGTTGAGGCCGTCGCGGGCGTGCTGGCACGGCATCTGGAGACCATGCGCAACAAGCACGCGATCACCCTCGAACACCTGCGTATGGGCGCACTCAAGGGCCAGATCCTGGACGCCGACGGCAGCACGATCTACGACCTGTTCACCGAGTTCGGCCTCACCCCGCAGGTCGTTGCCTTCGACCTCGGCAACGCCGGCACCAACGTGAAGGCGAAATGCCTGTCGGTCCTGGCCGCGATCGAGGACAACCTCAAAGGCGAGTTCATGACCGGCGTGCATTGCCTGTGTTCGCCTGAGTTCTTCGCGGCGCTGACCGGCCACGCCAAGGTCGAGAAGGCCTTCGAGAACTGGCAGCAGGGCGCAGTCCTCATCAACGACGTGCGGCGCGGCTTCACCTACGCCGGCATCACTTTCGAGGAGTACCGGGGCCAGGCGACCGACGCCCACGGCAACGCGCGCCGCTTCATCGCCGCCGGCGAAGCCCACGCCTTCCCGCTGGGCACGGTGGACACCTTCGCCACCTACTTCGCCCCGGCCGACTTCAACGAGACCGTGAACACCCTGGGCCAGCCGCTCTACGCGAAGCAAGAGCCGCGCAAGTTCGACCGCGGCACCGACCTGCACACCCAGAGCAACCCGCTGCCGATGTGCCACCGACCGGGTGTGCTGGTCAAGCTCACCGTCTGACGGTGCCTGTCCGATGGTCCGTGTGGAGGATCTGTACGACGCCGCCGAGCGCGCGGGACTCTTGACGCCCGTCGTGGTGGGCACCGCCACCGTGCACTGTGCGTTCCGTGCGCCGGACGAGACGGTGCTCGACGGCCTGGCGCTCTCGCGTGACTTCGAGATCGAGTACGCGGCCTCGCGCCTCGCGCTCGCAGCGGGCGACGTGGTCACCATCGCCGGCGAGCCCTACCGCGTGCGCGAGGTGCGAGCGCTCGGCGACGGCCGCGAGTGCCGGGCCCAGCTCGCGAGGCTGCCATGAACTCGGTGCGCGAGCGCCTGCTGCGCACCCTCGTCGATCGGCTCACGGCGGCCCTGGCCCCGGCACCCGTGCTGCGCCAGCCGGCGACACCGCTGCCCCGCGAGGCCGGCCCTGTGTTGCTCGTCTTCGTCGAGGGCGACGCCCTCACCGCGCACGCCAACCGGCTGGCGGACCGCTCGCTCACCGTGCGCCTGGTCGCGCTCGCGCGCGGCACGGACGCCTTCGACGCGGCCGACCGGCTGATCGTCGCCGCCCACGCCGCCGTGCTCGCGGACCCGAACCTGGGCGGCCTGGCGCTCGCCGTGCGCGAGCTCGACGCCGACTGGGACGCCGACGACCTCGATGCCGGCACGGTGATGCTGCCGGCGCGCTACGAGATCCGCTACCGCACCACGCTGACCGACCTCACGACCCCGGGATGACCCATCCAATGCACATCGAACTGCTCCAAGCCCACACCCACGCCGGTCAGCGCTTCAGCGCCGGCGCGCGGCTGGACCTGCCCGAGGCCAGCGCCCGCTGGCTGATCGCCCAGGGCGCGGCCCGGCCCGTCACGCCGGACTCCCCGGCGCCGGCCGCATCCCTCAAACCCTCGCGCCGTGACGGTCCCGCCGCCGCGGCAGCCTCCACGGGAGACTGACCATGGCCTACTTCTCCGGACAAGGGCGCGTCTACATCGGCGCGCGCGACTCGGCTGGCAATCCGGCCGGCCTCACCTTCGTCGGCAACGTGCCGGAACTGAAGGTGTCGTTGTCGGTGGAGACGCTGGAACACCAGGAGGCGCAGTCCGGCCAGCGCCTCACCGACCTGCAGCTCATCAAGACCAAGAAGGGCGAGTTCGCCTGCACGCTGGAGGAACTCAGCGCCGGCAACCTCGCGCTCGCCCTCTACGGCCACTCGACCACGGTGGCACCGGGCACGGTCACGGGCGAGGCGCTGCCCAACCCGGTCACCGCGGGCAGCCTCTATCCGCTCGCACACCAGAACGTCTCGGCGGTGCAGATCCAGGATTCCGACAGCCCGCCCAAGCCCCTGCCGGCGGCGCAGTACCAGGTGCATGCCAAGCACGGCTCGGTGCTGATCCTCGACGCCACGACCGGCGGCCCCTATGTCGAGCCCTTCACCGTGGATTACGCCTATGGCGCCGCGCAGAGCACGGCGATGTTCACCCGCCCGCTGCCCGAGCGCTGGATCCGCTTCGAGGGCCTGAACACCGCCGACGGCAACCGCGAGGTGGTGATCGACCTCTATCGCGTGGCGATCAACCCGGCCAAGGAGTTGTCGATCATCACCGACGAACTGCTGAAGTTCGAACTCTCCGGCCAGGTGCTGGCGGATCTCTCCAAACCCGCCGACGGCGAACTCGGCCAGTTCGGCCGCCTGGTGCTCTTGTAAGGGGATGGCGATGACCGATAGCAATACCGACTTCCAGACCTTCCCACCCGTGCCCCGGGTGGTCACGGTGGCCGGCACCGCGGTGGAACTCACGCCGATCCGGCTGGGCGAGTTGCCCCGGATCCTCGCCGCGGTGCGACCCATCGCCGCCGACCTCTCGGCCGAGCCGGATTGGCTCGCGCTGCTCGCCCGGCACGGCGAGGCGGTGCTGGAGCTGCTCGCGCTCACCACCCGGCGCGACCGCGCCTGGATCGAGGGGCTGGCGCTCGACGAGGCCGTCACCTTGGCCGCCGCCGCGTTCGAGGTGAACGCGGATTTTTTCGTGCGGCAGGTGGCGCCGAGCATCGCGCAGGTGGGCGAGCGGCTGGCGCCGATCCTCTCGGCTGGGACGATGCCGTCGCCCGGCTCGTCGCCGCCGGCCACCGCCACGCCGAGGTGATGGGCTACACGCTCGCGCAAGTGCGCGGGTTGCTGGCCGCCCACGAGCGACAGGAGCGCCGGCAGCACGCCTTGCGGCTGGCCTTGCACGCGGTGGCGGCCCAGGGCGACCGCTCGGCCATCGAGCGGCTGCAGCGCGAGTTGTGGGAGGACGTGCGGCCATGAAACTGACGCTGGCCACCTCCGGACTGCTCGATCCAAGGAAGCTCTCGGCCTGGAGCGCCGAACGCCGGCGGGCGATCCACGCGGCGGTGGCCAAAGGGATGACCTCGGGCGGCCGCGAGGTGCGCGAGGCCGCCCGCGCCCAGATGCGCAGCGCCTTCCAGGTCCGGCGCGCGAGCTTCGTCGCCTCGCTGCAGGCCAAGGTGTTCGACCGCAAGCCCGATCGCCTGCCCGCGCTGTGGGTGGGCAGCCGCATTGCCTGGCTGGGCATCCACACCCAGGGTGGCACGGTGGCGGGCCGGATGCTGATCCCGCTGCTACCGGGACGGATCGGCCCCAAGCGCTTCCGTCAGGTCATCGACGGCCTGATGCGCTCGGGCAACGCCTTCTTCGTCGAGAAGAACGGCCGCGTGCTGCTGATGGCCGAGAACCTCCGCGAGAACGCCGCGCAGCTTGGCCGCTTCAAGCGTGCCGAGCGCGAGCGCAGCGGCGTCAAGCGCCTGCAGCGCGGCCAGGAGATCCCCATCGCCGTGCTGGTGCGGCGGGTGGATCTGAAGCGTCGGTTCGATCTCGCAGCAGGCGTGCAAGGCGCCTTGCCCAAGCTCGCTGCCGCGATCGGGCGTGAATTGGACAAACTCTAATGGCAACCGAGCGAGCCCAGATCCTCATCCGCGCCGTCGACGAGACGCGCGCGGCCTTCGGCTCGATCCAGCGCAACCTCGGCGGCCTGCTCGATGCCGCACGTCGGGTCAACGGCGTACTGGCCGGGCTCGGCGTGGCGTTGTCGGCGGCGGGCTTGGCCGCGATGGTGAAGTCGGCGCTGGATTCGGCCGATGCGCTGAACAAGCTCTCGCAGCGCGTGGGCATCACGGTGGAATCGCTCTCCACCCTGGTGCCGGCGGCGGAACTGTCCGGCGTGTCGGCGCAGACCTTCGAGACGGGGCTCAAGAAGCTCGCCACCACGATGTTCGAGGCGGCCACGGGCTCGGAGGAGTCCGCCCGGCGCTTTGCGGCGCTGGGCGTGGAGTTCAAGAACCAGGACGGCACGCTGCGCGCGACCGATGCGGTGCTGCTCGATCTGGCCGACCGTTTCCAGGCCATGCCTGACGGGGCGCAGAAGTCGGCGCTGGCGGTGCAACTGTTCGGCAAGAGCGGCGCGGAGCTCATCCCCTTCCTGAACCAGGGACGCGAAGGCATCGCGGCATTGACCGGCGAGATGGAAGCGCTCGGCGTGCAGATCGGCGGCGACACCGCGGCGCAGGCCGAGGTGTTCAACGACTCGCTGGCCAAGCTGCGGCTGGCTGCGACGAGTCTGGCCAACCGGGTGATCGAGGCCTTCCTGCCGGCCCTGAACGAGATGGCCGGCGGCATGGTCGAGTCGGCCAAGCAGGGCGGCACGCTGCGCGCGATCCTGGACGGCGTCGTGCTGGTGCTCAAGACCCTGGCGCTGGGTGCCGCCACGGTCGGCAAGGCCTTCGTCGCACTCGGCGAGGCGATCGGTGCCGGCGTCGCGGCGGCGGTCGAGGCCCTGCGCGGCAACACCGCCGGGGCCAAGGCCATCATCGCCGAACTCAAGGGCAGCCTCGTGCGGCGGCTGGACGAACTGGCCGAGTTCCGGGACAGCCTCTTCGACCCCAAGCCCATCGAGGTCCAGGCGCCCAAGGTGCAGGCCGACCCGGCGTTGCTGCAGCGGCTGTCCGCTCCCGCCAAGAGTCGCGACACGGCGAGCGCCCGGGCCGCGTTGCTCGAGGCGCAGATGGATGCCGAGTTCGCCTTGCTCGAGGACGCTCTGTCGCGCCAGCAGCGCGCGCTCGACGCGGCGCTGCAAGACCGGCTGGTCTCCCTCCGCGACTACCACGCGCAGAAGACCGCGCTCCAGCAGCGCGAACTCGACGCCGAGATCGCCCGCCGCCGGCAGGAACTCGTCGCGCAACAGGTGATCACCGCCAATCCGCGCGTCTCCGAGTCCGAGCGGCTGCGCGCCCGGGCCGAGGTGGCCAAGCTCGAGGCCGACCTCATCGTCCTCAACGACCGCCGCGCCGACATCGAGGTCGCCAACGCCCGCGCCGCCGCCCGGGCCGAGCGGGAACTGGCCGAGGCCTTGGCCCAGGCGCGCGAGGAACTCGCCCAGCTCACCGGCACCGACACGGCGGAAGACCGGCGCGCCGCGATCGAGCGCAGCTACCGCGACTTGCGCGCGCGCCTGGCGGCCGAGGACGACGCCGCGGGCGTCTCGCTGATCGACCGGCTCATCGACGTGAAGGCCGCCCAGGCCAACCTCGCCCGGCTGGAACAGGAGTGGCGGCTCGTCACCGAGCGGCTGCGCAATGCCCAGGAGGCGATCCAGATCCAGCAGCAGGCCGGGCTGCTCACCGAAGCCCAGGCGCGCAGGCAGATCGTCGCCTTGCAGCAGCAATCTGCGGCCGAGATGCAGCGCCTGCTGCCCGCGATGCAGCAGGCGGCAGCGGCCATCGGACCCGATGCCGTCGTTCGGGTGCAAGCCTGGCGCAACGAACTGGAGCGCACGCGGCTCGTCGTCGATGAGCTCGCGCCGATGTGGAACCGCATCGGCGAGGGCTTCGGCACCGCCTTGCAGGGCATGGTCACCGGCGCGCAAAGCTTTCGTGAGGCCTTGTCCAACCTGTTCCGCCAGGTGGCCGACGCCTTCCTGCAACAGATGGTGATCCAGCCCTTCCAGCAGTGGGTGGCGATGCAGGCGCGGATGCTCGCCATGAAGCTGGGCTTCACCCAGCAGGAAGCCGCCATCGAGCAGGCGGCGGCCGCCCAGTCGGTGGCCACCAAGCAGGCCGAGACGGCGGCCAAGGTCAGCGCCAACGCCGCCGAGGCGGGCTCGGGCGCGGCCGCCTCACAGGCGTCCATTCCCGTGGTGGGACCGGGGCTGGCGATTGCCGCGATGGCGGCGATGGTGGCCGCCGTCATGGCGCTGCTGGGCAACATCAAGAAGTTCGCCTCTGGAGGCTACGTGTCGGGCCCCGGCACCTCGACCTCGGACTCGATCCCGGCGCGGCTGTCGGCCGGCGAATACGTGGTGCGTGCGGCGGCGGTCCGGCGTGTCGGCGTGGCCTTCCTCGATGCCGTCAACGGCCTGCACGCCCCTCCGGTGTGGGACGGACGGCGTCTGGCCTTCGCCGCCGGCGGGCTGGTGCCCCAGGTCCAGGTGCAGCCGGCCGCGCCGCAGGTCAGCCAGGCCGTGCGCATCGTCAACGCCATCGACCCGGGCGTCACCCACGACCACCTGCAGACCCCCGCCGGCGAGCGGGTGATCCTCAACATCATCGGGCGCAACGCGCGCGCGGTGCGCGCGGCGCTCCAGGGGTAACCCATGGCCTTGCTCTTCATCGACGGTTTCGATCACTACGACCCGCAGGCACTCGACCCCTTCGGCGATCCGTGGCTCGCGCGCGGCAAGGCGGCGTACCTGTCGCCGCAGGCCACGCGCATCCAGGGCCGGCGACCCGCGTCCTATGCCTTGCGCCTGCCGGCAGGTGCCGGCGGCGGCTACGTCAAGAACCTGGAGACCGGGCGCACCAGCCTCATCGTGGGCGCGGCGCTGCGCGTGGCGCCGTTCGAGAACACCGGCGAGGAGCCGGTGCTGCTCGGCGTGCGCGACACCACCGCGCAGGTGGCGCACCTCGTGCGCATCGGCGAGGACGGCCGGCTCAAGCTCTACCGGCGAACAGGATCGGGGATGAGCGGCTGGGACCAGTTGATCTCGACCTCGGTCACGACGGCGGCCGTGCGGGGGTGGCACTACGTCGAACTGCAGGTCGTGCAGGGCACGAGCAACGGCACGGTGAACGTGCGCCTCAACGGCGTGCTCGCGATCACCCTGTCGGCGCAGAACACCACCCAGGGCGGCGGGCCGCTGCTCACCGCCTTCGCAGGCAGCGTGCCGGGCCAACCCTGCCCGGTCACGGTCGATGTGGACGACCTCTACCTCGCCGACACCTCGGGCACGATCAACAACACCTTCCTCGGCGACGTACGGGTGGATGCCCTGAAGCCGCAAGCGTCTGGGGCACTGAACCAATGGACGGTCGAGCCCGCGGGACTGCCCGCTTGGGCTGCGGTGAGCGACGGCGATGAGACGACGGCGCTGCGCGCGGCCACGGCGGGCCTGCGCCAGACGTTCGACGTCGAGGCGCTGCCCGTGATGACCACCCCGGCGATCCACGGCGTGCAGGTGACCCTGCTCGCGCGCAAGACGGATGCGGGCACCGGCCGCGTGCGTGGGCTCGTGGCGAGCGGTGCGCAGACCGCCGTGAGCGCCGACCTCGTCCTGCAAGAGCAACTGGCCTGGCACACGGCGCTGTTCGAGCGCAACCCGAACGGCAACGTCCAGTGGACGGAAGGCGCCTTCAACGCGGCCGAGTTCGGCGTGGAGTCGGCATGACCGAGCGTGTGTTGACCGAGGCTCTTGCAGAGGCCGCCGCCCAACCCGCTGCGATGGCGCAGGTGGTCGAACAGCGTGCCGAGGCGATCTCGCGCGCGGCCTTCGGGGCGCTCGCCGCCACGGCACTGGCCGAGACCTCGGCCCGGCCGCTGCCGGCCGCCCATCTCTCGACGCTGTGGGTCGAAGCGCTGGCGGAGCACGCGCCGCCGCTGCATGCACCCGCCTTCTGGGTCGAGGTGTTGCGCCGCGACACCGCCGCGGCGGCGATGGTCGCAGAAGCGATGGAGGCCTTCGGCGAGACGCCCTGGCCCGAGGCTCCACGCGGGGTCTTCGCCTTCCGTCACGACTGGGCTGAGCCCCTCATCGAGCGCCTGCAATGGGCGACCGGCGTGGTGCGGCTCGCCTCGGGCAACGAGGCGCGGCAGGGACAGCGGCGCGTGCCGCGGCGCTTCCTGACCTACCACGTGGGCCACGGGCGCGCGAGCGACGCGCTGGTGGCCGACTGGCTGGCCGACCATCTGGGCCGGCTCGCGGGGTGGCCGCTGCCGCAACACGCGGCGAGGCTGACCTCGGCGGCGGACAGGGGCGCGCGGCTGCTTCCAGTGACGCCGGTGGATGCGGCGGGCTTCGCGCCGGCCGCAGCCAAGCTGCGCCTGGAGGAAGACGGCCTGCACTGGCCTGCGGATCGTCGCTTCGCGCTGCTGATGGCCGCGGACTGCTGGCAGGTGCTGCAACTGGCCGACGTGGAGCCCGAGCGCCTGTGGCTCACCGAGCCGCTGGCACGGGCGGTTCCTGCAGGGGCGACCGTCCTGCCCCTGGTCGAGGGCCTCGCGGTGGAGCCGGCCGAGTTCGCGCAAGTCGTGCCCGGCCTCGATGCGGGCAGCGTCACCGCGCAGGTGGCCTTCGAGCCGCTGCCCGACGAAGGGCGGCTCGACGATCCCTGGCTCGACGGCCTGCCCGTCTGGCCCGACGGCAACTGGCGCGACGACCCTTCCGTCACGGCGCAGGGCGTGGTCACGCGGCAGGACCTCTCCCCGGCCGACCCCTGGGTCCGCCGTGACGACCCGTGGCCGACGACGACCTTCCAGCGCCGGTTTCTGGCGGCCGGGCGCGAAGACATCGCCCGCTGGCGCGCGCGGCTGTACCGCGCCCAAGGGCGGCTCGGTGCCTGTTGGCTGCCCGACGGGTTGGCCCCGGTGCTGCGCGTGCAGGCCGAGGCCGAGGTCGAGGCCGGGTACTTGCGCGTGGACGCCGAGGCCGGCGCCGCCTTCTGGCACCGACCGGCCGCCGCGCTGATCCTGCACCCCGACGGCACGCGCCAGGCCGTGCTCACCGCCACATTCCACAGCGACGATGGCGGCGTACTGGTCTTGTGCTCCGGCCTCGAGGCGCCTGTGCCCGCTGGAAGCCGGGCCATCCGCCTCGCACGTTGCCGGCTCGACCACGACGCCGTCGATCTGTACTGGCACACCCCCGAGCTGGTCGAGATCCCCCTGACCCTGCGCCGGCTGCCCGAGCCGCGCGGCAACGATCGCAGCAGCTACACCGCATACTGACCATGAGCGAGGGCCCCCTGTTCGAAGTCGAGCTCTACGTCTTCGAGGGCACGAGCGGCACTTTTCGGCTCACCCCGCACGAGTTCGACGTGGAGATCGGCGGGGAGCGCTACGAGCGCTGCCCCCTCGAGCGCAGCGCGCTCGCGCTCGGCGCCGAAGCGGCCAAGTCGGCGCTGGAGTTGAAGCTGCCGCCCGACCACGCGCTCGTGAGGCATCTGCTGCAGGCCAGCATCACCGGCGAGGCGACCGCGGTGCGGCTGCGCGTGGCGCGGCGCGCCGACTGGGGCGAGTATTGGTGGCTTTCCGGCACGCGCTGGATGGGCCGCGTGCTCGGGGTGGAGGTGGCCGATGACTCTGCGCGTATCCGCTGCGAGTCCGCCCAGGTGAGCTTGAAGCGCATCGGCCTGCGGCGCCTGTACAGCCGTGCCTGCTCGCACGTGTTGTATTCCGCCGCGTGCGGGGCGACGCCGATTCTGGCCACCGCCGAAGTGATCCGCTCCGAAGGCCGCCAGGTGGAACTGGCGAGCCTGCCGCCCGAGGTGGCCGGCATGCTCGCCGGCGGCTGGTTGCAGACGCCGGCAGGCGCGCGCCACATGATCGTCAGCGAATCATATGCGGGCGTGGAACTGCTCTACCCGGTGCCGCTTGCGCCGCAGACGCTCGTCGACCTCGTGGCCGGCTGCGATCACAGCATGCCCACCTGCGCCGCGCGCTTCGACAACCTCGCCCACTACGGCGGCTTCCCCTTCATTCCGTCGAAGAACCCGTTCTCGACGGGCGTCTTCTGAACGCGCAGATCCTCCCATGTGGTACCTGGTCGTCATCGTCGTGGCGGCGCTGGTCTCCGTCGCCCTCGCGCCCAAGCCGCCCGCCCCGAAACCCGCCGAACTCTCCGACCTCGACGCGCCCACGGCCGAGGAGGGCCGACCGATCCCGGTCGTCTTCGGCGCGGTGCTGCTGCGCGGGGCCAACGTCGTGTGGTACGGCGACCTGGAGGCCGAACCGATCAAGAAGAAGGGCGGCAAGAAATGAGCAAGGACGTGACCGTCACCATCGCCCACGTGCGCGCCGCGGGGCTCTGCGTGCACGGCACGCGCACCTGGTTCGCACGCCAGGGCCTGGACTTCCGTGACTTCCTCGCCCGGGGGCTGCCCGCCTCGAGCTTGCTCGCCACGGGCGACGCGATGGCCGCACGCGTGGTCGAGGTCGCGCAGGCCTGCCATGAGGAGCCGCGCTGATGGGCGGCCGCCGCAAGAAGCAGACCGTCGGCTACCGCTACCGGATCGGGATGCACCTGGTGCTGTGCCAGGGGCCGGTGGATGCGGTGCAGGAGATCCAGGTCGGCGACCGCAGCGCCTGGGGCGACGCGAGCCGCGTGCCGCTGGCGAGCGGCCATGGGCTGGGGCGCCTCTCCATCGATCGGCCCACGCTCTTCGGCGGCGACGAACGCGAAGGCGGCGTGGTGGGTGAGGTGGATGTGCTCAGCGGCGATGCGACGCAAGGCCGCAACGACTACCTGATGAGCCGCCTGGGCGCGGCCATCCCGGCGTTTCGCGGGGTGCTGTCGATCGTGGCGCGCAAGATCCTGTTCGCCGCGAACAACCCCTACCTCAAGCCCTGGGCGGTGCGGGTGCGGCGCTTCACGGCGGGCTGGGCGGGCGAGCCCTGGATGCCCTCTCTCGCCGAGGTGCAGACCTGGGATGCCGACACCGGCACCTCTCTCACCGTCGGCATGAACCCGGCCCACATCCTGGTGCAGTGCCTCACCGACCCGCATTGGGGCATGGGCTATCCGCCATCCACCCTCGGCGCAAGCTTCTGGAACGCGGCCTGGGCGCTCGAAAGCGAAGGCTTCGGCCTGAACCTGGTCTGGACGCGCCAGCAACCGATCGAGGCCTTCATCGCCCAGGTGCTCGACCACGTCGGCGGCATCCTCTACCTCGACCCAGAGCAGGGCACCTTCGAGCTCAAGCTCCTGCGCGACGATTACTGGATCGAGGGCCTGCCGCTCCTGGGCCCCGACGAGATCGTGCGCGTGGAGCGCTTCGAGCGCGCGCAGTGGGGGGAACTGCCCAACGAGATCACCGTGGTCTACACCGACTGGGCCACCGGCAAGGAGGCCACCGTCTCGGTGCAAAACCTCGCCGCGATCCAACTGCAAGGCGGGGTGATCAACCAGCGGCGCGACTATCCGGGCGTGAACCACGGGCCGCTGGCCGCGCGGCTGGCGCTGCGCGACCTGCGCACACTCGGCTCACCCCTGGCGCGCATGAGCTTGACCATCGCCCCCGGCGCCCTGGAGCGTCCGCCCCTGCCGGGGGACGTGTTCCTGCTGCATTGGCCACGCCTGGGCATCGAGCGCATGGTGGTGCGCGTCACCGGCATCGACACCGGCACGCTGGGCGCCACCGAATGGCGCATCGAGGCCGTGGAGGACGTCTTCGGCATGGGCCAGACCGTGCTCACGCCCACCCCGCCGCGCCTCGAGGAGCCGCCGCTGGAGGCGCTGCCGCCGGCCCTGGTGCTGGCGGTCGAGGTGCCGTACTGGGAACTCGCGCGGCGCCTGAGCCGGGCCGATCTCGCCACCCTCACCGACACCGACACCTACGTGGGAGCCCTGGCCTGCGCGGGCGGCACGGGGCAGTTGAACTGGCAGCTCGCCACCGGGCCCACGGGCGGTGAGCTCGAGGCGGTGGCCCCGGAAGACTACGCACCCCTGCTCACGCTCGGCCAAGCGCTGCCGGCGAGCGAAGCCGATGCGCTGGCCGTGCCGGTGACGGCGCTGGCCCAGCCCGAGCGCCTCGCGGTCGGCGACTACGCCTACCTGATCGACGCCAGCGGTGCGATCCGCGAAGCCGTGGCGATCCTCGCCTTCGATGCCACCGCGGGCACGGTGGATCTCGCCCGTGGAGTGCTCGACACCACGCCGCAGGCCCATCCGGCAGGCACGCGACTGGTGGGCGTGGGCGAGTGGCTGGCAACAGAGACCGTCGAGCGCGCGCCGGGCGAGTCGGTCTTCGTCGCCGCCATCCCGCGCACGGCCAGCGCCGAGGGCGATACGGTACTCGCCGCCAACGGCGCACCGATCGTGCTCGCGGGCCGCCAGGCGCGGCCGTACCCGCCGGGGCGCATCCGACTCAACGGCCAGACGGAGCCCGCCGTGGTCGCCGGCGACCTCACCCTCACCTGGGCACACCGCGACCGCACCCAGCAGACCGCCTACCTCGTGCGTCAGGACGAGGGCGACATCGGCCCCGAACCCGGAACCGCCTACACCGTGCGCATCAGAGACCGCGACGGCGCGCTGGTGCGCACCGAGGCCGCCCTCACCGGCCACGCCTGGACCTGGGACGTGACCAGCGCCGCCCTGGACGCCGGCGTCGCGGGCGATCGCGTCACCGTCGAGATCGAGGCCGAGTGCGACGGGCTGGCGAGCTGGCAGGCGCAGGTGCGCAGCGTCGAGCGCGCGGGCTACGGCTTGCGCTGGGGGCAGCACTGGGGCGGTGTGTGATGAGCGCGCGCATCGACGTGCACCTATTGACGCTCGATGAGCCGACCGAATGGCGCGAGGCCTGCATCGCGAGCCTCGCCGGCGCGCCGATCCGCCTGCACCTGCTGCCCGGCCTCCCGGGGCGTGTCGGGCAGGCCCGCGCGGCGGGTTTCGCACGCGGGCGCTTGCTGCTCGTGTCCTTCGTCGATCCCGACGACCGCTACGAGGCCCGCGCCTTCGCGCACCTGGCCGATGCGCTCGATGCCTGTCCCTCCGCGGTGCTCGCCTACACCGACGAGGCCCTGATCGACGAGCACGGCGACAGCCTCGGCGTGCGGCGACTGGCCTACAGCGCCTTCCACCACGCCCATTCGGCCAGCCATGTCCACGGCCTGATCGTGATGCGCCGAAGCGCCGTCGATCCGGTGCTGACACGCATCGCCGATCTCGACGCCGGCGCCGACTGGCTGCTCACCCGCCTCGTGGCCCGGCAGGGCAGCGTGTTGCACCTGCCCCTCGTCGGCCGCCACTGGCGGCAGCACCCGAACCAGCACCGCCGCCGCGCGCGCAGCACGGCTTTGGGGTCACTGCCGAGTCTTGCGATACCGTGAGGAGATGAACTGATGCCATTGACCGATCCGAACCTGGGCCTCGTCTACGGCTGGACGCTGGGCGAGTCCGGCTGGCACACCGAGATGGACGCGAACCTGAAGCGCCTGGGCGCCATCGTGGGCCTGTCGGTGACGAGCCGCGCTACGACCGCGCCGCCCGCCAGTCCCGCCGAGGGCGATCGCTACATCGTGCCGGCCGGTGCGACCGGTGCCTGGGCCGGCAGGACCGACCAGATCGCGGTGCGGATCAACGGCGCCTGGGAGTACCACGCGCCCAAGGTCGGCTGGCTCGCCTTTATTGCCGCCGAGGACAGGCTCGCCGTTTACAAGCCCGGCGGCTGGAGCGCCGGCGTTTCCGTCTGACCCCGCACCCCGTCCGTCACCCCCGAACCCGCCCGCGTGGCGGGTTCGTCGTTTTTGGAGACCGCCCATGACTGAACCGACCCAAGCCCCCGCCCTCGTCGAGAACATGCTGCTCCTGCGCCGCGAGGACTTCGACGACCTGCTCGACCGCGCCGCCGAGCGCGGAGCCGAGCGTGTACTCGCCCACCTCGGCCTGGAGAACGGCCACGCCGCCCGCGACATCCGCGAACTGCGCGATCTGCTGGAGGCGTGGCGTGACGCACGCCGTACGGCGTGGCAGACCACCATCAAGTTGCTGACGACCGCCATCCTCGCCGCACTGCTGGTCGGGGCCGCCATCAAGCTGAAGCTGATGGGAGGTGGCCAATGATCGAGACACTGCTCGGTGGGCTGCTGGGCGGGGCCTTCCGTCTGGCGCCCGAGGTTCTCAAGTGGTTGGACCGCAAGGGCGAACGCAGTCACGAACTCGCCATGCAGGACAAGGCCTTGGAGTTCGAGAAGCTGCGCGGCGCCCAGCGCATGGCCGAGATCGGCGCCGGGGCCGATGCCGCCTGGAACGTGGGGGCCCTCGAGACCTTGCGCGAAGCGGTCGCGGCGCAGGGCCGAACCTCGGGCGTGAAGTGGGCCGATGCGCTGTCCGGCAGCGTCCGTCCGGTGATCACCTACTGGTTCATGGCGCTGTACTGCGCGGCCAAGACTGCCGCCTTCGTGGGTGCCATCGAGGCCGGGGCGGACTGGATCCCCGCCATCCAGGCGGCCTGGACCGAGGCCGACCAGGCCCTGTGGGCCGGGGTGCTGAACTTCTGGTTCCTCGGCCGCGTGTTCGACCGGGTGCGGCCGTGATCCCCGTGCCGCAAGCGGCCATCGAGTTGGCCAAGCGCTTTGAGGGCTTCCACCGCGTGCCCAAGCACGATCCCAACCGCGCCTATCCGTACATCTGTCCGGCCGGCTATCCGACGATCGGCTATGGTCACCTCTGCGATCCGAAGCACCCGCCGATCACCGAAGCAGAGGCCGAGGCCTACCTCGCCCAGGATCTGAAGGTGGCGCTCGCCGCCACGCTGCGCTACTGCCCTGTGCTGGCGACCGAGCCGGAAGGGCGGCTCGCGGCCATCGTGGACTTCACCTTCAACCTCGGCGTCGGGCGGCTGCAGACCTCGACGCTGCGGCGGCGAGTCAATCAGCGTGACTGGGTTGCTGCGGGACAAGAACTACGCCGGTGGGTGTTCGGCGGAGGCCGCGCCTTGCCAGGGCTTGTGGCACGTCGAGAGGCGGAAGCCGCGCTGATGCGATAAGGCGTCGCACCGACGAACCAAACGGCAAACCTTTAATCATATCAAGACTCGTCAGGAACCCCATCCTCCGTTAAAATTCAGTCTCTAGAGGGGCACAAGAATGACCGTTTACACCATAGGCTACGAAGGACTGGACATCGACGCGTTCATGTCGTTGCTCGCCGAGCACGGCATCGACACCGTCGTGGACATCCGCGAGCTGCCCCTGTCGCGCAAGCCCGGGTTCTCGAAGAAGGCGCTGGCCAGCGTCCTGAACCTTTCCGGCTTGGAATACGTCCACATGGTTGATCTGGGCTGCCCGAAGTCTGTGCGCGACCGTTACCGTGAAGACGGTAACTGGAAGCGCTACACCGATGGCTTCCTGAAGTACCTCAAGACCCAAGAGGCTGCCATCGCCAAGCTGTCAGAGTTGGTGAATTCGTCGACTTGCGCACTGCTGTGCTACGAGGCCGACTTCAATTTCTGCCATCGCTCGATGGTCGCCAGTGCCGTGCGCGACTACTGCGGCGCGAACATCCAGCACATCAAGGCTGCCGACGCTAGAACAGCGAGCCCTGCCTCTCTTCGACTGGCTTTCGCTTAGGCGGGTAGACCAAACTGATAATCAGCCACTGGTCTTGGAACCGGTGCTGGTTACCCATTAGAAACATCAAATCCTTCCCCGCGAGCTGCTCCTCCAGTTTGGCGCGGAACGGCGCTTGCCAATCGTCACCGTGGCTACGGCGGCAGTTCCAATACAGCGCTCCAGCTTCCCAATCGACGATCTTGTGCTTGCGCTCCTTCTCGCCCTCGGGCGTGTCACACACGTAGCGATAGTAGAAGTCGAACGGCACCTTGCGTAGTTCTCTGACCTGTCGCTTCGCTTCGGCCTCCGAAAAGAGATCGCCTTGCATCTGCTCGCGCATCAGCTTCTCTTTTTCTTCGTCCGTCCAGTCCTGATTTCTTGCCTTGGTGATTTCGAGGGCGATCAGCTTCTTGGGACGCAGCAGTGCAATCGACAGCCCATCCTCGAGCCGCCTTGACTCGATGTCATCGAAACTGTCAAACGCCGGGATCTTGTCCAGCCATTCCCATCGGGATGCCCACTCCTTCCTGGTGTCGATCACATCGCCGCAGTTGATCGTATCGACGTAGACCTTGTGGCTCTCGGGCCGATGATCCTTGGTGGCCTTCTCGACCCGGACGTCGATCCATTGCCACTTCTTGAATTGCTGGCCTTCCTCGATCATCCGGAATGGCACTGGGTAGAGGCGGCGCATCAAGCCGTCCTGGCTAATGCCCGCGACGCACGACGTCTCGACGTACTGGGCGCTGGGCGAAGGGTATGTTTTCGCCAAGATCAGAATGCGCTCCATTCGCCCCAAAGCCATAGTCACCCCCTCGCTTTTTCTTCTGTTACCTTACAGCAGTACCCGGAAATGCCGCTTGTCCGCATCGGACGACTTGAGGATGCGGTACTCCATCCCACTGGCCACCGCGATCTGCTGGGCGAACTCTTTCTTGGCCTGCACCACGGCGTCCTCGATCTGGTTATCGGCCTTCACCTCGACGATCACGTACTTCAGGCTGCCATCCGGCTCTTCGCGCTGGAAGATGAAGTCGGGGTAGTAGCTGCGCACGGTGCGCGAATCGGGGTCGATGTACTGGATGAAGAAGTCGGACTGGCCGTGGGTCAGCATCCCGGTGAAGTAGATCTTCTTCACCCGCTGCTCGCGCAGCAGATCCCAGAACAACCAGTTCTCAGACTTCGAGTCGAAACAGTAGGTATCGAGGTGGAAGCTCTTGGCCCGCTCTTCGTCCTTGATCTGCGGGTCGTGCATCCGGACGATCTTGTCCTTCGCCGCCGACACCTCGTAGTAGCCGTTCGGGGGCATCTTGATCAGCTCGACCTCGTGTTCTTCGGTCTGTTGCGACTCGTCAAGGTCATAGAGCTGGCGGAACAGGCGCGGGATGATCTCGTCGTAGAGCAGCTCGTTGAACTCATTGGTGATGGCCACGAGCTCGTCGGCACCTTCCTTGGTCGCGTCGAGTAGATCCTCGATCTCCAAAGGGCTGCGATTGAGATAGCGTGACACCTCGGCCACCAGCGATAGCCGCGAGAACACCCGCTTTTCCCGGCGCGCCGTCAGATCGAAGGTGCGACTTGCAGAAGCGCGCGCCGCGTCGGCGGCGGTCAGGCCGTCCTGCTGGGTTTCGATGAGGCGGTACTTCTCGACCAAATCCCCCCACTTCTGCGGGTCAGCGCGTTCGGGCATCAACGCTTGCCCGGTCACCAACTGCTTCTCGCGCATCTGGTACTGCTTGCGCACGCGCACCAGCTTGATCTTGACCGGCGGCTCGACCACGCGCACCTCGACGCGCTCTTTGTCCTTGCCGGTCTTCTGCAGCTCGTCCGCACTGATGCGGAAGTTCTGCTGCAGCTCGTCGTTCAGCGTGTTGAGGTTGTCGTCCGAGAGGAAGACGTGGCCGGTGTGCTGGGCCTGGCCGATGGCGCGTAGGCAGCGCATCGTGGCCTGCAGCACGAACACCTTAGACTTAGGCTCGCGGAACATGCCAACGCCGAACAGCGAGCGGCAGTTCCAGCCCTCGCGGCCTTTGTTGACCAGCAGGATGAACTGCTTTTCCGATCCTTCGGTGTCCAGGCGGTTGAACTCGCGGATGTCGTCGTTGGTGGTGAGCTTGTCGTCGCCCACGTTGACCAGGATGCGCGAGGTCGGAATGCCGTGCTTGAGCAGCGCACGCTCCACCGCTGGGCGCAGTTCGCCGGTCAGCTCGTCGATGGTGGCTGCAAAGAAGGCCAGCTTGGGAAGCAGCCCTTCCGGTCGCAAGTCACCCGTTTCCTTCAGGAAGGTTTCGATGGCGATGTCGACAAACTCGTCGGAGCGGGTGTTGGCGTAGCCGTGCAGCGTCACCTTCTTGAGAAAGCCTTTGTCGATGGCTTCCTTCAGGCCGTAGGCGTAGACCACTTCCGGCAACACCTCGCGCCCCACGTAGGGCGTGCCAGTGAAGTTGTAGCAGGCCACCACCCGGGTGCCCGCCGCGTTCAGGCTGGCGGCCAGGATGTCGATGGTGGTGCGCAGGCTGGTGTCCGTTTCCTTGGTGCCCAGGCCCATGTCCTTGGCCAGCGCCTTGCCGAAAGCGTGGTGGGCCTCGTCCACATAGATGCCCAACTGCTCCAGGCGGCGCAGTTTCTCGAAGCGCTGGTTGGTGGTCAGCTCGCCTTCTTCCTCGGGCTGGTCGAAGTTGTAGAGGTCGGCGGCGTCGGCATAGACCCCGCTGGCGGCGAGGGTTTCGCCGGTCGCGCCGAACAGCTTGTCGACGGAGGTCTTTTCCTTGTGCTGGCGCTTGAGGATGATCTTCTGCGTGTTGGAGACGATGATGTTGAAGCGCGAGCGATCCAGCGTGTCGAGTGAGGTGCCCGCCTCCTCGAGGTAGTGGAAGCGCAGGTGGGTGGTGAGGAAGTTGACGTACTCCGGCGGCACCACGCGGGTCAGGTCGAACGACTCGATCTCCTTCAGCGACTGCAGCACGGTCTTGTCCGGGGCGAACACCAGCGCGTTGTGGCAGTAGCGCGGATCTTTCTCGAACTTGTTGCCCAGCAGGAACTCGTAGAAGATGCAGGTGGCCATGAGGATGGTTTTGCCCGTCCCCATCGTCAGCGCGAAGATGTAGTTCGGATAGGCGCGCGAGTTTTTGCGCATCTTCTCGAACAGCCGCTTGTACGAATCCAGTTCCAGCTCGTCGGTTTCGCCGAACTGGAACATCTCCTGACCGGCGGTGCCGAGGAAGGAGCCGAACTTGCGGCCCTCGAACTTGCTGCTGCGCTCGTACCACGCCTTGAAGATCTCCTCGACCTTGGCGTTGCCGAGGAACTCCTTGAGGAAGACGTAGGTTTCCAGTGCCTCGAACTGCGGCTGGCGCAGGAAGGCCTTGGGGTTCTTTTCCGGGTTGTTGAAGTCGAGGAACTTGCGGGTCAGCTCCTTGTAGTGCGAGCGGATCGCCCCCCGGTTGTCCTGGTGGAACTGCCACAAAAAGCGGAAGAAGGCGAAATCCAGCGACACGCCGGACGAGCTGGCCTTGGCAGCGGCGGCTGCGCGCTTGCTGATGGGTTTAGTCGCCATGGGCCACGCTCCCTTCCCAGGACTCCGACAGCAGGTCGGTGATCTTGACCCGGATGGTGCCTGCATCCTCCGGCACCTTGTACCTGCCCTTGACCAGCTCGTTCTTGCCGGGGATGTCCACCACCGCCGGTTGCAGCACCGCGCCGTCGTAGTTCCAGTCGATCAGCACCGACTCGACAAGCTCCTTCCAGTCCTCGACCGACTCCTTCTGCAAGGAGAGCTTTTGCAGCAGGTTCATCGGGTAGAAGCGCTCGATGACCAGCTCGCCGTTCTTCACCACGACCTTGGCCTCGGAGTCGCGCTTGAACTCCAGATTGGCCTTGTCGCGCAGGATGTCCACCACCTCGACGTCGATCTTGAAGGGCTTGGCGGCCAGTTCCAGTTGCGCCGCCAGGTCTGGCTCGTGGCCCATGCAGACGAGGGTGATCTTCTCGACGGGCCGGTTCGGGCTCTCGTTCTGCTTGCGCTCCCAGGCCTTGTAGTCGAAGCCCGCGATCAGCTCGTTCAGGTCGGCGCGCGTGGCGATGCGGTTGACCGGCATGATCTTGATCATGCGGCCGTCCTTCTCGCCGTCGAACACGGTGCTGAACTCCAGCTTCTGCACCTCCAGCGCCTCGAGCAGCAGCTCCTTGGCCTGCACCGGGTTGCGGAAGATGTCGTAGTGGTTGACGTTGTAAACCTCGAAGCCAGTGTAGTACTTGGTGTCGGGGTTGAGCGGCTTCTGACGCAGCTCCTCGGCCACCTTGATCAGCCGCTTGGTGGTCGTCTGGATGGCGCCGAGGTTGATGTCCGCACCGATGAAGCAACGCCCGAGCTTCATGGCGACCGCTTGCGTGGTTCCAGATCCCATAAAACAGTCGAAGATCAGATCGCCGGGATTTGACCAGAGCCGGATCACGTTCTCCAGGAGCGCTTCGGGCTTCTGCGTGGGATACCCTGTTCTTTCACTAGCTACGGGATTTATGATCGGAACCGTCCAAACGTCGCCGAGAGGTCTCTCCGATGCGCTTTCTTGATAGAGATTTTTTCCGCTTTCGTCCTTCAACCAGACACGCTTGCCGTCGATCTTCTGCGTTACGGGCTGCGGCTTGACGTTCTTAACAGGTAGAAGTATTGCGTTGTAGGTCTGCGTCCCACCCTTACTATAGACCAGCAAGGTGTCGTGCCGACTGTCGATAGTGTTGCCACCGGTGCCGAGCTTGTTCTCGTAGTACCAGATGATCTCGTTTCGAAAGTTTTTTTCGCCAAACACCTCATCAAGAATGCAGCGCAGATGATGCACTTTTGATGAGTCCACGTGAACTACGCAGGTGCCATCTCGCGATAGCAGTTCGCGCAACATTACGATGCGCTCGAACATGAACTGAAGGTACTCGTCGTTAGACCAGATATCGGTGTACTGCTTGTCCTCAAAGCTGCTGGTGTCACCGATTAAGTCTTTTCCTTTCAACTTGACCTTCTTTTTGTACTCTGCATCCGAGTCAAATGGAGGGTCGATATAAATCAGGTCAATTGCGCCCCGGAATTGCTTCAGGAGGTGACTCATCACCTGCAGATTGTCCCCCCAGAAAATCTTGTTGCGCCAGCCGTCCACCTCCTCGCCGTGGACCTCCTTCAACTGCGCCGGGTAGTACTGCGTCGAGGTGAACGGGCGCTTGCCGCGCCAGTTGAGCATCGGGTAGCCCTTGATCGGCTCGAACTCGTACTTGTCGACGTTGGTGGTGCCGCCATCCGGCGTGGCCAGTTGCAGGGACTCCTGCGCAGGGGTGTTCTTGCTCATTGGTCGTTTTTCCTGAATTTCCAGTTCTTGTTGTCGCAGTAGGCGCGCATGTCGCAGTTCTGGCACAGCTTGGCCGGGCGTGCGGCCATGCGATAGTCCTGCCGCTCGATGCGCGCCACGATGTCGTCGAACCGCGCGATGGTTTTGCCGATGGCGCGGTCGTCCTTGGTGAAGGAGACGTAAGGGTTGCCGCCGTCCTCGCCGGTGTAGTACAGATGCATCCGGCTGACCTTCTGGCCGGTGCGCTCTTCCACCAGGTGGGCGTACACCTCCAGCTGGTGCTGGTACTGGCGGAGCCGCTCCCGGTCCTTCTCCATGTCGGGCTTCTTCTCCGACTTGAAGTCGATGATCTCGACCGTGTCGTTCTCGCCCCGGATCAGGTCGACGCTGCCCTTGAGGATGTACTGATCCTTGACCAGCGAAATCTCGACCTCGGCTTCCTTGATGCGATCCCAGTTGCCGTTCTCGCGCTCGTAGTAGCGCAGCACGTGCAGTAGCGCCGCCTGCTGTGAGGAGGGCGCGAGGTAGACGCGCTCTTTCTTGGAAAGCATGGCGTAGTTGGCCGAGAACCAGCCCCGGATGGCGTCCAGGGTGATGGTGTGCTCTTCGCCGCGCAGGACGGTCTTGTGGATGTCCTCGATGGTCTGGTGCACCAGAGTACCGAAGAGCATCGGGCTCTCGCGGATGGGCGCGAACTCCAGCTCCTTGAAAAAACGGTACTGCTCGGCGCAGTTCTCGAACACCGTGATGTGCGAGGTGAACGAGTACTCGCGCTTGAGGTTGATCTGTTTGACGGCCTCGAAGGTCAGCGCCGACAGATCGATGTCACGCCAGCTGGGCAGCTCGTAGAACAAGCGCTCGAAATACTTCGATGGCGACTTGCCCAGGCCACGGCCATTGCGCTCCTGCGCGGCCAGCACCAGCAGGTTCTGGGCGCGGGAGAAGGCTGTATAGAAGAGCCGCCGGAAATCGAAGTGCTTGATGTGCTCCAGCGGCTCGAAGCGGGGTTTCGACAAGTACCCGCCATCTTCCAGCAGCTCGTCGAGCGCGGTGTGCTGCTTGCGCGGCACCGCCTCCAGCGAGCCGCACACCACCACCGGGAACTCCAGCCCCTTGGACTGGTGGATGGTCAGGAACGAGATGCAGCCCTTGGGCGCGTACTCAGCCTCATCCTCGTATTCGCCGATGCCGCCCTCGTAGAGGAAGCGCAGGAACTGGTTGAACAGGTCACGGAGGTTCTTTTCCAGGAAGTCCGGGTTGAGCACGCTGACGAAATGCAGGTACTCGAACTTGGTGAGCAGCTTGGAGAAAGTGCCAAGATTGCGCGCGGCGCGGCCCTTGTCCACGCCCTGCATCGCCTCCTCCGAGAGGAAGCGCGAAAAGAGCGGGAACTGCAAGAGCTGGTAGAACAGACCCGAGAAGGCGTAGTCGGTGTTCTGCGCAAGCACTGCGTGGCGCTTGGCCAGCGGGCGGGCCCAATCCAGCAGGGGCTTGTTTTCCGGCTTGCGCAGCTCGTCGGTGAAGGGCTTGAAGCACTGGTGGTCGTAGTAGTCCCAGATGTCCAGATGCACGCCTTCGGCCCACGCCCGCACCTTGGGAAACTGCGGGAACAGGAAAATCAGCGCGCCAATCATGAGGCGGATTTCCTCGCGCTCGAAGAACATGTTCGAGCGGGGCGAGAACACGGGCACGCCCTGCGCTTCGAGGAAGCGCGCCAGCGCCACCACCTTGTCATTCTTGACGGAGCGGAAGAGGAAGGCTACCTGGTTCCAGTCCGCGAGCTGGCCGGATGCCTTCAACCCATTGAGGAAGGCCAGCACCTCCGCGTGCCAGTTGGTGGTGTCGTCCTTGTCGTCACTGGCCGCCAACCGCACCACCGTCGGCACGTCGGGGAAGACGTCGTCGCGTGGGACGATCTGCTTGGCGAAACGGAAGACGCGCGTTCCGTCGTCCCAGGTTTGTTCGCGCATCCACTCGTTGTAAAAGCGGATGATGTCCGGGTGCGAGCGATAGTTGACGGTCAACTTGACCTGCTTGCACTGGCCGTCGTCGAACAGCGCGGGGAACTCCAGAATGTTGCGGATGGTGGCCCCGCGAAAGCGGTACAAGCCCTGGTCGTCGTCGCCCACCACGCACAGATTGCGGCGATCGCCCGCCAGCAGCAGAAGAATGCGCTCCTGAATGGTGTTGGTGTCCTGGTACTCGTCCACCATCAGGTGGGTGAGCTTCTCGCGCAGCTGCGCCAACACCTCGGGACGCTTTTCCAGCAGTTGCAAGGCCTCGTACTGGATGCCGGAGAAGTCCAGCGCGTTGTACTCGTGCAGCAGCTCCTGGTACTTCGCAAAGCATGCGGCCAGGGCACGGATTACGGGCTCGGGGGCCGCCGCTAGCGTGGAGGCATCGAGCGCCTCCTCGCTGACCTTGTTGAGCCACTTGAGCAGGTTTTCCGACTGAGCCCAGCGACCTGACTGATCGTCGCCCATGACGAGCTGGGCGTCTGGCAGCTCGCGGAAGTCCTTGATGTGCTGGTAGAGGAAGTATTGCTGGTCGAACTGGTCGAACAGCGTGAAGCTGCGCTTGAGCCGGGTGAACTCGCGGAAGTCCTCCAGCAGCCGCAGGCAGATCGAATGGAAGGTGCCGAGGTACATCTCGTTCAGGTTGAACTTGATGCCGAGCTCGGCCAGCCGGTTGGAGATGCGGGTGGTCAGCTCGCGCGCGGCCTTGTCTGTGAAGGTGACGACCAGCAGCGACTCCGGCGCGACGCCTTTGTGGGTGATGAGGTAGACGATGCGCTCGACCAGCGTGAAGGTCTTGCCGGAACCGGGGCCCGCGATGATGAGCACCGGCCCCTCGGTGGCCAGAATGGCTTCAAGCTGCTGGGGGTTGGCCTTGGACTGGAGGGCGGTGGCGCTGGATGTCATTCCGCCCCCTCGCCGTCATTCACCGTCGCCTTGCCGATGCGGCTGGCGATCCACTCGTCCAGATCGCTGCGACGGAAGCGCCACGTGCCGCCCAGCTTGAAAGCGGGGAGCTTGCCGCTGGCGGCCAGTCGATAGACCGTGCGCTTGCCTGCCTTCAGGTAGGCAGCAACCTCGTCAATCGTGAGGATTTCGTCCGGCTGGTCGCTCATCGGCTTTCCCGTGTCATTGGCGCTGTGCTTGGTTTACGGCCACATCTGGCCATAATATTCCACAAATGTGCAGACTTGAGCAAACCTGACATCGAACAGGTGCCTGACTGAGAGGGAGCGGCAGTGGCGTCCAACTACGAGGCAATTTGCAAGGAAAACCGCGAGAGCTACGGCACCAAGGGCGCTCAGAAATCCGGCAGGCTGGCCGCGGGGCTGTATGACGACCGCACGCACTTCATCTTCGAACTGCTGCAAAACGCGGAGGACGCGCTCGGCCGGCGTGGCGAGTGGCACGGATCACGCAAGGTTTCGTTCACCCTGACCCCGACTCGCCTGACGCTCTCGCACTTCGGCAAGCCGTTCGACGAGGCCGATGTCCGCAGCGTCTGCGACATCGCCGAGAGCACCAAGAACGAGTCCTCCATTGGCCGCTTCGGCCTTGGCTTCAAGTCCGTCTACACCGTCACCGATCTCCCGGAGATCCACTCCGGCGATGAGGACTTCGCCATTGAGAACTACGTCTTCCCCAAGCGGGTGGAACGCTCCGCACGTGCCCCGGATGAGACGCAGATCATCCTGCCCCTAAAACCGCAGGACACGACGGCGGCGCAGGAGATCACGGCGGGGTTCCGCCACTTGGGCCCGGGCGCAACGCTGTTCCTGCGCCACATCGACGAAATCAACTGGAGCGTCGAGGGCGGCCCGTCCGGCTTCTACCTGCGCAACACCCCCGAAACGCTGGGGCCCAACGTGCAGCGCGTCACGGTGATCGGCCAAGAGAGTGGGCAACCCGAGGTCGATCAGAACTGGCTGGTATTCCGCCGCGATGTGTTTTCTGCTGAGGGAAAAAAGGTCGGGCGGGTTGAGATCGCCTTTTCGGTGGTCGCGGTCAAGGACGCGCCAGGGCGCTGGGCCGTACAGCCGCTGGCCAGGTCGCCGCTGGTGGTGTTCTTCCCGACCGTGGTCGAGAGCCACCTTGGTTTTCTCGTGCAGGGGCCCTACCGCACCACGCCCAGCCGCGACAACATCCCTCCCGGCGATCCGTGGAACCAGCATCTGGTCAAGGAAACATCGAGCCTGCTGGTGGAAGCACTGCGCTGGATGCGGGACGAGGCGATGCTGGATATCTCGGTGCTGCGCTGCCTGCCGCTTGACCGCGAAAAGTTCCCGAAGGATTCGCGGTTCGCGCCGATGTTCGATGCCGTCAGGCAGGCCTTTCAGGAGGAGGCACTGCTTCCGGCTTTCGACGGCAAGTACGTCGCCGCCCACCAGGCCAAGCTGGCGCGCACGCAAGAGTTGCGCGAGCTGTTCAGCCCGGAGCAGTTGGCATCGCTCTTCGGGTCGGAAGTGGTCGCTTGGTTGTCTGACGACATCACCGAGGTCAAGGCGCCCGAGATTCGCAAGTATCTGATGCGCGAGCTCGATATCGACGAGATCAGGCCAGAGAGGGTCATACCCCACCTGAACCTGGCATTTCTTGAAGCGCAGCCTGACGAGTGGATATCACGTCTGTACGAGTTCTTGAATAGCCAAGGGAGGGCTGTACGTGCTCACCTCGACACCATCCCGCTCGTCCGTCTGGAGGACGGCTCGCACGTTGTCGCCCGCGAGAACGGGAAAGCCAAGGCCTTTCTGCCCAGCGCCATCGCCACCAGCTTCCCGACCGTGCGCCGCGCGGTATGTACGACGCCCGAGGTACGCCTGTTCCTGAGCTCGCTGGGCATCACCGAACCCGACCCGGTGGACGACGTGATCTGGAACATCCTGCCGAAGTACCAGCAGGCAGACGTGGACGTGGACGACGATGTCTACGCGGCCGACATCGAGCGCATCCGCACCGCCTTCAGTACCGATTCGACAGCGCAGAAGGAAAAACTCCGCTCAGCCCTGCGCGAAACCACCTTTGTGATGGTGGTCGATACCGGCGACGGCAAAACGTATGTCGCCAAGCCTGGCGAGGCCTACATCGCCACCGACCGCCTACAGCAGCTCTTCGCGGGCGTGCCCGATATCTTGATCGTCGACAATGAGTACGACTGCCTGCGGGGCGAGGAGATTCGTGACCTGCTGGTGTCGTGCGGGGCAAGCCGCTACCTCATTCCGGAAGCAGTACCGTCGAGTCTGGGGCATTCGGAGAAAGAGCGAATCCGCAGAGAAGCTGGTCTTGAGCGCGCAAGCTGGGAAAACCCGCCAGAAGATTTCACCCTTCGCGGACTGACAGCGCTGCTGGAATTCTTACCAAAACTACCACCCAAGGATGCTGCCGCCCGAGCCAAGGTGCTATGGGAAGCCTTGACCGATCTGGAGGCGCGCGGTACTGCCGCCTTCTACGGCTCCTACAAGTGGGGTTACTTCCACGAGACAAAGACCGCTCGGTTCGATGCCGCTTTCGTCCGGACGCTCAATCAGGTTGCCTGGGTGCCGAATGCCGACGGCGAGCTTGTACCGCCTGGGCTCGTCGTGTTCGACACCCTCGGCTGGAAGCCCAACCCGTTCCTGCAGACCAAGATCGTCTTCAAACCACCGGTCATCGATCAGCTTGCCAAGGAGGCAGGCATCGACCCGGCCATTCTCGATCTGCTACGAAGAGACCCTACTATCGTCGCCGAGCTGACGTCCCGACTGAGCGCGAGCCCAGCGCCACAGACGGAGCCATCGGCAGAGTCCGAACAGGAGACCGGCAAGCCGTCCGATGGCGACGTGTACGACGGCGCGAAAGATCTGTACGGCGATGACATGCCGGATATCCCGCCCGGCACTCCTGATCCAGACGGCGGCGATGGTGTGGACACGGGCGCAGGAGGGGGTGGCCAAGGGCGCACTGGTACAGGGACTTCGCGCGGCGGTGGCCAGGGCAATGGAGGTGGCCACGGCG
Organism: Halothiobacillaceae bacterium; assembly: GCA_051297135.1. Lineage (GTDB taxonomy): Bacteria > Pseudomonadota > Gammaproteobacteria > Halothiobacillales > Halothiobacillaceae > Thiofaba. Next base: position 44,626 of record JBEVAM010000014.1, read on the forward strand.
GCTCAGGTGGCCACGGCACCGCTGGTAACAAGGGCGGCGGCAAAGGCGGCGGTCAGGGAAAGAGGACGCCCGGCCACGCGGGCGGGCGTCCATTCATTTCCTACGTCGGCACGCACCCCGACGATGACGGCCCCGATCCCGATGGCCTCGATCAGGCAGCACGGATGCAGATCGAGGAGCTGGCAATCAACCTGATCCTTCGCCTTGAGCCAGGGCTGCGCCGCACCCCGGAAGGCAACCCGGGTTTTGACCTCTTCGAGGCCGACAGCAGTGGCCGGCAGATTCGATGGGTCGAAGTGAAGTCGATGACGGGCACCTTACAAGATCGCCCCGTGGGACTGTCACACACGCAGTTCGACTGCGCGCGCGAAAAGGGCGATGCGTACTGGCTATACGTGGTCGAGCGCGCAACTGATCCAGCTCAAGCCCGCGTGCTCAGAATTCAGAACCCCGTCGGCCATGCCCGGACCTTTACGTTCGACCACGGCTGGAGCGAGATAGCACGAACTGATCCTCCCCGTTGATGACCAGTCGGCCAATCGTCGAATCCACGCCCTCAAGGCCAAGGCGTTGCTATCTGGCTCGGGTATGGAGCGCGGGTTCGGTTCCGTGTTCCGCCACCAATACCCCAAGGCCAACCGATCTCGGTTGGCCTTTTTTCTGCCAGCAATGCCAGT
>JBEVAM010000015.1:0-41188 GCA_051297135.1 Halothiobacillaceae bacterium
GGCAGGCGGGCGCGCCAGCAAAGACCTCACCGACAGCATCCTCGAGGAGGTAGAATGACCGACGCCACCCTCATCGACATTCTGCCGCGCCGGGTAGCTAGCGCGGCCTCGCTCAAGCGCTGGATCGGGCTGTCCGCGCAGACGGCGCGGCCGATTGATGGCCTGGACCACTTGCGCCAGAGCATCATCGACATCCTCACCACCTACCCCGGCGAGCGCGTCATGCGCCCAGAGTACGGCAGCCGTCTGCGTGACCTCATCGACCGGCCCGTCAATGCCCAGTGGCTGGCCGACCTCTACTTCGAAGTCGCCTACGCGATCCAGCGCTGGGAGCCCAGAGTGCGCGTGCAAAAAGTGGCATCCCGGATCGATGCGCCTGGTCACGTCGTGCTCGACATCACGTTTCGGCTAGGCGGCGACATAACGCCCTATTCACTGCAGGTTCGTCTATAGCGCAGACTCGCATGGTTCACGATCGCCTCAAGCGCACAGCCCTGATTCTCGCCATTTGGCTGCTGTGCCAGCTCGCCCACGTCATCGCCAGCATCTGGATGCTGGCTGCCGCCATCGCCAGACCGTATGGCCGCCGTGCTTGGACCCTGGCGGTATCCTACGACCAGCTCGCCAACGCGGCCTTCGGTGGGCACGAAGACGAGACCATCAGCAGCCGCGCAGGCCGCGCCCGCCGCCAGGGCAAGCGCTGGGCGTGCCTGCTGTGCCGCCTGCTCGATCGTCTCGACCCTGGTCACTGCGAGCGCAGCATCGAGCGCGCGTGATCGGATTGCGTGCGACGAAAAACGTCGCGTCGAATGCGATCATGTCGCATGGAATGTGTGCACGCGTCGCATTTAATTTGCGCAAGCCCAACAGCGCGTAGGAGGAGCAACATGCAACTGATCCTGATCCGTCATGCCCCGGCGATCGACCCCATGGAGTGGGCGCTCAGCGGCCGCCCCGATGGGGACAGACCACTGACCAAGGAGGGTAGTACGAAAATGCGCCGGGTGGCACGCGGCCTGCGGCGTGTGTTGGAGAGCCCCGAGCGGCTATTCAGCAGCCCTCTGTTACGTGCCCGCCAGACTGCCGAGCTCCTGCTCGAGTGCTATCCTGACCTGCATATTGAGATTACTACCGAGCTTAAGCCCGATACCGATCCCGCGGCCACCCTCGCCTGGCTCAGGTCTCTCGACGCCTGCCAGCGGATCGCCTTGGTCGGCCACGAGCCTCACCTCTCAGGCCTGCTCGCCCTGTTGGTGCACGGTGATGCCAGCCTGGGCACGCTGCCCTTTCGCAAGGGTGGTGTGGCCATCCTCGAGCTCGACGTCATCCGCCCTGCCCATGCCCGCCTGACCGCCTTCCTGCCACCGCGCGTGCTGCGTGCCCTTGGCTGAGCAGAGCTATAATTTTGCTAAATCCAAGGTTGGAAACCCTTCCGCATGAGTGACTCAAGCAGCCTGCTGGCCGCGATCGACCTGGGCTCCAACAGCTTTCACATGGTGGTGGTGCGCGTGCTCGACGGACAGGTGCAGGTGGTGGATCGTCTCAAGGAGATGGTGCGCCTCGGTGGCGGCCTGGACGAGGCCAACAACCTCAGCCCGGAGGCTGCCGAGCGCGCGCTGGACTGTCTGGCCCGCTTTGGCCAGCGCCTGCGCGACATGCCGCGTGGCAGCGTGCGCGCGGTGGGCACCAATACCCTGCGCCAGGCGAAAAACTCCGCCGAGTTCCTCATAAAAGCCCAGCAGGCCCTTGGTCACCCCATCGAAATCATCGCCGGGCGCGAGGAGGCCCGCCTGATCTACCTTGGCGTGGCCTATACCGATCTTGAGACGGACGAGAGGCGATTGGTGGTGGACATCGGCGGAGGCAGCACCGAGATCATTATCGGCCAGGGGTTCACGCCGGAATTCATGGAGAGCATGCCGCTTGGCTGTGTGAGCATGACCCGCCGCTTCCTTGCCGACGGACTCTATACCCGCGACATCTTCAAGTGCGCGGAAAACGAGGCGCGGCTGGAGACCCGCCCCTACGAATACGCCTTCCGCCACCAGCGCTGGCAACGCGCGGTCGGCGCCTCCGGTACCGCCAAGGCCCTGGCGGCGGTGTGCCAGGCCAACGGCTGGTGCGAGGCTGGACAACTGACGGCCGATGGTCTTGCCCGCATCCGCAAGGCGCTGCTCAAGGCTGGGCGCATTGAGCAGCTCGACCTGCCCGGCTTGAGCGAGGAGCGCCGCCCGGTATTCGCCGGTGGCTATGTGGTGATGCAGGCGGTGTTCGATGCCCTCGGCATCGACACCATGCATATCTCCGAGGGGGCCCTGCGCGAGGGGCTGATCTTCGACCGCATCGGCCGCATGCGCGGAAACAATGTCCGGAACGCCACGCTGGAGAGGCTGCAACGCGACTTCCGCGTGGATCGCGCTCATGCCCAACGGGTGGCGAAAACCGCCCAGCACCTGTTCGAATGTGTTCACAAGGACTGGGGCTTGGACCCCGAGCAAGATGGCGAGCTCCTGCACAAGGCCGCCCTGTTGCATGAGGTTGGCATGATGCTGGCACACAGCGGCTATCACGAGCATGGGGCCTACATCCTGCGTTATGCCGACATGCCGGGCTTCACCCAGCAGGAGCAGCACCGCCTGGCCGCCCTTGTGCTGGCCCACCGGCGCAAGCTGAAGAATAGCTGGCTGAACGAGCAACCGGAGGCATGGCGTGATGCCAACCTGCGCCTGGCTGCCCTGCTGCGCCTGGCGGTGACCTTTCATCGCTCACGCTCGCCACGCGAGGGCATCCCCATGTTTGCCGTAGAGGCCGTTGGCAACACGCTGCGCCTGCACCTCCCCCCCGAGTGGCTGGAGCGCCACCCCCTGACCCGTTCCGACCTCGAACGCGAGGCCGAATACCTAGCCCCTCATCTGCGCCTCAGCTTCCGCTGACCCCCGCGCAGCACTACTGGACACCCCTCGCTATCTTCCTCGCCAAGGGGGGGTGTCGCACTTTTTCAACCTTCCCTACTGGGCCAGCCGCTCGAGCAGGATGCTCTGCGCCGAGCGTGGCGCCTCGCCTGGGGCAGGCCGAACCCGCTGGTATTCGCCATCCGGTTGCAGTTCCCAGCTGCCATGGGTATCGGCAAAGGCCAGGTCAAACACCTCGTCGATGATCCGCGCGCGCAGGGCCTTCTCCTCGATCGGGAAGCAGGTCTCGACGCGCGAGTAGAAGTTGCGCGGCATCCAATCGGCACTGGAGATGAACACCTCCTCGTTGCCACCGTTGGCGAACATGAAGACGCGGGCATGTTCGAGAAAGCGCCCGAGCAGTGAGCGCACACGAATGTTCTCCGACATACCCGGCACTCCCGGCCGCAGACAGCAGATGCCACGCACCACGAGCTCGATCCGCACCCCCGCCGTGGAGGCCTCATACAGGGCATGGATGATGCTCGGGTCGATCAACGCGTTCATCTTGGCGCGGATCAGGGCCGGGCGGCCGGCACGGGCATGCTCGGCTTCACGCCGGATGCGTTCGAGCATGCCCTCGCGCAGGGTGAACGGCGATTGCAGCAGTTTTTTGAGCCGAATCCCGCGCGAGAGGCCGGTGAGCTGGACAAACAACTTGTGCACGTCCTCACCAATCTGCCGATCATCGGTCAGCAGGCCATAGTCGGTGTAGGCGCGCGCAGTCCCGGCGTGGTAGTTACCAGAACCGAGGTGAACGAAGCGCTTGAGCGTATCCCCCTTGCGCCGCACCACGAGGGTCATCTTGGCGTGGGTCTTGTAGCCGACGATGCCGTAGGCGACATAGACACCGGCCTTCTGCAGGCGGGTCGCCATGCCGATATTGGCGGCCTCGTCGAAGCGGGCGCGCAGCTCAATCACCGCAGTGACCTCCTTGCCCGCGCGCGCGGCCTGCTCCAACGCATCCACGATGGCCGAATCGCTGCCGGTGCGGTAGAGGGTCTGCTTGATCGCCACCACCTTCGGATCCTGCGCAGCCTGGCGGATGAAGTCCACCACCGGGGCGAAGGACTGGTAGGGATGGTGCATGAGGATGCGGCGATGCTTGTCGATGGCATCGAAGATGCTCTCGAAGCCCGCAAGCTCGCGCGGTATGCCAGGGGTAAAGAGCGGGAACTTGAGGTCACTGCGCTCGACCAAGTCATATACCGCCATCAGGCGATGGAGGTTGACTGGGCCGTGCACCCTGAACAGCGCACGGCGGGAGAGCTCGAACTCCTCGAGCAGGTAGTCCGCCACCTCGTCCGGGCAGTTGTCCGCCACCTCGAGCCGTACCGCGTCGCCGTAGTTGCGCTCCAGCAACTCGCCCTGCAACACCTCGAGCAGGTCCTCGTCCTCGGCCACATCGACCAGCAGGTCGCTGTTGCGGGTGACGCGGAACTGGTAGCAGCCCGTCACCCTCATGCCAGGGAACAGATCGTCCACATGGGCGTGAATGATCGAGCTGAGGAAGACGAAGTCATGCGGGCCGCTCCCCGCCGACTCGGGCATGCGCACGATGCGCGGTAGACTGCGCGGCGCCTGCACTACGGCCATCCGGCCCTCACGACCGAAATCATCCTCCCCCTCGAGGGTGACGACAAAGTTGAGGCTCTTGTTGAGCACGCGCGGGAAGGGATGGGCCGGGTCGAGGCCCAGTGGGGTGAGCACAGGTGCCAGCTCATTCAAAAAGTACTCTCGCACCCAAGCCGCCTGCCTCACGTTCCAGTGGGTACGGCGCACGAAGCGGATGCCCGCCTCACGCAAGGCCGGGATCATCACATCGTTCAACACCCTGTACTGGTCTGCCACCAGCAGATGGGCCTCGTGATAGACCTTTTCGAGCTGTTCGGCCGGGGTCATGCCACACTCCCCAGCACGCGTCACGCCGGCGCGCAGCTGCTGGATCAGGCCCGCGACGCGCACCTCGAAAAACTCGTCCAGGTTGCTCGATGAGATGCACAGGAAACGCAACCGCTCGAGCAGGGCGACCCCCTCGTCCATCGCCAGCTCGAGCACGCGACGGTTGAATTTCAAAAGACTCAGCTCGCGATTGATGATCGGTGGCAGGGTGATATCAAGGGAAGTCTCAGCCGGGGATTCGGGCGTCATAGTTTTGCAAAAATCTCGGGTTAGGATTAAATTTGTCAAGAAACTTACTGATGGCCTGGGCATCAAACACCCAGGTATACCCTAGCCCATTCGCCGCATGGCGAGCAATCGTGCCACGCCAGGAGACCCCATGGACAAGCCAACCCCACACATTACCCGCGCCTATGACCTCGAGCTCCAGCAAGCCCGCGGCATGGTGATGAACATGGGGGGGCTGGTCGAGCAGCAGGTCGACAGCGCCCTGCGCGCCCTGTTCGAGCGCAACACCGAGCTCGGCCAGTCCGCGGCCAGCGGGGACTACAAGGTCAATGAGTTCGAGGTCAAGATCGACGAACTGGTGGTTCAGATCATCGCCCTGCGCCAGCCGACTGCGAACGACCTGCGCTTTTTGTTCACCATCATCAAGATCATCACCGACCTCGAGCGCATCGGCGACAAGGCGGAGAAGATCGGCCGCCTATCCGTCACCCTAGCACCGATGCTGGACGGCTTCGGCTTTGTCAACGACATGCGCGCCATGGGCGATAAAGTGCGACAGATGCTGCACGAAGCGCTGGACGCCTTCGCCCGCATGGACGCAGAGGCCGCAGCGCGCATCAGCGGCGAGGACCTGGAGGTCAACAAGACCTACAAGAAGGCCCTCAAGGAACTGATGAAACACATGGCCGAGAACCCAAACACCATCGATGTCAGCCTGGACATCCTGTGGTGCCTGCGCGCCATCGAGCGCATCGGCGACCACGTCACCAACCTGTGCGAATACGTGATCTTCCTGGTCAAGGGCAAGGACGTGCGCCACCTGTCCCACGAGGACATGCTGCGCGAGGTGACCGGCTGACCCCAACCGCATAAGACGCATAAGACGAAGACAGGAAAGAGGCCAACGGCCTCTTTTCTTTTTCCAGCCTGACCAAGGTGCGACACTGGTCAGCCGAAACGGCCGGTGATGTAGTCCTCGGTTTCCTTCTTGTCCGGCTTGGTGAAGATGATGTTGGTGTGATCGTACTCCACGAGCTTGCCGAGGTACATGAAGGCAGTGTAGTCGGACACACGCGCCGCCTGCTGCATATTGTGGGTCACGATCACCACGGTGAACTCGGCCTTGAGCTCGTGGATCAGTTCCTCGATCTTGAGGGTGGAGATCGGGTCGAGGGCCGAGGTCGGCTCATCGAACAGGATCACCTCGGGTTTCACCGCGATGCTGCGCGCGATGCACAGGCGCTGCTGCTGGCCACCGGAGAGTGCAGTGCCGGACTGCTTGAGCTTATCCTTCACCTCGTCCCAGATCGCCGCCTTCCGCAGCGCCCACTCGACGCGCTCATCCAGCTCCGACTTGGACATTTTCTCGTACAGCTTCACGCCAAAGGCCACGTTGTCGTAGATCGACATCGGGAACGGTGTCGGTTTCTGGAACACCATGCCGACCTTGGCGCGCAGCAAGTTCACGTCCACACCCTTCTCGAGCAGGTTCTTGCCATCCATGATGATCTCGCCCTCGGCGCGCTGACCGGGATAGAGGTCATAGATGCGGTTGAGGGTGCGCAGCAGGGTGGACTTGCCGCAGCCGGACGGGCCGATCAGGGCGGTGACCTGGCGCTCCGGTACATCCATGTTGATGTCGTACAGCCCCTGGAACTTGCCGTAGAAGAAGTTCAGGTTGCGTAACATGATTTTGGGGTGCTCGACGTGACGGATGCCGTCGACCTTTGCGGTCAGGGCATGGCCGTGACGCATGCTGGCGCCGACAGCCGCAGACATATCGAAGTTCACACCGCCGCCCTGCGATGTCGCCGTGGTACTCATGCTTGGGTTCTCCGTTAGCTGTTGGCTGGGATTACTTATGGCCGCGCAGCAGGCTACGCGCCAGGATGTTCATGCCAAGGACCAGCACGGTGATCAGTAGCGCGGCCGCCCAGGCGAGTTCGCGCCAGTCCTCGTAGGGGCTCATGGCGAACTGGAAGATCATCACTGGCAGGTTGGCCATCGGCTCGTTCATGTTTAGGGTCCAGAACTGGTTGTTCAACGCGGTGAACAACAGCGGCGCGGTCTCGCCGGTGATGCGCGCGGTGGCGAGGATGACGCCGGTCACCATACCCGCGACCGCCGCCTTGTACACCACCTGCGTGATGACCATCCACTGAGGCGCCCCGAGGGCGGCCGCGGCTTCACGCATTTGGATCGGTACCAGCTTGAGCATGTTCTCGGTGGTACGCAGCACGACCGGGATCACGATGATCGCCAATGCCACCGCCCCAGCCCAGCCGGAATAGTGCCCCTGGCGCACGACAATCAGCTCGTAGACAAACACCCCGATGATGATCGAAGGGGCGGACAACAGTACGTCATTGATGGCGCGCACGATTTCGGGAAAGGCGCCGCTTTTGCCATACTCGGCCAGGTAGGTGCCGGCCAGGATGCCGATCGGCGTGCCCATGACCACGGCCGCAAGGGTCAGCATCAGACTGCCAATCAAGGCATTGGCGACCCCCCCCTCACTGCCGGGGGGCGGAGTCATCTGGGTGAAGAAGTCCCAGTCGATCGCCGAGACCCCCTTCATGACCAGCACGATCAGGATCCAGGCCAGAAAAAACAGCCCCACCAGGGTGGTCACCACCGAGGCGGTCATATTGATGCGATTAATCAGACGACGGCGGGTATAGAGATCCATCACATGGCTTCCTTTAGGTCTTGCGCCCTTCCTGAGTGACCGCCAGGCGCATGAGCATCAGTTTGGACAACATCAGGACGATGAAGGTGATGACAAACAGGATCAACCCCATCGCGATGAGGGACTCCATCTGCAGGCCATGGGCCTCATTGAACTCGTTGGCGAGCTTCGCAGCAATGGTGTTGCCTGGCTCCAGCAGGCTGGTCGCCAATACGGTAGCGTTGCCGATCACGAAAGTGACCGCCATGGTCTCACCCAACGCTCGCCCCAGGCCAAGCATGATACCACCGACCACACCGACCTTGGTGTAGGGCAGCACGACATTCCACACCACCTCCCAGGTGGTGGCGCCGATGCCATAGGCGGACTCCCTGAGCACCCCCGGGACGATTTCGAACACGTCGCGCATCACCGAGGCCATGAAAGGTACGATCATCATGGCGAGGATAATACCGGCGGTCAGCACGCTCACCCCACTGGCGCCACCGACCAGCGGCATCTGGAACAAGGCACCGATCAGCGGCATATTGCCGAGGGTCGCGACCAGGACTGGCTGAATGTGCTGGGCGAAGAAGGGAGCGAAGAAGAACAACCCCCACATGCCGTAGATGATCGACGGCACGGCCGCGAGCAGCTCGATCGCCGTGCCGACCGGACGCTTGAGCCACTGCGGCGCCATCTCGGTAATGAATACGGCGATACCGAAGGAGAGCGGCAGACCGATGATCATGGCAATCAAGGAAGCGATCAGGGTACCCATGATGGGCGCCCACGCACCGTACTCTTCCTTGACCGGGTCCCAGGTCTCATTGGTCAAAAAGCCCAGCCCGAATGTCTGGAAGGCCGGCATTGCGCCATGCACCAGCATGAAGATGATGCCTGCGAGCAGCAGAAGCACCAAGAAAGCGAAAAACAGCGCGGTCCCGCGGAAGACGATTTCGCCTAACGCGAACTTGCGCGAGGATCGTTCCATGGACATAGACGTATCGGCCTCGTTGATGATGCTTTCGATGGAATGGGAGATGACTCGCAGGCCTCAAAAAAAGAGGGGTCCAAGCTTCTCTGGACCCCTGCTGCGTCCATCCTTGGACGCCGATTCTACCATCCTTACTTCCGGTAGACGGACACACCCGGGCACTTGATCTCTTCGGCCCAAGTGGCATGGATCTGCTGCACGACGTTGGTCGGCATCGGCACGTAGTCCAACTCCAGGGCAGCCTGAGCGCCTTTCTTGAAGGCGTAGTCGAAGAACTTCAGCACCGCCTCGGTCTGCTCGCAGCTCTTGGGCTCCTTGTACACCAGAATGAAGCTGGCGCCCGTGATCGGCCATGCCTGCGCACCAGCCTGGTCGGTCAACACCACACCAAAGCCCGGCTCGGATTTCCAATCGGCATTGGCAGCAGCGGCGGCGAAGCTGTCGCTGTTGGGCTGAACATAGTTGCCTTCCTTGTTCTTCAGCGCAACATGGGCCAGCTTGTTCTGCTTGGCGTAGGCATACTCGACATAGCCGATGGCACCGTCGATCTGCTTCACATAGGAGGCCACACCCTCGTTGCCCTTACCACCCATACCGACCGGCCAGTTCACCGCCTTGCCAGCACCAACCTTCTCCTTCCACTCCGGACTGACCTTGGCCAGGTAGTTGGTGAACAGGAAGGTGGTGCCAGAACCATCGGAACGGCGAACCACGGAGATCAGCTTGTCCGGCAGGTTCATGCCCGGGTTGAGGGCGGCAATCTTCTCGTCATTCCACTTGGTGATCTTCCCAAGGTAGATATCAGCCAGCACGGCCGGATCCAGCTTGAGTTTACCGGGCTCGACACCCGCCACATTCACGACCGGCACCACACCACCCATGATGGCCGGGAATTGCAACAGCCCGCTCTCATCCAACTCCTCGCCCTTCAGCGGATCGTCGCTCGCGCCGAAATCAACGGTCTTGGCCTTGATCTGCTTGATGCCACCGCCAGAACCAATGGATTGATAATTCAGCTTGACACCAGTTTCCTTGTGGTAGGCCTCGGCCCACTTGGAATAAATCGGATACGGAAAGGTCGCGCCCGCACCATTGATGGTTTTCACCTCGGCGGCCTGGACGACACCGGCTGCCAGCATGGCACCAGCGATCAGGGTCATGCGAAAAAGGGTCATGATCTACTCCTCAAGTTGGGTTGGCTACTTCAACCAGGGCCCTAGCCCGGTCAATCAAATCGCTTTGGCAAGCACAAGCTCAAGAGTGAGCTTCGCAGTGCGGCGTGTCCATTCCATGAACAAATCATGAAGTTTTTATGACAGAGAACGAGGGCTCGCCAGCGCGGCTGGGAAAATGCAGCGAAACACACTGCCTTTGCCGAGGACGCTCTCGATCTCCAGCCGCCCCTGGTGACGCAGCAGCACGTGCTTGACGATCGCAAGCCCCAGACCAGTGCCACCGCGCGCGCGCGAGCGCCCCACGTCGACGCGATAGAAGCGCTCGGTCAGGCGTGGGATGTGCTGCGGGGCGATGCCGATGCCCGTATCCTGCACCTCGAAGACCAGGCCACGCACATCCTCCAGCCAGCGCACCGTAACAACCCCACCCGCCGGCGTGTATTTCACCGCATTGAACACCAGGTTGGAAAACAGGCTGTCGAGCTCACGCGGCATGCCGCGCATACGCAGCCCCGGCGAGATTTCGCGCACCAGCAGGTGCCTCTCGTCCGCACTCAACTGTTCGGCCACGTCGATGATGGTCTCGAGCATCGCCGGGACGTTGACCAGCTCGAACTGATCCTCACTCGGCGAAGTGGTCTCCAGGCGCGAGAGCAGGAGCAGGTCCTCAACGATGCGCCGCATACGCTCCGACTGCTGGTGCATGTGCTTGAGAATGCGCAGGAGGTCATCGGGCAGCTCATCTTCCGTGTCAAGAAGGGTCTCGATGTAGCCTGCCAACACGGTCAGCGGGGTCCGCAACTCGTGCGAGACGTTGGCAACGAAGTCCTGCCGCATCGCCTGCAAACGCTGCAGCCGAGTCACATCGCGCGCGACCAACAAGCGACGCCCCTGCCCGTAAGGAAAGATGTGCATATTGAGGATGCGCCCAGGATCGTCGCTGGCCGGCACCTCGACATCGCGTGACCAGTCCTCGCCATGCAGGTAGTCGATGAAGGCCGGTTGGCGAATCAGGTGGTCAATAGGCAGCCCAATATCGCGCTGACGCAGGCCGAGCTGCTGGCGGGAAGGCGGGTTGAAGCCGAGAATGCGGTTGTCTGCATCGAGGGCGATCACCGCATCCGGCAGGGCGTCTGCCGCGCGGCGGTATTCGCGAATCAGGCGCAACCAGCGGCGCTCACGCCGACGCTGGGCAGCCCGGGCACGGCGCAGCCGCTGACCAAGCTCCGCCAACCAGCCACCGGCATAGCGACCAGGCGGGATCTCGGGCCGCTCCAGCCAGCGCGCCAGACGCGCCACCACCCACAACAGGCGCATCACAACGAGCGCAAGACCAAGGCTTAGCCCTATCCAGACATGCCCAGAGAACAAACCGAGAACGACCCCTACGGCGGCCAGAGCCCCGACCAGGAGGATTTCCGCGCGCAACCCCCCCGGCATCAGATGCGGCTGGAGAAGCGGTAACCCGCGCCACGCACGGTCTGGATCATGGCATCATGCCCACTAGGCGAGAGGGCCTTGCGCAGACGCAAAATGTGCACGTCCACGGTTCGCTCCTCGACAAAACTGTTGCGCCCCCACACGCGGTCGAGCAACTGGCTGCGGCTGTAGACCCGCTCAGGATGGGTCATGAAGAACTCGAGCAAGCGAAACTCGGTCGGCCCCATCTCCAGCACCTGCCCATGGGCCATGACCCGGTGCCCACCAACATCCAGTTCCAGTCCATCGATGCGGATGACACTGGTCTCACCCTCTGGCGTCACGCGCCGCAAGACGGCCTTGATGCGCGCCTGCAACTCGCGCGGCGAGAACGGCTTGGTAATATAGTCATCCGCACCGGCCTCAAGGCCAGTCACCTTATCCTCCTCCTCCCCACGCGCAGTAAGCATGATGATGGGGATATCACGGGTGAGATCATCCTTCTTCAACCGACGTGCCAACTCCAAACCGCTCGCGCCAGGTAGCATCCAGTCCAGCAGGATCAAATCTGGCACCTGACGGACTAGGCACTCGAAGGCCTCGGCGATGTCGCCAGCCTCCACCAGGGTATAGCCCGCCCTGCCAAGGGCAAAGCTCACCATCTCACGAATGGGCTTCTCGTCCTCAACGATCAGGATGGTCTTACCGGACATGGTGACCTCACAGCGATGTCATGTTACACGCTACCTTTTACGACAATAGCGTGACATGTGCGTGACAGACTCAGGAAGCGCCCATTTTCAGCCCTGCCTCCCAGGGCATGGGGGCTTTGGCGAGAACAAGGGCGTAAGCCCTGGATCCACGCAGAAGATTGCCCATCGACTGCGTGGTGAAGCCAAGCTGAAACAATCCATGGATGGAGTTCTCAGCATTTCCCCAGGGTCGCAGCCTCCCAGGCGCTGCTACCATTGCCCCGACAGCCTAGGAGATTCGCCATGAGCTTGCCATCCGCCCAAATCATCCGTCAGGACGTCATCCGTGCGCTCGAGGAAGACATCGGCAACGGCGACCTATCCGCCCAGCTGATACCAGCCACAGTGTTCGCCAGGGCACGCGTGATCACCCGCGAACATATGCATCTGGCCGGCGCGGCCTGGTTCAACGAAGTGTTCCACCAGATCGATCCGCGCATCGAGGTACGTTGGGCCGCGATGGACGGCGACCACCTCGCCCCGGGCGCCCTACTCTGCACCCTGCATGGCCCCGCGCGCGGCATCCTCAGCGGGGAGCGCGCGGCCCTGAACTTCGTACAGACCCTGTCTGCCACCGCCACCCGCACGCACAAATTCGTCCGTGCCGTGCGCGGCACCCGCGCACGCATCCTCGATACACGCAAGACCTTGCCCGGCCTGCGCCAGGCACAGAAGTACGCGGTCACCTGCGGCGGCGGCTGGAACCACCGTATGGGACTCTTCGATGCCATCCTGATCAAGGAGAACCACATCGCTGCGGCCGGCGGCATCACCCCCGCCGTGGTCCGTGCCCGCCACCAAAGTCCGGGCGTACCGATCGAGGTGGAAGTGGAGGACATGGCACAGCTGGAGGAGGCGCTGATGGTCGGAGTGCAACGCATCCTGCTCGACAATTTCGACCTCGACCTGCTGCGCGCGGCAGTCGCCCTGACCGCCGGCCGCGCCGAGCTGGAGGCCTCAGGCGGGGTGAATCTCGACAATGTACGCAGCATCGCCGAAACCGGGGTCGACTTCATCTCCATCGGCAGCCTGACCAAAGACATCCAGGCCATTGATCTGTCGATGCGTTTCGACAGACTTTGAGGCCCATCCACACCCCCAAAAACAAAAGGGCCCGCAGGCCCCTCGAGGAAGGGCCGACCGGCCAAACGGATCAGTCGGCCTGGCGGCGCAAGAAGGCCGGAATGTCCACCAAGTCCAGGTTCAGCGCGGTATTGCCCTTTACCGGGGTAATGACCGGCTCGGCGCGCAAGTGGACGCGGCCCTCGTTGTTGACCACCATGCGCGGACGCTCGCTCTGAGTCGTCTGCTTGGCATTGAGGCCGGTGGCCACCACGGTAACGCGGATCTCACCGGCCATGTCCGTGTCGATCGCGGTGCCAATCTTGATGTTGGCATCCTCGGCAGCTATCTCGCGGATGATCTCGCCAATCTCGTTATAGTCACCGATGGTGAGGTCGGGGCCGGCGGTGATGTTGACCAAGATGCCGCGCGCGCCCATCAGCTCGATGTCCTCCAGGAACGGACTGTGGATGGCCGCCTCGGCGGCCTCACGGGCACGATTCTCGCCAGACGCCACACCACTGCCCATCATCGCGGCGCCCATGTTCTCCATCACACTACGCACGTCGGCGAAGTCGACATTGATCAGGCCCGGCCGAGTGATGAGCTCGGAGATGCCCTGCACAGCCGAGAGCAACACGTCATTGGCAGCGTTGAAGGCATCCATGAGGGAGGCCGCTTTGCCCATCACGGCAAGCAGCTTCTCGTTCGGGATGACGATCAGCGAATCCACCTGCTTTTCCAGCTCGCGGATACCGTTCATCGCCTGCTCCATGCGGCGCTTGCCCTCGAACGGGAAAGGCTTGGTGACTACGGCGACGGTCAGAATGCCCATGTCCTTGGCGATCTGGGCGATCACCGGAGCAGCGCCAGTGCCAGTGCCACCACCCATGCCAGTGGTGATGAACACCATGTCGGCACCGGAGAGCACCTCCTGGATACGGTCACGGTCCTCCAGGGCGGCCTGACGGCCAAGCTCCGGATTGGCCCCCGCACCCAGTCCCTTGGTGATGTTGGCGCCAATCTGCAGCTGCACACGGGCCTGCGACTTCTTCAGCGCTTGCACGTCGGTGTTCGCACAGATGAAATCTACGCCCTCAATGGCGGCGGTCTGCAGCATGTGCGCCACGGCGTTGCCACCACCCCCCCCAACGCCAACCACCTTGATGTTGGCGCTGTCGGAATACGAATCGACCAGTTCAAACATATTCATCTCCACTTTCCCTCTTCATCTGTCTCGAGGGTCAAACAACCAAACCAGAAACCGTTGTCAAAAATTGCCCAAGAACCAGCTCTTCATACGCTCCCAAACAGAAACGCCTCCGGCTGGCGAACGCCGCGGGGTAGCAGGACGTAGTCCCCTCTGGCCAAACAGCAGCAAACCCACCCCCGTGGCGTGCATCGGATTGCGCGCCACGTCCTTTAGCCCAGTCACCCGCTGCGGAATGCCAAGGCGAACCGGCATCTGCAAGATCTCTTCGGCCAATTCCACCGCCCCATCCATAAGTGCACAGCCACCGGTGAGCACCACGCCCGCGGTGACGCGATCCTCGAAACCACTGCGGCGGAGTTCCTCACGCACGTGGATGAAGATCTCCTCGTAACGCGCCTCGACGATCTCGCCCAGACTATTACGCGACAGGCGCCGCGCCGGGCGGTTGCCCACGCTCGGCACCTCGATGAACTCGCTGCCCGACGGGTCATGCCTCAGGGCAGCATGCTCAAGCTTGATCTTCTCGGCAAACTGAGTGGGCGTGCGCAAACCCACGGCGATGTCGTTGGTGACCTGGTCACCGGCGATCGGAATCACCGCAGTATGGCGGATGGCCCCATCGAAAAACACCGCCATGTCGGTCGTACCACCGCCGATGTCCACCAAACACACGCCCAACTGGCGCTCGTCGTCATGCAACACCGCGTCGGCACTGGCGAGCTGCTCGAGGATCATCTCGTCCACCCGCAGGCCGCAGCGCTCGATACACTTACTGATGTTCTGCGCCGCACTGACCGCCCCGGTGACGAGGTGCACCTTCACCTCCAGGCGCACGCCAGACATGCCGATCGGCTGACGAATACCCTCCTGGCCATCGATGATGAACTCCTGGGGCAGCACGTGGATGATCTGCTGGTCGGCAGGCAAGGCAATGGCGCGTGCCGCATCGATGGCACGGTCCACATCGTCCTGGGTGACCTCATGCTCCTTGATCGCGACGATGCCATGCGAGTTGCGGCTCTGCACATGGCTTCCGGCAATCCCTGCGCGCACCGCGTGAATCTGGCAGTCGGCCATCAGCTCCGCCTCGCTCACCGCACGCTGGATGGACTGCACAGTGGATTCGATGTCCACCACCACCCCACGCTTGAGCCCGCGCGAGACGCTCTGACCAAGGCCGATGACCTCGACCTCGCCGTCGCTCCCCACCTCTCCGACGATGGCAACCACCTTGGACGTGCCAATATCGAGCCCCACCACGAGGTTCTTGTCGGTTTTCTTGGACATGCACAAACGCCCTTGCTCGTTGAACCTTAACCGCCAGAAGCCGCCCTCCAGCGGACACTGAATCCATGCGCATAGCGCAGATCCACCTCCTCGACTGCATCGATGCGATCAGCGAGGGTCTTGTCGAAGACATCGAGGAAACGGCGCATGCGTGCCTCGGTATCCACCCGTCCCATACGAATCGCCGTACCGTTATCCAGCACCACGGTCAGCGAGCCACGCTGATCCTCGCGTAAGGCCTGCGGTTTGAGACCAACCTTGCCAAGCTGCTGGCGTAAGTCCTCAAAACGCTCCCACAGATACCGTTCGCGTCCATCAGCACCGCTCAGGGCAGGCAGGGCATTGAGCTCGCCTTGCACTCCGGGGTAGATCAGCGTGCCATCGGCCGTCAACACTGCATCACCGCGCCACAACGCCAGCGGGGTGTGCTCCTCGACCCACAGGTGCAGGGTGTTTGGCCACTCGCGACGCACACGTGCCTCGCGCACCCAAGCCAACCCTTCCAATCCCTCCAGCACACCATGAAGATCCACACCGAAGAAACTCATCCCGTTGAGGCGGTTGTCCACCACCGCCTGCACCACCGTGGGCGACAAGCGCCTAAGTTCGCCATCCACCTTCACCACCCGGATCGGAAAGGTCCACGGGTCGTGCAACATGCGCCACCCCCAGGCCAGCAGCGCCACGATCCCCCCCAGCACCAGCAGGTGCAGGGCATGTCGGCCGATCAGCCCCCACGGTAAGCGACGTCGAGGCCGCGCATGGGACACAGGGCGGGCAACGGTCAGGCCTACCATCAGGCTGCGGCCTCCTGCTCAAGGGTGGTCGCGAGGATGGCCAGCACCAGTTCCTCGAAGTCCATCCCATCCGCCCGCGCCGCCATCGGCACCAGGCTGTGGTCGGTCATGCCCGGCACGGTGTTGATCTCCAGCAGCCAGAAACGGCCGGCACCATCGCGCATCACGTCCACCCGGCCCCAGCCACTCGCCCCGATCGCGCGGAAGGCCGCCAGGGCAAGGGACTTGAGTTCCTCCTCCACCTCGAGCGGCAGGCCGCAAGGGCAGTGATAGCGGGTGTCGTTAGCGATGTATTTGGCGTCGAAGTCGTAAAAGTCACGATGGGTCTCCAACCGGATCGGCGGCAAGGCCCGGCCACCTAAGATGGCGACCGTATATTCCCAACCCTCGATGAACTGTTCCGCCAGCACCGGGCCAAAGCTAGCGGCCTTGGCGAATGCGGTCGGCAGGTCGGCGGCCGTGTGGACCTTGCTCATGCCAATGCTCGATCCCTCGAGGACAGGCTTGACCATCAGCGGCAGGGACAGTGCCCGCGCCGCCGCCTCGGCATCGGCCAGGCTTTCCAGTACACGGAAGGCCGGGGTGGGAAGCCCTGCACCGAGCCACAGCTGCTTGGTGCGCAGCTTGTCCATCCCGAGCGCGGAGGCTAGCACCTTGCTACCGGTGTAGGGCAAACCGAGCAGCTCCAGCGCCCCCTGGATCACACCATCCTCACCGCCGCGGCCGTGCATGACGATGAAGGCCCGCTCGAATCCCCCCGTCTTGAGCAATTCGACCACATCACGCCCGACGTCGATGCCGTGCGCATCCACACCGCGCGCCTGCAGGGCCTCCAGCACGGCGCGCCCACTCCTAAGGGAGACCTCGCGCTCGGCGGACCAGCCGCCGTACAGCACGGCCACGCGACCAAACCGTTTCGGATCGTCCCTCATCGCTTCTCCTCCTTCCACAAATCCGCCAGACGCGGAGCCAGCTGACCGATGTTGCCCGCGCCCATCACCAACAGGATGTCGCCGTCGTGCAGCAAGCCCGCGAGGACCTCGGGCATCTCCTCCAGCTTGTCCACGAACACCGGCTCCAGCCGTCCGCGCGCGCGCACCGCACGCGCCAAGGCACGGCCGTCGGCATTGGGAATCGGCGCCTCGCCAGCAGCATAGACCTCGGTGAGCAGCAGCACGTCAGCCTCCGACAATACGGTGGCGAAGTCATCCAAAAGGTCGCGGGTGCGGGTATAGCGGTGCGGTTGGAAGACCAACACCAAGCGGCGACCGGGCCAGGCCCCGCGCACCGCCTCCAGGGTGGCGGCGAGCTCGCGCGGATGGTGGCCATAATCGTCGATCAGTTCGATGCGACGCCCCTCCAGCCAGGCGGTGCCATAGGACTGCTGGCGGCGGCCGATGCCCTGAAAGCCGGCCAGGGCGCGCTGCATGACCGGGACATCGACCCCAAGCTCGTGCGCCACTACCATCGCCGCAAGGGCGTTGAGCACGTTATGCCGCCCCGGTTGATTGAGGCGTGCCTCAAAGGGCTCCACCCCCGGCAGCATGACGTCAAAGCGCATCCCACGCCCCTCCGCCCGCACGCCGACGGCGCGAGCATCGTTGTCCTCACCGAAACCATAGGTCACCACCGGGCGGGCAGCACGGGGTAGCAATGCTCGCACCACCGGGTCATCGCCACACATCACCGCCACGCCGTAAAACGGCAGGTTGTGAAGAAACTCGACGAAGGTATCCTTCAGACGCTCGAAGTCGCCACCGTACGTCTCCAGATGATCCGCATCGATGTTGGTGACGATGGCGATCATCGGCTGCAGGTGCAAGAAGGAGGCGTCGCTCTCGTCCGCCTCGGCCACCAAGTACTGACCGCTGCCCAAGCGTGCATGGCTGTTGCTGCTGTTGAGCCGACCACCGATGACGTAGGTCGGATCGAGCCCTCCCTCAGCCAGCAGCGAGGCCACAAGGCTCGTGGTGGTGGTCTTGCCGTGCGTACCGGCCACTGCAATGCCATAGCGGAAACGCATCAGCTCGGCCAGCATCTCGGCGCGGCGGATGACCGGAATGCGCTGGGCATAGGCCTCCGCCACTTCCGGGTTGTCGCTGCGCACTGCGGTCGACGTGACCACCACGTCAGCACCATGCACCAACGCCGCGTCATGGCCGATCCACACCTTGGCCCCGCGCTCGCGCAGGCGGCGGATGGAAGTATTCTCGACCACGTCGCTACCGCTGACCGTGTAGCCGAGATTGAGCAGCACCTCGGCAATGCCGCTCATGCCCACGCCGCCGATACCCACGAAGTGGATGCAGCGCACGCGGCGCATGGGGGGAGTATGGTTCAAAAGCGGGGTCATGCCTCATGATCCTCCAGCCATGGCGCGCACAGGTCGAGCATGCGCTCGGCGGCATCCGGGCGTGCCTGGGCACGCGCCCGGCGGGCCATCTCCACAAGCCGTGCGCGATCCTTACCCAAGGCGCGCAACCGCTCGGCCAGCCGCCCGGCAGTCAATGTGTGTTGTTGCATGATTTCCGCCGCCCCAGCCTCGGCCAGCACGGCGGCATTGTGGGTCTGATGGTCATCCACCGCGTGCGGGAAGGGCACCAGGAGACTGCCCACCCCCGCCGCGGCCAGCTCGGCCACGGTCAGCGCCCCGGCGCGGCAGAGCACCAGGTCCGCCCAGCCATAGGCTGCAGCCATATCGGCAATGAACGGCTCCACCCGCGCAGTCACACCTGCCTTGCCGTAAGCCGCACGCGTCGCATCAAACATCTTACCACCCGCCTGGTGCCAAACCTCGGGGCGCTCGCTTGGGGCAAGCAGGGCGAGGGCCTGCGGCACGGTCTCGTTCAGGGCGCGTGCCCCGAGGCTTCCCCCCACCACCAAGAGACGCAGCGGACCGTGCCGCCCGCCCATACGCTCATCCGGCGGTGGCAAGGCAGCAATCTCCGGGCGCACGGGGTTGCCGATGACCTCGGCACCTTGGGCAAAGGTGCCAGGATAGCCCGCCAACACGCATCTAGCCAGCCGGGCAAGCACGCGGTTGGTCAATCCGGCGATGGCGTTCTGCTCGTGGATCACCAACGGAATACCGAGCGCACGCGCCGCAAGACCGCCAGGACCGGCAACGAAGCCGCCGAAGCCCAACACCAGCCGTGGGCGATGGGCACGCATGATCATCACGGCCTGCAGCACGGCCTTGAACAGACGCCATGGCACACTCAGGCGCGTACCCCAACCCTTGCCACGCACGCCGCCGATCTCGACCTCAACGAGCTCAAACCCTGCTTCGGGCACCATCCGCGCCTCCATGCCGCCCCGGCTGCCCAGCCAAAGCACCGGGACGCCCCGCGCACGGAGAAGCCGCGCAACCGCCAGGGCCGGCAGGATGTGACCGCCGGTGCCGCCGGCCATGATCATCACCGGGCGGCTCATGCCGAGACCCTCCGCACCAAGGACACGCCATTCTTGCGCCCCTCGGCCTGACGCTGCACCCCCCGGCCTTGGACGGTGGCCAGCCGCACCGGGTCGGTCGCCTCATGGTAGACCCGTAGCAGCAAGGCCGTCGCGACGCACATCATGACCAGCGAGCTTCCACCGTAGCTGATGAACGGCAGGGTCAGGCCCTTGGTCGGCAAAAGCCCCATGTTCACGCCCATGTTGATGAAGGCCTGCAGCCCAATCCAAGTGCTGATGCCATAGGCCATGAAGGCCCCGAACGGCAGTCCTACCTGTTCGGCCAACCGACCAATGGCGAAGCCGCGCGCAAGGAACAGGCCATACAGCAGAATCAACCCCACCATCCCCGGCAGCCCCAGCTCCTCGGCCAACACCGAGAAGATGAAGTCGGTGTGTGCCTCGGGCAGGTAGAACAGCTTCTGTACGCTCTCCCCCAGACCCACACCGGTCCAACCGCCGCGGCCGATGGCAATCAGCGCCATGGACAGCTGGAAGCCGGTATTGAGCGGGTCGGCCCAGGGATCGGAGAAACCGGTAAAGCGGCGCATGCGGTAGGGCTCGAGGATCACGGCAAGGTAGAGCAAGCCGACACCACCGAGGATCAGCAGCATCATCCAGCGCAGCTGACCGCCCGCGAGGAACAGCATGGTCAAACCGGTGGCCATCAGTACCACCGCGGCCCCCAAGTCTGGCTCCAACATCAGCAGGCCGGCGGCCACCACCAGCGCAATGATCGGCATACCAAAGCCCTTGAGGGTGGTGCGCACCAGTTCGCGTTTGGCCGCCAGATAGGCGGCGAGATAAAAGATCAGCAGCAGGCGGGCCGGCTCCGAGGCCTGCAGACTGATGGGCCCCAAGTCGATCCAGCGGCGCGCGCCATTGACCATATGGCCGATGCCAGGCAGCAGCACCGCAGCCAACACCAGCCACGCCAATAGCAACCACAAGTAGCGATGCCGCTCGAGGAAGGCGAGGTCCACCCGCCATAAGGTGTACATGCCCACCACGATCCCCACCGCCGCGAACAGCGCCTGGCGGAGGGCGTAGTGGTAGGGCGCGCCAAGCTTGTCGGACAGGGCCACCGAGGCAGAGGTCACCATCACCAGACCCACGCTCAAGAGTCCGAGCACGGCCACCAGCAGCAGACCATCGATACGCGTGCCCTTGCCGTAGCGGAATCCATCCCTGGATTCGGCCCGGCGGGCATCGCCTGACGGCGACCCGATGGCCTGGTGACGCGCGAGGCCGAAGCCTGTGTTCGGCGTCATCATACTGCGAACCTCCGGCGCACCTCGGCGATGAACACCTCGCCCCGATGGGCGTACCCCTCGAACATGTCGAAGCTGGCGCAAGCAGGTGAGAGCAACACGACATCGCCCGGACGCCCAAGCTCCACCGCCATCGAGACCGCCTCACCCATGTCGGCCGCCCGGACGATGGGCGCTGCACCGGCCCAGTCCCGCGCGATCAGATCGGCATCCTGACCGATTAGCACTACCCCGCGGGCCTTCTCGGCGATCAGCGGGCGCAGCACGGTAAAATTCTGGCCTTTGCCCTGCCCGCCGGCGATCAGCACCACAGGCTGAGTCTGCCCGGCCAGTGCGGCTGCGGTGGCACCTACGTTGGTGCCCTTCGAGTCGTTGACCCAGTCAAGACCATGGAAATGACCGACGAACTGGCTACGGTGCGGCAAGCCGGCAAAACGGCGCAGGGCATCGAGCACGGCAGAAGAGGGCTCCACCCCCACCGCCTGGATGAGGGCGAGAGCGGCCAGGGCATTGGCCATATGATGCCGACCACGCAGGGTCAGTTCGTGTACGGGCACAAGGCATCGGTCGCCATAGGCAAGCCAGGTCTGGGCACCGCGCACGTCGACCCACCCTGGACGGGCCCCTGCGGGCTCACTCCAGGGCAACGCTCGATCTGCTCCCCGTGGATTAGTTTCCACCATGCCCCACTGTCCCATCGCCGGGACATCGAGACCAAAGCTGATGGTGCGGGCCGGTTCGGCGGCACGGGCAAGACGTAGGCTCCAATCGTCGTCCCGGTTGACCACCGCGACCGTCGCCCCCTGATACACTCGCCCCTTGGCCTTGGCGTAAGTGGCGAGGTCTGGGTAGCGGTCCATGTGATCCTCGCTTACATTGAGCACGACCGCTGCTGCAGCCTCGAGGGTGAAGGTCGTCTCCAGCTGGAAGCTGGAGAGCTCGAGGACGTAGATTTCCACATCGTCGGAGCCAACCAGCAGGTCGAGCGCCGGCGTGCCGAGGTTGCCACCGACTCGAACCTTGCGGCCGGCGGCGCGCAGCAGCTCGCCCACCAGGGTGGTCACGGTGCTCTTGCCGTTCGAGCCGGTGATGGCTATGACCGGGGCTCTGACATGCCGAGCGAAGAGTTCGATGTCACCGATGATCTCCGCACCTGCGGCCGCCGCGGCCCGGATGGCCGGCTCGGCCACCGCAATACCTGGACTGACCACCAGGGTCTTGAAGCGGGTGAACAAATCCGCGTCGAACGGGCCGAGGTGGACGGCGGCCTGCGGGCAGTCAGCGCGCAACGCTGCCAGACCCGGCGGCTCCATGCGGTTGTCGGCCACGGCAAAGGGCCACCCCCGACGCGCCAGGAAACGCGCCACCGAGAGCCCGGTCTTGCCAAGACCGACGATCAGGATGTTCGCCGTATTACCCATCTTCAGCGCACCTTCAGAGTGGCCAGACCGATCAGCACCAGGATCACGGTAATGATCCAAAAGCGCACGATGACCTTCGGCTCGGGCCACCCCTTGAGCTCGAAGTGATGGTGAATAGGCGCCATGCGGAAGATGCGCTTGCCGGTCAGTTTGTACGAGGCCACCTGCAGCATCACCGACACGGTCTCCAGGACAAAGACGCCGCCCATGATGAACAGCACGATCTCCTGGCGCACCATCACGGCCACGGTGCCAAGCGCCGCCCCCAGGGCCAACGCGCCGACATCCCCCATGAACACCTGGGCCGGATAAGTGTTGAACCAGAGAAAGCCAAGGCCCGCGCCGACCATGGCGGCAAGAAACACCACCAGCTCTCCCACTCCAGCGACATAGGGAATGCCCAGGTACGTGGCGAACTTGATGTTGCCGGTCAGATAGGCGAATACCGCCAGGGCACCTGCGACTAGCACGGTCGGCAGGATGGCGAGGCCATCCAGGCCGTCGGTGAGGTTGACCGCGTTGCTGGTACCAACGATGACGAAATAGGCCAGCACGACGTAACCGAAGCCGAGCGGGATCAGCACGTCCTTGAGCATCGGGATGAGCAAGCTGGTCTCGGCCGGGGTCTGCGCACTGACGTATAGGGCGATGGCCGCGGCCAGACCGATCACTGACTGCCAGAAATATTTCCAGCGCGCCGGCAGCCCCTTGCTGTTCTTCCTGCTGATCTTGAGCCAGTCATCCATCCAGCCGACCATGCCGAAGGCCAGGGTCACCAGCAACACGATCCACACGTAGTGGTTGGTGAGGTTGCCCCACAACAGGGTGGAGGCGGTGATCGCCACCAAGATCAGCGCCCCGCCCATGGTCGGCGTGCCGGACTTGGACAGATGGGTCTGCGGGCCGTCGGTACGTACCTGTTGACCGAACTTGAGTTCCGCGAGCTTGCGGATCATCCACGGCCCAATCAGGAGGGCGATCGCTAGCGCAGTCAGCACCCCCAGAATGGCACGCAGGGTGATGTACTGAAAGACATTGAAGCCGCTGTAATAATGGCTGAGCTGATCGAACAGGGCAGTCAGCATGGAGGCTGCTCCAGGGCCTGCGTCACGCGCTCCATGCGCGAGCTGCGCGACCCCTTGATCAAGACCTGGACACCGGGCCGCAGCGCCTCATCGAGGACGGCGACCAGGGTTTCGATGTCGGTGAAATGTTGTGCGCCGGAGCCGAAGGCCTCGGCGGCGTGCAAGGCGAGCGGCCCGATGGCAAACAGACGGGTCACACCAAGCTTACGCGCAAGCAGGCCGGACTCGGCATGCAGCGTACTGCCATCCGGTCCGAGTTCGCCCATGTCACCGAGCACCAACCAGGTCTCCCCGCCCTGTCCGCGCACGGCCTCGATGCCGGCACGCAGCGAATCCGGATTGGCATTGTAGGTATCGTCCCACAACACGCTGTCTGCCGGACCGCGCTTGCGCTGCAGGCGTCCCGGTACGCCGCCAAAAGACTCCAGGCCGGCCTTGATCTCCGCCAACTCAAAACCGAGCGCGATGGCCGCACTGGCGGCGGCCAGAGCGTTGCGGGCGTTGTGCTCGCCGGTCACGTTCAGCGCAACGGTGACCTCCTCGGCCGAGGTTTGCAGTACCAGCACCCCACCTCCCGGAGTGGCCTGCCAATGCCCCTGGATATCGGCCGGACGGGTCATGCCGAAGGTGAGCATAGTCCGCGCCTTGTTCAGCGCCTGCCAATAGGCGGCGCCGGCGTCGTCGACATTGACCAGCGCGACGCATCCCTCGCGGAGCCCACCATAGATCTCGCCCTTGGCGCGAACGACACCCTCCGGCCCGCCGAAACCCTCCAGATGCGCACGGCCGGTGTTGGTCACCAGCGCCACGTCAGGGCGGGCAAGCTGGGTAAGGTAGGCAATCTCGCCGGGATGATTGGCACCCATTTCAATCACGGCAAAGGACTGATCAGGATCGAGCTCCGCCAATGTCAGCGGGACACCGATGTCGTTGTTCAGGTTGCCGCGCGTGGCCAAGGTTGGTCCACGCTCGCGCAAGATGGCGGCGAGCATCTCCTTGGTGCTCGTCTTGCCGTTGGAACCGGTCAAGGCGACCAACCGACCCGACCAACTGGCGCGCCAGGCGGCGGCCAAGCGGCCAAGGGCTAAGCGGGTGTCGTCGACCACGATCTGCGGTAGATCGATCACCTGCCTGCGCTCGACCAATGCGGCCATGGCACCGTCCTCGGCGGCCACGGCGAGGAACTCATGCGCATCGAAGCGCGGACCGCGCAAAGCGACGAACAAGGCCCCAGGGACGGGCTTGCGGGTATCGGTGAACAGGCCGCGGACCGTAAGTTCGGCCGGACCATGCAGGCTGCCCCCCACGGCATCGGCCATCTGGGCCAGGGTCATCTTCAGCATGCAGTCTCCTCCAAAAGTTCGAGCACGACGGCGCGATCGCTGAAGGGATGGCGCTCCCCGGCGACCTCCTGGTAGTCCTCGTGCCCCTTGCCGGCGATGAGGACGATATCCTCTGGCGCAGCCTCCGCCACGGCGAGGGTGATCGCGCGGCGGCGGTCACGCTCGATGAGCACATCCCTGCCCTCCGGCATCCCCGCGCGGATGGCCCGGATGATCGCCTCACCATCCTCACCCCGCGGGTTGTCGTCGGTCAGCACCACGCGGTCCGCGAGGCTGGCCGCGATCGCGCCCATGCGCGGGCGCTTGGCCGCATCCCGCTCACCACCGCAGCCGAACACGACGATCAGCCTCCCTACGGCATGGCGACGTAGGGTGCGCAAGGCCTTGTCGAGGGCATCCGGGGTGTGGGCGTAGTCGATCACTACCCGCGGTCGCCCCGGCGCCGTAAAACGCTCCATCCGCCCAGCCGGGGCCGCGACCTGACCAAGATGGATCAAGGCATCCTGCAGCGGCATGCCAAGCTCCAGCAGCGTGGCAAGGGCGGCGAGCAGGTTGCTGGCATTAAACTCGCCCATGAGCGGGCTCGTGAGCACACCCTGCCCCAGCGGGGTGGCAAGCTCGATACGAATGCCATCGGCATCCAGACGCAGGCTGCGGGCCTCGACCACCGAAGCGCCGTCGGCGGACCAGGGCTGCGCCCCGAGGCCATAGGCCCACCGTGGCATGCGTCCCTGCAGACCTTCCAGCAACTCACGACCGAGGGCATCGTCCATGTTCAGGATGGCGGCCTCCGGCTGCAGCTCCTCGAACAGGCGGCGTTTGGCCCGTGCATAGGCATGCAGGCTACCGTGGTAGTCGAGGTGGTCATGGGTCAAGTTGGTGAACACCGCGGCGCGAAAACGCACCCCGGCCACGCGCCCTTGATCGAGGGCATGGGAGGAGACCTCCATCGCCACGTAGCGCACGCCCGCATCGCGCTGGCGCGCAAGCTCCGCATGCACGGTGAGCACATCCGGGGTGGTGTGGGTGGCCGGACGCAACGCATCCCACGGCCCCATGCCGAGGGTGCCGATGAGGCCGGAAGACTGTCCCGCCCGGGCGAGGGCCTGGGCGATGAAGTGGGTCACCGAGGTCTTGCCGTTGGTGCCGGTGACGCCGATCACGCGCACCGCCTTGGAAGGCTCGCCATAGAAACGGTCGGCTAGCTTGCCGAGCATCGGCACGAGGTCCTTCAACACGAACACTGGCACGCCGAGGGTGGCGCGCAGTCCGGCGGCATCGCCCTCGGCGGCCAGGATGGCCACCGCCCCGCGACCGACGGCCTCCGGCGCATGCTCGAGGGCATGGAAGCGCTCGCCCCGGCGGGCGATGAACAGATGGCCCGGCTGCACACGGCGGCTGTCGGCGCACAGACCGAGGATCGGTCGATCATCCTTGGCTTCGACCAGGACCAGCCCAGCCAAAAGACGCGAGAGCAACATGCTCATCAGCCCTGTCCCCCCTTTGATGGCCCATCTTGTCCTCGTGCCCTGCTGTCATCCATCGCGGAAGCATGCCGTGCGGATGCGGCATTCGAAGCACTAACCACCGTGGTCGGCGTCATGGCATCGGGCGCGACATTGAGGATGCGCAGAGCCTCTTCCATGATGGCGGAGAAGACCGGGCCGGCCACCTGGCCGCCGTAGTACACCCCGGTGCCAGGCTCGTCGATCATGATCACGAGCGCAAGACGAGGCTTGGAGGCCGGCGCAAACCCCGCGAACACGGACACGTACTTGTCCTCCGCATAGCCGCCAGCCTCCGACTTGCGCGCGGTGCCGGTCTTGCCCGCCACGCGATAGCCGTACACCTGTGCCTTGGTGCCGGTGCCGCCGCTCTTGACCACCTCCTCCATCATGGTGCGCAAGGCCTGGGCCACCCCCGCATCCATCACCCGCTTGCCCTCGGGAGGCTGCTCCAGCTTGAGGAAGGAGACGGGCATCAGCACCCCATCATGAGCAATCGC
Source organism: Halothiobacillaceae bacterium (assembly GCA_051297135.1). Classification (GTDB taxonomy): domain Bacteria; phylum Pseudomonadota; class Gammaproteobacteria; order Halothiobacillales; family Halothiobacillaceae; genus Thiofaba. The sequence goes on from JBEVAM010000015.1 coordinate 27,030, forward strand.
ACCGTAGGCGCGCACCAGTTGCAGGGCGGTCACGCTCATGCCATAGCCATAGGCATGGGTGGCGATGTCGGAAACTTTCCAGTCACGGAAATGCCGCAAACGCCCGCTCGACTCGCCCGGGAAACCGGTGCCCGGCACCTGCCCCAGGCCGAGCGAATCGTAAAAGCTCCACAGTGCCTCCGGACCGACCGCCATGGCGATCTTGGTCACGCCGATGTTGCTCGACTTGCGGATCACGCCGGTCACATCCAGCAGGCCGTAGTTGTGGTGGTCGCGGATGGTGAAGCGATCCACCCGCATGGTGCCAGGATTGGTGTCGATCGGAGTGTCCGGCCTGAACTTGCCGCTCGCCAACCCCACCGCTACCGCGAACGGCTTCATGGTCGAGCCCGGCTCGAAGGCATCGATCACCGCACGGTTGCGGATCAGGTCCGGACGGATGCTGGCACGGTCATTCGGATTGAAGGACGGCTGGTTGACCATGGCGAGGATTTCGCCGGTGCGCACATCGAGCAGCACCGCGGTGCCGCCCTTGGCCTTGTGGGCCTGCACCGCGGCCTTGAGCTCGCGGTAGGCGAGGTACTGCAGGCGACGATCGAGCGAGAGCACCAGGTCATTGCCCGGACGGGCCTCGCGGATCAGCTCGCGGGTTTCGACCACGCCACCGTGCAGGTCCTTGATGACACGCCGCGCGCCCGGTTCGCCACGCAGCCAGTGGTCGTAGGTGCGCTCGAGGCCCTCCAGTGCCTCATCATCGATATTGGTAAAGCCGAGGATGTGCGCGCTCACCTCGCCGGTCGGGTAAAAACGCCGATATTCCCGGCGGGTGTTGACCCCGGGAATGCGCAACGCCTTCACCCGTGCGCTCTCCTCGGGGGTGATCTGGCGCTTGATGTAGAGGAAGCGGCGCTCGGCGTTCTGTTGCACCTGGGCGCGCAGCCGGCTGGCCTCGAGCCCTAGGGCGTGTGCCAGTTCGGGCACGCGGTCGAGCGCCGTCATGAGCTCGCGCGGATCGGCCCAGACCGTCTCCATCGGCGTACTGACCGCTAGCGGTTCGCCGTTGCGATCGACCACCTGGCCGCGGTGGGCGGGGATCTCCTGCACCCGCTCATAGCGCATGCCGCCCTGCTGCTCGAGGAAATCGCGCTCGGTGATCTTCAGATAGACCGCGCGCCAAAGCATGACGTTGGCCAGCACAAAGAAGAACACGACGACCGTGACGTAGCGCCAGCCGCCACGCCCCACCGCCCCCACGAATGTGCGAGGCCCAGTCATCGCACCACCATGATCACGGCATCATGCCGCGGAGGAGCCATGCGCAGGCGCTCGCGGGCGATGGTATCCACCCGCCCGTGGGCGGCCAAGGCCGCCTCCTCCAGCTGCAGACGTTCCCATTCGATCTCGAGTTCGTCGCGGTGCTGGAGGGCCCTCTCCTGCGCGAGCACATACTTGCGCTCGCGGTGCTCGGCCTGCACCACGCCGATGGCAGACAGTAGACAACCGACCCAGAGCAGCAACGCCAGCAGCTTCATGCCAGCCTCTCCGCCACGCGCAGCACCGCACTGCGGGCGCGCGGATTGCCCCTCACCTCGGCGGCGGAGGCCTTGCGTGCCCGGCCGACCAGACGCCAGACAACAGGAAGACGCTCGACCGCAAGCGGGATCTCGCGTGGCAGCTCGGGGGCCGATTCGCCGCGCAGGAATCGCTTGACCATACGATCTTCCAGCGAATGGAAACTGATCACCGCCAGACGAGCACCGATGGCGAGGGCCTCGCGCGCCTGGGGCAACACCGCCTCGAGCTCCTCCAGCTCCTGGTTGATCCACAGGCGCAGGGCCTGAAAACTGCGCGTGGCCGGATGCTTGCCGGGCTCACGCCTGGGCACGGCAGAGGCGATCAGCTCGGCCAACTGGGCGGTACGGGTGATCGGGGCCTTCTCCCGCGCATGGACGATCGCGCGAGCGATGCGGCGCGCGAAACGCTCCTCGCCAAAGCGCCAGAGGATCTCGGCAAGCGTGGCTTCGTCGATGCGCGCCAGAAGATCGGCGGCACGCTCGCCGTACGAGGGATCCATGCGCATATCGAGCGGACCATCACGCATGAAACTGAAGCCGCGTTCGGCCGTATCCAACTGGGGCGAGGACACGCCCAAATCGAGCAAGAGCCCATCCACCCGCCCCCATACCCCGTGTGGCTCGAGCACCTCACGCAAGCGGGAGAACGGCGCGTGGACGATCGTAAAGCGCGGATCCGCGCCAAAGCGGCGATGCGCCTCGGCCACCGCTTCAGGGTCACGATCCAGCGCGATCAAGCGGCCGGCCGGCCCCAGGCGCTCGAGCATGGCCGCGCTGTGACCGCCGCGCCCGAAGGTGGCATCCACATAGATACCCTCGGGCCGCAGCCTGAGCGCCTCGAGCACCTCGTCCAGCATGACCGGGCGATGGACTGCAGAGACCGTCATAGCGCAATCTGCTCCAACGCCGCGGGTCCTTCGCCCTCATCCTCGTCATCTTCCAGCCAGGCTTCGCGCGCCGCGCGCCAGGCATCCTCGTCCCACAGCTCGAATTTCTTGCCCTGCCCCACCAATACCAGCCCCTTGGTCAGGCCGGCGTAATCACGCAACTCAGGCGGCACCAGCAAGCGACCGTTGGCATCGAGGGAGACTTCGGTGGCGTGACCGATCAGCATGCGTTTGATGCGACTGACCTTGCGGTTGAGGCCGGAGAGGGCGTCGATTTGTCGCTCGATCTCGAGCCAGACCGGCATGGGATAGAGGACCAGGCAGCGCTCCTCGGTGTCGATGGTGATGATCAGCTCGCCATTGCATTGCGCGACCAAGAGCTCGCGGTAGCGCGTCGGCACCGCGAAACGCCCTTTGGCGTCGAGGCTGAGGTTGCTGATCCCACGGAACATGGTGGAAGCGTCACTTTTTCCCACTTATTACCACTTATTACCACTATACCCCCCCACCTTGGCATCTGCAACCACGCCCCCAAGAAAAAATTCTTTAATCACAACGGGTTAGCAGCACATCATGAAATTATGACTCAACCCCACATCGAGTCAACTCAGTCACTTAAGCACGGGTATTGAAGTCTTGATTAAAGAAAAAGCCCTCCGCAAGGGAGGGCGTTGGGAAGCAGTCGAGTCAGCCGATAAGCCGGGTTCTGTCGAGGACCATCATTCATCTGGGCCGCGTGTCACCACGCGGCTCGAGCGACCGACCCGGGGACTCTGCGGGCCACATCGATGTCCCCCTATTTGGTCTTGCTCCGGACGGGGTTTGCCCTGCCGACGCTGTTACCAGCGTTCGCGGTGCGCTCTTACCGCACCTTTTCACCCTTACCGGCCCGACGCCGAGGCGCGGGGCTTAGGCGGTATGTTTTCTGTGGCACTTTCCGTGGGCTCACGCCCCCCAGGCGTTACCTGGCGCCCTGCCCTGTGGAGCCCGGACTTTCCTCCATGCCCGCAAGGGGCACAGCGATGGTCTGGCCAACTCGGGGCGCACTGTAGGCGCTACGGTCTGCCAATGCAAGCGGATACTGAACGAAGTGGCTGCGCGGGCAGTCGGCTGGGTTGCGCGGTATCACCCGCGCAGCCCCCAGCCTTTGCGTAGGATGAACACGCACGCCCAAAGCAGCGTGATGAACAGGCCGACCAGCAATGCCAGGGCCGAGCCCGCAGGCACATCCGCCACCCCAAGCACGGCCTGGCGGAAGGCGTTGATCATGTGCAACAGGGGGTTGAACAGCGCGATCTCGCGCCACGGTTGCGGCAAAAGATCGATACTGAAAAACACCCCGCCCAGGTAGGTCAGCGGGGTGAGGACAAAGGTCGGGATGATGGAGATGTCATCGAAGGTCTTGGCGAAGATGGCGTTCAGCATGCCGGCAAGCGAGAACACTGCCGCGGTCAACAGCATGACCAGGATGGCCAGCCCCCAGTCGCGCACCGCAAGGTCGGTGAACAGTGAGGTGACGGCAGTGACGGCCAGGCCGACGGCCAGGCCACGCGCGATGCCGCCGGCCATGAAGCCGAGGATCAAGCTGAGGTTGCTCATCGGCGCAACCATCAGCTCTTCGATGTGGCGTTGGATCTTGGCACCAAAGAAGGAGGAAACCACGTTGGCATAGCTGTTGCTGATCACTGCCATGAGGATGAGCCCGGGGGCGATGAAGTCCATGTAGCGCACCCCGCCGACCTCGCCCAGGCGCGCGCCGATCAGGCCGCCGAAGATGATGAAGTAGAGCGCGGTGGTCACCATCGGCGGAAGGATGGTCTGCGGCCAGATGCGCACAAAGCGCAGGGTCTCGCGCTCGAGCAGGGTCCACAGGGCGCGCCATTCGAGGATGAGATTCACGTCTCACCTCCCACGCCGTGGCCGGTCAGCTTCATGAACAGGGCCTCCAGACGGTTGTTCTTGTTGCGCAGGCTCATCACCCTTACCCCGGCCTCATGCAGCGCGGCGAAGACCTGGTCCAGTGGCTGGCCGCGGCGGATCTCCAGTTCCAGGGTGCCCGGATTGACGAGATGCAGGCGCACGCCAGGGATCACCGGCGCCTGGGCAATGGGCTCCACCAAATCGAGCACGAAACTCTCCTCCGGCAACTGCTCGAGCAGTTCGCGCAGCGGGCGGCTCACCACGATTCGCCCGCCATCGATGATGGCGACATGACGGCACAGGGCCTCGGCCTCCTCCAGGTAGTGGGTGGTCAGCAGGATGGTCATCCCCTCCTCACGGTTGAGACGGGTGAGAAAGTCCCACATCCCACGCCGCAGCTCGATATCCACCCCGGCGGTCGGCTCGTCGAGGATGAGCAGGCGCGGGCGATGGACCAGGGCGCGGGCGATCATGAGGCGCCGCTTCATGCCTCCGGAGAGCTGGCGCGCCTGGCTGCGCACCTTGTCGGCCAGCCCCAACTCCTGCAACAGCCAGGCGGTACGGCGGCGCGCCTCGCCGCGCGCCACACCGTAAAATCCGGCCTGGTGGCGGACGATCTCCTCCACCGGCTCGAAACCGTTGAAATTGAACTCTTGCGGCACCAGCCCCATCAGCGACTTGACCCTCGCCCGCTCGCGCATCAGGTCATGGCCAAAGACCCGCACCTCGCCTGAGGTCGGCATGACCAACGAGGACAGCACGCCGATGATTGTCGTCTTGCCGGCCCCATTCGGCCCAAGCAGGGCAAAGAAGTCGCCGGCGGAGACGACCAAGTCGATACCGGCGAGGGCCTGGGTGCCATTGCAATAGGTCTTGGTCAGGCCGCGGATTGCAAGTGCATCCATCAGGCTTCACTCCTCGGGAAGGCCGGCAGGTGCAGTCCGTAGACGATGCCGAGACCACGCACGATCAAGGCGGTAAGGAAGCCGGCCGTCAGCGTCAGCAGGGCCGGGGCGGCCAGCTCATGCAGCACGACGAACACGAGCGCCCCCAGGGCGGCCGCCGAGGCATACACCTCGCGATGCAGGATCATCGGCGGCTCATTGCACAGCATGTCGCGAATCAGGCCACCAAAGCTTGCGGTCATCATGCCCATCACCACCGCGATGAAGGGCGACGTGCCCACCGCCAGCGCGGCCTGGGCACCGATCAGGCTGAACGCCGCAAGTCCCACGGCATCCGCCCAGTTGAGCCACGCGACGGCGGTGCGCGTCGTGAAGGCACGGGCGAACAGGAAAACACTCCAGGCGGCCAGCACGGTCAGTAGCACGTACTCCCACTCGGTAAGCCAATAGACCGGCTTGTCGAGCAAAAGGTCCCGCAAGGTGCCACCGCCGATACCGGTCACGGTGCCGATCAGAGCGAAGCCCACCAGGTCCATGCCCTTGCGCGCGGCCGTCAGCCCGCCACTGATGGCAAAAACGACAACACCAAAGTAGTCTAGAACCTTCAATAACTCGTCCATCACGCCGCACCGCCAAAGATGCGGCACATTGTACCCGCCTATGAACCAAGACCTCATCTTCGACGCCGACCTCATCCAGCGCTACGACACCGTCGGCCCGCGCTACACCTCCTACCCGACCGCCGTACAGTTCCATGAAGGCTTCGGCGAGATCGAGTATCGCGCGGCCCTTTCGCGCAGCCATACCCTCGGCGGCCCGCTGTCGCTCTACTTTCACATCCCGTTCTGCGACACGGTCTGCTTCTACTGCGCCTGCAACAAGATCGTCACCAAGGACCGCACCCGTGCTGCCCCCTACCTGAGTTTGCTCGAGCAGGAGATGGACCTCATCGCCCGCGATGTGGACACCTCACGCGTCGTCGACCAGCTGCACTGGGGCGGCGGCACCCCCACATTCCTCAGCCACGACGAGATGCGCCGCCTCATGGCCGCGACCCGCGAGCGCTTCGCCCTGCGCGACGACGACAAGGGGGAGTACTCGATCGAGATCGACCCGCGCGAGGCCAATGCCGAGACCGTCAAACTGCTGCGCGAGCTCGGCTTCAACCGCATGAGCCTTGGCGTGCAAGACTTCGACCCAGTGGTGCAAAAGGCAATCAACCGCATTCAGTCACCGGAAGAGACCTTCGCCGTGCTCGACGCCGCGCGCGCCGAAGGTTTTCACTCGGTGAGCATCGACCTGATCTACGGCTTGCCGCACCAGAGCGTGACAAGCTTCCTCAAGACCCTCGACCGTGTACTTACGGCCCGCCCCGACCGCCTCTCCATATTCAACTATGCCCACCTGCCGACCCGCTTCAAGTCACAACGCCGCATCAACGAGGCCGACCTGCCCCAATCGGCCGAGAAACTCGCCATCCTCCAGGCGAGCATCGAACACCTAACCGCCGCGGGCTACGTGTTCATCGGCATGGACCACTTCGCCCTGCCCGATGATAGCCTCGCCATCGCCCAGCGCGAGGGCAGCCTGCATCGCAACTTCCAGGGCTATACTACCCATGCCGAGTGCGACCTGCTGGCCTTCGGCACCTCCTCCATCAGCCAGGTGGCCGACTGCTACAGCCAGAACACGAAGGCGATGGAGTCTTACAAGGCGGCCCTCGAGGCGGGCCGACTGCCCATCGAGCGCGGTCTGTACATGACCGAGGATGACCGCATCCGGCGTGACCTGATCATGGAACTGATCTGCCAATTCAGCCTCGACTACGCGAGCTTCGGCGCTCGCCACGGCATCCATGTCCAAGACTACTTTGCCCAGGCGCTCGAACGCCTACGGCCCATGGTGGCCGACGGCCTGATCGAGATGAGTGACACCGGTCTCCGCGTCTTACCACGAGGCCGCTTGCTGATCCGCAACATCTGCATGCCCTTCGACCGCTATCTGAACAGCCAGGCAATGCAGCGATTCTCGAAGGTCATTTGAGCTGACACATCGGCGCGATGAGCCTTCGAACAGGGATCCCTCAGCCTCGACTGCGACTGCACGCCCAGGGGAAGAAGGGGGAAGTCCTCAACGCCCGCCCAGCACCTCGCGCGCCAACCCGAGGCTGAGCTTGCGGTGCAGTTCCATGGACGCACGGTCCAGGCGCTCCAACCCCTCGAGCAGGCTCGGGACATCGCGCGGTAGGTGGTCGAGAAGGTAGCGCCCCACCTCATCCGGGAGCATGAGCCCACGTTCCGCGGCGCGGCGGCGCAACAGTTCGAGCTTGGCGGCATCGTCCAGCTCCTCGAGGCGCAGGATTGGCCCCCACCCAAGGCGCGAGGCCAGATCCGGCAGGGCGACGGGCAAAGCGGAAGGGGGGCGGTCCGCCGCCAGCAGCAGGGGTACGGCGTGCTCACGCAGGCGATTGATCAAATCGAACAGGGCTTCCTCCCACACCGCCTGACCCACCACGGCCTGCACATCGTCGAGGGCCACCAGCCCCAATCGCTCAAGACCTTCGAGCACGCCCGGGTGAGGGGCATCGAGCAGGGCGATGTAGGCCGCGGGCAAGCCATACTCACCCACGCGCTGACAGGCCGCCTGGAGCAGGTGCGTCTTACCGCAGCCCCGCGCCCCCCAGAGGTAGAGCTGCGGCTCGCCCCTTCCCTCGCCCTCGGCCTGCTGGGCGACAAGCGCGGCGGCCACGCCGTTGGCCCCGGGCAAGAATTGCTCCAGGGTGCGCGACGGCGCAAGACCAAAATCCAGGACCTGTTGCCGGGCGAAGGGCATGTTCGGCGGCGTGGGCTCAGCGGACAGGGGCCCCTTCCGAGACGGCTTCCTCGGAAGGGGCTGGCGGTGGGGAGGGGGGGGGCTCCGTGTCGGGTCCCAAGGGCGACTCCGACCCGTACAGGCTGCTCGCCTTGTAGCGATCGTGCGCATGGCGGATCAGCACCGCCAGCACGGCGGCCACCGGCAGGGCCATCAGCACGCCAGTGAAGCCGAACAGATGCCCCCCCGCCATGATGGCGAAGATTACGGTGACCGGATGCAGGCCGATCCGATCGCCCACCAGCCACGGCGTGAGCACGAAGCCCTCCAGCAGCTGGCCCACGACAAACACCGCCAACACGGGCAGGAGGCTCATGAGCTCCTGGGTCTGGATCAGCATCGCAAGCCCCGCACCAAGACCGCCCACGATCACGCCAAGATAGGGCACAAAACTCACCAACCCAGCCAGCATGCCGAACAGCAGGGCCTGCTCCAGTCCCACGAGCCACAGGCCGATGGTATAGATGCCGCCAAGCGCCAGCATCACACTGAGTTGGCCGCGCAAAAAGGAACCGAGCACGTCATCCACCTCGCGCGCCAGGCGGCTGACGGTCGGCTCCACACTCCGGGGCAAAAAGTCGCGCATCCAGGCGATGAGGGCATCCCAGTCACGCAGCAGGTAGAAGGTCACCACAGGAATCACCACCAGGTTCGCCAGCCAGGCCACGGCGCTCATGCCAGAACCGAACAGCCAGCCTGCCACGTCGGCGGTCACCGCCCCGGCCTGCGCCCAGTGTTTCGCCAGCACGTCCTTGAGTGTGTCGATGCTCACCGTCATGCCGGTCCATGCGGTGAAACGCGGCAACAGGCTGTGCTGCACCCACTCCAGGGCCTGCGGCCACTTGGTCGACATCTGCACCACCTGCTGGGCCACCTGCGGCACGACGATCAATGCGAGCAGTCCCAGCAACAGGGTCAGGCCCAGAAACACCAGCACCACTGCCGCCGTGCGCGGCATATGCCGCTGCAGACGGTCGGCCAAGGGGTCGCCAAGATAGGCCAGCAACATGGCCATGAGGAAGGGGGTGAGGATGGGTTGCAAGGCAGCGACCAACCAACCGACCAGCCCAAGCCCAAGGGCTGCCACCACCCACGGGGGCAATCCGAGATTCATGCCTTAGTAACCTTACGTGGCAACGCGCTCCATTGGCGATAATAAGCGTAGGCGCTGAGCACGGTGGACAGGACCACCAAGACCATGAGCGCATCACGCACCCCATCGAGCGCCCACCCCCACCAGGCGGAGGTCATGACCACCAAGATCAGCATCGCCACCAAAAAGACATGCAGCTTGCCCACCAGCAACGGGCGCGGGACGAAACCATCGTGGACAAAGAAGTTGTAGTAGGTCGCCCCGGCAACGATACCAAGATCCCGCACCAGCAACAGGAGCAACAGCCACATGGGAAGCAGGTCGGCCGCCACCAGCGCGACCATCGCCGCGAGGATCATCGCCTTGTCGGCCAGCGGATCAAGGATGGCCCCAAGCCGGGTTTGCCAACCGAAACGGCGCGCAAGGAACCCATCCACCCCATCGCTCAGCACCGCCACCGCGAAGACCACGGCCGCCTCGGCATAGCGCATCTCGAACAGCACCAGTGCGATCCAGGGGATCAACAGGATCCGCGCCACGGTGATGAGGTTGGGGATATACTTGAGCATGCCTGAAGATCAATCGAAGATTGGCATGTACAATAGCACACCTGTTTTTGCCGCCGCTGAACCCGCATGAGCCAGCCCACCTCACTCTCCTACCGTGACGCCGGCGTGGACATCGACGCAGGCAACGCCCTGGTCGAGCGCATCAAGCCCTTGGCTGCCCGTACCCGCCGCCCCGAGGTCCTCGGCGGACTGGGCGGCTTTGGCGCCCTGTTCGAACTGCCGGAAGGCTACAGGAAGCCGATCCTGGTTTCCGGCACCGACGGCGTCGGCACCAAGCTGAGGCTGGCCATTGACCTGGATCGCCACGACCACATTGGCCTCGATCTGGTCGCCATGTGCGTCAACGATATCCTGGTGCAAGGCGCGGAACCCCTGTTCTTCCTCGACTACTACGCCACCGGCAAGCTGTCCGTGGACGTCGCCGCGCGGGTGATCAGCGGCATGGCCGAAGGCTGCCAGCTGGCCGGCTGCGCCCTGGTGGGCGGCGAGACCGCCGAGATGCCCGGCATGTACGAAGAAGGCGACTACGACCTCGCCGGCTTTGCCGTCGGCATCGTCGAAAAGGACCAGATGCTCGATGGCAGCCGGGTCGCGGAGGGCGACGTGTTGCTCGGTCTGCCCTCTTCCGGCCCGCACGCCAATGGCTACTCACTGATTCGCAAGGTGCTAACCGTCACCAAGGCCGACCTGAACCAGCCCTGCGGCGAAATGACGCTTGCGGATGCCTTGCTCGCTCCCACCCGCATCTACGTCAAGAGCCTGCTGCCGCTGTTGCGCGACACCGAGTCGGGCGTCCACGGCCTATGTCACATCACCGGCGGCGGCCTGCTGGAAAATCTACCGCGCGTGTATGGCGCACACCTCGCCGCCGAGATCGACACCACCTCTTGGATCCCGGCCCCGGTGTTCCAGTGGATCCGCGCAGGCGGCAACATCGAGCCGCGCGAGATGTACCGCACCTTCAACAACGGCGTCGGCATGGTGCTGATGGTCGATCCCACCAAGGCCGACGCGGTGATGGCTCGCCTTGCGGCCGCCGGCGAGACCCCGTGGATCATGGGCCGCATGGTGCGCCGCATGGGCGAAGGGGTCATCCTGCGATGATGTGCCGCATCGTCGTACTTATCTCAGGCCAAGGCAGCAACCTGCAGGCTTTGATCGACGCTGAGCGGCGGGGCGAACTGGGCGGGGGCCACATCGTGGCCGTCATCAGTAACCGTGCTGACGCCTTCGGCCTGGAGCGCGCACGCAAGGCTGGCATCCCGACGGAGGTGATTCGCCACGAGGACTTCCCCGAGCGTGCGGACTTCGATGCCGCTCTGATGGATCGCATCGACACCTACCGCCCCAAGCTCGTGGTGCTTGCCGGTTTCATGCGCATCCTCACCCCTGCCTTCGTGCACCACTATGCCGGACACCTGATCAACATCCACCCCTCGTTGTTGCCCAAATACCCCGGCATGAACACCCATGCCCGCGCCATCGAGGCGGGCGAGGCGGAACACGGCGCCACCGTGCACTTCGTCACCGAAGACGTGGACGCAGGTCCCATCATCCTCCAGGGCCGCGTGCCAGTCCTGCCAAACGACACCCCTCAAACTCTGCAACAGCGCGTGCACACCATCGAACACCAGATTTACCCCGCGGCGGTACGGATGCTGTGCACGCAATTCTCTGCAACGGACACGACACCATGACCCTTCTTGTCACTGGCGCTGCCGGCTTTATTGGGTTCCATGTCACAAAGGCCCTGCTTGCGCGCGGCGAGCATGTCGTCGGCATCGACAACCTGAACGACTATTACGACGTCCGCCTCAAGCACGCCCGCCTGGCCCAGCTCGAGGGGCAGCCGAACTTCGAGTTTCTCCGCCTCGACCTCGCCGACCGCGCCGAGCTGGCCGATCTTTTCGCGCGGCACAAGCCAAGTCGCGTGATCCACCTCGCCGCCCAGGCCGGGGTGCGCTATTCGCTGCGCCATCCCCATGCTTATGTCGACAGCAACCTCGTGGGCTTCATGAACATCCTCGAGGGCTGTCGACACCACGCGGTGGAGCACCTGGTCTATGCCTCCTCGAGTTCGGTCTACGGCCTCAACACCACCATGCCTTACTCGGTGCACCACAACGTGGACCACCCCATCAGCCTCTACGCTGCCACCAAGAAGGCCAACGAGCTGATGGCGCACAGCTATGCACATCTTTACCGCATCCCCACCACCGGCCTGCGTTTTTTCACCGTTTATGGCCCCTGGGGGCGGCCGGACATGGCCTACTTCAAGTTCACTCAGGCCATTCTCGCGGGCAAGCCCATTGAGGTCTACAACTACGGCCGGACGCGACGCGACTTCACCTACATCGACGATATCGTGGAAGGCGTGCTACGCGTGCTCGACCGCATTCCCGAACCCAACACGCACTGGAACGGCGACCACCCCGACCCCGGCAGCAGCCCCGCGCCCTATCGCCTCTATAACATTGGCAACCACAGCCCAGTCGAACTCTCCTGCTTCATCGAAGCGCTTGAGCGTGCCATCGGCCGCAAGGCGGAGAAGATCATGCTGCCCATGCAACCGGGCGATGTGCTCGCCACTTATGCCGATGTGGAGGACCTTGTGCGCGACACCGGCTTTGCCCCCAAAACCAACATCGAGGAGGGCCTTGCCCGCTTTGTCGAGTGGTATCGCGGTTATCATACTTAAGCAAGCGTGACCTGTTTGGCGCGGATGACCCTGCGTCTGACTGCCGAACGAGCCGCCATCATCCGGCCCGTACCCGCTTTGGACCGGGGGTTCGGTGCACGCACGGATGCGTGTTAAGCGTGACGGCACCATGGACCTGCTGGTCAAGCCTGACTAGGATACGGGCCCTCGATGGTGCAACATCCGTCCGCTTGGTCAGTTGGAACGAACTCAGCCACGACCCTCTGAGATATGAACGATTCGAGCGTCTGTCGCCAACGGGGCGACTCAACGCCTTAGTTCCCCCCACCGAGACACTGAGTACGCCACCTTAAAACCCGTTATCGCGCCATGAAAATCGCCGTTGCCGGAACTGGATACGTAGGCCTTTCGAACGCCCTGTTGCTTGCCCAGCACAATGAAGTCGTAGCGCTGGACATCGTGCCGGAAAAGGTTGCGATGCTGAACGAGGGCCGCTCACCCATCGCCGATGGTGATATCGAGGCCTTCCTTAAGCGCGAGGACCTCCACTTCCGCGCCACCTTGGACAAAGCAGAGGCCTACAAGGACGCCGAGTTCGTCATCATCGCCACCCCCACCGACTACGACCCGGCAACCAACACCTTCGATACCCGCTCGGTCGAATCGGTCATCCGCGACGTCCTGGCCATCCACCCTGAGGCGGTCATCGTCATCAAATCCACCGTCCCGGTCGGCTACACCGAACGCATCCGGCGAGAACTGGGCACGGAGAACATACTCTTCTCCCCCGAATTCCTGCGCGAAGGCCGCGCCCTGCACGACAACCTCTACCCCTCGCGCATCATTGTGGGCGAGAAATCGGAGCGCGCCGAGCGCTTCGCCCAACTGCTGGTGCAGGGTGCACGCAAGGAGGACATCCCCATCCTCTTCACCCACCCCACCGAGGCCGAGGCGATCAAGCTATTCGCCAATACCTATCTTGCCATGCGTGTGGCCTTCTTCAATGAACTCGACACTTACGCCGCCACCCACGGTCTGGATACTCGCCAGATCATCGACGGCGTCTGCCTCGACCCACGCATCGGCCCCGGCTACAACAACCCGAGCTTCGGCTACGGTGGCTACTGCCTGCCCAAGGATACCAAGCAGCTTTTGGCCAACTACCGCGACGTGCCGCAAAACCTCATTCACGCCATCGTGGAGGCCAACACCACTCGCAAGGACTTCATCGCCGAGGACATCCTCCGCCGCCTCCACACTCTCCCCCCGATGGGCAAGATCGACAAGGTGGTCGGCATCTATCGCCTGGTCATGAAACAAGGCTCCGACAACTTCCGCGCCTCCGCCATCCAGGGCATCATGAAGCGCCTCAAGGCCAAGGGACTGGAGGTCGTGGTCTTTGAACCCGTCTTGAGCGATGCCTACTTCTTCAACTCCCGCGTCATCCGCGACCTCGACGAATTCAAACGTCTCTCTGACCTCATCGTCGCCAACCGCATGACCGACGCTCTGCGAGATGTGGTGGATAAGGTTTATACTCGCGACCTATTCGGAAGCGACTGAATGCACGCCATCACGTGGCGGCCTTTCTCTGGGGGCGGGCTGCCCTCACTGGCCCAAACCTTGACCACTCACCGGCGCGGCGGGATCAACGCAAGCATCCGCCAGCTTGCCGCAGGTT
>JBEVAM010000016.1:0-37998 GCA_051297135.1 Halothiobacillaceae bacterium
GTGTTCCCCGCATGCGCGGGGATGAACCGAAGTGCCTCAGGGCCTTCGGCGAGGCGGCAGAGTGTTCCCCGCATGCGCGGGGATGAACCGGCGACAGCGTGTCGCTCTACACGCTCGATGGCGTGTTCCCCGCATGCGCGGGGATGAACCGTTGTCAGAGGCAAAGGATCGCGGGCGTTGTATGTGTTCCCCGCATGCGCGGGGATGAACCGCCGACCTCGCCGCCTTTGACCAGGGCCGCCGCGTGTTCCCCGCATGCGCGGGGATGAACCGTTTGATGTTGCGCTGCACGGGGTCGCTGCACTGTGTTCCCCGCATGCGCGGGGATGAACCGCGTACAGGCTTTGGTCATCGTCGCCCACGAGAGTGTTCCCCGCATGCGCGGGGATGAACCGAGGACACCGACATCCAGCCGCGGGATTTTCTGGTGTTCCCCGCATGCGCGGGGATGAACCAGGCGCTGGATTGCCTGGTGGGCAATCTGGCGGTGTGTTCCCCGCATGCGCGGGGATGAACCGGACTTGGACACGCTGGCGCTGATCCCGAACCAGGTGTTCCCCGCATGCGCGGGGATGAACCGCCAGCTCTCCGACGCCGCGCTGAAATCTCAAAGTGTTCCCCGCATGCGCGGGGATGAACCGGTCTTAGGCCGCGATCAGCCCAGGCTCGGCCAGTGTTCCCCGCATGCGCGGGGATGAACCGGTCCTGCACGAACTCCGACAGCAGCTCGCGCAGTGTTCCCCGCATGCGCGGGGATGAACCGCCCTCGCGCAGGGCGGCGGCGGCATCGATGGCGTGTTCCCCGCATGCGCGGGGATGAACCGCCAGGGCCGCCGCTGCCACCCGCAAGAACGTCGTGTTCCCCGCATGCGCGGGGATGAACCGATTGTTGAAAACGCAGGCATGCTATCCATGCCGTGTTCCCCGCATGCGCGGGGATGAACCGTCAGCAGGAGATCAACCGGACGGAAGCGCATCGTGTTCCCCGCATGCGCGGGGATGAACCCGCATCGTTGAGGATCGGCCGGCGTTTGCCGCGCGTGTTCCCCGCATGCGCGGGGATGAACCGATGACGCGGTGCCTGAAGCGCCCGAAGAGCCCGTGTTCCCCGCATGCGCGGGGATGAACCGCTCTGATAGGCCGCACACTGCCGTTCTACTTCGTGTTCCCCGCATGCGCGGGGATGAACCGGAGTTTGCGAAAATCCGACACGAGGCGGCCTGTGTGTTCCCCGCATGCGCGGGGATGAACCGGCCGAACTGGTTCAGAAGCGCCGGGGGAGTGGGTGTTCCCCGCATGCGCGGGGATGAACCGGTTTTGCGGATCTCCCTAACCCGTTGCGCGGCAAGCCCCGCCGTTCAGGGTGGGGAAGGATAGCGCGGTTGACCTCCAGTAAAAATCGTGTAGCACGCAAAAGTGTTCCTGTGAATGCTTAGAGTATCCACGCGGCGTCCGGAGCTCCGGACCGACTCGGGGCGCGTCAATTGCCTCCCCGACCAAACAGCCAGGCCCCGTCCAACAACAATTCGACGGCCATGGCGACCTGATGGATAGCGACAGGCAAAGCCTTCGCGTGTCCGTCGCCTCACCTACTTCTTCACCCACCCCTGAAAATCTCTGCAGATCGTTTGCCAGAGCCGGTCCCGCTGGCTCCGGCAAGTTGTTTGCGCTATCGCTGTTTCGTCCGAGAGAACAAACGCTCGCGAGCCTGCGTCAAAGCTCGAACGTCTCCGGCATCTGCCGGAAATTCATCCCATACGGACAAGCCTTCCCGCATGGGAGATCGATGCCGCCGCACCCGCCGCGGATGCTTGGGGGCGCGATCAATGTTTTAAGGGCGGGACACGCCCGTTGCGCCTGTGAAGTGAGCGATGCAGCAAGGTCGCCAGCAGCAGGAACCCACCGAAGCGACTCAGGGGCGGCATCGAGCCGCTTCTCGTCGCCGTAGGAATCTCCGGCCTTCAGGCCAGGGAGGATGTCAAGATTCGCGTTGCCAGGCTGCCTTGTCATAGGCGGCTTACTTTCAAGACACATGAAAGCCGCTCGACGGCGAACGTGCGCTGGCCGTGCTGCGCATTCTCAACCGGAATACCAGGCGGCGATCATCGTCGTCACTCATGACGAGCAGATCATCTCCACCTTCAAGGGCATCTACCCCATCCGCGATGGCAGGACCTATGTGGGCGGCACCGGCGTGGCCTGAGCGAAAAAAAAAAACCGACCCAAGGGTCGGGTGAGATAAAAGGGCCCTTCCCTGGCCTTGTTGGGGCTTAGTGCTGCGCAGCACCCTCGGCGCCGATGCCGGTCTCCGAGCGGACGTACTGGGCGGTGAATGCCTCTTGCTCGGCCTTGGCACGCGCGCTCTTGTCCGTGATGGAGAAGAACCAGGCCAGGATGAAGGCCACTGGCATGGAGAAGATGGCCGGGTCCTTGTAGGGGACGATTTCCTTGGCGTTGCCAAGCACATCCACCCACACGGTCTTGGAGAGCACGACCAGCACCACGGCGGTGATCAGGCCGCCAAGACCGCCCATGACCGCGCCGCGGGTGGTCAGGCCGCGCCAGTAGATGGCCAGGAACAGGATTGGGAAGTTGGCGCTCGCGGCGACGGCGAAGGCCAGGCCGACCATGAAGGCGATGTTCTGCTTCTCGAACGCGATGCCAAGGAGGATCGCGACGATGCCGAGAGCAATGGTAGCGTATTTGGAGAAACGCATCTCGGTCTGCTCGTCGACCTGGCCGCGCTTGAAGACGTTGGCGTACAGGTCGTGGGAGACGGCCGAGGCACCCGCCAGGGTCAGGCCGGAGACCACCGCGAGGATGGTGGCGAAGGCCACGGCCGAGATGAAGCCGAGGAAGAAATCGCCACCGATCGCGTGGGACAGGTGGATCGCCGCCATGTTGTTGCCGCCAATCAGATTCTTGGCCGCATCCAGGTAGACCGGGTTGGTGGAGACCATGACGATGGCGCCGAAGCCGATGATGAAGGTCAGGATGTAGAAGTAGCCGATGAAGCCGGTGGCGAATAGCACGGACTTGCGCGCTTCTTTGGCGTCGCTGACGGTGAAGAAACGCATCAGGATGTGCGGCAGGCCGGCCACGCCGAACATCAGTGCAAGGCCCAGGGAGATGGCGGAGATCGGGTCCTTCACTAGGCTGCCCGGGGCCATGATGGCGTCATGCTTGGGGCTGATCTCAACCGCTTTGGCGAACATGGCATCGATGTTGAAACCGAAGGTCCACAGTACGGCCAGGGCCATGAAGGTGGCGCCGGAGAGCAGCAGGACGGCCTTGATGATCTGCACCCAGGTGGTAGCGAGCATGCCGCCAAAGGTGACGTAGAGGATCATCAGCACGCCGACGACGATCACCGCGTAGGTGTAGGGCAGACCGAACAGGATCTCGATCAGCTTGCCCGCACCCACCATCTGCGCGATCAGGTACATGGCAACCACGACCAGCGAGGCCACGGCGGCGACGGCGCGTACCGGTACCTGGGAGAGGCGGTAGGAGGCGACGTCGGCGAAGGTGTACTTGCCGAGGTTGCGCAGCTTCTCGGCCAAGAGGAACAGCATGATCGGCCAACCCACCAGGAAGCCGATCGAGTAGATCAGGCCGTCGAAACCGTTGGCGAACACAAGGCCGGCGATGCCAAGGAAGGAAGCGGCGGACATGTAGTCACCCGCCAAGGCTAGACCGTTCTGGAAGCCAGTGATGCCGCCGCCCGCGGTATAAAAATCCTTGGCGGTGCGAGTACGCTTGGCGGCCCAGTAGGTGATGCCGAGGGTGGCGATCACGAATAGGATGAACATGGTCACGGCAGCCATGTTGACGCCCTTCTGGGGACCATCCGCGGCCAGGGTGATGCCGGCATAGGCCAGGGTGGCGAGTCCGGCAGCCATCATCATGGGACGCATCATCATTTCGCGTTCTCCTTGATTTGCGTGGTCAGGGCGTCAAACTCGCGGTTTGCACGGCGTACGTAGATGCCGGTCAGGACGAAGGCAGCGATGATGACGAGGAAGCCCGTCAGGATGCCGACCGATATGACCGTGTCTGCGCCAAGCTTGGCGGCCAAGGCCGTCGGCTTGAAGGCGATGAACAGGATAAAGGCGTAGTAGATGATCATCATGATGATGGCCAGCGTCCAGTTGTACCTAGAGCGCTTGCTCACAAGCTCCTGAAAGCGCGGATCCGCCTGGATGCGCGCAACCAAATCGGGTTGCATGGTGTGGACTCCCTGGTTTTTATGGGTTTCGCTTTGTCGGGCCACTTGCGCCCTCAGCGCAGATTACGCGTGCGATAGGAATCGGTAAAGTTCTAGTCCATCAATAGCATTTAAGGATTTTCTGATGGACATTTGGAATAGGCCAGATGGAAAGTTGATAGCACCCCTGCGGGCCGTTGCAGCCCGAGGGGTGTCTGCAAGGGAAACACCGAATTAAGAAAACACTGAAATAAGTTTGCGCTCACGGTCTGTTGCGTTACGTGGTGCAACCTGTCTCGCCGATTGCATGGCGATGTCTCGGTCACGGCGCAACCATCGCCGTGCATCCCACCCCGCTCGCGGCCTTATTCAGCGTTTTCCAAGCGTTCCGGATCCAGGCCCTCGAACCTGGTCCGGGCGATGGATCAGGCCTTGCCCTGCAGCTGCTCCAGGATGGCCGGGTTTTCCAGGGTGGAGACGTCACCGGTGATGTCTTCGCCCTTGGCGATGGAACGCAACAGGCGACGCATGATCTTGCCCGAGCGGGTCTTGGGCAGGTTGTCGCCAAAGCGGATCTCGTCGGGCTTGGCGATGGGGCCGATCTGTTCGTTCACCCAGGCGCGCAGTTCCTCGACCATCTTCGCTGCCTCCTCACCGACCGGACGCTCACCCTTGCATACCACATAGGCGACGATGGCCTCGCCCTTGATCTCGTGCGGACGACCGACCACAGCGGCCTCAGCCACACGCGGGTGGGCGACGAGGGCGGACTCGATTTCCATGGTCCCCAGGCGATGGCCGGAGACGTTCAACACGTCGTCGATGCGACCCATGATCCAGAAATAGCCGTCAGCGTCCTTGCGCGCTGAATCACCGGCGAGGTAGTAGCCAGGGAGGTGGTCGGGGAAGTAGGTCTTCTTAAAGCGCGCATCGTCGCCCCAGATGGTGCGCGCCATGGACGGCCAGGGCTTCTTGATGACCAAGTACCCGCCATGATCGGCATCGACAGGGTGGCCGTGATCGTCCACGACATCCGCCATGATGCCGGGCAGGGGCTTGGTGCAGGAGCCGGGCTTGGTGGCTACGGCGCCGGGAATCGGGGCAATCATATGGGCGCCTGTTTCGGTCTGCCACCAGGTGTCGACAATGGGGCAACGCTCCTTGCCGATCACCCGGTGGTACCACATCCATGCCTCAGGGTTGATCGGTTCACCCACGGAGCCGAGCAGGCGCAGCCTGGAGAGGTCGTATTGGGCGGGGATCGCCTCGCCCAGCTTCATCAGCGCGCGGATCGCGGTCGGCGCGGTGTAGAAGATGCTGACGCCGTGGTTCTGTGCCACTTCCCAGAAGCGACCACCGTGCGGGAAGGTCGGCACGCCCTCGAAGATCACTTGAGTGGCACCGATGGCCAGCGGGCCGTAGGCCACATAGGTATGACCGGTGATCCAGCCCACGTCAGCGGTGCACCAGAACACGTCCGCATCCGTGGTGTCGAAGACCCACTTGTTGGTCAGGATGGCGTTCAGCAAGTAACCACCGGTGGCGTGCTGAATGCCTTTCGGTTTGCCCGTGGAGCCGGAGGTGTAGAGCAAAAACAGCGGGTGCTCGGCAAGCACGAACACCGGCTCGCAGCTTGTCGGCTGGTTGGCGGTCAGCTCGTGCCACCAGATGTCGCGGCCCGCCATCATCTTGACGCCATGGTTGGTGCGCTGGAACACCACGATCTTCTCGATGGTCGGGCAGCCATGCTCCATGGCCCTATCCACGGCGTTTTTCAGCTCGATGGTACGGCCGCCACGGAAGCCGCCGTCGGCGGTGATGATCACCCGCGCGCCGGCGTCGTTGACGCGATCGCGCAGGGCCTCGGCAGAGAAGCCCCCGAACACCACGGAGTGGATCAACCCAAGACGGGCGCAGGCCTGCATGGCGACGACCGCTTCGGTGATCATGGGCATATAAATGACCACCCGGTCACCGGCATGCAGCCCCAGGCTCTTCAGACCATTGGCAAGTTGGCACACCTCGGCGTGCAGCTGGCGGTAGGTGACCTCGCGGGTGTCGCCCTTGTCGCCTTCGAAACGAATGGCGATCTTGTCGCCGCGGGTCTTGAGATGACGGTCCAGGCAGTTGTAGGAGACATTCAGCCTGCCATCCTCGAACCAGCGAAAATGCGGGGCGTTCTCGGTGTTGAGAACGCTCTGAAACGGGGTGTGCCAGTCGATCTCGGAGCGGGCAAGGTCCGCCCAAGTGCCCTCGAAATCCTTGGCGAAACGTTTGTGAAGGGCGTCAAGGCGTTCCGCGTTCAGACGCGCGCGGGCGGCAAACTCGGCGGGCGGGGCGAAGATACGGGTTTCATGCAGGACGGATTCCAGGGCCTCGGCCATGACAAGCTCCTCGGGTTTGGCAATCGAATGGTCATTCTATCTATCCAATGGGCTGCGGGTCACCCGCGCATCGGGGGGTGCCCTTGCGCTCGATTTGCATTACCTTCTAGCCTTGCCTGGGAACGCAGAAGAGGGCCCCATGAGAGTGAGCGAACTGATCCATCAAACGCGCAAGCCCAAGGCGGGAGAGGTGATCGAGGTGCCGGTCGTGATGACCCCGGATGATGTCGCCAAGCTCGAGCCCCCCGCAGAGATGCTTGTCGCAGGCGACTCACACACCATCCGGCGCGACCTATCCCATGCCTCCTTGGAAGAGGTCAAGGCTAGTTTTGCCTGTGTCTTTGGTCAGTACGTGGTCGAGCAGGGTGCCCCCCGCTACGAAGACGTCGGCCTCATTTCGCGCTTCGGTGAGCTTAGGAAGCGACACTTCGCCCGTCCGCAGGGCAGGGGATGAGCGCGTGCGTGCGGCGGACGTTGCGCGCCTGCTCGAGCGCGAGATCGAGGCGGCTGCCTTGGGTGAGCACACCCCGGTCATGCTGTGGGGACCGCCTGGGGTGGGGAAGTCGGCCCTGGTCGCTCAGGCAGCCGCCGCCCGGGCAGTGCCCATGATCGACCTGCGCTTGTCCCAGCTCGAGCCCTCCGACTTGCGTGGCATGCCCTATCAGCGGGAGGGTCGAGTGGAGTGGGCCATCCCATCCATGTTGCCGCAGGTCGGGCGTGACGGTCCGCGTGGGGTGCTGTTCCTCGATGAGATCAACGCTGCCTTGCCGCAGGTCGCAGCCAGTGCCTACCAACTCATCCTCGACCGCCGTCTGGGCGATTACCACTTGCCGGACGGCTGGGCCATCTTCGCCGCCGGCAACCGGCTGGGCGACCGCGGCGTGACCTATGCCATGCCCGCGCCGCTCGCCAATCGATTCACTCACTATGAGCTCTGGCCGCAGATCGACGACTGGTTGGCGTGGGCGCGACGGGTCGGTGTAGACGCACGTCTGCGCCGCTTCCTCGCCCAGCGTCCGGACCTTTTGTTCGTCTTTCCCGAACAGGCGAATGTGCACGCCTTTCCCACGCCGCGCAGCTGGGCCTTCGCCGACCGCGCCCTGCGCAAGTTTGCTGCCGATCCCGAGCTGCTGGAGCCTGCCTTGTCCGCCTGCGTGGGCGAGTTTGCGGCCATGCTCTTTGTGAGTTGGCTTGCGCAGCCGCAGTTCGAGCTCGACACCCTGCTGGCGCAGGATGATCCGGTGCTGCCCGAGGATGCGGACGGTCGCTGGATGGTGCTAGATGCCGCCATCGCCCGTGTCCGCGCCATGGAGCCTTCGGACGCTGAGCTCTCCTGCCGACTTTTGCGCCTTGCCATGGCGCTTGGACCGGAGCTAGGCGAACGCCTGGTGCAGGCCTTGCACGCCCGCCTGGGGGAGCGGCTGTATGCCCTGGATGCTTTCGATGACTGGGCGGTCAGGACCGCAAGAGGCTGAGCGGGGCTTGGAGAGGCTCGACCGCGTCCGTCGTGCACTGGCCCGCACCCAGCCCATCATCGGTCGGCTGGCGAGCTTTTTGCGTTTGGAGGTGGGGACGGCCTTGGATGTGGCGGTGGAAACTGGCGCGGGTCACATGGTGTTTGATGCCGCTTACCTGGCGCGGGCCGATGACGCCGAGCTTCATTCTTGGCTGGCCCATGCTGCGCTGCATGCCGCGCTGCTGCACTTTGTCCCACCGCCAGGAAGGCCCGAGGCATGGTCGGCGACGTGCGATGCGCAGGTCGACCGCCTGCTACGCGAGCTGGGTCTTGCTCCGCCCGGATGCCTTGCCACTGAGCGTCACACCTGGTGGCGAGGGGAGGTGGAGAGGGGAGACGAGGCTGCAAGAGGCCGCACCTTGGGCGGTAGAGCGGAGGGGTGGCCTGCGGCAGAGGTTTGGGCCGGCGAGGCTCGCCTTTGGCGGACCCGCGTGCGGCAGGCCGTCGGTGAGATCATGGGGGCGGGGAATGCGCATTCTGCCCTGCTGCGCGAGCTGCTGGGCCAGTCCCCCGACGCGGTGGTGCACGACTGGCGCGGCCGACTGGCGGCTTTCCTGCAGCGCTGGCACCGGGCGGAGGCGCACTATGGTCGGCCCTCGCGCCGCGCCAGCGAGCCCTTTCTTTTACCCGCGCTGCGACCTGCCGCCGCGCATATCGTGCTGGCGGTGGATATCAGCGCCTCGATCGACGAGGCCTTGCTGCGTCGCTTCTGGGCTGAGGTCCAGGGGCTTGCGGGACAGCTTCCCATGCGGCTGACTCTGCTCGCCGCCGACACCCGCCTTGCCCCGGGCGCTCCCTGGCGCTTTGCCGTTGGCGAGGTGCCCTCTTGGCCCAAGCCGCACGGGCAGGGCGGCACGGACTTCCGTCCGGTGTTCGATTGGCTTGGGCGTAGCGGTGAGGACTTCGACGCGCTCATCTATTTCACCGATGGCAAGGGGGACTACCCGGCCAGTTCGCCGCGCTTGCCGGTACTGTGGGTGGTAGCCGGGCCGGTTACGCCACCGTTTGGCGAGGTGATTCGCCTATGAGGCCGGTTCGCGTCACCATCCCCGAGTCAGAACAGGCCGTGATCCGACGTGTGCTCGACCAGTTGTGGCTGGAGCAGGGGCTGGCGCGCCACACCTTGATCGCCTACGAGACGGACATCCGCCTGTTCGCCGCCTGGCTTGGCAGGCAGGGCTGCTCTCTGCTCGGTACCGATCGGGCGTTGATCAAGCTTTTTCTTGCCGAGCGCTTGCTGGAGGGGCACAAGCCGCGCAGCACCGCCCGCTTGCTCTCGGCCTTGCGTCGCTTCTACGGCTGGCTTGCTGCGCATGGTGAGATCGGGTTTGACCCCACCCTCGATATTTCGCCGCCACGTATCGGTCGCCCGCTGCCCAAGGCTCTGGGTGAGGCGGATGTGGAGGCCCTGCTCGCGGCGCCGATGATCGATACCCACCTCGGTCTGCGCGACCGTGCCATGCTGGAAACTTTGTACGCCACCGGCCTGCGCGTGTCGGAACTCGTCGGTCTTACGCTTGGTCAGATCAGCCTGAGCGTGGGTGTGGTGCGCGTGCTTGGCAAGGGGCGCAAGGAGCGGCTGGTGCCGCTCGGCGCCGAAGCGGTGCACTGGATCGAACGCTATCTGGCCGAGGCCCGCCCTGTCCTGCTCGAAGGGGTGAGAGAGAGCGAGGCGCTGTTCGTCACCCGGCGCGGTGGGCCGATGACGCGGCAGATGTTCTGGACGCTGATCAAGCGTTATGCACGCGAGGCCGGCATTGCCGCACCCCTCTCGCCGCATACCTTGCGCCATGCCTTTGCCACCCACCTGCTCAACCATGGCGCCGATTTGCGCGTGGTGCAGATGCTGCTCGGCCATAGCGACCTTTCCACCACGCAGATCTACACCCACGTGGCGCAGGCCCGCCTCAAGGCCTTGCATCAGGCCCATCATCCGCGCGGGTGACAGGTTCTGATGCGAAGGATGTATCCTGTAACCTCGTTGCCGCACGATGCGGTCTGTTCACCCTCTGGAGAATGGCATGAAACGTTTGACCCCCCTGGCCCTTGCGCTTGCCACGAGCCTGCCTGCGTTGGCCGATCCCGCCACCGAGGCCTTGACCAAGAAGCTCAAAGAGAGCATGCCTGGTCTGCCGCTGACTTCGGTCACCGCGACACCGGTGTCCGGCATCTATGAGGTCGTGGCCGGCCCGGAGGTGGTGTACATGACGGGGGATGGGCGCTACATGTTCCAGGGCGTGCTGGTGGATTTCGAAAAGCGCAAAAACCTGACCGAAGAACGCCGTGCCGGTATCCGGGCCGAGCTGCTCAAGCAGATAAAAGATGAGGACACCATCATCTACGCCCCACAGGGTGCGACGAAATACACCATGACCGTATTCACCGACCCAAGCTGCCCCTACTGCCGCAAGCTGCACCAAGAGGTGCCGGAGCTGAACAAGCAGGGCGTCAAGGTCCGCTACGTACTCTATCCGCGGGCGGGGCTCGATTCACCGATCGGCAAGTCGAGCGTTGGCATCATGTGCGCCAAGGATCGCAAGGTCGAGCTGGAGAAGTCGCTCGCGGGCCAGAGCGTGAATCTTCCGGCCTGCGACAAACACCCGCTCGCGCAGATGATCGATCTGGGTGGACAGTTAGGGCTCGAAGGGACGCCATTCATCGTCACCGAGGGCGGGCAGGTCATCCCTGGCTACCGCCCGGCGGGCGAATTGGTGAAGTTGCTGGAGCGCATCAAGGCCGGGGGTTGAGCCTTGCATGCGGTGGTCATGGATTGGCGTTGCGTGGCCTGGATAGGGCGCCGCTGGAGGCCGGGGCAGGACTTTGAGGTTCCGCGACGCGGCCATTTGGGCGGAGTCCAGGGAGGCGAGCGTGCTCTCGTTGGCGTGTGGAAAACTCTGAATATGCCGTGCGGGCGCTCTGTTGCGTTGTGCGTTCTCTCGCCGATCGCATGGATATGTTTCGGTCACTGCGCACCCATCGCCTTGCCTCCCATCCTGCGCGCGACCTTGTTCAGCGCTCCCTTGGGGGGAAGCGCTGCATAAACCAACACCTCTCTGACATGATTGGGGGCGGGCGACCCGCCGATGCCCGACCCAGGTGGGAGGCCTCGAGGCCGCGGGCCCCATCGCCGTGCGGCGCCTGAAAACGCAACACCCGCCATACGGCGGGTGTCCTTGCATGGGCTTTTCAGTGCAGCAGGCTGAACATCCTGCGGCGGTAGGTCTGCACCGCTGGGTGTTCATTGCCAAGCATCTCGAACAGTTGCAGCAGGCCCTTGCGGCCGGCGTCGTCACCGAAGGTACGGTCGCGCTTCATGATCTCGAGGAACTGCTCCATCGCCGCCTCATGCTGGCCCTGGCCGATCAGTACGGTGGCAAGCTTCTGGCGCGCATCGAGATCGGCTGGATTGTGGCTGATGCGGCCGAGTAGCTCGCCCATGTCGCCGGCCTCCTGCGCCTGGCGGGCAAAGCCGATCTGCGCCTTCAGTTCGCGCGCCATGCCCGCCTCGGGGGCTTCGGCAGGGATGCTCTCCAGGATGGTCAAGGCCTCGTCGAAGTTGCCGGAGTGGGCGGCGAAGCGGGCGAGGGCGAACAGCACGGCGGTATTCTTCGGGTCAATGCGGTTCGCCTGCTTGAGCATCTCCACGGCAGCCTCCTCCTCCCCCTGCTCCAGCAGGGCCATGGCCTGCTTCAGCATCAGGTCAGACTTGCGCACGATGTGCTTGTCGATGAGTTTGCGGATCACGCCCTCCGGTTGCGCGCCCATGAACTGATCGACAGCGCGGCCGTCCTTGAACAGTATCACGGTCGGTAGGCTGCGGATGCCGAACTGGGCGGCCAACATCTGCTCCTGGTCGGTGTCGACATAGGCGAGGTGCACCTCGCCGTTGTAGTCCTCCACCACCTTCTTCAAGAGCGGCTTGAGAATCCGGCAGGGCCCACACCATGCCGCCCAGAAATCGACCAGTACGGGGCGTGTGTGCGAGGCTTGGATGACCTTTGCGGCAAAATCCTGTTCGGTGACGTCAAAAACAAAACTGCTCATCGTGTGATCTCGCATCGATTCCAAAAACGGTAAGCCCTATCTTACAGGCTGCCGTTAGAATGGGGACATCCATCAGGGATTTCATCGACCAGCATGAGCAACAGTGTCTACAATGCCGCCGCCATCGAGGTGCTCACCGGGCTTGAGCCGGTGCAGAAGCGTCCTGGCATGTACACCGACACCACCCGCCCGAACCATCTGGCGCAGGAGGTGATCGACAACAGCGTGGACGAGGCGCTGGCCGGCTATGCCAAACGGATCGAAGTGACCCTGCACGCTGATGGTTCGGTCTCGGTGATCGACGACGGGCGCGGCATGCCG
Source organism: Halothiobacillaceae bacterium (assembly GCA_051297135.1). Classification (GTDB taxonomy): domain Bacteria; phylum Pseudomonadota; class Gammaproteobacteria; order Halothiobacillales; family Halothiobacillaceae; genus Thiofaba. The sequence continues at coordinate 12,473 of JBEVAM010000016.1, forward strand.
GTTGACATTCACCCCGAACTGGGTATCTCGGGGGTGGAGGTGATTCTCACCAAGCTGCATGCAGGCGGCAAGTTTTCCGAGAAGGCCTACGGCTATGCCGGTGGCCTGCATGGGGTGGGGGTGTCGGTAGTCAACGCCCTCTCACGTCGGCTGGAGGTGACCGTCTGGCGGGAGGGTAAGGAATACTTCATGGCCTTCGAACACGGTGCCAAGGTCGAGGACCTGCGTGTGATGGGTACGGTGGGCGGGGGTCGCACTGGTACCTTGGTGCGTTTTTGGCCGGAGCCGAAGTACTTCGACACGCCGAAGTTCCAGGTGAGTCGCCTGCGCCAGCTGCTGCGCGCCAAGGCGGTATTGTGTCCTGGCCTTGCAGTCACGTTCATCGACGAGACGGAGGGGACGCAGGACGAGTGGTGCTATGCGGACGGACTGCGCGATTACCTGCTCGAGGCTTTGGCCGGCCAGCCGATCCTCCCGCCAACACCCTTCACGGGTAGCCTCGCGGGCGCGCGCGAGGCGGTGGATTGGGCGCTAGCCTGGCTGGTGGAGGGCGGCGAGGTCATCCAGGAAAGCTACGTCAACCTCATCCCCACCCCGCAGGGTGGCACTCACGTCAACGGCCTGCGACTGGGCCTCACCGAGGCCTTGCGTGAGTTCTGCGAGTTCCGCAACCTGCTGCCGCGTGGCCTCAAGCTCGCGCCGGAGGATGTGTGGCAGGACGTGACCTTCGTGCTCTCACTGAAGATGCGCGAACCGCAGTTTGCCGGCCAGACCAAGGAGCGTCTTTCCTCGCGCGAGAGCGCGGCCTTCGTCTCGGGCATACTCAAGGACGCCTTTAGTCTGTGGCTCAACCAACAGCCGGAGGTGGGCGAGCAGATTGCTCAGCTTGCCATCCAGAAGGCCCAGCGGCGTCTGCGCGAGGAAAAGAAGGTGGTGCGCAAGCGCATCACCCAGGGCCCTGCGCTGCCTGGCAAGTTGGCGGACTGCTTGTCCACCGACCTTTCGCGCACCGAGTTGTTCCTGGTCGAGGGTGACTCCGCCGGCGGCTCGGCCAAGCAGGCGCGCGACCGCGATTTCCAGGCCATTCTGCCGCTGCGCGGCAAGATCCTGAACACCTGGGAGACCGACCCGGAGCAGGTGCTCGCCTCCCAGGAGGTGCACGACATCGCGGTGGCGCTCGGCATCGAGCCAGGTAACCCCGATCTGTCGGGGCTACGTTATGGCAAGGTGTGTGTGCTGGCGGATGCCGACTCGGACGGTCGGCACATTGCCACCTTGCTGTGCGCCTTGTTTGTGCGCCATTTCCCCAGCCTGGTCGAGGCTGGGCACGTGTATCTGGCCATGCCGCCGCTGTTTCGCATCGATGCTGGCAAGCAGGTTTTTTATGCCCTAGACGAACAGGAACGTGACGGCATCCTCGACCGTTTGCAGGCGGAGAAGATCGGCAAGGTGAACGTGACCCGCTTCAAGGGCCTGGGTGAGATGAACCCGATGCAGCTGCGCGAGTCGACCATCGCCCCGGAAACCCGCCGCTTGGTGCGCCTGACGCTCGATGAAGGGGAGGAGGCGCACCTCATGCTCGACATGCTGCTGGCCAAACGACGTGCCGCCGATCGGCGCGCCTGGCTGGAGAGCAAGGGCCATCTGGCCGATGTGCTGGCTTGAACCCGGGTGGGATTGGACCGGCCTGATCGCCCAGCATGCCTGCGAAGGGGCAGGCATGTGGCCTACGCGGGCCCCGGCGGGCTATCGAACATTGGTGGGAGTGGCGTATCGCCGCGATGACTCCCCTCAACCCCGCTCAGGAGGATGTCGTGTTTCGGCGAGTACGACAATGATAGTCTGACCGGGCTTGAGTTCGCCCTTCTCGTCCAGCTTGTTCCACTGGCGCAGCTGTGCCACCTCCACCTTGAAGCGCCTGGCAATGCTAAACAGAGTGTCCCCTTTCTGTACGGTGTAGGTGATCTTGCGAGGCTCTTTGTGCGTCACGCCTTGGGCGGATGGCTGCGTCTTGTCCTCGCGGTTGTCGGCGAGTGATGGGGCCGCCTTGCCTCGATCCTTCTCTGACGCCTCGGCGTAGATGACCAGCTTCTGCCCCGCCTTGAGTGGGGCGTCTGGCCTCAGACCGTTCCACGAGGCGAGGGTTTGCGCATCTACCCCATGCTGGCGTGAGATCCGATAGAGGTTTTCGCCGGGGGCGACCGCATGATGGATGGTCTTCTTGGACGCCGGTAAGGCCGTTGGCTTGGCCTCGGCCAGTTTGGCGGGTTTTGCAGGGAGGAGGACCGTCTGGCCACGTGCAATTTTGTCCCGCAGCAGGGGGTTCATCTCGCGTAAGGTGGCGAGGCTCACACCAAAACGGCGGGCGAAGCTGGTCGTGCTCTCATCACGGACCGCCTTGATCTGGTATGGCTCGGGCAAAACGGCATACAGCCCTTCCATGTCGATCTCCTGCAGACGCTGGGCCTTATCCCGTGGCAGCAACAGAGGGATGGTCTCCTGGCCATGGCCGTTCACCCCGCGCTTGAAGCCGGGGTTGAGGCGATAAAGCTCATGCACGCTCATGTCCATGGCGTTGGCGACCTTGGACAGGTCCAGTGGGCGGTCCAGGTCAATGCGGGCGAGGAAGGGGGCATCCTTGATCTTGTGCGGGACAAGTCCGTACACGTGCGGGTCGCGGAAGATGCGGCTGAGGGCGATGAGGCGGGGAACGTAGGCCTTGGTTTCTTCCGGCAGGTCAAGCGACCAGTAGTCGGTCGGCTCCCCTCGGGCGGCGGCGCGTTCAATGGCCCGGCTGACGGTGCCTTCGCCGGCGTTGTAAGCAGCGAGGGTGAGCAGCCAATCGCCCTCGAACTTGTCATTCAGGCGCTGAAGGTAATCCAGTGCGGCTTGGGTGGAGGCGTGTACATCGCGGCGGCCGTCGTACCACCAGTTCTGCTTGAGGCCGAAATGCTGGCCGGTGCTGGGGATGAACTGCCATAGGCCGGCGGCCTGGGAGCGCGAGGTGGCCTGTGGCTGGTAGGAGCTTTCGATGATCGGCAACAGGGCGAGCTCCATCGGCATGCCGCGTTCGCGCAGTTGTTCAACGATGAAGAACAGATAAGGTTCCGCGCGCTGGGTGATGATCTGCAGCCGGTCCAGTTGGCCAAGGTAGGCGAACAGCTCTTGGTCGATGCGATCGTGCACTATGGAATGCATGGTGAAATCGCGCGCCAAGCGGGTCCACAGGCCATAATCGGGGGCGGGGAAGGCATTGCGCGGGGCAGGGGGGACAAAGGGAAAAGTGGCGCTGCCAAGGCGGTAGAGGTTCTTATGGCTCGCCAGGTCGGTGTTGGGGGAGGCATTTTGCGTATCCTGCCCCGATGGTGCATCGGCCCTATCCTCGCGGACGTTCAGCTCGGCGCAGCCCGAAAGGACAAGCATGAGCATGATGGCAAGGAGAAACAAGCGCATCGAAGGTCTGTGCTGCTGTTCTGGGTCAACGGGGTGTTTCGGTTCGGCTCACCGCAAAGTCTCTCAAGGATCGCACTTTGCCAAGGCCTCGGCCATAGACGGCCGAAGGCCCCGGAGGGACCTTCGCGGCAGTTTCGATCAAGCACTTGGGAGACGCTGAACTTACAGCGCTTCCTCCTTAGGGCATGGATGCCTTGATGCGGACAAGGGCGCAAGCCCTTGATCTGCAGAAAGGATCGCGATGGACTGCGGCAAGCCAAGCTGAAACAATCCTTGGGTTTTTTAGCCTTGCCTTGGCGTGCTTGATCTTGCGTGCAAGCCTAACGTTGGCTGGATGTTCATGCAACTTTGGCATCGAACGCGTCTTTCCAGGCGCGTATCGCGGCGAACATGGCGTCGGGCTTGGCGATGTCCTGCCCGCTGCGTTCGGCTACGCGCCGGCGCAGCTCAGGGCTGTCCCAGCGCAGGAAGGGGTTGGTCGCCTTCTCGAGCCGGAGGGTGGAGGGGACGGTCGGTTCACCCCGCTCGCGCTGTGCGCGGGTGGTCTCGATGCGGTCGCGGATGGCCTGATTGCCAGGCTCGGCCAGCACCGCGAAGCGCAGGTTGTCCTCGGTGTACTCGTGACCGCAGTAGATGAGGGTGTCATCAGGCAGGGCGCGGATCTTCTCGAGCGTATTCTGCATCTGCCTTGGGGTACCCTCGAATAGTCGGCCGCAGCCGGCGCCAAACAAGGTGTCGCCGCAGAACAGCGCGCCCGCTTCCTGGCTGTAGTAAGCGATGTGATCGAGGGTGTGGCCAGGAGTGGCCATGACTTGCCATTGGCCAAGTTGGCCGAGATCGACGGTCTCACCATCCTCAAGTGGCCGACGGATGTCATCGATGCGCTCTGAAGGCGGGCCAAAGATCACTGCCCCGTAGCGCTCGGCCAGTTCGCGCGCGCCGCCCGTGTGGTCCCCGTGGTGATGGGTAAGCAGGATGGCGTTCAGGTGCAGGCTTTGGCCGTCGAGGTAGTCGATCACCGGCCGCGCATCGCCCGGATCGACCACGGCCGTGTCCGTGCCATCGTGCAGCAGCCAGATGTAGTTGTCGTCGAAGGCGGGCAGGGGGGTGATACGCATGGATGCGAGCTGGTCTAGATTCGGAAAATGCAAGTCTAGGCGAAAGGAATGTCCCAGCCCATCCCCCTGACGATCACCCCCGCCCATGCCGCATGGCTGATGCTGGCTGGATGCCTGGCCGCCATGTCCTGGCCCTGCGTGGCCGATCATGTCCACCTGGTCCTTGTCCTTGTCGTGCTGGTGGCTCTCCTGCCGCGTATCCGCCCGCTCGCATGGTTGCTGCTTGGGATGGCCCTCGGTGGGCATGCGGTTGGAGATGTGCGCAATGGCTGGCTCGCAGCTCCGCTTGAAGGGAAACCGCTGGTGTTCGATCTGCGCATCGAGGAATTACCGGAGGTACGTGCCCGTGGTGTCGTCTTCATCGCTGAAGTGATGAGGCCCCCCGAAGGATATGAACAGACCTTCCCCCGCAGGCTACGTCTTGGATGGTATAAGCATGCCCCACGGTTGGCACCGGGGGAGGTGTGGCGTGTGCGGGCGCGGCTCAAAAGACCGCATGGGAGCGTCAACGGCATCGGTTTCGACCGCGAGGCTTGGTTGTTCCGCCAGGGCATCCAGGCGACCGGCACGGTGCAGGAGGGCGAGCGCATCGCACCTGCCCCGTCGTGGAGTGTCGATGGCCTGCGCATGGATGTGCGCGAGCGTCTGGCCAGGATGCTGGCTGGGGAGCCCTCGCTCGGCCTGATCTTGGGGCTCACCATCGGCGATCGCTCGCTTATCCTCGAACGCCACTGGGACGATTTGATCGCCACCGGGACCAATCACCTGCTGGCGATCTCTGGCTTGCATGTCACCATGATCGCAGGACTGGTCTGGGCACTGGTGCGGCTGCTGTGGGCGAGCATCCCACGACTCGTCATCCTCTTTCCTGCCCCACTTGCCGGGGCGCTTGCGGGTGGGTTGGCCGCACTGGGGTATAGCCTGTTGGCGGGCTTCGCCGTACCCACCCAACGCACTGTGCTGATGTTGCTCGCGGTGGTGCTGGCCATGCTCTCGCGCCGTGTGGTACGCACGCGCGACGTGCTCGGCCTGGCCTTGCTGTTCGTCCTACTGTGGGATCCACTTTCGGTGCTGGACGTCGGCTTTTGGCTGTCCTTTGCTGCGGTCGGCCTTCTGGTCTATGCCGGGTCGGGACGACTAATGCAGCTCGGCTGGTTACGGGAGTCCAGTCATGCGCAGCTGGTGATCGCGATCGGCCTGCTGCCTCTGACCCTGTTGTTGTTCCAGCGCGTTTCGCTGGTTGCCCCGCTCGCTAACGCCTTCGCCATCCCACTGGTGACCTTGCTGGTCACGCCGTTGGCGCTGGTGGGTGGGGTGCTCGCCCTGCTGGTCGAGCCGCTCGGCCATGCCTTGCTGTGGCTCACCGCACGTCTGCTGGATGGGCTGATGTGGTTGTTGCACGGCATGGCGGGTTGGTCCATGGCGCAAGGATTCCCAGCGCAGGCCGCCCCTTGGATCTTCTTGCTTGCCGTTCCGGCCGTCGCCTGGTTGCTGGCCCCGCACCGCATACCTGCTCGCTGGGCGGGACTGGCCCTGCTCGTGCCACTGGTCTGGCCGCGTGTGCCACAGCCCGGTCCGGGGGAGTTGTGGCTGGACATGTTGGATGTGGGGCAGGGGCAGGCGGTTTTGGTGCGCACGGCGGGCCATACCATACTGTACGATGCCGGCCCCCTCGGCTTGAGCGGCTTCGATGCCGGCGCGGAAGTAGTGTTGCCCGTGTTGCGCGGGCTGGGCGTGAAGCGGCTGGATACGGTGGTGCTCAGTAACGCTGACCGTGACCACGCTGGTGGATTTGCGGCCATTCGGTCGAATCTGGAGGTGCTGAGCCTATGGCACGGCGGGGGCATCGATGAGGGAAAGCCCTGCCGGAAGGGTGCGGGTTGGGTTTGGGGTGGCGTGCGCTTTACCTTTCTGCACCCGGATCACGGTTTCCATAGCAGTCAGGATAACGACCAGAGCTGTGTGCTGCGCATCGATGCACCGGGTGGGAGTGTATTACTGACTGGGGATATCGAGCGGCGGGCCGAGGCGGCGCTTTTGGAGGAGCCCGACGCCTTGCGTGCCACCGTGGTGCAGGTCCCCCACCACGGCAGCGCGACTTCTTCGAGCAGGGCCTTCGTCGAGGCGGTTGCACCCCGTGTCGCCCTGATCTCGGCGGGCTACCGCAACAGCTTTCGCCATCCCAGACCGGAAGTCGTGGCGCGCTGGAAGGCGGTTGGTGCGGAGATCTTCGATACGCCGGCCTGCGGACGCATCCGCGTACAGCTGGCCGAAGGAGAGCGACCAGAGGTGCATTGCGTCAGGACGAAATGGCCATGGGCCTGGCGAGTGCCGGTGATCCCGGCGGGGGAGCGCGAAAGCTAGAAACACTGAATCAGTTTGCGCTAACGGTCTGTTGTGTTGCGCCCGCCCGCGCCGATCGCCTTGCATCCATCCCGCTCATGGCTTGATTCAGCGTTTCCCTGAAGATCGTCCGGGATGTGATACTCGGGCGCGGGCCGGTGGCGGTCACAGCGCGCGGATCTTTGCTGCCTGCGCCCGCAGTTGCTCCAGCGCGGCGCTGAATTCGCGTTCCCGTTGGCGCTCTTGTTCGACGACCTTCGGCGGAGCCCTGTCGGTGAAGGTCGGGTTGGCGAGCTTGGCGCGACACTTGTCCAGTTCCTTCTCGAGCTTGCCGATCTCTTTTGCCAGGCGAGCTTGTTCCGCATCTTTGTCGATCAGGCCGGCGAGCGGGATGAGCACCTTCATCTCGCCGACCAGGGCGACGGCGGATTCTGGCACGCTAGTCTCGTCTTCGATCATCTCGATGTTTTCGATGCGGGCAAGGGTGGTGAGGAAGGCGTGGTTGTCCACGAGCAAACGGCGGTCGTTGGCAGAGGCGTTGGCCACGCGTACCGGCAGCGGCTTGCCCGGGGCGATGTCCATCTCCGCACGGATGCGGCGCACGCCTAGCACGAAGGCCTTGAGCCATTCGATGTCCGCGAGGGCCGTTTCATCGATGCGGCTAGTCTCCGGCTGTGGGAAGGGCTGCAGCATGATGGTCTCGCCGACCTTGCCCGCCAGGGGGGCCACACGCTGCCAGATCTCTTCGGTGATGAACGGCATGATTGGATGCAGTAGGCGCAGCAAGGTCTCGAGCACGCGCACGAGGGTGCGGCGGGTGCCGCGCCGGGTTGGCTCATCGCCGGTCTTCAGGGCAGGCTTGGTCAGTTCCAGGTACCAGTCGCAGTACTCGTTCCAGGTGAATTCGTACAGTTCCTGAGCGGCGAGGTCAAAACGGTAAGTGTCGAAATGGCGGATCACTTCGCCTTCAAGCTGTTGCAGGCGACTAATGATCCAGCGGTCGGCGAGGGTGAGACTCACCTCGCCGCTTAGGCCGGTGTCCTGCCCTTCGCACTGCATCAGCACGTAGCGGCTGGCGTTCCAGAGCTTGTTGCAAAAGTTGCGGTAGCCTTCCACCCGCGCAAGGTCGAAGCGGATGTCGCGGCCGGTGGAGGCCAGGGCGGCGAAGGTAAAGCGCAGGGCGTCGGTGCCGAAGGCGGGGATGCCATCCGGGAACTCCTTGCGGGTGTCGTGCTCGATCTTGGCGGCCATCTTGGGCTGCATCAGGCCGCTGGTGCGCTTCTTGACGAGGGTTTCGAGGTCGATGCCATCGATCAGATCAATCGGGTCCAGGACATTGCCCTTGGACTTGGACATCTTCTGGCCCTGCGCGTCGCGCACCAAACCGTGGACATACACCTCGCGAAAAGGTACATCGCCCATGAAGTAGAGACCCATCATCACCATCCGGGCAACCCAGAAAAAAATGATGTCGAAGCCGGTGACCAGTACGCTGGTCGGGTAGAAGGTGGCGAGCTCGGGGGTTTTTTCTGGCCAGCCGAGGGTCGAGAAGGGCCACAGGGCGGAGGAGAACCAGGTGTCGAGCACATCCACGTCCTGGGTCAGGACGAGGTCGGCAGGCAGATTGTACTTGCTGCGCACCTCCTCCTCCGAACGGGCGACGTAGACGTTGCCCGCGCCGTCGTACCAGGCGGGAATGCGATGACCCCACCAGATCTGGCGACTGATGCACCAATCTTGGATATTGTTCAGCCACTGGAAGTAGGTGTTCTCCCAGTTTTGCGGCACGAATCTGATTCGGCCCTCACGCACGCAGGCAAGGGCCGGTTCAGTGATGACCTTCTTGCCGCCGGGGCGGCCATCGGGTTGCACCTCGCGCGTCAAGTCCACAAACCACTGGTCGGTAAGCATCGGCTCGATTACGCTGCCTGTGCGGTCGCCACGCGGGACCATCAGGGTGTGCGGCTTGATCTCGCCCAAAAGGCCCAGCGCCCTGAGGTCATGCACGATGACATCGCGCGCTTCGAAGCGGTCGAGACCGCGGTATTTCTTGGGAATGAGGCCAAGCTCCGCCCCACCACCGCTGACCTCGGCCTGATCGCGGATGCGCGCATCAAAGGTCATGACATTGATCATCGGCAGGTTGTGACGCTGACCGATGGCGTAGTCGTTGAAGTCGTGCGCCGGGGTGATCTTCACGCAGCCGGTGCCAAAGGCCATGTCCACGTACTCATCACCGATGATGGGGATCTTGCGGCCCACCAGCGGCAGGGTGACGGTCTTGCCGATCAGGTGCTTGTAGCGTTCATCGTTTGGATTCACCGCCACGGCCGTGTCGCCCAGCATGGTCTCCGGGCGGGTGGTGGCGACCGTCAAATGCCCCGAACCGTCGGTGAGCGGATAGTGGAAATGCCATAGGTGGCCTTGTTCCTCTTCGCTGATCACCTCCAGGTCGGAGACGGCAGTGCGCAGGACCGGGTCCCAGTTGACCAGGCGCTTGCCGCGGAAGATCAGGCCGTCGTCATAGAGGCGGACGAACACCTCCTTCACGGCGTTGGACAGGCCCTCGTCCATGGTGAAGCGCTCGCGCGACCAATCGGGCGAGGCGCCCAGGCGGCGCATCTGGCGGGTGATGGTGCCGCCGGACTCAGCCTTCCATGCCCATACCTCGTTGATGAAGGCCTCGCGGCCCAGGTCATGGCGCGTTTGTCCCTTGGCCGCAAGCTGGCGTTCCACCACCATTTGGGTAGCGATGCCCGCATGGTCGGTGCCCGGTTGCCACAGGGTCTGGTCCCCCTTCATGCGGTGGTAGCGGATTAGCGCATCCATGATCGTGTCCTGGAAGGCATGCCCCATGTGTAGGCTACCGGTCACGTTCGGCGGCGGCAGCATGATACAAAAGGCAGGACCGCTGCCGTGCGGGGCAAAGCAGTTGGCGCGCTCCCAGTAGGCGTACCAGCGGGCTTCGATCGCTTTTGGATCGTAGGTTTTTTCCATGACGGGCGTTCAAAGGGCTGTAAGAGATCGGGCATTATAGCGCCATGGATACGAGCCGAGGGCGCCACGTCGATCCGATGACGCGAGTTTTTAGGTTGTTTGTCCCTTATCTTTTGGTGGTGCTGCTTGCCCTTGGGGTCGAATGGGCGTTGGGCTGGAGGCGCTTGCTCGCCCCATGGGCCGAAGTCCCATTGAGCGGACTGGGGGTGGCCGTTGCCCTGATGCTCGGAAGTCATGTTCTCCGCGCCTGGCGGGTGGCGGATCATTTTGATATTCATGGCCACTTTGGTGCGGTGCTCTCCCTGAATCTGCAGCACAATCTATGGAACAACCTGTTGCCGATGCGGGTGGGGGAGCTGAGCTTTCCGATCCTGATGCGGCAGCGGTTTGGTTGCGATCCGGCGCATGCGCTGGCGGGGCTGTTTTGGATCCGGTTGGTGGATGCCCAGGTTTTGGCCGCCCTAGGGCTTGGGGGGCTCTTATGGCTGGCGAAGGTGCAGGTCATGGCCTTGGCGTGGCTGGGGCTTGCCCTCCTGGCTCCGCTTGCGGTCTGGGCCTTGCGCGGTGGGCTGCAAGCCTGGGTCGTGGGCCTTGAGGAGGGCAGGCTGCGCAGCTTGCTCGACCGGATTCTGGCCGGCCTGCCGCGCGATGTTGCGCATTTATCACGCGGTGTGCTTTTGACCTGGGCCAACTGGCTGATCAAGCTCACGGCGCTGGCGTGGGTTCTGCGTCAGTTCCTTGCCATCGACTGGATTGGGGCGGGGCTTGCGGTGTTTGGCGGGGAAGTGACATCCGTATTGCCCATGCATGCCCCGGGTGGGTTTGGCACCTACGAGGCGGGCATGCTCGGCGTGTTGCTGCCGCAGGGGATGGAGCCGACCGCAGCCACCGCAGCGGCCATCAATACCCACTTGTTCCTGCTCGTCTCGAGCCTGTTTTTCGGCCTGACCGCCATGCTGATCGTGGGTAAATCGGCTACCATGCCGACACCCGCCAAGGACTCATCGATGCCATGACCTCCAAAGCTCAGTACCGTCTTTCCCTCGTCATTCCGATGTATAACGAGCAGGATAACGTCCTGCCCATGCTTGAGCGCCTGCATGAGGTGCTGGGGAACTACTTCATGCCGTGGGAGGTGTTGCTGGTGAACGATGGCAGCAGTGATGGCACGCTGGCGATGATGTGGGAGGGGCGGGCGAAGTATGGCGAGCACGTGCGGGTGGTGGACCTGCGCCGCAACTTCGGCCAGACGGCGGCCATGCAGGCGGGGATTGACCTTGCGCGCGGCGATGTCATCGCCACCCTTGATGGCGACCTGCAGAACGATCCCGTCGACATCCCGCGCATGGTCAATCGCCTGCTGGAGGAGGACTTGGATCTCGTCGCCGGCTGGCGCAAGAACCGCCAGGACGCGATCATCATGCGCAAGATCCCTTCGCTCATTGCCAACGCGCTGATCCGCCGCATGACCAGGGTGCAGTTGCACGACTACGGCTGCAGCCTGAAGGTGTTCCGTGCCGAGGTCGTGAAGAGCATCCGCCTGTACGGTGAGATGCACCGCTTCATCCCGGCCTGGATTGCCACCTACACCGCGTCGAATCGTATCGCCGAGGAGGTGGTGCAGCATCATCCGCGCACTCGCGGGGTGTCGAAGTACGGCATCTCGCGCACCTTTCGTGTCATCATCGACCTTTTGGTGGTGTACTTCTTCATGCGTTTTTCTGCGCGCCCAGGGCATTTTTTCGGCATGGTTGGCCTGGGGCTTGGCAGCATGGGGGGGCTGATCATGGCCTACATGGCGCTGCTGAAGATCCTGGGTGAGGACATCGGTACGCGCCCGTTGTTCTTCACCGGCATCTTGCTGATCCTGGTGGGCGTGCAAATGCTCACCACAGGCGTGGTGGCAGAGATGCTCTCGCGGGTCTATTTCGAGTCGCAGGAGCGTAAGAGTTATATCGTGCGCAACAAGGACGTACTTACGGTCCGTGATGATGAGGGATGGTGTGAGCCTTCTTCGCCCTGAGCAGCGGCTTTATCTTGCCCTGGCTGGGGTGTTCGCGCTCCTGCTGCTGTTTGATTTTCTTCCTGGCGTCAATCTTGCGGCGTTCCGGCTCATCAATGGTTGGGGCGTAGGGTTCGAGCGGCCGTGGGCGGGCATCAACCTGCTAGGGGACACCCTTGTGACCGTCACCCTGTTTTTGCCCTTCATCTGGCGTCGGCCCGAGGTGGTTTGGGCCGCAGTGATCTCTGGCCTGCTCGCCACCCTCGTCGTCCATGGCCTGAAGTCCTGGCTTGCCTGGCCGCGTCCATTGGGTGTTTTATCGGCCGAGGAGGTGCGCTTGATCGGTCATGCCCTGTACGCCAAGGCCTTTCCCTCTGGCCATTCGGCCAGCATTGCCACCGCCGCGGGGGTGCTGGTTTTGAGTTTGCGCCTGCCATGGTGGGGTGTGCTGCTTGCTGCGGCCGTCGCCGTCGTCGTCGGGCTTGCGCGTAGCGTGGTTGGCGCGCACTGGCCGCAGGATGTGGCCGCAGGGCTTCTCATTGGCTGGATGGCGGCCTGGATTGGTGTGCGTCTGGCCGGGCGCTGGCCAGTCAACCGCCGTTGGGGTCAGCCGGTCATGGCCTTGTTGCTGCTCATCGCTTTGATCCGGCTGTATGGTTTTGATGGTGGCTATCCCGAGGGGCGCTGGGTGCTGGTGCCTGTGGCGCTATGGGCCGTGTTTGGCAGTGCCTGGGTGCTGTGGCGCGCCAACCGCCGACCGTATTCAGCGCAGGCGCACTAGCGCATACCCCCGTTCATCCATCAGCACCTCGTGCGGTGGCAGCTCCCTCCGATGGCGCGAGCGGGTAAAGACCAGGTCCCCCGAGCGCGGTTCGCGTCGCTCTTGCACATGCCCGCTGTGCACGCTGTAACTTGGCGTATTGAGGCGCCACATGACGTAGGGTCCCGGCAGATTGCGAGCGATGGCAGCGGCATGGGCGATGGGACCTTGTTGTATGGCGGCCAGGCTGGGGGCAAACCACAGGGCGATGGCGAGGTTGCCTGCAAGTCCAAGGCCGATCAAGGCGCGGTCGATAGGCAAGGCGCGCACTCCCATCAGAACCAAGCCGCCAAGGGTGAGTAGGGTAAACACCACGGTATGACCAGGGACGAACAGTGTCTTTGCACCGGTGAGGAGGGCATGCACGTCCTCGTCTTGCTGCATGGCCGTGATCATCGGCAAGAGCGAGGGAAGGGCGGCGAGAGCGACGAATAGCAGCACGGGGGGGAGCAGGGCGAGTGGGCGTGAGCGAAGTTTCGGCAGGGCCAGGGCGGCGAGGATGAGGGCAGCGGTCATGCCGTAGTTCAGATAATGCGGCAGCTTGGTGCCGGAGAGGGAGAAAAACACCAGCACGAAACCAAACCACAGCCACAGGTAGAGCCCAAGTGGCGACTTGACCCGTTCGGGCAGCTCGCGCACCGCGCGCAACAGTGGTGTGGTATAGGGCAGGGCGAGCAGCAGGGCAACGGGGAGGTAGTAGAACAGACTGCCGGCATGGCCCTCCATGGGCCCCGCGAAGCGTTCGATGTTGTGGGTGCCGAAGAAGCCCTCGATGAAGGCCATACCCTGGGCCTGGTATTGCAGGATGTACCATGGCAGGGGGATGGCGATGAGCAGGATCAGACCCAGCGGGTGAAAGGCGGCCCGCCACAGGGCAGGCAGCTCCCGTTTGAGGGCAAAGAACAGCACGGCCACTGCGCCGGGGATCAGAATGGCGATTGGGCCCTTGGTGAGAAAGCCAAGTCCCATGGCGGCATGGGTGAGTAGGATCCAGCGCGTCTTGCGCTCGAGGAAGTAGAGGTAGATGGCGAAGAGGGCGGCTGCCAGCCACAGGTTGAGCAGGGCGTCGGCGGTGGCGGCACGGCCGATCACCACCACCCCGAGTGCGGTGGCAAGCAGCAGGGCGGCATGCAGGGCGGTGTTTCGATCCATCACGCGGGCGACGAAGGCGTAGACCAGCAGCACCCAGCCGGTGGCCGCCAGCGCGGAGGGTAGGCGGAAAGCAAATGGCGTGGGGCCGAAGATGGCCATGCTCGCCGCCTGGAACCAATGGATCAGCACCGGCTTGTCGAAGCGCGGCACACCATTGACGAACGGGGAGATGAAATCCCCACGTACGAACATCTCCCGTGTGGCCTCCGAGAAAGCGCCTTCGTCCAGGTCGAACAGGGGCACGCCGCCGAGGTTGACGAGGAAACCGATCACTGCGGCAAGGGTGAGCAGGGCGTAGTGAAGCGTGTAACGGGGCATGGCGGGGTGGGGGAAAACGTGGGGTGATGCACTCTAACAAGCCTCTTTGAGTTAGGCTATGCCCTCCCTGCCAGTCTTGTGACGATATTCACGTGCGCCCTTTGAACGAGATGCCTAATTTTCGCGCCTATCTTGGACTTGTTCTGCTGATCGGCCTGGTGACCACGTACCGGGCCTTGGTGTTGGCGGGGTCCGGATTGAGTCTTTATGTGGATGAGGCCTACTATTGGGGGTGGGCGCAGCAACTCGACTGGGGTTATTACTCCAAGCCGCCGCTGATTGCGGTGTTGATCGCCCTGAGCACCTCGCTCTGTGGCGATGGCGTGTTCTGTGTCAAGCTCGGTGCGCTGTTAGTTTATCCCATCACCACTTTCCTTGTGTTCAAGCTTGGGGAGACGCTCTTCGACGCCCGCACCGGGCTATGGGCCGCGGCGTTGTTCCTGCTCATGCCTGGAGTGGCGCTCTCCAATCTGATCATCTCTACGGATGTGCTGCTGTTGCTGTTCTGGACGGCGGGGCTGTTGGCCTTCGTCCATGCTCTGCGAACCAATGCTTGGCGCCATTGGATTCTGGTGGGACTGGCGGGTGGCTTGGGCTTGCTGAGCAAATACACCATGATCCTGTTTGCCCCTTCGGCCTTGCTCACGGTGCTGCTGGTGCCTGCCTGGCGTGCTCAGCTACGCAATCCGCGCCTGTGGCTGGCCGCAGGTCTTGCCTTGTTGATCTTTCTGCCCAATCTGCTCTGGAACGCTAGCCATGGTTGGCCCACCCTGCGTCATACGGTGGAGATCTCCCATCTGCATGAGCGAACCTTGCACTGGGGGGAGCTTGTTGCCTTTTGGGGCGGGCAGTTTGCGGTATTTGGGCCGTTGGCCTTGGTGCTGGGGTTGGTTGCGGCCTTTCGCGTCCCACGAACCCCTTTGACGATGCTGCTTTTGGTCTTCACCTTCACCTTTCTTGCCGTCATCAGCGCCCAGGCCTTGTTTGGTCGGGCCAATGCCAATTGGGCCGCGCCCGCCTTTGTTGCGGCCAGCGTCCTGCTGGCCCACTGGGTCGTGGCGCATGCTCATTCACGCTGGTTGCTGGCGGCCTTGGCTTTGAATGTGGCGTTAATGTTCGGGGCTTATCATTACGATCGGATCATGGCGGGGCTTGGTTTCGAGCTGAGCGCCAAAAATGATCCCTTCAAGCGGGTGCGAGGCTGGGATCGCCTAGGCGAGCAATTTGCCCGGCTTCAGGCCGCTTATCCGCAATCTTTGTTGGTGAGCGAGGATCGCGAGGTGTTGGCGGAGCTGGCTTATTACGCCCGCATCCCGCCCGAGCGGGTCTTGAGCTGGAATCCGCAAGGCTTGCTGCGGCACCAGTATGACCTCATGCACAGCTTGGGTCCGGCTCAGCGCGGACAGGATGTGTTGTTTGTCACCCGTGCCAGCACGCTCGGGTCTTTGGCTGAGCACTTCGCCTTGGTCGAGCCTTTGGAGCCTTTGCATGTACCCATTCACCGGGACTGGGCGCTGAGGTATTCGGTTTTTCTTCTCCGCGGCTACAAAGGATGATGTGCGCATGAACCGAAGGTTGCGCTGGAGCGCCGTTTATCGCCTGTATGAGGGGATTGAACCGCTGCTGAATTATTCTGTGGCCAAGGAGGATAAACCGCGTGGCCAGCGTGTGGTGGTGCTCGCCCCACACATTGACGACGAGACGATCGGTTGTGGGGGGGTGATGGCCAAGCACGCGGCGCTGGGGGATCGGGTGGCGGTGTTGACCTTTGCCGATTGCACGCCGGAGCGCATCGCGGAAGGCCGGGCCGCAGGAAGGATCCTCGGTGTGCAGCGGCAGGATTTTCTACCCTATCCCGCCAAGACCTTGATGGATCAGGCCGATCTTCCGCGGCAACTGGCGGACTTTTTGGCCGCAGAAGCGCCGGATGTGGTGTACACCCCGGGTCTGTTCGATCGGCATGTCGATCATCTTTCGGTGAATCTTCTGCTGGCACGCCATAGCCGGACGAGCCGGGCGGATTACATGGTCTACTCATACGAGGTGTGGAACACCCTCTTAGGGCATGGGACCCTCGACTATCCACAGGGCTTGCGTGGCCTGCGAGCCTTCAATCAGGCCGTGCGCGATGCGGATGTCGTGCTCACGCATGATTCTGGCAGCCGTCACCTGGGGCTGCGTGCCAAGTTGCTGCGGATGCGGCCATCGCTCTGGTTTATGCGTCACTGCATCAGCGGCACCAGCCGTCTGGGCGGGGTGTAATTGCACCGCTGGCTGGTGGCGCGTCAAATCGCCATCAGCGAGGCAGTGGCGCAGTCCCTGATCGCATCGTCCTACCCTGCTGCCCGTGTGCATCTGATCCATGCTGGAGTTGATCTTTTCCCCTTTGCCCACCCCAACCCCCAGACAGTGGAGCGCTTGCGGGCACGGTGGTTGCCGGATCGTCGCCCAGGAGAACGGGTGCTTGGTATGGTGGCGCGGTTTAGCGTCTATCCGGGGTGGGCGCCGGATAAACGTGACCTCAAGGGCTATGACGTCTTGTTCGCGGCCCTCTCCAAGGTACGTTTCCCCTACCGCGTGCTGATCATAGGGCCTTGCGATGCACACGATCACGCCGCCTTGCGCCAGATGGCCGCCTATCATGGCGCCGATCCCGAGCGGTTGGTGTTCACGGGTTTTGTGCAGGATGTGGCTCCGTATTACGCTTTGATGGATATCAATGTCCTGCCCTCGCGCGGCGAAGGCTTAGGGCTTGGGGCCATCGAGGGCATGGCGGCCGGGGTGGCCACCGTGGTGAGCGCAAGCGGGGGCTTGCGCGAGGTCGTTCGTCCAGGCAAAACCGGTCTGACCTTCCCAGAAGGACACGCCGATGGGTTGGCTGCCTGCCTCGAGCTGCTGGCGGCCGATGCCGAGCTTCGGCGATCCCTGGGGCAGTCTGGGCAGGCGGACGTTTTGGCACGCTTTGGTTTGGAGCGGATGGCGCGCGCGGTGGATGACTTGATGCGAACCCACGTCCATAAGGCGGTGGATTGACGATGAAGCATTCTACGTTGTGGTTGCAGTTTGGGGCATTTGCCCTTGCCGCCGTGCTCTTCAGCCTCTGGCCCGGGCTTGATCTGTGGGTTAGCCGACAGGTTTATGATCCCACGCAGGGGTTTATGGGTAAGCAGCTTGGGTGGGTGGATGCCATCTATGCCTCGGCTCGCTGGCTGACCATCGCCGCCCTGTTGTTGGGGCTGGTGCTGTTGGCAGGCAGCTTCATCAAGCGCTGGCAGGGGCGTTGGCCGCGTCGTGGGGTCGGGGCCTTCTTGCTCGTCAGCTTGCTGTCGGGTCCGGGGTTGATGGTCAATGGCGTGCTCAAGGAGCACTGGGGACGGGCCCGCCCGCATCAGGTGGTTGAATTTGGTGGCAATCAGCCGTTCACTCCGGCCTTGCTCCCCACCCACCACTGTGAGCGTAACTGCTCGTTCGTCAGTGGCCATTCATCGATCGGTTTCTGGTGGCTGGCGCTTGGACTGGCCTGGCCACGCTGGCGCAGGCAGGCCATGGCCCTGGGGTTAGTATTGGGCGGGGCCTTGAGCGTGGCCCGCATCATGCAGGGTGGGCACTTTCTAAGCGACACGGTGTTTTCTTTTCTCGTCGTGTGGGGCGTGGCCGAGGCCCTGGCCTGGCTGTTCCGCCGCCAGGGTTGGCTTCCAGCCCCATCTTCCAGACAGAGGGAGGGCGTGGCATCCAGCCGCTGAGGTGGCTGCCTCAGCCCTGCTGCGCGACCTTGTCCAGCAACCACGTCATGATCAGTGGCACCGGGCGGCCGGTGGCGCCTTTCTTCTCCCCCGAGTTCCAGGCGGTGCCGGCGATGTCCAGGTGGGCCCAGGGGTAGTTCTTGGTGAAGCGGGCGAGAAAGCTTGCCGCGGTGATCGCCCCGCCCTCGCGGCCGCCGATATTGGCCATGTCGGCGAAGTTGGATTTGAGCAGGTCCTGGTAGTCGTCCCACAGCGGCAGCTCCCAGGCGCGGTCACCGCTCTTCTCGCCCGCCTTGAGCAGGGCCTGTACCAGCGGGCGATGGTTGCCCAACAGCCCTGAGGGGAAGCGGCCGAGGGCGATCACGCACGCGCCTGTGAGTGTGGCTATGTCCACCACGGCCTCGGGCTTGTAGCGCTCGGCGTAGGTGAGGGCGTCGCACAGGATCAGGCGACCCTCGGCGTCGGTGTTGAGCACCTCGATGGTCTGACCGGACATGGAGGTGACGATGTCCCCTGGCTTGAGGGCATGGCCTGCGGGCATGTTCTCCACGGCCGGGATCAAGCCGACCAGGTTCACCGGCAATTTCATCTCGGCGCAGGCGGCGAACACGCCAAGCACGCTCGCGGCGCCGCTCATGTCGTATTTCATCTCGTCCATCTTCTCGCCCGGTTTGAGCGAGATGCCACCGGAGTCGAAGGTCACGCCCTTGCCGACCAGCACGGTTGGCTTGCCCCCCTCGGGGCCCTGGCGGTGCTCAAGCACGATGAAACGCGGCGGCTGGCTGCTGCCGCGGGCCACGGCCAAGAGGGCACCCATGCCGAGCTGTTCCATCGCGCTCTGATCCAACACTTCGGCGTGGATGGTGGGGTAGAGCGAGGCGAGACGGCGGGCCTCATCGGCAAGGTAGCTTGGGGTACAGATGTTGCCTGGCATGTTGGCGAGGTCCTTGGTCAGGCGTATGCCGTAGGCTATGGCCTCAGCCTGACGCAAGGGCTCTTCGAGTTCGCGTGCCTCCTTGCGTCCGACGATGAAGTTCACCCGCCTAAGGGTGCGTTTGCTGTCCTTGTCGCGCTTGAATTGGTCGAAACGGTAGTCGCGCTCATCGATGGCGAGCACCGCCAGACGCAGGGCCTCCGCCATGTCCATGCCGCGTGGGGCAGCCTCGAGCAGGCAGAAGGCCGCATCGGTCGCACCACGCTCGGTCAGGGCGCCCATGACCTCGGCATGGGCCTTTTTCCAGCCTTTCAGATCGAGGTCGCGGGCGGGGCCCAAGCCGACTAGCAGCGCGCGCTCTGCGGTGATGCCGGGCAGTGCTGGCAGCAGCAGGGTCTGGCCGCATTTGCCCTCGAGGTCACCGCGCTTGATGATCTGGCTGATCTGGCCGTGGCTTGCCTCATCGAGGGCCTGAGCCGAAGGGGTGAGTTTGCGCCCCTCGAACACGCCAACTACGACACAGGCGCTTTTCAGGGAGGCGGCCGAGCCGCTCTTGATACCGAATTCCACGCTGTTCGTCCTCGCTCCGACGGTGAAGATCGCACCATCATAGAGCCTCTTTGGGCCGCTTTCATACCCCATCCCGTGGGGGCGGCCATGGATTGAGCGGGGGGGGTGTTTAGGGTATGCTGCGCTCCCTTCAAGGGTGCGTCCCTATGTGCCCTGCCTACGGCTTCTGAAGGTTCATGACTCGATACATATTCGTCACCGGCGGCGTGGTGTCCTCCCTCGGTAAGGGCATTGCGGCGGCCTCTCTCGGCGCGCTCCTCGAGGCGCGTGGCCTCAAGGTCACTCTGCTCAAGCTTGATCCGTACATCAATGTTGATCCGGGCACCATGAGTCCGTTCCAGCATGGTGAGGTGTATGTCACCGAGGATGGCGCCGAGACCGATCTGGATCTTGGACACTACGAGCGCTTCGTCCGCACCACTTGCACCCGCGACAACAGTTTCACCACCGGTCGCATCTACGAGGACGTGATCCGTAAGGAGCGTCGGGGCGACTACCTCGGTGGCACGGTGCAAGTCATCCCGCACATCACCGACGAGATCAAGCGCCGGGTTCGCCTTGGTGCAAATGGTTACGACATTGCATTGGTCGAGATTGGTGGCACGGTGGGCGACATCGAGTCGCTGCCCTTTCTTGAGGCCATCCGCCAGATGGGGGTGGAGCTTGGGCGTGAGCGCGCCCTGTTCATGCACCTGACGCTGGTGCCTTACATTAAGGCCGCTGGCGAGCTGAAGACCAAGCCGACCCAGCATTCGGTTAAGGAGTTGCGCTCTATCGGCATCCAGCCGGACATCCTGATTTGTCGCTCGGATCGTGAGCTCCCGCTGGATGATCGCCGTAAGATTGCCCTGTTTACCAATGTGGAGCAGGACGCCGTCATCAGTGCGGTCGACGCTGACACCATCTATCGCATTCCGCGCTTGTTGCATGCCCAGGGACTGGATGAGATCGTAGTGCGCAAGATGCGCCTGGACGTGCCGCCGGCCGACCTGTCTGAGTGGGATCGCGTGGTCGAGGCGCAGACCAACCCGCGTCATGCCGTGCGCATTGCCATGGTTGGCAAGTATGTCGAGTTGGCGGATGCCTACAAGTCGCTCAACGAGGCCCTGATCCACGCCGGCATCCATACCCGCACCCAGGTCCACATTGAGTATATCGACTCCGAGCGCCTCGAGACCGGTAGCACGGACCTGCTGGAGGGGATGGATGCGATCCTGGTGCCGGGCGGTTTCGGCGAACGCGGCGTGGAAGGCAAGATCCGCGCGGTGCGTTTTGCGCGTGAGCACAAAATCCCTTACCTTGGTATCTGTCTTGGCATGCAGGTTGCGGTGATCGAGTTCGCCCGCCATGTCGCCGGGCTTGAAGGGGCCAACAGTACCGAGTTCGATCGCCATGCCAAGCACCCGGTCATTGGCCTGATCACTGAGTGGCGCACCGCCGAGGGGGGCATTGAGCAGCGCGGCGAGGATTCCGATTTGGGTGGCACCATGCGCCTTGGCGCGCAATTCTGCCGTCTGGAGGAAGGAACGCTGGCACGCAAGGTGTATGGCCAGGAGGTCATCTCCGAGCGCCACCGCCACCGCTACGAATTCAATGAGCATTATCGTGCGGCGCTCGAGGCGGCGGGCCTGGTCTTCTCTGGCATGTCGGCTGACAACAGCCTGGTGGAGATGATCGAGCTCAATGACCACCCCTGGTTTTTGGCCTGTCAATTTCACCCGGAGTTTACCTCCACCCCGCGTGATGGCCATCCTCTGTTCAAGGCCTTTGTCGAAGCTGCCCTGAAACACAAGGGGGTAGGTGCATGAGGTTGTGCGGATTCGAGGTGGGGATTGACCAGCCGTTGTTCCTGATTGCCGGCCCCTGTGTGATCGAGAGCGAGAAGCTCATCCTTGACACCGCGGCCACTCTCAAGGAGATCACCGGCCGTCTTGGTATACCCTTCATTTTCAAGGCATCGTTTGACAAGGCCAACCGCTCTTCTGCCAATAGCTTTCGTGGCTTGGGCCTGGAAGAGGGGTTACGCATTCTTGAACGGGTGAAGACCGAATTGGGTCTGCCGGTGCTCACCGACGTGCATGAGGACAGCCCGCTCGACGAGGTGGCATCCGTGGTCGACGTATTGCAGACTCCGGCCTTCCTCTGCCGTCAGACCAACTTCATTCAGAATGTCGCGCGCCAGGGCAAACCGGTCAATATCAAGAAGGGCCAATTTCTTGCTCCGTGGGACATGAAGAACGTGGTGGACAAGGGCCGTGCGGTCGGCAACGACCAGATCATGGTGTGTGAGCGTGGCGTGTCCTTTGGCTACAACACCCTGGTGTCCGACATGCGCGGGTTGGCCATCATGCGCGAGACTGGCTGTCCGGTGGTGTTCGATGCCACCCACTCGGTGCAGCAGCCGGGCGGGCAGGGCACCTGCAGTGGTGGGCAGCGTGAGTTTGTTCCTGTTTTGGCGCGGGCTGCCGTGGCAAGTGGGATCAGTGGGGTGTTCATGGAAACCCATCCCAATCCGGAGCGGGCTTTGAGCGATGGTCCCAATATGTGGCCCCTGGCCAAGCTGGAGCCGTTGCTTGTCACTTTGGTGGAGTTGGATCGGTTGGTCAAGTCTCGGCCATTTGCCGAATACATCCTGTAATTTGTCGTTAACGAATCTTCATACACAGCTGCTTGAATAGGGGGCTGTGTCATTGACGAATCAAGAGCACGAGGAGCGAACTTTATTATGTCCGCGATCAAGAATATTCACGCCCGTGAAATCCTCGATTCCCGAGGCAACCCCACCATTGAGGCCGAGGTGGTTCTCGCTTCGGGCATCATGGGTAGTGCTGCGGTGCCATCTGGTGCCTCTACAGGTGCGCGTGAGGCATTGGAGTTACGTGACGGTGATGCGAAGCGCTACGGTGGTAAGGGCGTGACCAAGGCCGTGGCCAATGTCAATGGCCCGATTGCCCAAGCCCTGATCGGCAAGGAGGTGCAGGATCAGGCAGCCATCGACCGGATCATGCTTGAGCTGGATGGTACTCCGTACAAGTCCAACCTGGGTGCCAATGCCATTCTCGCGGTGTCTTTAGCCTGTGCCCATGCCGCAGCGAACGAGAACGGCAAGCCGCTGTATGAGCAGCTTGGTGGTGAGGCGGCCGTGACCCTGCCGGTGCCGATGATGAACATCATCAACGGTGGTGCGCATGCCGACAATAGTGTCGATATGCAGGAGTTCATGATCATCCCGGCTGGTGCGCCGAGCTTTTCCGAAGCCCTGCGCTATGGTGCCGAGGTGTTCCACGCCCTGAAGAGGGTGCTCCACGAGCGTGGCATGAGTACTGCCGTTGGCGACGAAGGGGGGTTTGCCCCGGACCTATCCTCTAACGAGGAGGCGGTCGAGGTGATCCTCGAGGCCATTGCCAGGGCCGGTTACACTGCGGGCAAGGACATTTACATCGGCCTTGATGTGGCCTCCTCCGAGTTTTATAAGGACGGCCAGTACCTGCTTGAGAGTGAGGGTCGGTCCTTCACCTCCGAGGAGTTCGCTGCTTTTCTCGAGGGCTGGGTCGAGAAATATCCGATTCTCTCGATCGAGGATGGTATGGCGGAGGACGACTGGGCTGGCTGGAAACATCTGACCGAGGTATTGGGTGGCAAGTGCCAGTTGGTGGGTGATGACCTGTTCGTCACCAACCCGGCCATCCTCAAGGAAGGCATTGACAAGGGTATTGCCAACTCCATTTTGATCAAGGTCAACCAGATTGGCACATTGAGCGAGACTTTGGAGGCCATGCGTTTGGCCGCTGCGCATGGTTACACCAGTATCAGCTCGCACCGCTCCGGCGAGACGGAGGACACCACCATTGCCGATCTTGCCGTGGCCACCAACTGTGGCCAGATCAAGACGGGTTCTTTGTCCCGTTCCGACCGTGTTGCCAAGTACAACCGCCTATTGCGTATTGAGGAGCGTTTGGGTGTGCGTGCGGTCTATCCGGGCCTGGCGGCGTTCAATCCGAAGCGCTAAGCGACCTGTGACCCGTGTCGGCGCGATTTGGCGCGTCATGCAATGCCGCCTTCGTGCGGCGTTTTGCTATGTGGATGTCGGTCCATGCCTGGATGGTGGCCTTCGGGATGACCTTTGGTGATTCCCGATGCAAGGGGCTCTCTTTTTGGGCTTTTTTTTGCATCCATGCGGGAAGCTTCTGTGGGGTATGGTTTCCGAGGGTCCGATGGATCGGTGGTAAAAGGCTGATGCTGCGCTGGCTGGTCCTGCTGCTCGCTGTCATCTTTGTCCTGCTGCAATATCAGCTTTGGCTGGGTGATGGCAGCTGGCCGCGTGCCGAGGCGGCGCGGATCGCACTGGAGAAGCAGCTGGCAGAGAACGAGCGATTGCGACAGCGCAATGCTGCGCTTGAGGCCGAGGTGCTTGATCTTAAGACTGGGCTTGACGCCATTGAGGAGCGTGCGCGCTCCGATCTTGGTTTGGTCAAGCAGGGCGATACTTATTTCCAGATCATTGATGAATCCAGCAAGAACTGACGGTGACCTGTGGGTGGTCATTCCTGCTGCGGGGTTGGGTACGCGCATGGCTGCCGACCGTCCCAAGCAATACCTGATGTTGGCAGGGCGGACGGTGCTTGAGCATACCCTGGCCTGTTTTGCTGAGCATCCGCGGGTGCGTGGCATTGTGCTTGCGATTGCCCTGGATGATGCGTTTTGGCCTGAACTTGTGCTTGATGTCGAGTTGCCGGTGCATGTGGTCCCTGGGGGGGATAAGCGGGATCGGTCGGTGCTCAATGCCCTCGACTTGCTGGCTGCGCTGGGTCAGCCGTCTGACTGGGTGTTGGTGCACGATGCGGCTCGTCCCAATCTTGCGCGGGAGGACCTGGACCGCCTGGTGGCCGAGGTGGAGCAGGATGCGGTGGGTGGTATTCTGGCCGTGCCTGTGCGCGACACGATGAAGCGTGCGGATGGTGAAGGGCGCATTGTGCGCACTGAGCCACGCGAGGGGTTGTGGCATGCCCTGACTCCGCAGATGTTTCGCCTTGGGTTGTTGCGTGATGCTCTGCGGCGTGCGCTGGAGGCGGGAGTGCGGGTTACTGACGAGGCTTCTGCGCTTGAATATGCGGGCTTGTATCCGTTGCTGGTGGAAGGACGGGCGGACAATATCAAGATCACTCGGCCGGAGGACCTTGAGCTGGCGGAGTTTTTTTTGAGTCGGAGGCAGGCATGAACCTGCGGATTGGTTATGGTGTGGATGTGCACATGTTCACTGAGGGAGACCATATAACCCTTGGTGGGGTGCGTATCCCGCATACGCATGGTTTCAAGGCCCATTCGGATGGCGATGTGCTTATCCATGCCCTGTGTGATGCGCTGCTTGGTGCGTTGGCTTTGGGCGACATTGGCCAGCATTTTCCTGACACTGATCCTTCTTACGCGGGTATTGACAGTCGCATTTTGCTGCGCCGGGTGATGGATGAGCTGCGTGGTCGCGGTTTTCGGGTGGTGAATGCTGACATGACCATTTTGGCCGAGGCTCCTCGTTTGGCGTCCCATGTTGACGCGATGCGTGCTGTGCTTGCCGATGACATGGGGGTGGGCCTGGACCGGGTCAGTATCAAGGCCACGACCAACGAGGGCATGGGTTATGTCGGACGCCGGGAGGGGATTGTGGCTTATGCCACTGTGCTGGTGGGTGAGGGGGCGTGATGCAGCGCGATGGTGTGTGGTTGGTTTTTTCTGGGTGGTGGGGGTGCCAGCCATATCCATCCATTGAAATAAAGTTTTCATCAGACGGTGGCATGCTATGCATGCGTCCATGTTAGAACGCATGCAAGCGTGGCATGGTGCTGTTGACTCCTCCTGTATTGGCGCACCTTGGGTGCGCCTTTTTTGTTGGGGACGTGCTGATTTATTCAGCGCTTATCGTCCGTGGGCATGGAGGTCTTTGGCGCAAACAAAGGCGCAAGCCCTCGATTCGCGGAGGTAAACTCTAGTTCTAACAATCGTGTGCAATAATGTATAATAGTCTCATGGAAAGCACCAGGAGCACTGGCAAGGCGGCAAAGCTGCTCGGCGTATCGGTCAA
>JBEVAM010000017.1:0-36708 GCA_051297135.1 Halothiobacillaceae bacterium
TTTCCATGAGACTATTATACATTATTGCACACGATTGTTAGAACTAGAGTTTACCTCCTCGAAAAAGAGTTGGTGAAGTTTGGCCCCTGGATCACCGGCCCGCATGAAGGCCTCACCAACCAGGAAGGCATGCACACCATGGCGGCGCATGAGGGCCACGTCGTCGCGACCATGGATGCCGCTCTCAGTGACCAGCAACACATCCGCGGGCAGCATGTCGAGCATGTTCAGGGTGGTATCCAGGCTGACCTCGAAGGTGCGCAGGTTGCGGTTGTTGATCCCAACAAGCCCAGCCCCGATCGAGAGCGCCAGCGCCATTTCCTCGCGATCATGCGTCTCGACCAGCACATCCATGCCAAGCTCGATGGCGAGGTCATGCAGCTCGTGCAAAGTGGCTGGGGCCAAGGCCGAGACGATCAAGAGGATGCAGTCCGCGCCAATCGCGCGAGCCTCATAGACCTGATAGGGATCGATGATGAAATCTTTGCGGATCACCGGCAGGTTACAGGCGGCGCGCGCTTCCTCAAGATAAGCCTCACTGCCCTGGAAGAAGTCCCGGTCGGTCAGCACCGAGAGACAGGCCGCCCCGCCCCGCTCGTAACTTACGGCGATCTCGGCCGGCCGAAAGTCCTCGCGCAGCACACCCTTGCTCGGGCTGGCCTTCTTCACTTCGGCAATCACTGCCGGCATCCCCCGCGCAATGCGGGCCTCGAGGGCGGCGCGGAAACCGCGAGGCTGATCATGGCGCGCCTCGATGCACTGGATCAGCTCATGCACCGGGGTGCGCACACCACGCTCGGCGACCTCCTCGCGCTTG
Source organism: Halothiobacillaceae bacterium (assembly GCA_051297135.1). Taxonomy (GTDB): domain Bacteria; phylum Pseudomonadota; class Gammaproteobacteria; order Halothiobacillales; family Halothiobacillaceae; genus Thiofaba. The sequence continues at coordinate 818 of JBEVAM010000017.1, forward strand.
CGCTCGAGCATGACCTGGAGAATGTCGGGCGTCTGACTCATGCGAATGCCTGCTGTGTGAATGCAGCGTAGGCCATAAGCCGTTCCCAAGCCGCGCCGGTCGCCTGAATCTCGAGTGCACGCGCCACCCCCTCCGTAAGAGAGGGCGTAAGACCCGCAAGATAGATGGCCGCGCCGGCATTGAAGGCCACGATGTCGCGCGCCGGCCCGGGCTGGCCGGTCAGGGCCTCACGCACCTTCTCCAAACTCTCGTGGGCAGAAGCCACACGCAGCGTGTCCAAGCGGGCACTGGTAAGACCAACATCCTCCGGCCGTAGGACGTAGTCGGTGACGACACCGTCTTTCAGCTCGCTCACGCGGGTCGGCGAGGCCACGCTGAACTCGTCCAGACCGTCTTCGGCGTGCACCACCAAGGCATGCTCACTGCCAAGCTCCCGCAACACCTCGGCCAGCGATCGACGCCAGCGCTCACTGTACACACCAAGCACCTGGCGCCTCGCCCCGGCCGGATTGGCCAAGGGACCGAGCACGTTGAACAAAGTACGCACGCCCAACTCGCGGCGCGGAGCAATGATATGGCGCATGGCACCATGGTGCTGGGGCGCGAACATGAAGCCAACACCGAGCGTGCATACCGCGCGGGCGATGACCTCGCACGGCACATCCAGGCGGCAGCCTGCCACCTCAAGCAGGTCTGCACTGCCGGTGGTGCTGGAAACCGCGCGATTACCATGCTTGGCCACCTTGCCACCCGCCACCGCCAGGACAAAGCAACTTGCGGTGGAAATATTGAAGGTGTGCGCCCCATCCCCGCCGGTACCGACGATGTCGACCAGCGGCCCGCAAGGGATCTCAACCTTGGCAGCAAACTCGCGCATCACGGCAGCGGCAGAGGCCACCTCCTCGACCGTCTCCCCCTTGACCGCGAGCCCGATGAGCAGGCCACCGATCTGCGCCGGAGTGGCCTCGCCGCACATCAACGCGCGCATGACCCCAGCCATCTCTTCGCCCGTCAGGTTGCGACGCTCGATGAGAGCACGCATGGCCGTCGTCACATCACTGCGGATAAGGCTAGCACTCAATCCAACAGCTCCTGTTCAATGAGAGATCATGACATGCACGAGCCCATGAGCAGTCATCCATATCGCCCGCCAGAGAGGGACAAAAACCGACGCAAGATATCATGCCCATGTTCAGTGAGGATAGACTCGGGGTGGAACTGCACACCCTCGACCGTATATTCGCGGTGACGCACGCCCATGATCTCCTCAAAACTGCCATCCGGGTGCTGTGTCCAGGCGGTGATCTCGAGGCATTCGGGCAGACTTTCGCGTTCAATCACCAGCGAGTGGTAGCGCGTTGCCTCGAACGGGTTCGGCAGGTTGGCAAATACGCCCTTGCCCAAGTGGTACACCTGCGAGGTCTTGCCGTGCATGATCTGCTTGGCGCGGACGATCTTGCCGCCAAAGGCCTGACCGATGGCCTGATGGCCAAGGCACACACCAAAGATCGGTCGTTTGCCGGCAAAATGGCGGATCGCAGCCACCGAAATGCCGGCCTCGCTCGGACTGCAGGGACCGGGAGAGATCATCAGGTGGCTGGGCGCCATGCGCTCGATGTCCTCCAGGGTGATGGCGTCGTTGCGATGCACCTCCACCTCCGCTCCAAGCTCGCCCAGGTACTGTACAAGGTTATAGGTGAAGGAATCGTAGTTGTCGATCATCAGAACCCTGGACATCGTCACGCCTCCACCTGCATCTGATCCAATCCCGCCTCGGCCAGTGCGACCGCGCGGAAGATCGCGCGGCCTTTGTTCATGGTCTCTTTCCATTCCAGCTCCGGCACGGAATCGTACACAACACCAGCACCGGCCTGGATGTGTAACTCGCCGTTCTTGATCACCGCGGTACGGATGGCGATGGCGGTGTCCATGGCCCCATTCCAGCCAAGGTAACCGACCGCACCCGCATAGACGCCTCGCTTGACCGGCTCCAGCTCGTCGATGATCTCCATCGCCCGCACTTTGGGCGCACCAGACACCGTGCCGGCCGGGAAAGTAGCGCGCAGCACGTCCATGGCGGATAGGCCAGGGCGCAGCTTGCCCGTGACATGGGAAACGATGTGCATGACATGCGAATAACGCTCGATCACCATCCTCTCGGTCAGGCGCACACTGCCGGTCTTGCACACCCGGCCAATGTCGTTGCGGCCAAGGTCGATCAGCATCAGGTGCTCGGCGCGCTCTTTGGGGTCGGCCAAAAGTTCTACCTCGAAGGCGCGATCCTCCTCCTCCGTGCGTCCGCGACGGCGGGTGCCCGCAATCGGGCGCACGCTGACCTCCTCATGCTCTAGGCGTACGAGGATCTCGGGCGAGGAGCCGACCAACGCCATGTCCCCAAGTTGGAGGTAGAACATGTAAGGCGAGGGATTGAGGCCGCGCAGGGCGCGATACAGATCGAGCGGATGGGCGGAAAACGGGATGCTCAAGCGCTGAGAAAGCACCACCTGCATCACATCCCCAGCGGCGATGTACTCCTTGGCCTTGAGCACCGCCTGCTTGAACCCCTCCTCGGTGAACCCGGAGACGAAGTCGGCCTCGCTCACCTGGCGTGGAACATGAGCTGGGCGCACATGCGCAAGAGGCTCGCGCAAACGGGCCACAAGCTGATCCAAACGCGCCTCGGCCACCTCCAGCCCCTCCGGAAGGGCGTGCACGATCAGCTGCATGCGCCCGCGCAGGTTGTCGAACACCACCAGCTCGTCAGACAGCATGAACAAAATGTCCGGCGCACCGATCGGATCCGGTTTCTCGCCCCCCGCCAAGCGCGGCTCGATGTAACGGATGGTGTCATAGCCGAAATAGCCCACCAGACCCCCGGCAAAGCGCGGCAGGCCGGGCAGCTCGGGCACCCGGAAGCGCTGCTGAAAGGCCTCGATAAAGGCCAGCGGATCGCGCACCTCGGCCTCCTCGATAGGACGGCCACCATCCTCCACCGTCACCCCATGACCGCGCACCCGGAGCACGATACGGGCCGGCAGGCCGATGATGGAATAGCGCCCCCACTTCTCACCGCCCTGCACGGACTCGAACAGGTAGCTGTAGGGGGCATTCGCAAGCTTGAGATAGGTGGAGAGCGGCGTGTCAAGATCGGCGAGGACCTCGCGCACCACGGGGATGCGGTTATAGCCCTCGCGGCAAAATCGTTCGAACTGTTCAGGACGCATGGCGAAATCTCGGGAAAACGGCTAGACGGAGGATCGGGCAGCTTACGCGCCGCGCCATCGCACTCCCCCACCCGGTCTCTCCCGAAAGCGCTTCATGAAGGCTTCACCAAGTCCTTCAGCTCCACCATGGAGTCGATGACCGCATCCGGATGGTAAGCGCGGATATCCTCGCCATGGTTGTAGCCATAGCTCGTGCAAACGATGTCAAAACCCGCAGCGCGCGCGGCCTTCACATCGGAGATGGAGTCGCCCACCATCAAAGCCTCGTGCGGGGCACAGTGGAACCAACCAGCAGCGTAAAACAGCGGGCCCGGGTCCGGTTTCCTCACCGGCAGGGTGTCACCGGAGATCACCGTCTCGAACATGTCGAAAATGCCAAAAGCCTTGAGCAGCGGCAGGGTGAATGATTCGGCCTTGTTGGTCACGCACCCGATGCGCAAACCAAGGGACTTCACATAGTCCAACCCTTCTTTGACCCCAGGATAAAGCACAGAGCGTCTCGAAGTATTCTCCGCGTAGAGCTGCTTGAATATGGGCAAGGCACGCGCAAACAGGACCGCATCGGGCTTGCCGTTGAGGTCGTTGGTCAGCGCACGCTCGACCAGCCGCTCGACGCCATGGCCAACCCAGTTGCGTACAGCCGCTTCACCACGCACGGGCATGTCGAGATGCTTCATCATCTCGTCCACGCAGTAAGCGAGATCGGGCACGCTATCGATCAAGGTGCCGTCCAGGTCGAACAGCACCATCTTCGGCGCAAAGGTCTTCATGCCTTAGCCGCCGACCTTGGCCAGCTCATCGCGCATGGCCTTGATCACAGAATCATAGCGGTGCGGATCGATGTCCTTGGCGGCGCCAAAGATCGCGGAGCCGGCGACGAAGGTGTCCACACCGGCCTCGGCCACCTCGCGGATATTGGCTGGACCCACACCGCCATCGATCTCCAGACGGCAGTCATAGCCGCCCTCATCGATCATGGCGCGGACCTTGCGAGCCTTGTCCAGCACGTAGGGGATGAACTTCTGTCCACCGAAGCCTGGATTGACCGACATCAGCAGGACCATGTCCAACTTGGACAGGGTGTACTCCAATACACCCAGTGGGGTCGCCGGATTGAACACGAGTCCTGCCTTGCAGCCGGAGTCCTTGATCAGACCGATGGTGCGGTCGATATGCTCGGAGGCCTCTGGATGGAAGGTGATGTAAGTGGCGCCAGCCTTGGCGAAATCGGGGATGATACGGTCCACCGGCTTGACCATCAGATGCACGTCGATCGGCGCGGTCACCCCGTGCTTGCGCAGGGCCTCGCACACCAGCGGACCGATGGTCAGGTTCGGCACATAGTGGTTGTCCATCACATCAAAGTGGACGATATCAGCACCGGCGGCCAGTACGTTATCGACCTCCTCACCCAGCTTGGCGAAATTGGCGGAGAGGATGGACGGGGCGATGAGGAACTTCGACATGGGCGCACTCCGGAAATGGCCAAAGGATCTGCCAAATGTACCCCAACCGCCCCCAAAATTCACCTTGGGAAACGCTGAATAAGGCCACGAACGGGATGGGATACACGGCGATGGGTGCGCCGTGATCACGACATATCCATGAGATAAGCGTGGGAGGGCGCACCACGCAACGCTGCAAACCCGTCGCGCAAACTTATCTCAGTGTTCCCCTTGGGTACATGCAGAATGAGAACTCGGCCGTCCGTGACCGGCCACCCATACGGCTGCGCGGCTTCCGCCCCCATTACTTCCGCGGCAGGGTGGCGATAAAGGCCATAAGATCATCGAGCTGCTGCTCGTTCAGGCTTTTTGCCATGTCCACCATGACCTTGTGGCCAAAACCCGCACGGTAGTTTTGCATCATGGCGATATAGGCGGCATGAGGCTTGGAGGTGAGGTCGGGAAACATGGGCGGCACACCCTGCCCTTGCCCCCCGTGGCAGAGGGCACAATGGGCCTTGTAGAGGCTCTTGCCTGCCTCAGGGTTGCCCTCTGCCACTGCGGCGACGGGGATGAGAAGGATGAGAAACAGAAGCTTGCGCACCATAGACCCCTCACTTGCTGTCATGCTAAGGAAACGCTGAATAAGTTGCTGCGCGGGCGGTCTGCTGCGTTGCGCGGTGCTCGTTCCCTCGCCTATCTCATGGATATGTCTCGGTCACTGCGCTCCGTGCGCCTTGCATCCCATCCCGCTCGCGGCCTTATTCAGCGTTTCCCTAACTCGTTCCATTTGACCATAAAGCGGCCTGATGGACCAAAAAGCAAAGAGCCCATCCACCGGATGGGCTCCAAATAAAGAGCCCCGCACGGGGCGGGGCTCTGAGAAGGACGGCACGTCCGGATCGATTACAGGCCCATGTCGCCCATGCCGCTAGAGGCCGGGGCTGGGGTTTCCTTCTTCGGCAGCTCGGCCACCATGCACTCGGTGGTCAGCAGCAGGCCGGCCACGGAAGCCGCATTCTGCAGGGCGGAACGGGTGACCTTGGTCGGATCCAGGATGCCCATCTCCATCATATCGCCATATTCGCCGGTGGCGGCGTTGTAGCCGAAGTTACCGCTGCCCTCGGCAACCCTGTTGAGGATGACGGAGGGCTCGTAGCCGGCGTTGGAGACGATGGTGCGCAACGGCTCCTCCATGGCGCGGAGGGCGATGCTGATGCCCACATCCTGGTCGTGGTTGGCACCGGTCAGACCCTTGATGGCCCTGCTCACGCGCACCAGGGCCACACCACCCCCCGGAACCACGCCTTCCTCGACCGCCGCCCGCGTGGCGTGCAGGGCGTCGTCGACGCGGTCCTTCTTCTCCTTCATCTCAACCTCGGTAGCAGCACCGACCTTGATGACGGCCACGCCACCCGCCAGCTTGGCGATACGCTCCTGCAGTTTCTCGCGATCGTAGTCGGAAGTGGTGGTCTCGAGCTGGGCTCGGATCTGAGCCACACGACCCTCGATCTCTTCCTTGGAGCCCGCGCCATCGACCAAGGTGGTGTTGTCCTTGGTGACGACGACCTTCTTGGCCTGCCCCATTTCGTTCAGAGTGACCTTCTCGAGGGTCAGACCCACTTCCTCGGAGACCACCATGCCACCCGTCAGCACGGCGATGTCCTGTAGCATGGCCTTGCGGCGATCACCAAAGCCCGGGGCCTTGACGGCAACAACCTTGAGGATGCCACGCATGTTGTTGATGACCAGGGTGGCCAGGGCCTCGCCCTCGACATCCTCGGCGATGATCAACAGCGGACGTCCTGCCTTGGCGACAGCCTCGAGCGCCGGCAGCAAGTCACGGATGTTGGAGACCTTCTTGTCCGTGATCAGGATGTACGGGTTCTCGAGAACGGCCTGCATGTTCTGCTGGTCGTTGACGAAGTAGGGGGACAAGTAGCCGCGGTCGAACTGCATGCCCTCGACCACGTCCAGCTCATTCTCGAGCCCCGAGCCTTCCTCGACGGTGATCACACCTTCCTTGCCCACCTTGTCCATCGCCTGGGCGATGATGGAACCAATGGCCTCGTCTGCGTTGGCGGAGATGGTGGCGACCTGGGTGATGGACTTGCTGTCAGTGCACGGCTTGGAGATCTTCTTCAGCTCCTCGACGGCGGCGGCCACAGCCTTGTCGATACCGCGCTTGAGGTCCATCGGGTTCATGCCGGCAGCAACCGCCTTCATGCCCTCGCGCACAATGGCCTGAGCCAGCACAGTCGCCGTGGTGGTACCATCACCGGCCACGTCAGCGGTCTGGGAAGATACTTCCTTGACCATCTGCGCGCCCATGTTCTCGAACTTGTCCTCAAGCTCGATCTCCTTGGCGACAGACACACCGTCCTTGGTCACGGTCGGGGCACCGAAGGACTTCTCCAGCACCACATTGCGGCCCTTTGGACCGAGGGTGACCTTGACCGCGTTGGCCAGGATATTGACACCGTTCACCATGCGGGCGCGGGCATCTGCGCCGAAACGTACGTCTTTGGCTGCCATGGGATAAAACTCCTCAGAAATTATTGCGTATGGATGACGGAACGACTTATTCGATGACGGCGAGAATGTCGTCCTCGCTCATCATCAGCAGCTCTTCACCGTCGACCTTGACCTTGGTACCGGCATACTGGCCGAACAGCACCTTGTCACCGACCTTCACGCCGATCGGACGAAGCTCGCCCTTCTCATTGCTCTTGCCCGGACCGACAGCAATCACTTCGCCACGGTTTGGCTTCTCCGCCGCACTGCCAGGCAGAACAATGCCGCCGGGGGTGGTGAGCTCTTCCTCGACACGCTTGATCAGGACACGATCATGCAAAGGACGGATCTTCATGGTTCACACTCTCTTTGGCATACGTTGAGTTGGTGGTTGAGCATCAAGGGCTACTGTTAGCACTCAATGCAGGCGAGTGCCAATAATAAGGGCGACTCTCCGCAGGTCAAGCCCCCCCCGCGAGAATCATTCTCGATCAAGCATCAGACGACGACCGCTGAGGCAGGATGTCGGCCAGCACCACGCGGTTGCCCCCTTCCGTCCGCGCCTGATCGACCGCGGCACTGGCACGGGCCAGAAGCGCATCAATGTCCGTATCGAGATCCGGACGGAAGGTCGCCGCGCCGACGCTCGCAGTGACCGGCATACCGAACGGCCACAGACCCTCGATGGCCTTGCGGATGCGTTCGCCCACCCGCGGCACATCGCCGATGGCGCAGTGTGGTAGGAGCAACGCGAAACGCGTATCGCCGATGCGGGTCACGAGATCACTCTCCCGCACCCCCTTGAGCAGGATGGTCGCCACCGAACACAAGACCTCATCGCCCGCCTCATAACCGTACTGGATGGTGATCTCACCCAACCGATCGAGGTCCAGCACCAGCAGACTGAACACCCCACCGCCACGACGCGTCATGGCAAGGTACTTGGCACCGTACGAGAACAGCATGCGCCGGTTGTACAACCCGGTCAGCGGATCGGTCACCTCGAGCAGGTTCAGACGGGCGCGATGGGCCTCGACCCGCGCCGCAAGGCCGGTGGCAATGATGAGGTTGCGGGCGCGCACCAGCAACTCCTCCTCCATCACCGGTTTGGTGACATAGTCGTTCACCCCCAGGCGGAACAGTTCACGCCTGCGCGCAGGATCATCGAATCCGGTCACGGCCAGAATGGGCAGCCTGAAATCCGTGAAGCCGGACTGGCGCAATTCGCCAACCAAGGCCATACCACTCATCGGCCCTTCGAGCAAAAGATCAGTAACGAGCAGGTCATAGCGCCGGGTTCGTACGCGCTCCAAGGCATCCTCGGCACGCATCACCCACTCCACCAGCAGCCCGTGCGCCATGAGCATGCGGGTGATGACGTGGGCCGCAGTGCGCGAGTCCTCCACCAGCAGGATACGCTTGCCATAGATATGCTGGCCGCGCGGATCATGGCGCTCGGCATCACGGGTGAGAAGGTAAGCGAGCAGCCTGTCTGGCTGTGAGGACGGGATGATCTCGGTGATGCCCAAGGTAAACAGGGCTTCGTGAGCAACCTCATCCTCCCCCAAGGCCAGCAGCAGGATGGGGGTCCCCTCAGGGAGCTCGACACGCAACCCACCCACCAGCAACGCCAGGGAGGAATCATGAGCCGCAAAGGCTAAACAGCAGACGTCGATGCGATGCTTGCGCGCCAGGGCCACCGCTTCACGTCCCGTGGCACAATCGATGGGGCTCAGGCCCGCCTGCTGGCAGATGCGCCCCAGCTCTTCCCGCGCCTGGCCATCTGCGGCGACAATCAGGGCCAGGCGCCCTCCGTCAACCTCCAGCCCCCTGGCATCCTGGGCCAGGACCTCATGCTTGCTCATTCACTGACTCCTTGATGCTTTGGTGCGCATGACTACCCGGTTTCTTCCCAAGCGTTTGGCCTCATACAGTGCCTTGTCGGCGCGACCGAACAGGTTATCCAGCGATTCCGGATCCCCCGGATCAAAACAAGCCACACCGATGCTGATCGTCAGGCGCACACCGCCAACGTCCAGCAGTTCGCAGTCCCTGCGGATCTTCTCGGCCTTGGCGAGCGCATTCTCCGCGCTGCAGTTGGGCAGGAGAAAGACGAACTCCTCACCGCCAAAGCGGGCGACCAAATCCCCCTTACGGAAGGATCTGCGCAGTATATCCCCCACCGCCCTCAAGACCTTGTCTCCCATGGCATGGCCGTGTTGGTCATTGACCTGCTTGAAGTGATCGATATCCGCGACCAGTATGCACATCGCTCGCCCCTCGCGCTCGGCACGGGCGAGATAGCGCGTGGCGAGCTCAAAAAAGAGGTGCCGATTGCCAAGACCGGTCAGCTGGTCGGTAACGGCAAGCTCGCGCATCCTCCGCTCCTGCGCCTCGACCCGCTCGAACATCCTCTGCGCGATGAGAAGATTGCGCACGCAGGCCATGAACTCGGCCTCGACCAGCGGCTTGGGGATATAATCGTTCACCCCCGCGCGAAACAGCTCAATCTTGCGCGTCGGATCATCGAAGGCGGTTATGACCAGGATCGGCAGCTTCATGTAACTCTGGCCATGTTGACGCAGGTGACGCACCAGGGATAGACCGCTCTCCCCGCCCTCGAGCACGAGGTCGGTGATCACCATGTGATAGGAGCGATCGACAAACAGCCGACGCGCCTCGGCCACCGACCCGACGCTGTCCACCTCCATGCCGCAACGATGCAGCATGCCAGTCACCAGGTGCACAAAGGTGCGTGAATCCTCGACCAGCAGAATGCGCTTCCCCTCCAGGTCATGGCAGTACATCCAACCGAGGAAGTCCTGCAAATAGCCCCGCAAGTCACCGAGCCGGGTGCGCTGGAGCACGTCCGTGATGCCCGCATGAAAAGCCTCTTGCACCAGCGCGCCATTGCCATCAGCGATCAGCAGTAGCGGCGCTCCTACGGCGAGGTGGGCGCGGAGGGTCTGGGCCAGCTGCAGGCCCGTCATGTCGGGAAGGTGATACCCTAGCAGGCCGATGTCGATGGTCTCAGCGCGCGCAACTTCCAGCGCCTCCTCCCCGGAGGTGGCCATCCTGACCCCAAGCCCCGCCTCCTCCGCCATCTGCCATAGCATGGTACACATCGTTGCGTCGGGCTCGACGATCAAGGCCTTGGGTTTCTGTATGCGACCGGCCGACATGCCCTGCAATCCGTGGAAAACTCGGGCAAGTATATGCTTCCCTCAACCCCATGTGGGGCACATTTATATGGGATAAATTGCCCGCCATGGTCACACCCCCGCAAATCATGGACAATGCCTCCCATGGCCACGCACTGCATCGTCATCAGCACCTTTCCGGACCGCGCCGCAGCCCTGGCGGCCGCCCGCGCCCTGCTGGAGGCGCGTCTTGCCGCCTGTGCCCAGGTCAGCGGCCCGCTCACCTCGATCTATCCCTGGCAGGGCGCCTTGCAGGAAGATGAAGAGTGGGAGCTGCGCCTGAAGACGCGCCGCGCACTCGGCCCACAGATCGAAACCATGCTGCGCAAATGGCATCCGTATGAACTTCCGCAGATCCTGTACGTTCCCATGGAAGGCTCGCGGGACTACATCGACTGGGTGGATTCATGCCTCGCATCCTAAGCCTCCTTCTGACCCTGTTGACCTTGGCCAACCTCGCCTTGGCCTTTGAAGAGCCCGAACTGCTCGACCCCGAGCAGGCCTTCGCCTTCTCTGCCCGTGCGGAGAGTGCCAACCGCCTGCTCGGCCACTTCGCCATCGCGCCGGGCTACAAGCTTTACCGCGACAAGATCCGCTTCGAGGTCGAGGGCGCCCTAGGCGTGCAGGCTGAGCTGCCACCAGGCGAGGCGGTGAAGGATCCCTTCCTCGGCGAGGTGCAGGTCTACCACGGCGCGCTGGACATCCCCCTCCGGCTCGAGGGCGAGAACCTCGGCGGCAAGACCATCACCCTCACGGCCCACAGCCAAGGCTGCTTCGAGGGTGGCGTGTGCTACCCACCGCTTAAGCAGAAAGTCCAGCTGGTCCTGCCCGCCAGTGGCATCCAGGGCCTGGGGGATTGGGCGAGACCGATCGAGGGCAAGTCGCCCGCCAGCGCGGGCGAGCCGCTTGGGCCCGAGCGGGCCTTCCGCTTCTCCAGCACGATCGATGGGGCCACAGTGCACCTGCGCTGGGACATCGCCCCACATCACTACCTCTACCGCGACAAGATCAGCATTACGGCCATCGAACCGAAGCACGCCCTCGGTCAAGCAGACATTCCGGCGGGCGAGGAGAAAAACGACCCCTTCCTTGGCCAAGTGCGCGTCTTCCGCGATACGCTGGAGGTCAGCGTACCGGTGCAGAACGTGGGTGCGGGCCAAAAGCTCGTGCTGAACGTCACCTACCAGGGCTGCGCCGAAGCCGGCATCTGCTACCCACCCATGGAACAGCGGGTCGAACTGACCACGGGGAGCGCGCCCCCCCCCGCCGACGCGGCCACACCCGGCACGGAGCTGAGCGAGCCGGACGCCATCGTCGGGAAGCTCAGGAGCGGCAGCACCTGGCTCGCCATCGGCCTGTTCTTTCTCGCCGGCCTGGGGCTTGCCTTCACCCCCTGTGTGTTCCCGATGATCCCCATCCTCTCCGGCATCATCGTCGGACAGGGCGGGCAGCTCACCACCCGCCGCGCCTTCGTACTCTCGCTGGTTTATGTGCTGGCGATGGCCCTCACCTACACCGTCGCGGGTGTGCTTGCGGGTCTGTTCGGCAACAATCTGCAGGCCGCGTTCCAGAACCCGTGGATCCTCGGGGCCTTCGCCTCGATCTTCGTCGCGCTCGCCCTGTCGATGTTCGGCTTTTTCGAACTGCAGCTGCCCTCCAGCCTGCAGAGCCGGATCTCCGAGCTGTCCGCTCGCCAGCAGAGCGGCAGCTTGACCGGCGTCGCGATCATGGGCCTACTCTCCGCCCTGATCGTCGGCCCCTGCGTTGCCCCGCCGCTGGCCGGCGCCCTGATCTACATCGGCCAGACCGGCGATGCCGTACTCGGCGGCGCGGCACTGTTCGCCCTGTCCATCGGCATGGGCCTGCCGCTGATTGCGGTCGGCACCTTGGGTGGCAAGGTCCTGCCGCGCGCCGGGGCATGGATGGACACGGTCAAGGCGGTGTTCGGCGTGCTCATGCTAGGCGTGGCGATCTGGCTGCTCTCCCGCGTGCTGCCCGATGCCCTCACCTTGTTCCTGTGGGCCATGTTGTTCATTACCTCCGGCATCTACCTTGGCGCCCTGGAACCGGTCAGTCACCCCAGCTACTACACCTACCATGCCAGCCGCGAACTGACCGGTCATATGGAGCCGGTGGGCAAAGAGAAAGCAGGCTGGACGCGGCTGTGGAAGGCTCTTGGCATCGTCCTGCTGGCCTGGGGACTGCTGATGCTCGTCGGCGTCGCCACAGGCCAGGGCACCCCGTTGCAGCCGCTGCGCGGCCTGGCCGGCGGTGGCACGGCGCAGGCCGCGACCGCACCCAGCGGCCTCGTCTTTCAGCGCGTGACCAACGTGGCCTCCCTCGAGCGCGTCTTGGCCGCTGCCAAAGCCGCCGGCAGGCCGGTGATGCTCGATTTCTACGCCGATTGGTGCGTAAGCTGCAAGGAAATGGAGCACAACACCTTCCCCGACCCCGCAGTACGACAGGCATTGAGCGGTGCCGTCCTGCTCCAGGTCGATGTCACCCACAACACAGCCGAGGACAAGGCCCTGCTCAAGCGCTTCGGTCTGATCGGCCCGCCCGCTATCCTGTTCTTCACCAAAGATGGACAAGAACAGCGCGCCAACCGCGTCATCGGTTACAAGCCGCCCGCCGAGTTTGCCTCACTCGCCCGCAGGGCCCTGGACGGATGATGCACAAACCCGCCATCCCCCTCCTACTCATCGTCGGCCTGCTCGGCGGTTGTGGCGATGACACTCCACGCACACCCGAGCAGGCCGCACAGAAGGTGCTCGCCGAGGCATCCCGTCCGCTGATCGGCACCCCCATGCCCGCATTCACGCTCGAACGCCTCACCGGCGGGGCATTCGAGAGTGTGGAATTGCGCGGCAAGGCGACATTGATCAACTTCTGGGCCCCCTGGTGCCCCCCCTGTGTGCAGGAACTGCCCGAACTCGCCCAGCTGCACGTCTCCCTCCAGGAGCAGGGCGGGCAGATCATCGGCATTGCCCTTGCCGGGGCGGAGGAGGTGCAAGCCTTCCTCGCCCAACACCCCCTCCCCTTCCCCATCCTGCTCGGCGGCCCGGAGGGCCGCGAACTCGCCCGCAAGCTCGGCAATCCCCATGCCGTATTGCCCTATTCGGTCGTGATCGATGCAGAGGGTGTCATTCGTGCAGTCCACGCCGGCCGGCTGGACGAAGCCAGGGCTCGCGCCCTGATCGAACCTGCCCTCCGCCATAGATGATGGTTATTTCCTGACCGTTCGCTACCATTCTGGACTTTTCCTCGCACTGATCGCAGAATCTCCCCATTCGACGAGGTGCGAAGCCGATGGCCAACCTGCTACTCCTCAATGGGCCCAACCTCAACCTGCTGGGCGTGCGCGAACCGGACACCTACGGCCGCACCACGCTGGACGATATCGTCCGTGACCTGCAAGCCCTCGCCAAGGCCGAGGGGCACCAGCTCGACCATGTGCAAAGCAATGCCGAGCATGTCTTGATCGAGCGCATCCACGCCGCCCGACTCGATGGCACTGCGTTCATCATCATCAACCCAGCCGCCTTTACGCATACCAGCATCGCCCTGCGCGACGCCCTGCTCGCGGTCAACCTGCCGTTCATCGAGGTCCATCTTTCAAACGTGTATGCGCGAGAACATTTCCGTCAGCATTCCTATTTCTCCGACATCGCCGTGGGTGTGATCGCCGGCCTAGGCGCGCAAGGGTATGAGCTCGCCCTGCGCGCCGTGTTCGCGCGCCTTTCGGCGCCCACGCACTGACCCGAGACAAAACTCATGGATATCCGCACCATCAAGAAACTGATCGAACTTCTGGACAGTTCCGGCGTCGCCGAGATCGAGGTCAAGGAGGGCGACTCCTCCGTGCGCATCAGCCGCATGCCAACCCACATGTCGGCCATGCCGCAGATGGTGGTGAGCGCACCGATGGCCGCTCCAGCCCCGGTCACTGCCCCGCAGACAGCCGCCGCACCGGCCGCCAAGGCCGAGGACGAGCCATCCGGCCATGTGATCAAATCACCCATGGTCGGCACGTTCTATCGCGCGGCCTCCCCGGATGCCAAACCGTTTGTGGAGGTCGGCCAGCACGTCAAGGCGGGGGATACGGTCTGCATCATCGAGGCGATGAAGATGTTCAACCAGATCGAGGCCGACACCTCCGGCGTCATCAAGGCCATCCTGTGCGAGAACGGCCAACCGGTCGAATTCGACCAACCGCTCATCATCATCGAGTAAGGCGTCCGCCATGCTGAACAAGGTCCTCATCGCCAACCGTGGCGAGATCGCGCTGCGCATCCTGCGCGCCTGCCGCGAACTCGGCATCAAGACCGTGGCGGTACATTCCACCGCCGATCGCGACCTCAAGCACGTGCGCCTGGCGGACGAATCGGTCTGCATCGGCCCAGCCAAATCCGCCGACAGCTACCTCAACATCCCGGCCTTGATCGCCGCTGCCGAGATCACCGACGCAGTCGCCATCCACCCGGGCTACGGCTTTCTGTCCGAGAACGCGGACTTCGCCGAACGCGTGGAGAGAAGCGGTTTCATCTTCATTGGCCCTAAACCGGAAAACATCCGCTTGATGGGCGACAAGGTCGCCGCCAAGGACGCCATGAAGGCAGCCGGTGTACCCTGCGTGCCAGGCTCCGACGGCGCCCTCAGCGACAATGCCGACGAGAATCTGCGCCTGGGCCGCGAAGTAGGCTACCCGGTCATTATCAAGGCCGCCGGTGGTGGCGGCGGGCGCGGCATGCGCGTGGTGCACACCGAGGCCCACCTTCTTGCCGCCATCGAGATGACCCGTGCCGAGGCCCTGGCCGCGTTCGGCAACCCCAACGTGTACATGGAGAAGTTCCTCGAGCACCCGCGCCACATCGAGATCCAAGTCATGGCCGACACCCACGGCAACGCCATCCACCTGGGTGAGCGCGACTGCTCTATGCAGCGTCGCCACCAAAAGGTGATCGAGGAGGCCCCCGCCCCTGGGCTGACTGCCGAAGAGCGGCGTGAGATCGGCGAACGCTGCGCCCAGGCCTGCATCGACATCGGCTACCGCGGCGTCGGCACCTTTGAATTCTTGTACGAGAACGGGCGCTTCTACTTCATCGAGATGAACACGCGGGTGCAGGTCGAACACCCGGTCACCGAAATGATCACCGGGGTGGATATCATCAAGGAACAGATCCGCATCGCCGCGGGCCTGCCGCTGTCCATCCGCCAAGAGGACGTGCAGATCCGCGGCCATGCCATCGAATGCCGCATCAATGCCGAGGATCCGACCACCTTCGTCCCGAGCCCCGGCAAGATCACCGCCTTCCACGCCCCCGGGGGCTTCGGTGTGCGCTGGGACTCGCATATCTATGCGGGCTACAACGTGCCGCCCTACTACGACTCGATGATCGGCAAACTCATCTGCCACGCCGAGAACCGCGCCGCCGCCATCGCCCGCATGAGTGGGGCACTCTCCGAACTGGTGGTGGAAGGCATCAAGACCAACATCGCGCTGCATCGCGAGCTGATGAACGACCCTGCGTTCCAGCAGGGCGGAACGGATATCCACTACCTGCACAAGAAGCTGGGGCTGTAAGGCTGGCGTGCTCCTGAAGCAACACCGTCCGGAAACGACACCATGCCCTGGCACCAGCTCAGCCTCACCATCCCCCGCGACCAAGCCGAGGCCCTCGAAGACACCCTCCTCGAACTTGGCGCGGTGTCCGTCACTCTGCAGGACGCCGCCGATGTCCCCGTACTCGAACCCCTGCCGGGTGAGACCCCGCTGTGGCCGGAGGTCAATGTCGTCGGCCTGTTCGAGGAATGGACCGACACCACTCAGGTGGACCAGGCCCTGAGCGCGTGCGGCATCCTGAACGGCAGCTGGGGCTACGTCGAGGACCAGGACTGGGAGCGCGTGTGGATGGACCAGTTCCAGCCCTTGCGCTTTGGTCAGCGGCTATGGGTCGTGCCAAACTGGATCGGGCCCCCCGATGCGCAGGCGGTGAACATCCTGCTCGACCCAGGCCTGGCCTTTGGCACCGGCACCCACCCGACCACCGCCCTGTGCCTGGAGTGGCTGGATGGTGCCAAGCTGCAGGACAAGAGCGTGCTGGATTATGGCTGCGGCTCAGGCATCCTGGCCATTGCTGCGCTCAAGCTCGGCGCAACCTCGGCCTGGGGCATCGACATCGACCCCCAGGCCCTGACCGCGACGCGCGACAACGCCGCGCGCAATGGCATCGAATCTTGGCGCCTGCACACCGGCCTGCCCGGGGCCCTACCCCAAGATGCTCGCTTCGACGTGCTGCTGGCCAACATCCTGATGGGCCCGCTGATCGAGCTCGCCCCTACCCTGACCAGGCACGCGAAGCCCGGCGGTGCGCTGGTGCTGTCGGGGCTTCTGGCGGAGCAGGCTGAGGGTGTGATGACGGCCTATGCTGCAGCGTTCGACTTCGACCCGCCCGTGTTCAAGGACGGCTGGGCCCGTCTGACCGCGCGTCGTCGCTGATCTCCTGCTGCATGGGCGGCTGCACCCGTGCAACCAGCAAGGCCTCGAGCCGGTCGAAACGACGCTCCATCTCCTCCATACGGCGGAGGATCAAGAGCTCGTGCTTGATCTCCTCACGCTCGATGTCTGCGGCGGTCTCCTCGAGCCGCAGGCTGAGGACAAAGGTGGCCAAATTGGCCGTCACCATGGAGAAGGCCGCCACCCCAAAAAGGATCAGAATGACCCCAAGCACACGCCCTTCAACACTGACGGGGACAAAATCGCCATAACCGACGGTGCTCACCGTGACCAAGGCCCACCATATGCCGTCCCAGAAGGTGGGAATGCCGGGATCGACACTGGCCACCAGGGTCCCTAAGACCACCACAAGAAAGAAGGCCATGATCAAGGTGGCGGCCAAGGCATGCCTGGCCAAAAGGCGCAGTGAGCGCCGGGCGAAGCGCACGATCACAATCATCAGCAACACCAGGCGCAGCACACGCAAAAAGACCATCGCCCCCGTCTGCTGCACGAATAAAAAAGGCAGACTGCCAAATACGATCAAGAGATTGAGCCAGTTTTGTTGCCAATAACGTCGGCGATTGTTGACCAGCAGGCTCATAACGAATACCTCGCCCACGAACACCCCCCAGACGCAGAAATCGATCATGCGCAGGAGGTCGGTCGCCATCACCCCTTTGTGCTCGGCATACCAGGCAAACGGCAACCAAAGGATGGCGAGAGAAAGGATGACGTCGAAGCGCATTCCCCAGCGGCGCGCGCGTTCATTTTCGTAAACCGACACGCCGGCTACACCAAGGCGTGCAGGCAGGTCGACCACGATGTGCCTCATGGAAGTTGGCCGCTGCGCACCGACCAAGGCAGATCCCCTGCGCGCCCGGTAGCCCGGCGAATCAGTAAGCGGCGCAGCGGCGGCAGGTCATTCGCCGCGCGCAAGGCCAGGCCGCGTAGCCACGGCAGGGGACCATGCGCGGGCTTGAAGGCATGGTGGAACACGTCCATGGCCGTCTGCATCAACAGGTTCGCGCCCCGTCGCCAGCGCTCATAACGCCGCAACACATGGAGGGCACCGATGTCCTCGTTGGCATCACGCGCCTCGATCACCACCTCCGCCAGCGCGGCAACATCCATGAACCCCAGGTTGACACCCTGTCCGGCCAACGGATGAATGGTGTGCGCGGCATCCCCGACCAGGGCCAGACGTGGCTTGCAGTAAGTTTGCGCATGGCGGCGGGTGAGATGGAAACTGCCGCGCTCCAGCAAGGCCTCGATCCCTCCCAGCTCCCGCGGAAAGGCGCGCCACAGCATTTCGAGGAAGGTGTCATCATCCAGCGCCGCAAGATGTGCCACCGCATCGGGCGATAGGTACCACACCAGCGAGGCATGCGGACCGGGCAACGGCAGCAGGGCCTGCGGCCCGCTTGGGGTAAAGCGCTGCCAGGTGATGTCCTGTTGCGGCGCGGAGGTCTTGACCGTGGCAACCAGCGCCTCGACATCATAGTCCCAGCTGGTCAGGCCGATATGGGCCAGTTCGCGCAGACGCGAATGCGCCCCGTCCGCCCCCACCACCAGCTGCGCACGCACGCTGGTGCCGTCGCTGAGGCGGGCAAACACACCGTGCTTGCGGATATCCAAGGCCTCCAGCTGTGCCGGGCAGTGCCAGCGGACGCCTGCGAGCCCTTCGGCGGCACGCCAGAGGGCGAGCTGGAGGATGCGGTTCTCGACGATGTGACCGAGCGCCGGCTCGCCAATGTCGCGCGAATCGAAAACGGTCTCACCTGGGCCGCGCTGGTCCCACACGCGCATGCGACGAAATGGCACCGCCCGCATGGCCAACACCTGCGGCCAGGCATCGACCGCCTCGAGCAAGGCCTGCGAGGCGAGGCTGACGGCCGACACGCGCAGATCAAGCGGCTGCGTCGGCGCGAAGGGCTCGGGTGCCTGCGCCTCGACCCCATGCACCTCGAACCCGGATCGCCCAAGCGCGCAGGCCAGGGCGGCCCCCACCATGCCGCCACCAATGATCAGGACATCCGCATGGTGTTCCATCGCTTCACCCCCTCAGGCCCATCATCTGTCTAAGAAACCCGGCACGCAGCGGCGGTAAGGCATCCAACGCCACCAAGGCCAGTCCCTTGATCGCCCTCGGCACCGGCACGGCGCGGGTGAAGCCGCGGGCGAGCACATCCATCAGCGGGTAGCTTACGGCATAATCCGATCGCCGTGCGGCAGCATAGGCGGCCAGCACGGCGGGCGAACCGATGTCGCGCCCATCTTGCCGCGCCCGCGCAAGCTCGCCCAGCAGCGCGCGAATATCGCGCAGGCACAGGTTCAATCCCTGCCCGGCCACCGGGTGCAGGGCATGCGCGGCATTGCCGAGCACTACGGCACGGGGGGCGGTGATGGCCTTGGCGGTCACCGCGCGCAGCGGGTAGGTCTGACGCGGTCCGGTCGCAACGAAACGCCCCAGGCGAGGTCCGAAACACCTACCAAGTTCATCGAGGAAGGCGTCGTCCGCATGTCCCATGCGCCGCTGTACATCACTTGCCGGGGTCACCCACACCAGCGCATAGCGCCTTCCCCCCATGGGCAGCAGGGCGA
Organism: Halothiobacillaceae bacterium; assembly: GCA_051297135.1. Taxonomy (GTDB): domain Bacteria; phylum Pseudomonadota; class Gammaproteobacteria; order Halothiobacillales; family Halothiobacillaceae; genus Thiofaba. Next base: position 20,301 of record JBEVAM010000017.1, read on the forward strand.
TCGGCCCCTCGTCGGTGAAACGCTCGAAGGCCGTGCGGGGTTCCGCACGCTCCACCTCCACCCTGGAGAGGATTGCGGTCTGACCATAATCACGCTCGTCGACCGGCAAGCCCAGCGCATTGCGCACGGCAGAGCCAGCACCATCGGCGGCCACCAGCAGGCGGGCGCACAGGGATTGTTCGCCCTCGGGGGTAGAGAAACGCAGCGCCACACCCTCGCTCTGCACCTCGTGCGCGATGTAGCGTGCGGGGGCCCGCCAATGCACACCGCTGGCCTTGGCCGCGGCTAGCAGTACTGGGGCCATCCGGGCAGAGTCCAATACCTGCCCGAGCGCGGCGACGCCCTCCTCACGCGCGACGAAACGCGTGCTACCCCAGGCCCCACGCAAGGAGACATGAATGTGCTCGATCGGTTCGGCCTCGCTTGCCAGCGCCTCCCACAGCCCCCACCCGGCCAACAGCCGTCGCCCCCCTTCGGCCAGGGCGATGGCCCGCCCATCAAAGCCCGTGCTACCGATCTTGGCCTGCGCCGGGGCAGCCTCCTGCTCCAGCACGATCACCTCCCACCCCTCGTGGGCAAGCACGTGGGCAAGTATGGTGCCAACCGGCCCACCACCGACGATGACGACGTCAAACATACGGCACGATCTCCTCCAAGGCCTCGATCGATTTGGGTGCCTGCGCGGTCAATACCTCGCAGCCCTCGCGGGTGACCAGTACATCGTCCTCGATGCGGATGCCCATGTTGCGAAAGACCTTCGGCACGTCACGCCCGGCGTCGATGTACAGTCCCGGCTCCACCGTCAGCGCCATGCCGGGCTCCAGCGGCCGCCAAGCGCCATCCACCTTGTAGGCACCGACATCGTGCACATCCATGCCCAGCCAGTGCCCAGTGCGGTGCATGTAGAAGCGCTTGTAGGCCTCCTTCTCAATCAGCCGGTCGATCTTGCCCTTGAGCAGTCCAAGTTCGACCAACCCCTCAGTCAACACGCGCACCGCAGCCTGGTGCGGGGCGTCCCAGCTTGCGCCGGGACGGACCGCATCAATCGCCGCCTGCTGCGCTGCCAACACCACGGCATACAGCTCGCGCGCGGCAGGGGAAAAACGCCCACCGACGGGGAGGGTGCGGGTGATGTCGCCACAGTAGCCGCCCCACTCGCAGCCGGCATCCACCAGCACCAGCTCGCCTTTTTTCAACATGTCGCGATTCTCGGTGTAGTGCAAGATACAGGCGTTGGCCCCGCCGGCGACAATGGGGGGAAAGGCTGGCTCACCGCCGTGCACGCGGAAGGTATACAGCAGCTCGGCCTCCAGTGCGTATTCCGGTTGATCCGGGTGCAGGGCCTGCATCACCCGCTGATGGGCGAGCGCGGTCACCTGGCAGGCCTTGCGCAGCACATTGGCCTCGTCCTCGTCCTTGAACAGCCGCATCTCGTGCATCAGAGGGGCGAGGTCAAGCCAACCGACCGGTGCCTTCACCCCCGCGCGCTGCTGACGCCGTACCTTTGCCAGCCAGCCCAAGAGACGCTGGGCGAAATGACCGTCGTCCAGGGGGGCATAGAGCTGCTCCCGCCCCGCGAGCAGGGCCGGCAGACGCTCGTCCAGCTCATCGATGGCATAGGCCTGATCAGCCCCATACAGCTTGCGCGCCCCCATCACCCCGGCACGGCGACCATCCCACTGCTCGCGCTCGGGGTCACGCGGGCGCACGAACAGGATGAAAGGCCCCTCTTCATGTCCCGGCACCAGCACCAGCACGGCATCGGGCTCATCGAAGCCGGTCAGATAGCGGAAGTCGCTGTCCTGGCGGAAGGGATAGTGGGTGTCGCGGTTGCGCACCCGCTCGACGGCAGCCGGCAGGATGGCGATACCCTCCGGTCCCAGTTGCGCCAGCAGGCGCTTGCGGCGGCGGGCGAAGTGTTTCTTGTCAAGGAGGGGATGGATGGACATGACACGTCCCGTCAAGCCTCAGTGCAGGGTTCGGGCTCCGGCCTGCGGCCAGGTGTCCGCCGCTTTGGCCTTCACATCGGCCGCGGGCTCGGGGCGTGGGTGGAGGACTTCGTGCAGCAGCAACACCCCCACGCGCAGGTATTCAACCAGGTCGCTGTAGGCCTGCTCGTCCTCCTCGGCGTCCTCACCCAGGTCGAAGCTCGCCTGGGCAAACTGGTGGATGTCGCGCAGGACCTCGGCCGCCTCCTCCGGCAACTTCCTCGGATCAAGCCCCCCGGCCACACCATAGCCATAGAGGAACCCCCGGCACCAGTCATGCAGGGCCTCGGCGCGCTCATCCAGAGACGCATCATCCTCCGGGAGCATCAGATCAAAGAGGCCGGTGACGTCGGCCAGGCTCGCCACCGTTGCGGTATATAGCTCGCGCACGGGTTCGGGCACCTCGACCTGCGACTCATCCGCGCGGATGTTCGACCACCACGCCCCAAGTTCCGCTCCCCCCGCGGCGCATAACATCCCGGCGAGCACGCCATGCGCCTCGGCGGCCCGCACCGCCGCGTCGTCCAGGGCCTCGTCGACCCGTTCGAATTCCACCATGAGCCGTTCCTCGCCTGCTAATTAGGATCTATGCCGCATCCTACCACGCACCCCCCCTGGGATGACGACCGGCTCGCACCCCAGCCGGTTGCACAACACCGACCCGCGACCTAAGATTTTCGCTTTATCGTGGCGGCACCATGGCCGTTGGAGGGTACGATGCAACGCGTCATCACACAAGAAGAGTGGCAGGGCCTTGAAGAAGGGATCCTGCAGCTTATCGAGCTGTGTGAAACCCTCAAGCGAGCCAACCAGCGACTGGAGGACGACAATCGGCGTCTGCGCGACGAGAAAACGCGATTGCTGGCCCTTCTGGGTGAGGCCGAGGCCCGCCTTGCCCCCGTCCTCGAACAGCTGCGCACCCTGGAGCGCCAGGCATGAGCACCGAACCTCCCATCCCCGTCGACATCACGATCCTTGACAAAGAATACCGCGTCGCTTGCCCCGAGAGCGAGCGTGAGGCGTTGGAACGTTCCGCCCGCTTCCTTGATGCCAAGATGCGAGAGATCCGCCACACCGGCAAGGTCATCGGTAACGACCGGGTGGCGGTCATGGCCGCCCTCAATATCACCCATGAGCTACTGCAACTGCGCGCCAACCATGCCCTGGCCATGCCGAGCGACACCCTGCCGGCCTCACTGGAGGCGCAAGCGCTGGCCCGCCGCATTCGCGAGACGCTCGAGCGTTGCAAACCGGCCGAAACCGACTTATATTGAATTCAAGTCTTCTGGAGCGTGCGCCAGTAGCCCAATCCCCTTGAGCCTTAATGCACCTCCCTGGGGATGGCCTTTGGAGCCGTGTGCAAGTCCGCCCCGCGCGGAAAGCCTGAAGCTCTCATCGCCCTCCCCGACTTGAACCGCTCGGTTCAAGGTCGTCGGCCAACAGCGGCGCCCTGGAAGACCCTCTCCCCATGCCCATTCTCTCCCGCCAAGAACTTCGCCAGACCCTTCGTCGTAGCCGCCGTGCGCTGCAAGGACTGGACCGCGCCTGGCGCGAAGCCGCCATTCTCGAGGCCCTGCGTCTGCATCCTGTTTTCCGGCACGCCCGCCGCATCGCCCTCTTCTGGCCCACCGACGGCGAGGTCGACCTACGCCCACTGGCGTCGCTTGCCCATCCCCACCAGTGTCTCTATCTGCCCATTCTTGCCCAAGGCTCGCGCCTGCGCTTCGCTCCCTGGCAGCTCGGTCATGCGCTGCGCCCGAACCGCTTTCGCATTCTCGAGCCTCGTCACCGCGTCACCGACCTGCTGAACGCAGGCGCGCTTGATCTTATCCTCATGCCCTTGGTCGGCTTCGACGATGCCGGCCATCGCCTGGGCATGGGCGGTGGTTTCTACGACCGCACCCTCGCCTTCCGCCTCGCCCGTCGGCGCTGGCGCAAACCCCTCCTGCTCGGCGTGGCCTTCGGCCTGCAGCACTGCCCCTCCCTCCCGGCCGAGCGCTGGGATGTGCCGCTGGATGGTGTCGTCACCGAGGACGGGGTACGCTTGTTCGATCGCTTTTGAGGGAACCTGCCATGGCCTACTGGCTGATGAAATCCGAACCTGATGCGTTCAGCATCGACGACCTCGCCGCCTGTCCGAACCAGACCGAACCCTGGGACGGTGTGCGTAACTACCAGGCGCGCAACTTCATACGCCAGATGAGGAACGGCGATCAGGTCCTCTTCTACCACTCCAACACCGCCCTCCCCGGCATTGTCGGCATCGCCGAGGTGGTGCGTGAGGCCTATCCGGATCATACCGCATGGAACCCCGACGGTAAGTACTACGATCCGGCCAGCACGCCCGACAAGCCGCGCTGGTACATGGTGGATGTGCGCTATGTGCGCCACCTCAAACGCGCCATTTCTCTCAACGAGCTCAAGGGTATCGAGGACCTGGCCGACATGCCGCTGGTGCGCAAGGGCAACCGCCTGTCGGTCATGCCGGTGAGCGAGGCACACTGGAATCTGATCCTGTCGCTGGAGGATGGGCCGCGCGCATGAGTCTCACCCGCGACTACCTCGAGCGCATCCTGACTGCCCGCGTCTACGACGTGGCGATCGAGAGCCCGCTCGATGCCATGCCGCTGCTATCCGCACGTCTTGGCCGCCGCGTACTGCTCAAGCGCGAAGATTTGCAGCCGGTGTTCTCGTTCAAGCTGCGCGGTGCCTACAACAAGATCCACCACCTGCACTCGCGCGGCGAGCTGAGCGCGGGTGTGATCGCCGCCAGCGCGGGCAACCATGCCCAAGGCGTTGCCCTCGCTGCCGAGCGTTTGGGCCTGCGTGCGGTGATCGTCATGCCGGCCACCACCCCAGAGATCAAGATCAATGCCGTGCGCCGACGCGGCGGCGAGGTGGTACTGCACGGGGACACCTTTGATTCGGCCTATGCTCACGCCCGCACCTTGGCCAACTCCGAAGGACTGACCTTCATCCATCCGTTCGATGACCCTGAGGTGATCGCTGGCCAGGGCACCATCGGCATGGAGATCCTGCGCCAGCATCCGGACGCCATCGAGGCGGTGTTCGTGCCGGTTGGCGGCGGCGGACTGATCGCTGGCATCGCCGCCTACCTTAAGCACCTGCGCCCGACCACCCGCATCGTTGGTGTGGAGCCCGAGGACGCCGCCTGCATGCATGCGGCGCTTGCCGCTGGCGAGCGCGTCGTCCTGCCGCAGGTCGGCTTGTTCGCCGACGGCGTGGCCGTGCGGCAGGCGGGCGAGGAGACCTTCCGCATTGCGCGCGAATGCGTGGACGAAGTGATCCTGGTGAGCACGGACGAGATCAGCGCCGCGATCAAAGACATCTTCGACGATACCCGGGCCATCGCCGAGCCAGCTGGGGCCTTGGCCATTGCCGGGCTCAAGCGCTATGCCAAACGCAGCGCCACCATGGCGCACGCGCCATTGATTGCCATCAACTCAGGGGCGAACATCAACTTCGACCGCCTGCGCCATATTGCCGAACGGGCAGAGCTTGGCGAGCAGCGCGAGGCCCTGTTCGCGGTCACCATCCCCGAACGCCCCGGCAGCTTCCGCACCTTTTGCGAAACACTGGGACCTCGCTCGATCACCGAATTCAACTACCGTTACAACGATGCGCACGATGCGCACATCTTCGTTGGTGTCCAGCTCCATGGTGGCGCGGAAGAGAAACATGCCCTCATCGCCCTGCTGGGCAAGCATGGCTACCCGGTGCTTGACATGACTGACAACGAGATGGCCAAACTGCACGTGCGCCACATGGTTGGCGGCCACGGGCCACGGGTGGAAAACGAGATCCTCTACCGCTTCGAATTCCCTGAGCGTCCGGGGGCCCTGCTCCACTTCCTCACCTGCATGGGGGCGAAATGGAACATCAGCCTGTTCCACTACCGCAACCATGGTGCCGATTATGGTCGGGTGCTGATGGGTATCCAGGTTCCCACGGAGGAACGCCAGCCGTTCGAGCAGTTCCTCGAGTCCTTGGGCTATCCTTATTGGGACGAGAGCGACAATCCAGCCTACGGCCTCTTCCTGGCCTGACGCGGGGCAGCCTCCCGATGGCTGCTCCTCCATCGGCCTTTTTTCAGGTAGCCTTAGGGGGTTTGCTTTCGAGGAGTTCCCCATGAACCAAGACGAACTGAAGCGCCAGGCGGCGCTGGCTGCGCTCGAATACATCAAGCCTGGCACCATCGTCGGTGTCGGCACCGGCTCCACCGTCAATCACTTCATCGACGGTCTGGCCACCATCAAGCACAAGATCGAAGGCACGGTCTCCAGCTCGAACGCCTCCACCGAACGCCTACGCAAGCACGGCATCCAAGTGTTTGATCTCAACGAGGTGGACACCATCCCCGTTTACGTCGACGGTGCCGACGAGGCCAATGCGCACCTGCAACTGATCAAGGGCGGCGGCGGCGCGTTGACCCGTGAGAAGATCATCGCCCACATGGCCAAGACCTTCGTCTGCATCGCCGACGAGAGCAAGCTGGTGCCGGTGCTAGGCAAGTTTCCGCTGCCGATCGAAGTGATCCCGATGGCGCGCAGCATGGTCGCCCGTGAACTGGTCAAGCGCGGCGGCCACCCGGTCTACCGCGAAGGCTTTGTCACCGACAACGGCAACCAGATCCTCGACGTGCATAACCTCGAGATCATGCAGCCGACCAAGCTTGAGGATGAGTTAAACAACATCCCTGGCATTGTCACCGTCGGCCTCTTCGCCCTCCGCCCGGCGGACGTACTGATCCTCGCCACCCGCGATGGCCTGCGCAAGATCGGCTCAGGAAACGCTGAATAAGGTCGCGAGCGGGATGGGATGCAAGGCGATGGGTGTGCAGTGACCAAGACATCGCCATGCGATCGGCGAGGGAGATTGCACCGCGCAACCCAGCAGGCCGTTAGCGCAAACTTATTCAGTGTTGCCTGAAGCACTGCCTGGCTCAGGGCAATCGCCCGGGAGTGGGCTTCTGCGCGGAAAACGCGCCAACAAACGGCCGCGCACAGGGCGCGGCCTGGTTTGACAACCCGGGAGCGCCTTGCGACGCTGAGGGTTTACTTCAAGGTGGCGATATAAGCAGCCAGGTTGGCGATGTCGGCGTCGGACAGCCCGGCGGCCATCGGAGCCATCATGGCGGTGTTCGGCCCCATCTGCTTGCCGGCCTTGTAGGCGGCCAGATCGGTGGCCACTTTGTCAGCCGGCTTGCCGGCCAGCTTCGGAAAAATACCGGCGCCTTCGCCGTTCATGCCGTGGCAGCTAGCGCAGACGGAAGCGTACTTGGACTTGCCTGCGGCGGCATCGCCAGCGGCGAAAGCAGCGCCACTCATCAGGGCTACGGCGGCGGTCAGGGCTACGACAGTCTTCATCGAGATTCTCCTCTGGGCGAATGCACAAACTTGGACACGTGCACCCCACGACAATTCAGTGACGGGTCAGCGCCAAGCCAAGGTGCATGTTACCGCACACTCCGCGCCATAATTATTAATTTATCTGTTGCTTATATAAATTTCGTCATCAAACGTAGCCACCCAATCCGGTTTGATGACCACCAGCGCGGTGAGGACCATCCCGTTGAGCACGGCCTCCGGCAGCATCACCAGCGGTAGGTAAGGCAGGTAGTCATGCCAGAGGTGTGTCGCGTCATAGACACCCGCGAGTACCAACAAACCTGCCCCGAGCACTACGCTGACCAGCACCCCCAGCGCCGCACCGAAGAAGCCTGGGATGAAGATGTAGACGAAGAAGTTCGGCGCCATGTGGCGGCGCGAGAAGATCAGCGCGGCATGCGCGACCAACGCCGGGATGGATGCGGTGATCAGGGTATTGACCCCAAACGCCATCCAACCGGCCTGACCGAGGAAGGTGTAGCCCGCCATGACGATCGCCCCACCAAGCAGGGCCAGTGGCCAACCAAACATCAGGCTGAAGGCCGCCATGCCGAGGAAGTGGATGGACAGCCCCGGCCCCACCTCGGCCCGCATTTCCCACAGCAGGACGAGGAGGAGGCAGGTCGCAAGGAACAGGTGCTGGCGACTCCCTACGGCCAGGAACAGACGCCACGGGGTGCACACGGCCGCCACGCCAAGCAGGAGCAGCAGGGTGAGATTGAAGAGCCAGAGCAAACTCGCCGGCAACAGCCCATCAGGAAGATTCATAGACATTAGATGAGTTTTATTGCTAGGCCCATGCCTGCTACATTATCAATATTCGAGTTCAACAGCGGAGCAAGTTCCATGCATACCACCACCGCCGCGCACGGCCGACTGGAACACTTCCCGATCTCCTTCTTCGCCATCGTGATGGGCTTGGCCGGCCTGACCATCGCCTTCGAGAAGGCCGAGTATCTGTGGGCCTGGTCTTTCAAGCCAAGCCTCCCCCTGCTGGTCATCACCGCGCTCGCGTATGTCGGCATCGGCCTGACCTACCTGGCCAAGTTCCTGCGCCATCGCAGCCACGTGGTCGAGGAGTTCAACCACCCGATCCGCCTGAGTTTCTTCCCAGCCATGTCGATCGGCCTGATTTTGCTTGCCACCGCCAGCCTCGAGTACAGCTTTGGGGTCGCGCTCTGGTTATGGGGCCTTGGCAGCGCAGTGCAACTGCTGTTCACCGTGGTCATCCTGTCCACCTGGATCCACCATGAGAAATTTCAGATCCAACATAGCAATCCGGCCTGGTTCATACCCATCGTCGGTAATATCCTGGTGCCGGTGGCCGGTGTCCAGCTGGGCTTCCCGGAAGTGTCCTGGTTCTTCTTCAGCATCGGCCTTGTGTTCTGGATCGTGCTGCTGACCATTTTGATGAACCGCTTCTTCTTCCACAACCCGCTGCCAACCAAGCTTCTGCCAACGCTGTTCATCCTGATCGCCCCGCCGGCGGTTGGCTTCATCTCCTGGATCAAGCTGCATCATGGGGTGCTGGATGATACCGGGCGCGTGCTTTATTACACTGCCCTGTTCACCACCCTGCTGCTGTTCTCCCAGATCAAGGAATTCACTAAGGTGAAGTTCGCCATGCCATGGTGGGCCTATTCCTTTCCGATGGCCGCCATCACCATCGCCACCATGATCATGCTGGAAAAGCTCGGCAGCGCCTTTTTCGCCTCGCTCGCCCCGATCTTACTCACCCTGCTGGTGCTGCTGATCGTGGTGCTGATCGTCAACACCATTCGTGCGATGATGCGCGGGGAAGTCTGCGTCCCGGAGTGATCCGGGCATCACCTGCTTGATGGAGTCGACATGAACATCACGACGATTGTTCACCTGCATGGGCTGTTCGTCATCCTTTCACTGATCGGGTTCATCACCCGCGGCTACTGGATGCTGCGCGAGTGCCCCGCACTGCACGCGCGTTGGGTGAAGATCGCCCCCCATGTCATCGACACCCTGTTGCTCATCACCGCCCTCTGGGCGGCCTGGGCCATGTTCTGGTCCAACGGCGTACACCCGGCCTTCCTGACGGTAAAGATCGTTGGCCTCATCGCCTATATCGTGCTCGGCACCATCGCCCTCAAACGTGGCAGGACGAAGACCATCCGCGCCGCAGCCTTCGTCGCCGCCCTCGCGGTGTTCATCTACCTGATGGCGGTGGGCAAGACCATGCAGGTCATCCCATTCGCAGGCTAAAGGGCGTGCCATGACCCCTTGAGCCAAAACGCGCAGGTGATAACCTCTGCGCGTTTTTTCTCTTTTCAGGAAGCCAAAATGTCTGCTATCCAGCCGCTGGTAGGCGTGATCATGGGCTCCAAGTCCGACTGGGAGACCATGCGCCACGCCGTCGAGACCCTGGAGGCCTTCAGTGTGCCGCACGAGACGCGCGTTGTGTCCGCGCACCGCACCCCCGACCTGCTGATGGAGTATGCCGCCAGCGCCACCGAGCGCGGACTGGAGGTCATCATCGCCGGCGCCGGCGGCGCGGCCCACCTGCCGGGCATGGTCGCCGCCAAAACGGTGGTCCCGGTCCTGGGCGTGCCGGTGCAGTCCAAGGCTCTAAACGGCATGGATTCCCTGCTCTCCATCGTGCAGATGCCCGCGGGCATCCCGGTCGGCACCCTGGCCATCGGCCCAGCCGGGGCGAAGAACGCCGCCCTTTTGGCCATTGCCATCCTCGCCAACGCCCACCCCAAGCTGCGTGAGCGCCTGGTGGCCTTCCGTGCCGAACAGACCATGAGCGTGCTGGATCACCCCGATCCGCGAGACTGACATGTCCCACCCCAGCGCCCTCCGCATCGGCATCATCGGCGGCGGCCAGCTTGGGCGCATGCTCGCCCTGGCCGGCCTTCCGCTTGGTCTGGAATTCGTGTTTCTCGACCCCTCCCCCGAGGCCTGCGCCCGCCAGATTGGCGAACAAATCGTGGCAGACTACGACGAGTTGATGGCGCTGGAGCGGCTGGTCAACGACACCGACGTCGTCACCCTGGAGTTCGAGAACATCCCGGTCGCCGCCGCCCGCTTCGTGCAGGAGCGCGGCCTGCTCTTCCCCAGCCCCCGAGCCCTGGAAGTCGCTCAGGACCGAGTCAACGAGAAGACCCTGTTCGGCTCCCTCGGCATCCCCACCCCACCCTGGCGCGCGGTGGATAGCCTTGAGGACCTGCGCGCGGCAGTCACCGAGATCGGCCTACCCGCCGTCCTCAAGACCCGCCGCCTCGGCTACGACGGCAAGGGCCAGGCCGTGCTGCGCGAGCCCGCAGACATCGAGACCGCCTGGGCCGCGCTGAGCGCCGCCCCGCTGATTCTCGAAGGCTTCATCGCCTTCCACCGCGAGGTGTCGATCATCTCGGTACGCTCACATACCGGTGAGCTGGCCTTCTACCCGCTGTCCGAGAACGTCCACGAGCGCGGCATCCTCAAACTCTCGCTCAGCCGCGCGAACGACCCCCGACAGACCGAAGCCGAGGCTCACGCACGCAAGGTGCTGGAAGCACTGGACTACGTCGGCACCATGGGCTTCGAGTTCTTCGTCACCGACAGCGGCTTGCTCGCCAACGAGATCGCCCCGCGCGTGCACAACACCGGCCACTGGACCCTCGAGGGCGCGGCCGTAAGCCAGTTCGAGAACCACCTGCGCGCCATCCTCGGCCTGCCACTCGGCAGCACCGCCCTGCATGGCGCCTCAGCCATGCTCAACTTCATTGGCGAATTGCCACCGATCGAGCGCGTACTGGCCCTGCCCAATGTGCACTTCCACAACTATGGCAAAACGCCGCGTCCTGGACGCAAGGTCGGCCACGCCACCTTGGTGGCAGACGACGAGGCGGAGCGCGACGCCCGCATGGCGGAACTGCTGGCACTGAGGTAAGCCCAGCACCTCGCCGCGTCACTCCGCCCCGCCTCGGCAGGGGATGTCATTGTGCGATCCCACAACAATCAGAAGTTCGCCTGCTCAGCCTCGGTATAGGCAAGACTGGTGTAGTTGCCGATATTTTCGTTGAACCCTTTGGTCTGCGGCGCCCACTTCTTCACCCTTGGGTCGGCCAGCACCATGGCCTTGGCCTCCTCGAGCGGCTTGCCCTGCTTGATGGCCTCGACACAAGCACCGTAAATGCCCTCGAACAACTCACGATTGTTCTTGAGCACATCCGGCCCCGGCTGACCATGGCCCGGCAGCCAAAGCTTGGGCTTGATCTTCTGGAGCTCATCCATGGTCTTGAAGGTACCAAGGTAGGAGCCGTCTTCCATGAAGGCGATGCGGCGATCCATAGCCACATCACCAACGTGGACGATCTTGTCTTCGACGATCTCGAAACAGACATCCGCCGGGGTATGGGCCTTGCCATAGTGGTGGCAGCGGATGGTCACATCACCGAACTTGAACTCATCGCCATGCCTCACCTCCTTGTTCGGCGGGGTGACAATGGTGCCAAGGGTGGCATTGTCGGTGGAGCGTTCCATGAGGTGCTGCCAAAACTCACCCTGGCCGGTCTTGATCGCCGAGGTGGTCAGCGGATGGGCGTAAATGGGAATGTCCTTATAGGCCTCGACAAAGGCGTGGTTACCCAACCAGTGGTCGCCATGGTAGTGGGTATTGAACACCGCGATGACCGGCTTATCGGTCACCTTCCTGATCTGGCGCAAAACCATCTCACCGATTTGCACCGAGGCGCCGGAGTCGAGGATCACCACACCCTGTTGCGTCACCACGAAGGTGACGTTGCTCATCATGCCCTGGTTCTTCGGATTGGGGAAACCATCCGCTGCGATCACCACGTAAACATGGTCGGACAGCTTCTTGGCCGCGATGTCGGGCACCTTCGGCCCCTTCACCACCATATCCATCTCTTGGGCGAAGGCTTGCAGGGGGGCCAGAGTGGGAAGGCTAAGGGTCCCCAGGACGGCGGCACTGGCCACGGCGCTTAGAAGGGCGCGGCGCTGCAGGTCGGCTGAATGGTGTTCTGACATCTCCCTCTCCTCCCGAATCGTCATTCGTTCTCGTCGTGCCATTCTAGGGCGTGGGGCGGGCGTAAACAGAACAAGTTTCTTATCGAATATACGGTTTTCCTTATAAAAAGCCGGGCAATTCCAGCCGGGTGCTTGCCATGTCGTGAAGATTGGTTATCCTATTTTGTTGTTACTTTATAACGTAGAGGTAACCACTCATGTCGTTCACCCAACGTCTCGCTCTTGCAGCAATCAGTGGCCTTTGCCTTGGCGTTGCACCTGCAGATGAACTGAAAGTCACACCAATAGCCGTCATCGATGCCGTGGCCTATGGTGATGATGTCGATGGCCGCGGCACGGAATACATCCAGAATGCCAACGGTATCTTCAATGTCCACAGCGACCACGACGGCGGCCACAGCCATGGCGGCAGTCTGGATCGCGGATTGAACCTGCGCGGGGTGGAGTTAGGGCTGCGCGCCGAATGGAAGGGTGTGCTCGATGGTGCCTTCCGCTTCGCCACCGATGGCACGGCAGGGGAACTGGAGGAATTCTGGCTGCGTACGGACTTCCTACCTGCCGGGCTTAGGCTCAAGGGCGGTCGCTTCTATAGCGACGTGGGCCAGCAAAACAACCTGCACCCGCATGAGTGGGATTTCGTCGATCAGGCCCTGCCCTATCAGATGCTTCTGGCCGGTGGTCTGCGTGGCAACGGCCTCCAGCTCGATTGGTCGCCCAGGCTGCCCTTTGATCTTCGCCTGGGGGTGGAGGCGATCTCAGGTGGCAACGAAGGGGTTGCAGCCTATGTCGGCCCAACGCAAGGCTACCTCACCACCACGGGCAAACTCATCGACGTGCCCTTCGAGGGCAGCAAGGATTGGCCGCGGGTGTGGACGGCGTTCCTCAAGTCCGGTTTCGAGCCGGCCGAGGGGCATCACGTGTTTGGTGGTCTGTCCTACATCAAGGGGCGCCAGCACCAGGAGTTGCATACCTACCATCCTGGCATCAACGACGCCGACCATGCCCTAGAGGGTGACACTTGGACCGCCGGTCTGGATCTCGGCTACCACCGGCATGCCAAAGGCACACAGGGCGAAGGGGACATCAAACTCTCGGCCGAGTATTACTACCAGATCAAGGACATGACCCTGACCTACCACGACACCAAGCCATGGAACATCGGCATGCCACGGGAGCTGCATGTGGACGCCTTCGTACTCCAGGCGCTCTACGGCATTGCCCCGCGCTGGGAGGTCGGCCTGCGCTACGATCTCGCCGGCCACATCCACAAGGCCGTGCGCAGTGGCTCGCCGATCTACTGCCTGCCGCCCTACCAGAGCAAACCCTGTCCGCGTCAGACCAGCGAGTTCGAGGCGATGACCCGCTGGAGCGCCGTGGCCACCTGGCGCATCGATGCGCGGCAGACACTGCGCCTGCAATTCTCCCGCGCAGATGTCCCGGTGGCCGAGGATGTGGATGGCAATGGCTGGCTTGACCCCGTGCGCAAGTCGTTCAATCAAGTCTTTCTGCAATACCAGCTGCTGCTTGGTGGTAAGCATGCCTCGCACTCGCATTGAGCGCGAAGGCTTTACTGCTGGGGAACAATCCGCCAATCTAAGCGGATGTCGCACTGCCCTCATCATGAGCACTGCCTGGCGCATGCCCTCGATCAGGCAGAAACTCTGTGCCAGAGCCACGGCGCCCGTTTGACGCCCTTGCGCCGCCGCGTGCTGGAGCTGATTCTCGCCAGCCACGAGGCGGTCAAGGCCTATGACATCCTCAGCCGACTCTCCACCGAGGACCGCACAGCCAAGCCCCCCACCGTCTACCGCGCGCTCGACTTCCTGCTCGAACAGGGCCTCATCCACCGCGTGGACAGCCTCAATGCCTTCGTCGGCTGCTCCCACCCGGACGAACCGCACGAGGCCCGCCTGCTGATCTGCACTCGCTGCGGCCGAGTCGATGAGCTGGCGACCCCCGAGCTGGACGATGCCATCGCCCGCGCCATCGCACCCACCGGATTCCAACCCACCCGCGCACACCTGGAGATTCATGGTCAGTGCGCGGACTGCGCAAAAAAGACCTCATGAGCACCGTCCCCAAGCAACTCGCCCAAAAGATCGAGCAGTGGCGCGAGGACCACCGGATCGAGGCCTCTCTCGCCGGTCAGTCGATGCGCTTTCTCACCACCTGGGGCCTGTTCTCCCCGCGTGAGATCGACAGTGGAAGCTGGCTTTTGCTCAAGCAGTTCGAAGATGGCGAAATCGCGCTCCAGCCGAACGACGACATCCTTGATCTTGGCTGCGGCTATGGCGCATTGGGGCTGACCCTCGCCCGCCTCACCCCCCAAGGCAAAACGCTCCTGGTGGATAAGGACTTCGTGGCGGTGGAGTACACCCAGAAGAACATCGAGCTCAACCGCATCCAGAACGCCGAGGTCATGCTCAGCAATGGCCTGGCGCACATTCCCAAAGAGCGCCGTTTCGACGTCATCGTCTCCAACGTGCCCGCCAAAGTCGGCAAGGAGATGCTCTACATCATGCTCGATGACGCTCGCGCCTACCTCGAGCCTGGCGGACGCATCGTGTTAGTCACCATCTCCGGGCTGCGCGAGTTCTTCAAGCGCACCCTGATGGAGATGTTCGGCAACTACGAGAAAGTGAAACAAGGCAAGGATTACACTGTAAGCTTAGCCATCAAAGCAGACGTGAGGTGATGCATGGAACACGGTTTCCACCCCTTGAGTGAGCTCTTCGCCCAACTCGGCCTTGCCAACGATGCATCGTCAATCGAGGCCTTCATCGCGCGCCACCGCCCGCTCGCCCACGCCATCCCCCTGGCGGATGCCCCGTTCTGGACCGAGTCGCAAAGACAGTTCCTGCGCGAATCCATCGCCGAGGACGCCGACTGGGCGGAGGTGGTGGATCATCTCGATGCCCTGCTGCGCTAAGCCTCCACGGTTCCATCCGCTCACGGATGTCTCACGCACCTGTTCTGATCTTCGACTCCGGTATCGGCGGGCTCACCGTCCTGCGCGAAGCGCGGGTGCTGATGCCCGAACGCAACTTCGTCTACGTGGCGGATGATGCCGGCTTTCCCTACGGGGACTGGGAGGAGGAACCTCTCAAGGCCCGCATCCTCACACTATTCGCGGACCTGCTCGAAACCCATGCCCCGGAGGCCGTGATCATCGCCTGCAATACCGCCTTCACCCTGGCTGGGACCGAGCTTCGCGCCGCGTTTCCGCACATGCGCTTCATTGGCACCGTGCCGGCCATCAAGCCCGCTGCAGAGCGTACCCGCTCAGGCATGATTGCCGTGCTTGCCACTCCTGGAACCATCCGACGGGCTTACACCCAGGAATTGATTGCAAGCTACGCCGCAGACCGGCAGGTCCAACTGATCGGCTCGGCGCATCTTGCGCGCATGGCCGAGGCCTACATTCGTGGCGAGCCCATCGATGATGAAGCCATACGAGCAGAAATCGCCCCCTGCTTCGTTGAACGGGGTGGTCAATGGACCGATATCGTGGTTCTGGCCTGCACGCACTATCCCTTCCTCGTCCATGTCTTCCGTCGCCTGGCCCCCTGGCCGGTCGACTGGCTGGACCCGGCGGAGGCCATCGCCCGTCAGGCGCGGCGGGTCATACCCTCGCTGCCCGAAGCTTGCGCCAGCGGTGAGGACATTGCCATCTTTACTTCCGGTCAGCCGGACTTCGCTACCCGGCGCCTCATGCAAGGCTTTGGCCTACGCGTGACCTAAGCCGCCACCCTCACTGCACCGTCCCCATCAGCAGCCCAATCCCCGGCATGCCTGACGGCAAGCCCACCGGAGTTTGCTGTGTCCTGCTCGATGAGGCGGACCGCTGCATGATCGTTGGGCGACCGAGGCCTGAGCCGGCAGCAGCTCGTTCAAGCCGCCGCGGAGGTGCGCGAAAGCGGCCGCAAGTCTGCCCTTCACGGACTGGCCCAAAGCACATCCCCCCAAGTATGTATAATGTCGGCCATCCTGTGCCTGGGACGCCGC
>JBEVAM010000018.1:0-23296 GCA_051297135.1 Halothiobacillaceae bacterium
GGCGCCGCTCCCATCCGCATCTGTTCTCAAAACAGGTTAGGAATCATCCGGGACCCGACATCCGGTTCAATCCGCTGGATTCCGGTCTGCCTAAGAATGAGGGTTTGAATGTCTGTTGACTGGGTGGTCCCGTTTGTCGCCTTTCTGGTGAGCGGGCTTCTGCTTTCTTGGCTGTTGCGCGGCAATCGCTTGCCGATGGACCATCCCAACGAACGTTCGCTGCACGCAAAACCAACGCCGCGCATCGGCGGGCTAGGCATCATGGCTGGCATTGCCGTGGCGAGCGTGTGGCTGGCTAACTCCATGCCGTTGCCGGTGATACTAAGCGCGTTCATACTCGCCGGCGTCTCTTTGCTTGACGATGTGCGCGGGATGCCGGTGTGGGCGCGGTTCCTCACCCATGTCGTCGCGGCGGCGGGCTGTCTGTTCACGCTGGGAATAACCGGCTGGGCGTTACTTGCGGGGACCCTGGCCGTGGCCTGGATGACCAATCTCTACAATTTCATGGATGGCGCCAATGGCCTGGCGGGCGGCATGGCGGTGATCGGCTTCGGCGCCCTGGCGCTCGCAGCATGGTTGGGCGGCGCACTGCCGCTGGCAATATTCTGCGCGGCGATCGCAGCCGCAGCACTGGCCTTCCTGTATTTCAACTTCCCGTCGGCGCGCCTGTTCATGGGCGATGCCGGATCAATCCCGCTGGGCTTTCTTGCCGCCACGCTCGGCATCCTCGGAGCATGGCAGGGCGTGTGGCCATGGGCGTTTCCGCTGCTGGTCTTCTCGCCCTTCATCGTCGATGCCAGCGTCACCCTGGCAAAGCGCGCATGGCGCGGCGAAAAGGTGTGGCTCGCGCATCGCTCGCACTATTACCAACGCGTAGTGCTGCTCGGCGCAACGCATCGTCAGCTCGCGGTCGCGGCGTGGGGGCTAATGTTGGCAATGGCAGGGCTGGCATTCGCGCTGCGCGCATGGCCACAGCATGCGGGTGCGTTGCTTACACTGTCGGCCGTTCTCTATGCATGGATCTTCTTCGTCATCGATCGGCACTGGCGCCAAACCCGCAATGAATCTTAATCCGCGCACCTTCGTCATCATCCTGCACGATATCGCAGTCGCCGCGCTCGCCTGGCTGGGGGCCTACTGGCTGCGTTTCAATCTCAACCTCCCAGCCGCATACCAGGCAGCCGCACTCTCCACCCTGATCTGGGTTGTACCCCTACAGGCCTTGGTGTTCTGGCGCTTTGGCCTGTATCGCGGGATCTGGCGCTTCGCTAGCTTGCCCGACCTCAAGCGCATCGTCATCGCCGTCGGCTTTGCGGCAATGCTGATTCCCGTGGTGTTGATCCTGTTGCGCGTGGAGGAGATGGTGCCGCGCTCGGTGTTGCTGCTCGACCCACTGTTGTTGGTAGCGCTGATGGGGGGCAGTCGGTTCGCCTACCGCGCTTGGAAGGACCATCGGCTGGCGGCAGGGCCCTTGACGGATACCAGGCCAGTGTTGGTATTGGGCGCCGGTTCAGCGGCAGATTTTCTGCTGCGTGAGCTGCGTCGCACGCCCTCGGGTTATCGGCCAGTAGGTCTGCTGGACGACGATCCCAGCACGTGGGGGCGACTGATCCAGGGCATCCCCGTGCTCGGCGCAACGCGAGAGGTGCAGCACTGGGCGCAACGATTGTCAGTGTGCGACGTGATCCTGGCAATGCCATCGGCACCCCACGCAGTACGCGCGCGCCTGACGGATGAGTGTGCCGGGCTTGGCCTCAATCTGCTGACCGTGCCGTCCATGGAAGACCTCATGCAAGGGCGAGTGCAGGTCGCCGCGCTGCGGCCCATCGAATTGGAAGACTTGCTGGGGCGCGATCCGGTCAGGTTGGACGACACAGGTTTGAGCGACTGCCTGAGCAATCGCGTGGTCATGGTGACCGGCGCGGGCGGGTCGATTGGCTCAGAATTGTGTCGCCAGATCGCCCGCTTCAAACCCTCCTTGTTGCTGTTGTTCGAGCAAAGCGAATTCGCGCTCTATCGCCTGGACCAAGAGTTTCAGCGCGACTTTCCCAATCAGACCATCGCCCGCCTGATCGGGGATGTGCAGGATGCCCGCCGCATCAAAGAGGTACTGGCCCGATTCCGTCCGGCGGTGATCTATCACGCGGCTGCCTACAAGCACGTGCCGTTGATGGAGGAAAACGCCTTGCAGGCGTTGCGCAACAACGTGTTCGGCACCTGGGTTTTGGCCAGCGAGGCGCGCGCGGCAGGGGTGGAGAAGTTCGTCATGGTGTCCACCGACAAGGCGGTCCATCCCACCAACGTCATGGGCGCGTCCAAACGCATGGCGGAAATGGTATGCCAGTTTTTGCAGGCACCACCGGGTGAGGAAGGAACGCATACGCGTTTTATCTCGGTGCGTTTTGGTAACGTGCTCGGCTCCTCCGGCAGCGTGATCCCTAAGTTCCTTCAGCAGATCGAGGCAGGGGGACCGGTTACCGTGACCCACCCGGAGATCACGCGCTACTTCATGTCCATCCCTGAGGCGGCACAACTGGTGTTGCAGGCCGGGTTGATGGGGCAGGGGGGGGAAATCTTCGTGTTGGACATGGGCGAACCAGTGCGCATCGTCGATCTGGCACGCCTGATGATCCGGCTTGCCGGCAAGCGTGAGGACGAGATCCGCATCGAATTCACCGGCCTTCGGCCGGGGGAGAAACTGTACGAAGAGTTGCTGGCGGACAGTGAATCGACCCTACCCACCCCCCATCCCAAGCTGCGTGTGGCACGCGCACGCGCGGTCGATGGGCATGTGGTCGAGGATTTCCTGGACTGGATCAGGCACGTCGATGCCGCATCCGATGCCGAGATACGTGCGCGCCTAACGGACTGGCTGCCAGGGGAGTATCGTGCAAACGATCAGAACGGATCGGCACCACAGACCACGCCTTCGATATCGTGTCCCGCCTGATGGTTATGCGTTTTTGAACAGCTCAGGGTGTGCAGGCGATAAAGCCTGTGGGATAGGGCACCCTCGCCAAGGCGTGCTCCGTCCAGCGGACCATGGTCGAGAGGCGCACGCCAAATGACTTCTCGGGTCAGAACTCAACCCACGCCGATGACCCATGAACAAACAAAACACAACACTCAGCGCTCCAGCAGCCTGGGCATGAGTTCCACGAGATTGCACGGCCGGGTGCGGTAGTCGAGCTGGGGTTGGATAATCTTGTCCCAGCCGTCGCGGCAGGCGCCAGAAGAGCCGGGCAGGACAAACACGAACGTGCCGTTGGCAACCCCAGCAGTGGCGCGGGAGTTGATGGCCGAAGTACCGATGTCAGCATAGGAAAAGGCGCGGAACAGCTCACCGAAGCCATCCATCTCCTTGTCCAACAGCGGACGGACCGCCTCGGGGGTGCCGTCGCGCCCAGTAAAGCCCGTGCCACCAGTGGTGATGACGACCTGCACCGCAGCATCCGCGATCCACTCCGACACCACCGCGCGGATGGCATAGATGTCGTCCCTGACAATGCGGCGCGCATGCACGCAGTGCCCAGCGGCCTCGACCCGGTCCACCAGCGTTTGCCCAGAGGTGTCATTGTCCAGGGTGCGGGTGTCGGAAACGGTCAGAATGGCAATGTTGAGTGGGATGAATTGTCGCTCAGCGTTCATGCACTCACCTCATGAAAGCAGCTCGGGGTTCGCGTCGATCGATCGTGCAGTCAAGGCTATGACCAAGCCGGCCTGTCTGCCCACTCTTGGCAGTGACTCCGGGCCGCTGGTGGCGAATGGGCCGGTTGTGGCTACAGGCAAACTCCGCGCCCCAGGCGTCTACCTCGCCCGAGTGGGGCACCACGGATCGGCCCGTGCATGGGCCCGCGATCAGACCCGCTTGCCCCACAGGTCGTGTTCGCCGTACTCCATGATCTCCACCTCGACAAAATCCCCAGGCTCGAGATCGAAGGCGCCATCGATGAACACATTGCCGTCGATCTCCGGCGCATCGGCATAGGAGCGGGCCACGGCACCTGCCTCGTCGATCTCATCCACCAGCACGGTCATGCGCTTGCCAAGTTTTGCCTCGAGGCGCGCCTCGCTGATCATCGCCTGATGTTCCATGAAGCGATGCCAGCGCTCCTCTTTGATCTCTTCCGGTACGGCACCCGGCAACGCATTGGCGGCCGCACCCTCGACCGGCGAGTACTTGAAGCAGCCGGCGCGGTCGATCTGGGCCTCGTCAAGAAACTCGAGCAGCTGCTCGAAGTCGTCTTCGGTCTCGCCAGGAAAGCCGACAATAAAAGTGGAGCGGATGGCGAGCTCCGGGCAGACATCGCGCCAGGCCTTGATGCGGGCAAGAATGTTCTCACGTAAGGCCGGGCGCTTCATCGCCTTGAGGATGCGCGGGCTCGCGTGCTGGAAGGGAATGTCGAGGTAGGGCAGGATCCTGCCCTCCGCCATCAGCGGGATCACCTCGTCCACGTGCGGATACGGGTAGACATAATGCATGCGCACCCACACACCCAGCTCGCCGAGCGCGCGGGCGAGGTCATAGAATCGAGTCTTGAGCGGGCGCCCGCCCCAGAAGTCGGTCTTGTATTTCAGGTCCAGGCCGTAGGCGCTGGTGTCCTGGGCGATGATCAGCAGCTCCTTCACGCCGGCCTTGACCAGGTTCTCCGCCTCGATCATCACCTCGCCGATCGGCCGGCTGACCAGGTCGCCGCGCAGCTGCGGAATGATGCAGAAAGTACAGCGATGGTTGCAGCCCTCGGAGATTTTCAGATAAGCGTAGTGCTTGGGAGTGAGCTTTACGCCTTGGGGCGGCACCAGGTCGATGAACGGATCATGTTGCAGTGGCAGGTGTTCGTGCACCGCCTGCATCACCTCCTGATAGGCATGGGGACCGGTGACGGCGAGCACGTTCGGATGCGCCTTGCGGACCACCTCCCCACCCTCGCGCGCCCCCAAACAGCCGGTGACGATAACCTTGCCGTTTTCCGCCAGGGCCTCGCCAATGGTGGAGAGGGACTCCTCGATCGCCTCATCAATAAAACCGCAGGTGTTGACCACCACAAGGTCGGCCTCGTCGTAGCTCGACGAAATGGCGTAGCCTTCAGCCCGTAGCTGAGTAAGGATACGCTCGGAGTCGACCAGGGCCTTCGGGCAGCCCAAGCTGATGAAGCCGATCTTCGGGCTGCGCTTAGAGGTCATCGAGGGCGATTTCGCTCAGCTCACCATCGGGGGTCTGGCGATGAACCTTGAGCTTGTTGGCGCGAGCGAAGTTGATGATTTGTTCGTACATCTCTGGGGCCTGTTCCTTGAGTTCGGGCTCGACGGCCAGGCACTTCTCACCCTTGATGTTGACCGGGTGCAGGCGCTCGGAATAAACCAGGCGGTGCTGGACGAAGCTCGCGTCCCAGCTGGAGAGACGGTCGATCCAGTCACTCGGACGGAAACGTTTGCCATCCTGGGTGACACTCTCGATGATGTAACGAAAAGGTTGGGCCTGATCCATGGGGCACTCGGGGGATGTGATGAAGCTTGCCGTCATTCTAAGGGATTTGTCGTCATGGCGCATCTTGGGGGGCCTGCTGCTTGGCCTCGTGGGGGCAATGGCGGTGGGGCCTGTGCACGCCAAGGAGCAGGTACTGCGGGCGGGTGAGGTTGAGTGGGGCGTGTCTGTTGTGGAGGCGCAACAGCCGCGTGCCGTGCTGCTCTGGCTACCCTCCGAACATGGTGTGCAGGAGGGGCAGCGGCGGGTGGCCGAGGCGCTGGCGGCCCATGGGATCGAGACCTGGCTGGTCGACCCGTTTACCACCTGGATGCTGCCCGTGAGCGAGAGCAGCCTGATGGCGCTACCCGTTGACGGGCTGGCTCATGCCATCGAGGCAGCGGCCGCGCAGGCCCCAGCCCCGCTCATCCTGGTGAGCCATGACCGGGGCAGTGTGCCGCTGCTGGAGGCTCTGCGTCGCTGGCAGCGTGCCCATCCTGGCGATGCCCGCGTGCGCGGCGTCCTGCTCATAACCCCCAACCTTTTTCTAGAAACCCCCGCTCCCGGACAGGCGGCCCGCCTGACCCCGGCGGCACGACGGACCAACCTGCCGCTGTTCCTGATCCAGCCGGAGCTTTCAACCACCGCCTTGCGCCTGCCTGAGCTTCTGGAGGCCCTGAGCAGTGCACGGGTCTACTGGCGCGGTGTGCCAGAGGCACGCGATCGCTTCTTCTTCCGCTCGGATGCCACGGTTGAAGAACTGACCCAGGCCGAGCGCCTACCTGGTTGGATGGCACAGGGGGTGCAAAGGTTGCTGCGTGAAGCGGTTCCTGCCACGGCCGTGAAAGGGGAGGACGAACCGATCGAGCCGACGGCATCACCGCACCAGCGCGGCTGGGTGGTGGTCGGGGAGCGCCCCTTGCCGCCAGCTTTGGCCCTGCCGGGGTTGGACGGCGCAGGGCACGATCTTGCTGCCCTGCGTGGCAAGGTGGTCCTGGTGAATTTCTGGGCCAGCTGGTGTCCGCCCTGTGTGCACGAAATGCCATCCATGCAACAGTTGTGGCAGGATTTGCACGGGCAGGGGCTTGAGATCCTGGCGGTCAATCTGGGCGAGAAAGAGCCCACCGTGCGCGACTTCGTCGCCCGCCACCGGCTGGGGTTCTCCATTCTGCTCGATCCTGCGCGCATGGCGGCAAAGGCTTGGCAGGTCTACGCCTACCCCACTAGCTTCCTCATCGACCGGCAGGGGCGTATCCGCCTGGCGGTGGCCGGAGGCGTGGACTGGAATGAACCTGGTGTGCGAACTAGCATCCGCGCCCTGCTGGACGAGAAACGCGACTGATCATGGCCGATATCCTCATCCTCAACACCGGCGGCACCTTCAACAAACGCTACGACGAGATCACGGGCGAGCTGTTCGTCCCGCGCGATGAGCAGGCCGTGGAAGCCATTCTCGCGGAGCTGCGGGGCAATCTGGGTTTTAGGTTGGTGGGGTTGATCCATAAGGACAGCCTGGCGATGGACGACTACGATCGCGAGCAGATCGCACAAACGATTCTTTCAGCCAAGGAACACAAGGTCTTGATCGTGCATGGTACCGATACCATGCACCTGACCGCTGCGCACCTTGCGGTGCGCTGTCCCAGGCGGCGCATCGTGTTGACCGGGGCAATGAAGCCGTATGCCTATGATCGGCAGGAAGCAGCAGTCAACCTCGCCCTGAGCTTGGGCTGGCTCATTGCGGGTGAGGCGGAGGGGGTGCATATCGGCATGCACGGCCTGGTGCGGCCGCATGCCGGAGTGGTGAAGGACCGCGTGAACGGGGTGTTCAGGGCCGTCTGAAGGGGGCGAGCTTGCGCAGGGAGTCGCTCAAGCGCGCCTCCAGTGCTTACAGCGGCGCGGTGATGGAGAAGGCGCCGCGCAGCTCGCCGGCCTTGTAGCCGGTCGCCTTGTCCCCGGGATAGAGGGCATCGAGCTTGGCCTTGACCTCGGGCTGGATATCCTCACCATGGCAATGGAGACACACCGGCATGGTGCCGATCGCCTTCATGTAGCGCAGGTATGGCTTGCCGTCGATCTCGGTCACCGCGTGGAACTCGATGGTGTTCGGATCCTCGCCCTTGGCGCGACGGGCGTCGAAGACGGTCAGCACCTCGCGCTCCCAGTCCTGCGGTGCGGTGGCGCGCGGTTTGAGGCTGGTACGATGCACCTCGACGCCGTATTTATTGGACAACTCCTTTGCGATGGCAGGGGCCTTGCTGTGGCAGATCTCGATGGCAGCCACCGGACCGCCGGCCTGCATGGCTTTCTCCAGCTCGCCTTTTAATGTGCTGCCGAATTCCTTGGCGATGGCGCGGGCCTGGTCAAGCTTGGCGGCCTCATCGGCCAGCACGGAAGCGGCAAGGGTTAGGGTCGCAGGCAGGATGGTCAGGATGATCAGTCGTGACATGGGGCTCTCCTTGGGCAAGGACGATTGGGGTGGGCTGAGGCCAAGGATAGTTTGTCCTGCGTGGAGCATGTGCAAAAATCGATTTATATGTTTATGAGCTCCTTTTCTGTCCTGCTTCAGCTGACCGACACGCACCTGAGTGATGCGGAAGATTTCCGTCTCTGGGGCCTGCCGACCGATGCCTTGCTACGACGCGTGTTGGCAGATGCGCATGCCCGTTTCCCGCGTCTTGATCTCGTGGTGCATACGGGGGATGCAACCCATGATGCTGGTCACCTCGCCCAGCGGCGGATCGAAGGACTGCTCGCCGGATGGGGAGTGCCGGTCCTCTGGACGCCGGGCAATCATGATCGGCCCGAGGTCATGGTGGGGCAGCCAGTATCTTTCGACTTGCCCGGCTGGCGCGTGTTGCTGGTCAATAGCCGCAAGCCGGGGGCGGTGGAGGGGCACATCGACGACGCGACCCTAGCCTGGCTGGATCGGGCACTGGGGGCGGCGGTCACGCCCGTCCTGCTCGGCCTGCACCATCCTCCCCTGCCGATGGGTACGCCTTGGCTGGATCGCATCGGGCTCGAGAACGCGGATGAGCTCTGGCGGGTGATTCGTCGCCACTCGCGGGTAAAGGCGATCATCCACGGCCATGCACACATGGAGCAGACGATCTTGCACGCGGGGGTGTTGGTGCTGGGGACCCCGTCGACCAATGGTCAGTTCAGGCCGTTCTCCGCCGGGTTTGCGCTGGATGAGCAGTGGCCCGGTTACCGCTGGTTGCGGCTTGACCGGGACGGGCGACTAGAGAGCGGGGTGGTACGGGTCGGCGGTTGATGCGCCGCAAGAAATCAGAACGGATTCCAGGACATGGTCGGGGTGAAGTGGATGTAGCCCATGTTCGCCCCCAGGCGTATGCCCACCCCAACGCGTATGGGCGCAACCACGATGTTACCGCTGCGGGCGTAGTTCATGCTCACCCCGCCGACGAAATAGGCACTGCCGTCCACCCCCACAAAGCGCTGGAACAGCATGTCCACGTCCGGTAGGTTGTAGATCAGGATGAAGACCTTGCCGGCATTGGCGCCAAAATCCAACCCGATCGACGGCCCCTGCCAGTAGACCTTGCGTCGCTGCCCGCTCTTGGTCACCAATTCACCCTGGCCATAGCGTACCCCAGCAATGATGGCACCACCGCCTTCCTCGCCGCGGATGTAGGCATTCGGACGCCCCTGGTCCTGGAAGGCCTTGCTGACAGCACTGGCTAGCCCCTCCGCGCTCTCGCCGAGGAAGTCATTGGCCTCGCGGGCGATTTGCCCTTCGTCATAGGTTTCTTGGGCGTTGATCTGTGAGGGACGTACCGGTTCGCTGGAGGGCTTGGGCGCTTCACTGGCGCAGGCGCCGAGCAGACCGGCAACAAGCAGAATGACAAGGCGTTTCATGGGGCCTCCTCTTAAACATGACGGTTTTAATGTAGCATGATGGATTGGCCCTGCCGGGTGCAGAGGGGGTCAGTCACGTCGCAGGCGTTGTCGCAACAAGCGCGAATACCGTTCTCGGAGAGAGTGTCGATGAGCATCAAGTCTGACCGCTGGATCCGCCGCATGGTGGAGCAACACGGCATGATCGAGCCGTTCGAGCCGAAGCAGGTGCGCGAGGCGCAGGGGCAGCGCATCATCTCCCACGGCACCTCCAGCTACGGTTACGACGTGCGCTGTGCGGACGAGTTCCGCGTCTTCACCAACATCAACAGCACCATTGTGGACCCCAAGGCCTTTGATGAGAAGAGCCTGGTCGAGATAAAATCAGACGTTTGCATCATTCCGCCCAACTCCTTCGCCCTCGCGCGCACCGTGGAGTATTTCCGCATCCCGCGCAATGTGCTGACCATCTGCCTTGGCAAGTCGACCTACGCGCGCTGCGGCATCATCGTCAATGTCACGCCGCTCGAGCCGGAGTGGGAGGGGCACGTGACGCTGGAGTTCTCCAACACCACCCCGCTGCCCGCCAAGATCTACGCCCACGAGGGGGTGGCGCAGATGTTGTTCTTCGAATCCGACGAGATCTGCGAGGTCTCCTATAAGGATCGCGGCGGCAAGTACATGGGTCAGACCGGGGTGACTCTGCCGCGGGCCTAATCGATCGCTTCCCCTCAGGTCGCCGGTACGGGCTCGCGCAGGGAGATGCGCGGCCAGCCACGCCGCGCAGCCTCCGCGGACAGCACCTCGTCCGCATCCACCGCGACCGGATGGTCGACCCACTCAAGCAGCGGCAGGTCATTGCGCGAATCGCTGTAAAACCAGCTGCGCTCAAGGGGCTCGGGCTGGGCGCTAAGCCATTCCTCCAGCGCCTTCACCTTGCCGCGCTGGAACGTCGGCGTGCCAACATAGCGCCCGGTGTAGCGGTCGCCCACACGTTCCGGCCTTGTGGCAAGAATGTCCTCCACCCCCAGGCGACGGGCGATCGGCTCGGTGACGAAGGCATTGGTCGCAGTGATGATCAGCAGACGGTCGCCGCGCGCCCGGTGCTCCTCGAGCAACGCGAGGGCACGAGGCAGGATGATCGGCTCAATCATCTCCCCCATGAACTGGCGGTGCCAGACCTCCAATTGCTCCAGCGGGTGCGCGGCCAGAGGGGCAAGAGAGAAACGCAGAAAGGCGTCGATGTCGAGCCGGCCCTGCTTGTAATCCTCATAGAAGCGCTGATTGGCGGCCTCGTACTGGGCCGCGTCGACGATCCCCATGTTGCACAGAAAGCGCCCCCAGAGATAGTCGGAGTCGCCAGCAAGAAGAGTGTTGTCGAGATCAAAGATGGCCAGGTTCATGGTGTCTTAGCCGGTCAAAAGGAATGTATACATTGTAATGAAGAGGCACTTTGCCCATAGAGGTGCTTGTGGAACAATCACTTTCATTCATAGATATCGTGTCGTGACTCCCGTGATTGACTCGGAAGGCTATCGCCCCAACGTGGGCATCATTCTCGTGAATGCCGAGGACCGGGTGTTTTGGGCGCGTCGCGTGGGGCAGCAGGCTTGGCAGTTTCCCCAGGGTGGCATCCGCTGCGAAGAGTCTCCGCTCGAAGCCATGTTCCGCGAACTGCGCGAGGAAACCGGCCTTTTGCCCGAGCATGTGCGGCTGCTCGGCTGCACGCGCGACTGGCTGCGCTACCGTTTGCCCAACAACCTCGTGCGCAAGCGCGTCTTTCCCGTCTGCATCGGCCAGAAACAGAAGTGGTTTCTTCTGCGCATGCTCGTGTCTGATGAGGCCGTGCGGCTGGATCATGGTCATCGCCCCGAGTTCGATGACTGGCGCTGGGTGGACTACTGGCAGCCACTGAACGAGGTCGTCTCGTTTAAGCGTGCCGTCTACGACAGCGCGCTGAATGAACTGGCACCGCTGCTCTTCTCACCCGAAAGGCGTGTCCCCTCAGCCTGTGCCTTTGAGCACCTGAAGCCGTCGGGGGACGAATGATCCTTGGGACCCTGCGCCGCATCGTTGGAGAGGTCGGCCGTGCACGCGATCTGACGGCGGCACTGGAGGCCATCGTGCGCGGCGTGCGTGAGGCCCTCGAGGTGGCCGTCTGCTCGGTCTACCTCGTACCACGCACCAGGGTGGGGGATCCGAACGCACCGCTCATACTGATGGCGACCGAAGGCCTGGCGCGCGAGGCGGTGGGGCGGGTCTCGCTCTCTCCCAGCGAGGGGTTGGTTGGCCTGGTGGCGCAGCGCGCCGAACCGATCAACCTCGACAACGCACCGCAACACCCACGCTACAAGTACATCGCCAATATCGGCGAGGAGCCCTATCACGCCTTTCTCGGCGCGCCGATCCTATTGCGCGGCGAGGTGCTCGGTGTGTTGGTGGTGCAGGATCGCGAGCCGCGCCGTTTCTCCGATGACCAGGAGTCCTTCCTCGTCACCCTGGCGGCCCAGCTCGCCAGCAGCATCGTGCAGGCCGAACTGAGCGAGGCGGTGGCCCATCCCTCCAGCACTCGCAAGGCGGTCGTCGGCGAGGCCATCCGCGGCGTGCCCGGAGCCGCCGGCGTGGCCTCGGGCATCGCCGTGGTGGTCTACCCACAGGCCGACTTGGAGGCCGTGCCTGATCGTCGCTGCGATGACCCCGAGGTCGAGCTTGCGCGCCTACAGGCCGCCCGCGAGGCCGTGCGCGCCGAGCTCGCCGTGCTGCGCCAGGGCATAGCTCAGCGACTGCCGAACGAGGAATGCGCCTTGTTCGACGCCTTTACCATGATGCTGGGCAGCGAGAGTCTGTTCGCCGGTATGGAGAGGCGCATCCGGGCCGGGCAGTGGGCTCCGGCTGCGCTGCGGGACACCGTTCGCGAGTATGCGGCGGTGTTCGAGGGCATGGACGATGACTACTTGCGCCAGCGCGCGGAAGACGTGCGCGATGTGGGGGTGCGCATCCTCGAGCGGTTGCAGGAGATCGAGAGCAGCGTCCGTGACTATCCCGAGCGCACCATCCTGGTTGGGCGCGAGATCACCATCACTCATCTGGCCGCAATGCCTCATGGGCGGTTGGCGGGGATCGTCTCCGCGCGCGGCTCCAGCTCATCCCACGTCGCCCTGCTCGCGCGTGCCCTGGGGGTGCCTGCGGTGATGGGAGTCAGCGAATTGCCCGTCGAATGCCTGGACCGGCGCGAGATATACATCGACGGCTACCGTGGGGTGGTGCACGTCGAACCACGTGGCACGCTGCGCGAAGAGCTTGAGCGCCTAGTGCGCGAAGAGGCCCAGCTCTCCGCCGAGCTCGCCACCCTGCGCGATGTTCCCGCCATGACCCCGGACGGTACGCGCGTCCACCTCTATGTCAACGTCGGCCTGCTGGCCGACATGGCCCCGGCCCACAACGTGGGCGCGGAGGGCATTGGGCTCTACCGTACCGAGATCCCCTTCCAACTGCGCGACAACTTCCCCGGCGAAGAGGAGCAGACACGCATCTACCGTGAGGTCCTCGCAACCTACGCCCCGCGCCCCGCCGTGCTGCGCGCCCTGGATGTGGGAGGGGATAAACCGCTTGATTATTTTCCGATCCATGAGGATAACCCCTTCCTCGGCTGGCGCGGGGTGCGCCTGACCCTCGACCACCCGGAGATCTTCCTAACCCAGGTGCGGGCCATGCTGCGCGCCAACGAGGGGCTTGGCAACCTGCGCATCCTGCTGCCGATGATCAGCGGCGTGAGTGAGCTCGAGCAGGCCCTGAGGTTGATCGACCAGGCGCACCTTGAGCTGCGCGAGGAAGGGTTGAACGGGGAGGCCGTGCAAGTCGGGGTAATGGTCGAAGTGCCCTCGGCGGTCTACCAGATCGACGCGCTGGCCCGGCGGGTGGATTTCCTCTCCGTCGGCACCAACGATCTGACCCAGTACCTGCTTGCGGTCGACCGCAACAACGCGCGTGTCGCCCCACTCTACGACAGCCTGCATCCTGCCGTGCTGCGTGCCATCCACGACATCGTCATTGGCGGCCGACGCGCTGGGCGGCCGGTCAGCGTGTGCGGTGAACTCGCGGGCGACCCGCTCGGTGCCTTGATCCTGCTCGGTTTGGGGATCGACTCCCTGAGCATGAGCGCCGGCAGTCTGCCCCGCATCAAGCGGGTGATTCGCAGTGTGCCGCTGCAACATGCCCGCCAGCTCGCCTGGGAGGCCTTGGCCTGCGAACGGGGAGACGAGGTGCGCGCGATGCTACGCGCGGCCTTGCGCGACTACGGCCTTGGTGGGCTGATCCGGGGTGATGAGTCGAGGGGGGCGAGTCTCGTGCCAGGACATCAAGGGAAACACTGAATCAGTTTGCGCTAACGATCTGCTGCGTTGCGCGGTGCGCTCTCTCGCGCTGATCGCATGGAGAAGCCTCCATCACTGCGCACCCATCGCTCCATCTTGCTTGCGACCGTATTCAGCGTTTCCCATGAAGGGCAGACGTTGCGCATCTTCTTGGGAATCATTATCATTCATCCTCGCGAATTGACTTCGTGCCTATGCGGCACCGAGGATGGACGATGAAACTGTCTTGCCTGCGTTGTGGTGAATCGGCCTGCGTGATGTGCGTCGAAGGCGAGGCCTGTCTCGTGCGTCGGCTCCAGGCCCTTGGCGTACGTCCAGGGAAGGATGTGATCCTCATCCGTCGGGCCGCTTTCGGCGGGCCGCTGCATCTGCGCGTCGGCTCGACCGAATTCTTCCTGCGTCCGCGCGAGGCCGAGTCGATCACCGTCAAACACGTCGTCTGACGACGGCGCCACTGCGCTGGAATCCTCTCGCCCGTGGCCAAGCGTATTGCCCTGCTCGGCATGCCCAACACGGGCAAATCCACCCTTTTCAACCGTCTCACCGGCGCCTCCGCCCGCACCGGCAATTGGCCGGGCCTGACCGTCGAGCTTGCGGCAGCCCAATTGCCTTTGGGGGGCCATCTCGTCGAACTGGTGGACCTGCCCGGGATCTATGACCTGCATGGCATGACCGAGGACGAGCACGTCGTGCGCCGTTTCCTCGAGCGCGTACCGGTCGATGTGTTGATGGTGGTGCTCAATGCCGCCCAGATCGATCGCCAGCTCCCCTTCTTGTTGCAGGCCCGTGCACTCGGCCTACCAATGCTCGCCGTGCTCAACATGCGGGATGAGGCCGAGCGTTTTGGCGTGAACATCGATGTCGAGCGCCTGGAGGAGTCGCTGGGCTTCCCGGTGCTGGAGATCAGTGCCCGTCGGGCGGAGGGCATTGGGCGGCTGCGTTCGGCCATGGCGGCGGCCTTGCGCGAGGCCCGGTCGGTGCCGCTGACCGAGCTGGCCGAGCGTCTGACCCCGGAGGAGACGGTGCAGGAGGAGACTGAATCCCTCCTGCGGGTGGCGGTAAAGACCCCGCATCAGCTCTCGGACCAGCTGAGCGAGCGGCTGGACCGCATCTTACTACATCGTATCTGGGGGCTGCCGATCTTCTTCTTCAGCCTGTTTCTGCTGTTCCAGTTCATCTTTGCCCTCGGGGCACCGCTGCAGGACGCGGTGGAGTGGGCCCTCGGCCTACTCCGGGATGGGCTACATGGCATGCTTGCCCACGCCCTCCCTGCCTTCGGTCAGGGGCTGCTATTCGAGGGCATCTATGATGGTCTGGCCACGGTGGCCAGCTTCTTGCCGGTGATCGCCCTGTTCTTCATCGTCATGTCGGCGGTGGAGGACTCGGGTTACCTCGCTCGCGCGGCCTTCCTGGTCGATGGTTTCATGGCTCGCTTGGGGCTGGATGGCCGCGGTTTCGTCCTCCATCTCTTCGGCATGGGTTGCAACGTGCCGGCGGTGATGGGGACACGGGTCATGCGCTCGCCCGGCCTGCGCGCGCTGACCATGCTGGTGCTGCCGTTCTCACTCTGTGCCGCGCGCCTGCAGGTCTTCTTGTTCTTCGTCGCCGTGCTGTTCACCCCGCATCAGGCAGCCCTTGTGCTGTTCTGTCTGTACATGCTCAGCCTGCTGGCGGCCATACTCACGGCCTGGCTGTTCAAGCGACGTTACAACGCAGTGGAGCCGGTCATCCTGGAACTGCCACCCTATCGCCTGCCAGTGGTGGAGACGATGTTCAAGACGGCCTGGGGCGAGGTCGCGCATTTCCTGCGTCGTGCCACCCGTTTCATCGTGCTCGGCGTGGTGATCATCTGGCTTTTGACCCACCTGCCGTGGGGCGTGCAGCCATCCAGTCCGGAAAGTTATGCCGGTCGACTCGGCCAGATGGTCGCTGGGATCTTTGCTCCGCTCGGCTTCGATCCGCTACTCACCCTGGCCCTCCTGTTTGGCTTCATGGCCAAGGAGGTCGTGCTGGGCGGGTTGGCTGTTTTGTATGGGGTGGGTGAGGACGGCCTGGCCGCTGCCGTGCAGCACCACATGGACGGGGTGCAGGCCTTCAGCTTCATGCTCTTCACCCTGCTGTACACGCCCTGTGTCTCCACCCTGGCTGCTATTCGGGCGGAGAGCCGCAGTTGGCGCCTGGCCCTTACCAGCGTGCTCTGGTCGCTCTCGCTCGCCTATGCGGTCAGCCTGGTGTTCTACCAGACCGCCCGCTGGCTAGGTTTCTAAGTCAGCCCTTTGGCAGCATCCCCTCGATCAGGCCCTTGACCTTGGCCAGATCAAAAATACCGATCTTCTGGTACACCACGCGTCCCTGCGGGTCGAGCAGGAAGGTGGTGGGGGTCAGGCGCACCTTGCCCATGGCCTCGCTCGCCGCCCCGTCTCGATCGAGCGCAATGGGGTAGGGGATGGCCATGCGCTCGCGCAGGGCACGCACTTGCGGTTCCGGGTCGTAGCTCATCGCCACACCAATGACCTTCAGGCCGCGTGAGCCGTATTCCCTGTGCAATTCGACAAGAAGCGGGATTTCCTCGATGCAGCCGGGGCAGGTGGTGGCCCAGAAGGTCAGCAGTACGGGCTGGCCGCGCAGGGCAGCAAGGCTGGTGGGCGGGGCATCGAGCAGCAGGAGCGGGGCGTCAGGACCGGCGCTTTTCTGGCCACAGGCCGCGAGGACGAAGGCCATGGACAGGGCGAAGAAACGGCGGCGATCGATCATCGTGGCGGACTCCGGTGGCTGTTCTCGCGCAAGGTGAGGGCAAGCCGTTATCATTCCTTCCATGATCCATCCCTGGCAAGTGGAGTAGACACATGATTCGCGTTGGTATCGTTGGTGGCACCGGCTACACCGGGGTGGAGCTTTTGCGCATCCTTGCCCTGCACCCTGAGGTCGAATTGACGGCCATCACCTCGCGCGGCAACGCTGGCGAGAAGGTGGCGGACATGTTCCCCAACCTGCGCGGCCATGTGGATCTTGCCTTCAGCGATCCGTCCGAGGCTGATCTTTCCGGCTGTGATGTGGTGTTCTTCGCCACGCCGAACGGCATCGCCATGGGTGCTGCGCGCGAGCTGTTGGAGGCTGGTGTGCGCGTGATCGACCTTGCGGCGGACTTCCGCATCAAGGACATCGCCCTCTGGGAGAAGTGGTACGGTATGCCCCACGCCAGCCCGGACCTCGTCGCTGAGGCCGTGTACGGGCTGCCGGAGCTGAACCGCAAGGCGATCCGTGGGGCCCGCCTGGTCGCCAATCCCGGTTGCCACGTCACGGCTGTCACCCTCGGTCTGCTGCCGCTGGTCAAGGCCGGCTGGGTGGACACCACGCGCCTGATCGCGGACTCCAAGTCCGGGGTCAGTGGTGCCGGCCGCAAGGCCGAGGTGCACACCCTGATGGCGGAGGCGGGCGAGAGCTTCCGCGCCTATGCTGTGGCGGGTCATCGTCACCATCCGGAGATCTGTCAGGTGCTGCAATCGGTCTGTGGTCGAGCCATCGGCCTAACCTTCGTGCCACACCTGGTGCCGATGGTGCGCGGCATCGAGGCCACCCTGTATGCCCCCCTCGAGGCGGACGCGCAAGATCTGCAGGACCTGTTCGAGCAGGCCTATGCGCACGAGCCCTTCGTCGACGTGATGCCCCCTGGCAGCCTGCCAGAAACGCGCAGCGTGCGCGGGACCAACACCTGCCGCATCGCGGTCTACCGCCCCACAGGCGGGGATGTTGCGGTCATCCTGTCGGTCATCGACAACCTGGTCAAGGGTGCATCCGGCCAAGCGGTGCAGAACATGAACATCATGTTCGATCTGCCGGAGGATACTGGACTGCGCACCATCGGCCTTTTGCCGTGAGGGCATGGACGAGTTCCATCGCGGGCATTCTCGGGTAAACTCCCTTTTCAATCCTGTTTTCGGGAGGTCTTCCCCATGTCTGAACAAGTCCAGGAGCCGATCATTTTCACCGACAGTGCGGTCGCCAAGGTGCGCCAGCTGATCGAGGAGGAGGGCAACCCTTCACTGAAACTGCGGGTGTTCATCACTGGCGGTGGTTGTGCTGGTTTCCAGTACGGCTTTACTTTCGATGAGAACGAACAGGAAGGCGACACCCGGATGGACAAAGGAGGGGTGACGCTGCTGATCGATCCGATGAGCATCCAGTACCTGACCGGTGCAACCATCGATTACACCGAGGGCTTGGAGGGGGCGCAGTTCGTGATCCGCAACCCGCATGCCACCACCACCTGCGGTTGCGGCTCGTCCTTTTCCGTCTGACGTCTTTCAACCGGCGCTCCCCTGCGGGGGCGCCCTTCTCGTTTCAGGATCATTGCGCATGAGTTATGTCCCCGGCTTGCAAGGGGTACCTGCTACCCGCTCAAGCATTTCCTTCCTGGACGGACAGCAGGGCATTCTGACCTACCGTGGCTACCCCATCGTCGAACTGGCCCGTCTCTCCACCTTTGAGGAAACGGCCTACCTGCTGTTTCACGGCGAGTTGCCAAGGCAGGCGGAACTCGAAGCCTTCGACCGCGAGCTGCGCAACAACCGCCGGGTAAAATACAACGTGCGGGAGATCATGAAATTCCTCCCCACCGACGGCCACCCGATGGAGATGCTACAGACCTGTGTGGCGAGCCTCGGCATGTTCTATCCCGGTAGCGAGCGCATGACTGCGGACGGGGCGGGGCCTACGGAGGAGTTTGTCAACAGCACCTCGATCAAGATCCTTGCCAGCATGGCTACGCTCGTGGCGATGTGGCACCACATCCGCCGTGGTGACGACCCCGTGCCGCCGCGCAAGGACCTAAGCTACGCGGAAAATTTTCTCTACATGATGAAGGAACGTGAGCCGGACCCGGTTGAGGCACGCATCATGGACGCCTGCTTGGTGTTGCATGCCGAGCACACCATCAACGCCTCGACCTTCGCGGCGCTGGTCTGTGGTTCCACACTGGCGGCGCCGAACCTGGTTGTCGCCTCGGCCATTGGCACCCTGGCCGGGCCTTTGCACGGTGGGGCCAACCAGCGTGTGCTGGAGATGTTGCGCGAGATTGGTTCGCCGGAGAAGGCGGAGAGCTGGTTGGAGAAGCGCCTGGCGAACAAGCAGGTGGTGTGGGGGTTTGGCCATCGCGAGTATAAGGTGAAAGACCCGCGCGCCGATATCCTGCAGGGCATGCTTGAGCAGCTGCGCGAGCATCGTCATGGTGAGCTGAGCCCGTTGTACGACATCGCCAAGGCGCTTGAGGCCGCGGCCGTCGAGCGGCTGGGGCACAAGGGTGTGCACCCGAACGTTGACTTCTATTCTGGCTTGCTGTACGACGCGATGGGCATTCCCGAGGACCTGTTCACGCCGATTTTCGCCATCGCCCGCACTGCGGGTTGGCTGGCGCATTGGAAGGAACAGCTGTCGCAGAACCGCATCTATCGGCCGACGCAGGATTATGTGGGCCCACCGATCCGCAGCTATCTGCCGATGAATCTGCGCGACTCAGGTCATCACTGACGGTTGCTGCCTCCTCCACCGGGGATGATGGCGCCGAGTACCCGCTCCCCCCGTGCGCCGGTCACTTGGGGCAGGTTGCCTGGCCGGCCCTCCATGGTCTGTCTTGCCAGCCAGGCAAAGGCCAAGGCCTCCACCCACGCCGGCTCCACGCCGTGGTCGGTCGTGCTTTCCACCTTCATCGCTCCGGCCAGTGCCTGCATCCTGCGCATGAGCGCGATGTTGTAGGCCCCTCCGCCGCAGACCAGCATCCGTTTTGCCGCTGGCGCCGCCGTGCGAGCCGCCCCGACCAGGGTCCGTGCGGTGAGCTCGAGCAGGGTGGCTTGCACGTCCTCGGGGGCGACTTCACGCAGCAGGCCTCCCGCGCGTGCCTGGAGCCAGTCGAGATTGAATAGCTCCGGTCCGCTGCTCTTGGGTGCGGGAAGGGCGAAATAGGGTTCGTCCAGCAGGCGCGCGAGCAGGTCTTCCTGCACCTGGCCGGTCTCTGCCCATGCTCCGTCCCGATCGTAGGCCTGGCCGTGGTGGCGGAGGATCCATGCGTCCATCAGGGTGTTGCCAGGGCCCGTGTCGAAGCCCTGCACTCCGCTGGTTTCCCTCCCACGGGGGAGCACGGTGATGTTCGCCATGCCACCGATGTTGGCAACGAGGCGGGGCTCATCGGTATGGCCGAACAGGGCCCAATGGACGAGCGGCACCAGAGGTGCGCCCTGTCCCCCGGCGGCCACGTCTCGGCGGCGAAAGTCCGCCACCACGGTGATGCCTGTGCGCTCGGCAATGCGGTGCGGGTCGCCAATCTGCAGGGTGTGTGGCCAATCGGCGTGCGGGGCGTGCCAAAGCGTCTGACCGTGAGAGCCGATGGCCCGCACCTCCGAAGCCCGGATGCCGGTCTGTTCGAGCAGCTGGAGCACCGAGTCGGCAAAGATCTCTCCGATCCAGGCATCCAGCCGCCCGAGCCGCTGCACGCCCCGTTCGGCCTGCGATGAGGTCAAGGCGCGCAATTCGCGCAAAAGGTCCGCAGGGTAGGGGCGGTGGTGAGCGCCGATGAGTAGGGGGCGCGGGCTGCCGAGGTCGGCCAGGCAGACGTCGACACCGTCCATGCTGGTGCCGGATAGCAGCCCGATGTAGAGCCCCATGCGATCAACGCTGTGCGGTATCGTCGCGAGCGGCGATGCTCGCGGTCTGGGCTTCGTTCTCCATGCGGCTCATTTGGGCGAGGATCTGGGCAGACTCGGCCAGAAAGCGGGGGCGTTCGCTGGCGGGAATGGGCTGGGCTTCAGGCAGGGCGACCGAGAGAGGATCGCGATGCACGCCATTGATGCGGAATTCGTAGTGCAGGTGGGGGCCGGTCGCATAGCCGGTGGCACCGACATAGCCGATCACCTGGCCCTGCTTGACGCGGGCCCCCTCACGCAGGCCGGGTTCGAAGCGCGACATGTGGCCGTAGACGGTGCTATAGGTGCTATCGTGCTGGATGATGACCACTTTACCGTAGCCCCCCTTCCAGCCTTGGAAGGAGATCTTGCCGTCGGCGACTGCGTGGATGGGTGTGCCGGTGGGGGCGGCAAAGTCAACCCCCTTATGTGCGCGGACCTCGTGCAGGATAGGATGCAGGCGAGTATTGGAGAAGCGTGAACTGATTCGCGAGAACTCCACCGGGTAGCGCAGGAAGCCGCGCTTGAGGCTCTTGCCGTCGGGTGTGTAATACGCTGTGTTGCCCTCCTTGTCGGTATAGCGCACGGCCTGGAACAGCTTGCCGTTGTTGATGAAGGAGGCGGCCAGGATGTCGCCTGTGGTTACTGGCTCACCATTCTTGTAGACCGTCTCGTACAGGATGCTGAAACGGTCGCCTTCTTGGATGTCGGTCAGGAAGTTGATCTTCCAGCCGAAGATGTCGGCTAGGCGGAGTACCATGTCCGGGGGCAGGCCGGCGTCGACGGCTGCCTGATAGAAGGAGCTTTTGATCGTGCCACTGCCGAGGGTCTGACGGTATTCGAGCGGGTGTTGTTCAATTTCGCTCTTGAAGGTCCCGTCCTCGCCGCGCACCACGTGCAGGGTACGGTCATGCCCCAGCGCATAGCTTAGGCGCTGCAGCTCATGGGTGTCGGACAGACTGAAGGTGATGGATTCGCCCGGACGCAGGCGGGTGAGTCTGAGTGCGTCGTCGCCGAGTTTGACGATCTGGTCCAGTTCGTGAGCAGGAAGATCCAGGCTGGCGAAGATCTTGGAGAGAGTCGTTCCCTTCTCGACGACGACGTCGATGGTTTCGCCCTGCGACGCGCTTTCGTCCGTCGGACTAGCCTTGGGCGGAGTTGCTGCATGCGGTGGTTCTTGGTTGGCAGGGATCGGCTCTTGGTGGGTGGGGATCGAGGCCGGATCGGGCGGTAGGGTGATGGCGGTGAGCTGGTTGGCGGGGGAGAGTGGGTCGTTTGGCTGGCTGGTGGGCTCTGAGATCTTGCCGATCACCACCCCTAGGGATGCGAGTCCGATGGCTAGAATACTCCATCGCAGGACAGTGTGGTGGCGGGTGGTCAAGCGGTTCTTGCGATGGGTTTGCTGGCCGGCATGGCGGATCATGTATTGCTCCCGAGCCTGGAAGAGGTTTCGATCGGGTTAAAATAGCGGCCATGGCAAGCAGGGTCAATGAACGAGTCATGAACGAGTAGAGGTCGACATGCACGACATAGAAAGTGCGTTGCGGGAAATTCGCCGCGGCACCGAGGAGATCCTTGTGGAGGGGGAGCTGATCGAGAAGCTCAAGCTTGGACGACCTCTACGGGTGAAGGCAGGATTTGATCCCACGGCTCCTGATCTGCACTTGGGGCACACCGTCTTGATCAACAAACTGCGCACCTTCCAGGAGCTTGGGCACGAGGTCATCTTTCTGATCGGCGATTTTACCGGCATGATTGGCGACCCAACGGGCAAGAGTGCGACGCGCAAGCCGCTGACGCGGGATCAGGTGATTGAAAACGCTCGCACTTACCAAGAGCAGGTCTTCAAGATCCTCGATCCTGAGCGGACGCGGATCGAATTCAACTCTCGCTGGCTGAGTCGCATGTCCTCGGCCGACATGATTACGCTTGCCTCGCGTCATACCGTGGCCCGCATGCTCGAGCGAGACGACTTTAGCAAGCGCTATGGTAGTCAGCAGCCGATCGCCATTCACGAGTTTCTCTATCCGCTGATCCAGGGATATGACTCGGTGGTTCTCGAGGCTGATGTGGAGCTTGGGGGGACCGATCAGAAGTTCAACCTGTTGGTGGGTCGTGAGTTGCAGCGTCAGTATGGTCAGCCCCAGCAGGTGGTGATGACCGTGCCGATCCTTGAGGGGTTGGACGGTGTGCAGAAGATGTCCAAGTCGCTGGGTAACTATATTGGTATCAGTGAGCCGGCCGATAGTATGTTTGGCAAGCTCATGTCGATCTCGGATACGCTCATGTGGCGCTATTTCGAGTTGCTCAGTTTTCGGTCCATTGAGGAGATTGCCCGTCTCAAGCAGGATGTGGCGGACGGGCGCAATCCGCGCGATGTGAAGTTCGAGCTTGCGGTCGAGCTGGTTGACCGTTTTCATGGTGCAGGAGCGGGGGAGCGTGCTCGCCTGGCCTTTATCGATCGCTTTCAGAAAGGGCGACTGCCGGAGGATCTCGAAGAGGTTCGGCTGGCTGCCCAAGAAGATGGCATGCTTTCCATTGCTGCGCTTCTCAAGGGGGCGGGCTTGGTGGCCAGTACTTCGGAGGCCTACCGCATGATTGAGCAGGGGGGTGTTCGTTTGGAAGGCGAGCGGATCGAAGATCGTGGCCTGAAGCTTGCGCGTGGGCGGACTGTTGTGGTCCAGGTGGGCAAGCGTCGGGTGGCCCGCGTTGAGATATTTTGATCCACATGTGTTGACAGGCAGCGGGGAGGGTCTATAATGCGTTCCTGCTGCTGCGATGCAGTGGAGACAACGAGGCGAAGTGCTGGTTGTTGACATAGGCCGAAGCGATGCTAGAATGTGCTGATCTTCGGTCACCTGCGCTAGGTGTAGCGACGCCAAAGTTGGTATGTGGTTGTATTGACTTTGGTTGGTGGTGTGATAGGA
>JBEVAM010000019.1:0-20760 GCA_051297135.1 Halothiobacillaceae bacterium
TTCGACGAACTCCACGTTCGCCAGCCCTTTCGCCACCACGAACTCTTCCAGCACCTTGCGCTGGTTGGCAAGGTCTAGCTTCTGTGCCGCACTGGATACGCGACAGTAGGCCACCAGCCGGGTTGGCTCGGATACCGCCTGCCGCAAGCCAATTGCGTATTCCGATGAAACCCGCCACTGTTTCCAATCGAATGTCGGCCATCATTTCCAGTGCAAACTCTGCCACCCATTCCATTCGAAACCCTGCCATCCATTCCAATCCAAAGTCGGCCACGGATTCCAATGGCTGGCCGGCAGCGGGCGGGTTTTGGTTTTCTCGGTATACGAAATGAATTGCCGGTCTGTGGAGCTTGTGAATTAGGCTGGAGTCCTGTGGGTGACACCTGTGGACAACCTGTAAGGTTGTCCATCAGGTTCATCCACAGGAAGCAGCCGCTCCCGGCAACGCCGGGAAATTCACAAATCCACAGACTTTCTCGCCTCCTCAGCCGAAATCAGACCCCGTTATCTATCGGGATGACGAGACGGATGAGCCATCCACTCCACGCCAAGCAACCCGAGACACGAATTCCTCGAACTTGCCGCTGGCCGACAAGCTCAGAGGGGTGGCGCTCAACTCCCACGTCCAGCGGTAGGTATGGCCCAGCATCTGCTCCAGCGTTGCCTGCAATTTCTGCAGTTGTTCGGGACTTGGCGCAGGCGCGCACACCAAGCGTGCCGTGATGGCGTTCTCTGCGGTCTGCTCGAACTGGTACTGGCGCAAGTGCGGGATAGCTTCCAGTATGCGTTTGGTGTCCAATACCGGCCAGAACCGCTTGCCCTCGGGGCTCATCGCCATATTGCGACTGCGGCCCACGACCCGGCGCAGGGTAGGTAAACCTCGCCCGCAGGAACAAGGCGGCCCCACCTCGGCCCAGTCGCGCAGCGCATAACGGATCAGCGGCATGGCGAAGTTGTGCAGATCGGTCACTACCACTTGACCGATCTCGCCTTCCCGGCAGGGCTGACCTTGTTCATCGAGCACTTCCACCAGCACGTGTTCGGATTGCACATGCAGCAGGCCGCTGTCCGGACATTGCAGGGCGATGACGCCGACCTCTTGGGCGCTGTAGAGATCGGTCAGGGGCACGCCCAGGACTTGCTGGCACCGCTCGCGCAGTGCCGCGGTGACCGTGCCGCTGATGGTGCGCACCTCGCGCAGGCGCGGCGGGGTGGCACCCTCGTAGTGCATGTGCGTCAGCAAAGCATCCAGGTTGGCCGGATAGGTAAGCAGGATGTCGGGATCGACACCTCGCAGCCAGCGCAACTGGGCTTCCACGGCGGTCGAGATCGGCAGGTGCCAGGCCGGGCCGCTGCATAACACGCCGCCCCATCGCCCGGGTTTGGTAGAGTCCACCGGTTCCGGAAACTGGCGGATGATGGCCATCGTCGAGGAGAGATCGCGCCGATGCCAGAGATGGTCGCGCAGCGTGGCCGCCTGCCAGAACAGTTGCGTCAGTGCTGTGCGCCGCACCGTGACGGGTTCAGCCGTTGAGCCGCCGGTCGCGATGTCAAAGGTCTTGCCGTGAGCGCGCGGATAGGTGGTTGCCCGTATGCCATCAACCTGCGTTTGCAGATCCGCACGGGTCAGCAGCGGAATGTCGTGCCAGCGGGCCAGGTCGTTGGGAAGACGCTCGTGATAGAAGGGGCAGTGGCGACGGGCGTGGTCGAGCAGCGCACCCAGTTGCCGGTTCTGTCGCTCGCGCAGCGCCTCGGCTGATAACCACTGCGTGCTTTCCATCTGGAACAGCAAGGCGAGCACGGTGGCATCCCGCGCGCCGACCACGGCGGGCCAGTAGATGCCTGGCACGTTGCTGGCCAGCGCGTCCGTCAGCGTCGGCTGCGTTGGCGCACCGCTCATCGCTCCCGGCCTGCCTCGTGCCAGGCCTTCTTCACCGGCGAGAGCAGGTATTCCGCCACGGTACGGTTGCCCAGCAGGATTTCCGCCGTGGTCTGCATGCCGACCGACAGCGGGTATTTGACGCCATCCGTCTCCAGCGCGTTTGCCTCGAGCGTCACCAGGGCCTTGTAGCGCAGCGGGCGTTGGCCGGCGCCTTGCAGGCCCTTGTCGCGGGCCTCTTCCTCGCTCTGGGCGTCGGCGCTCACGTGCTCGACGGTGCCGCGTCCCATGCCGTACTTCTGGAACGGATAGGTGGCGAATTTCAGCTTGACCGGCTGGCCCGGCCGCACGAAGCCGATATCCTCGTTCGAGACCCAGACCTCGGCCTTGAGTCGCTCGTCGCGGGGCACGAGGCTCGCCAGCACGGTGCCCGGCTGCACCACGGTACCAGCGGTGTGCGTGGCCAGATCCTTGATCACACCGTCCTGCGGGGCTTTCAGTTCCAGCAGTTCACGCCGGTGCTGCTGTTTCTCCAGTTCCTTGGCCAGTTTGTCGATCTGCGCTTGGGCTTCATTGCGCTCGGCGTGCAACTGCCGCAGATAGTCGGCCTCGATCTGCTTCAACTTCTTCTGTGACTGGTCGATGCTGGCCTGGGCGGAGGCGATCAAGTGCTTTTGCGTCTCCAATTCCTGTTCCTTCTCGATGCGCTCGCGGCGTTTGTCCGATCCCATCAAGCCACCGGCGAAGCCTTCCTTGACCAGCTTTTCATAAGCCTTGTCCTGCTCGCGGTAGTGGGGCAGCACGGCTTCCAGCCGTTCTTTCTGCTGGCGGGCGGCGGCCAGTTCCTGCTGCGCCTTGACCAGACGGCTACGTTCTTCGGCGAGCGCCGCCGCCAGGGCATCGCGGTTGGCCTGGTACTGGGCGGCGGTTTCGCGCAATAGCGCCGCCGGCGCCTGAACGTCCGGCTGGAAGGGCTTGCCGGTAAGCTCGGCATCGATGCGGGCCAACTGCAAGCGCTTGCGGGCGTATTCGGTGGTGATGGCGGTGAGATCGGCTTCGGTGAAGAGCGCATCCATGCGCATCAGGGTTTGTCCGGCGCGCACGGTTTCACCCTCGCGCACCAGGATTTCCTTGACGATGCCCGCTTCCGAGGGCTGCACGATCTTGAGGTAGCTCGCCGGCACCAGCTTGCCGTCGGCCACCGCCACGATGTCCAATCGTCCCAACAGCGCCCAGACGATGAGAAAGGCGACCAGCGCCAGGATGGCCCACAGCACGCGCCGCCCTTGCGGATGCGGCGCGCTGTGCTGCAAGCGAATCAACGGCGGATGGAAATCCAGAGGATCGTTGTGGCTGTGTCGGATGAGGGACTTCAATGCAGGCATGCCGGAGGGCTCTCTTGTGGTTCTTGGTTCTTCCGGGTGCGGTCAGTGTTCCAGTCGTCGAGAAACGTGCGCTCGATGCAGGACAGGCTTTGTTCGATGGCCTGGCTGGGCGAGAAATCGGCGTGGCGGCTACGGAACGCGCGGGCGGCCTGCCGATACGTGGGGTTCTCGAGCACTTCTCGCAACGACGTGCTGACGCTGTCGGCATCGACGCGGCCTCTGAGCAGATTGCCTGCACCCAGCGCCTCTACCCGATGGGCAAAAAGCGCCTGCTCGACATGCCGGGGGCGCATCGCCAAGGGCACACCCGCCAACAAGGCCTGGGTCGAGAAACCGCTGTTGCCGTAGCCCACCGCCAGATCGGCGCGTTCGAGCAGGGGGGGCAATTCCACTGGGGCCAGCGCGATGCGCAAGCGCCGCGTGGCAAACCGTTTCGCGGCATCCGGGCTCATCCCGGGCGCGATGCACAGCACCTCGGCATCCAGCCGTGCGAGCGCCTGCAGGATCGCCGCAAAGCCTGGCACGGCGGGGCGCAGGTAGGCGAGCACCTTGGGGCCCTCCCGGCTTTGCCAGGCAACGCGCAGGGCCTGGGGCACCGAGACGATGGGCCCGACATAGCACCCATCCGGACGCGCGCCGTAGTGGTCGAGTTCGGCAAAGGTGTCCAGGATGTCGTGCGCGCCAAACAAGTCGCGCACACGCACCGCCCGGGCATGGCCCAGCGCCTTCTGCGCCGAATCCAGCACTTGGTCGAGCCTGGCCTCGGCCGAGGCGAGCGCCTGATCGGGAACCGTCTCCCAAGGCCGAATCGAGGGCCAGGGTGCAACGGCCGGAGGAATCGCAAAGCCGTTGCCGATGGACAGATGGGGGATGTCCGCCAGGCGCGCAGCCAGCAAGGCCGTCGGCGCATGGTCGGCGACCAGCACATCCGGCCGGACCAGCGTCAACATCCCGCGCCAGGCATTGAGCCGCGCAGCCACCTCCCGCGCATCGGCAAAACCACTGACACGCAGCACGTCGGCGTAATTCACCGGCGGGTTACCGCCAGCACCTGCCTGTGGGGTCAAGGGCGCGGGCAACACGGTGATGCCGGGTGCCGTAGTCTGTCCGGCGGGTAGCCGAACGTCCTTGAGCGCCAGGGTCACCCCGTG
This sequence comes from Halothiobacillaceae bacterium, assembly GCA_051297135.1. Lineage (GTDB taxonomy): Bacteria > Pseudomonadota > Gammaproteobacteria > Halothiobacillales > Halothiobacillaceae > Thiofaba. Next base: position 4,416 of record JBEVAM010000019.1, read on the forward strand.
CCCGCGGGCCACGAGCCCATGCGCCAGCCGCAGGCAGCGGGCGAGGTGCCCGAAGGCCTCGCCCAGTTCCCACGCGATCAGCACCTGCGCCATGGCGCGTTTTTTTGCATCAGCATGTGAGCTTGCTCATCCCTTCGCGCAGGCCAGCAAAGCCTTTGAGCTGGGCTCCCGCCGCCAGCCCGACGGCATCGCCGTGGGTGCGCAGCATGGCATTGCTGCTGGACAGCAGCCCGGCCAGCCCCGAGAGGTCGGCGCCCTGCCCCTTGCCAAGCCACGGCGCCGCGCCCTGCCGCTCGGCGTCCAGCCGGCTCAAGGCTTGCAGCAGATGTTGCCAGTGCGCTTCGACCGCTTGGCCGTTGCTCGAAGACATGGCCTGCCCGTTGGATGGGGCGGGCGGCGTGAGCCAGCGATCGAACCAGCCGGCATCCAGACTTCCCAAAGAACTCTTGTTCGCCGCCGCCTTGGCGTCGGCCTTGAAGCCGTCCAGGAAGCGATCGAGGAGATCGTCTTTCTGTGCCTTGCTGCCCGGGTTGCTGGGGGCAGTGCCCGGGCCATCGTTCCAGTTGGCCGCATGGCCCGGCGGCGGCGAGTCGCAACCGTTGCCCAGCCCCTCGTTGCCCTTGGCTGCCGCCGGCAGCACGATCTTGTTGCCGATCGTGATGCGGAACACATCGGAAGCCGTGGAGCAGGCGCCGTGGCCGTCGCTGGCGACCACCTTGACGTCGAGGGCGGAGATCGAGCCCGCAGGCGCCGTGCCGCTGAAGGTCTGCGTCGCGGCATCGAACTTGAGCCAGGAAGGCAGGGCCTTGCCGTTGGCGAGCGTGGCCGTATAGGTAAGCTTGTCCGCGCGGTCGATGTCGGTAAAGCTGCCTGCGGGCATCTGCCAGGAGAAGGCGCGGCCCTTGGCCAGCTGCACGTCGGAGAGCTTTCGGGTCAGCACCGGGGCGTCGTTGTTGCCGCTCACGGTCACGGCCAGTTCGCCGGAAGAGGCCGCCATACCGTCGCTGGCCGTGTAGGCAAAGCGGTCGGTGACCTTCTGGCCCTCGGCCAGGCTCTGTACTTTGCTGGAGGCGTTGTCCAGCACGTAGGCGTAGCTGCCATCGGGCAGGAGCTTGAGCCAGCCGTATTCGCCACGACGGATGCCGGCATCCGTCACGGTGAGCGAGCTGCCCTCCGGATCGCGGTCATTGGCCAGCACGTTGCCCCAGGTGATGAGCTTGCAGTCTTCGCTGACGCTGGCCGCATCGGGCGCGGTCACCGGCGGCAGGTTGCCGCCGCCGGCCACGGCCTCGAAGGCAAAGCGCTGATGCGCCTGCGCACCGGCCAGATCGGTGGCGGTCACCCGCAACTGCACGCTACCGGCGGCGGTGGGTGTGCCGCTGAAAGTGCCGGTGGCGGCATCGAACGACAGCCAGGCGGGCAGCGCTTCGCCACTGGCCAGCGTCGCGGCGTAGGTCAGCGCATCGCCCGCATCGACGTCGAAGAAGGCCCCAGCCGGCAACTGCCAGCTGACCGCCTGCCCCACGCGCCCACTCTGGTTGGCCAGCGGCACGCCGACTTCCGGCGCGTCGTTGGTGTTGGCCACCGCAATGGCGAAGGTCTGGCTCGCCTGTGCGCCGGCGGCATCGGTGGCGGTGAGCCGGATCGAGACATTGCCAACGTGGTCATTGGCAGGCAGGCCGGAGAAGGTGCGCGTTGCGGCATCGAAGGCGAGCCATGCAGGCAGCACCGAGCCGTCCGCGCGAGTTGCCGAGAGTGTGAGCACGTCGCCTGCATCCACGTCGCGGAAGGCGCCTTCCGGCACGGTGAAGCTGAAGGGCGCATCCTCGGTGGCTTGCTGGTCGGCCAGCGCCAGGGCCACTTCCGGAGCATCGTTGACGTTGCCCACGGTCAGGCGCAAGTTCTGCGTGGCGCTGGCGCCGGCCAGGTCGGTCGCGGTGACGGAGAGCTGCAGTTCACCCACATCGTCGTTGCCGGGTGTACCGCTGAAGGTGCCGGAGGCGGCGTCGAACGACAGCCAGGCCGGCAGCGGATCGCCATTGGCCAGGGTGGCGGCGTAGCGCAGGCGGTCGCCGGCATCGGGATCGACGAAAGCGTCGCTCGGCAAGGCATAGACGAAGGCGGCATCCTCGGTCGCGGTCTGCGCCGCGAGCGGACTGCCGGCCACCGGGGCATCGTTGGTGTCGGCCACTTCGAGCGCGAAGCTCTGGCTGGCCGACTCGCCCGTCAGGTCGGTGGCGGTCACACGGACCCGCAATGCGCCGACATCGCCGTTAGTCGGGGTGCCGGAGAAGGTGCCGGTCTGCGCATCGAAGGCGAGCCAGGCGGGCAGCGGATCGCCGTTTGCCAGCGTGGCCGAGTAGGACAGCGCATCGCCCGCATCCACGTCGCGGAAGCTGTCAGCAGGCAGGGTGAAGCTGAAGGGCGCATCCTGCACGGCGCGCAGGTCGGACAGGGGCGCGCCGACTTCCGGCGCGTCGTTGGTGTTTTGCACGGTGACGTGGAAAGCCGTGCTTACAACCGCCCCGAAGTGATCCCGGCCTTCCACGACAAGCTCGAGGCCACCCACGTCATCGTTTGTGGGTGTTCCACTCAACGTTCTGGAGACGGGGTCGTAGCTGAGCCAACTGGGCAGGGGGTCGCCGTTGGCAAGCCTGACATTCATCTGGATCTCATCGGATGCATCCGGGTCGCTAAACAAGTCCGCCGGCAGCATCAGGCGGAACTCCTGGTCTTCGGTGGCCAGCGCATCGACCACCTGCCCATTGGCCACCGGGCTGCGGTTCATTTGCTCGGTCAGAGACACCACGGTGCCGTCATCAAACGCAAGCGCCAGAATGACCGGGTTGCCCTCCGCGCCATAGTAGTTCTCGATGCGCACGGCATCGTCCTCGCTGTAGCGCAAGACAAGGGTGTCGCCATCCCATTCCTGGTGGATGTCTTCGGGCCGGATGCCCTCCCCGAAACGGATGTAATTGAAATCGGTTGCACCGCTGTCGATGATCGTGTCGACGCCATCGCCTTTGTTGAAGACATAGGCATCGTCGCCAACCCCGCCGTAAAGCATGTCGTTGCCGGTGCCTCCGTGTAACTCATCGCTGCCAGCGCCGCCGTGGAGAACATCGTTGCCATCGCCCCCGTGGAGCCGGTCCGCAAGGTTTGTGCCGATCAAATCATTTTCTTGCTCGTCACCTTCAACCAGGAAGCCAGCCGATACCAACGTGGCGTAATCCCATATCGTTCCATCAGCAAACTCAAAACGCTCAATCGTGTGCCCGCCACCTAGCACATCGTCCGGATTAAAGCCCGTCAACCTCACCACATCATCTTCGTTCCCGTATGGCATCAGCAGCACATGGCCGCCGTTACCGTCCGCTTCGAAGCTCAGGCGATTGCGTAGGGTTTCAGGATCGATGCCTGGGCCAAAGCGCAGCACGTTCCCTGCATCGGGGACGGCAACATCGTCGATCAGAATGTCTCCGTCTCCGATATTGACCACATAGATATCTTGCGTGTGGCCGCCATAACGCACACCCCGTGCCATCAGTTCATCGAACGAAAGCGTTACCCCCCACCAGGGCAGGCTGATTTCCGAGACCGGGGCTTGCATGCCTTCTGCGCGCGGATCGAAGCCGGCGAAGCGGATCATGTCGCCCTCTTCGGTCAGGCGCAGGAGCAGGTCACGGCCATCGAATTCCAGGCGCAGCGCGTCGGCATTGATGTCGCCGGTGATCTCGATGCGGTTGAAATCCTGCTCACGCCAGGTTTCGGCGATAAGCGTCTCGGCGGGTCGGCTGCCCCATTCCTTGTGGATGCGGTAGGTGTCCGATCCCGCGCCGCCGACCAGGCGATCTGCACCGCCGTTGCCATTGAGCACGTCATCGCCGTCGCCGCCGATCAGGGTGTCGGCAAACGGCGTGCCGTCGAGCCAGGCGCCTTCATCGCCGGCGATTTCGGTCTTGCCGGTGGCTTCGATGGATTCGGCCACGATCTCCGTGCCGTCGGCAAAGCGGATGATGTCCACCGAGCGGGTCTGCGTGGCCCGATTCGGCTCGAAGCCGCGCAGGATCACCCGGTCGCCGGGCTGATTGGCGAACTCGATCACCAGATCGCCATTCCTTTCCGAATAGCGCAGGTCTTGCGGGCGGATACCGGGGCCGAAGGTCAGGATGTTGGGCGCGTCGTCGACGATGGCGCCGCCGTACCCCCAGCCACCCTCGCCGCCATCCCAGCCTCCGTCGTAGCCACCTTCGCCGCCGTCCCAGAGGGCTGCGCGCGCGACTTCGCCGCCATACCCCCACTCACCGCCATAGCCCCAGTTGAGCACGCGGTGATCGTCGTCGATGATCACTTCGCCGTGGCCAGGCTGATAGACGTAGGTGTCGCCACCCCATTCGCCAAAGAGTTGGTCATTGCCGGTGCCGCCGGTGAGTTGGTCTGCACCCCAGCCGCCGTAGATCACATCGTTCCCGGCGCCGCCGTCGAGCACGTCGTCGCCATCGCCGCCGTGGATCAGGTCGTTGCCCTCGCCACCCAGGATGGTGTCGCCCCCAGAGAGCCCCAGCACGATGTCGTGGCCCGCACCGGCATCCAACGCGTCACCGTCGGCGGTGCCGTAGAGCACGTCATCGCCATCGGTCGGGGTGTTGTTGGCCAGATTGGCGGAGCCGAACAGATCGCCGGACTGGGCATAGGCCACGGCTTCCAGGCCGCCCGCCGGAGCCACCGCGCCGGTCAGCTCGAAGCCCGTGCCGTCGAAGGCGAGCGGCGTATCGGCCGTGGCGCCGGTCAGCGCCGCGGCGTTGGCCCGGAGCCAGCCCGCGAGATCAAACACGCGCGTCTTGCCGTCCGCATCGACGAACTGGATGCGTTCCAGATCGCCCGGCAGATTGTTGATGCGCGTGTTGTCGAGCGTGATCGACCCGCCCGCGCCGCCGTCGATCAGCAGCATCACGCGGCCATCGCGGTCCAGCGCCGCCGAGAGCATGGCGGGCGTGATCGTGGCGCCGAAAGACAGGGTGTCGGTGCCTTCGCCCGTGCGCAGCGTGTCGTGGCCGTCACCGTGGTTGAAGACGACCACGTCGTCGCCCGCGTCGGTGCTGAGGTTGTCGTTGCCCGCTTCGCCCGCGACCAGATCATCCCCCGCGCCGGAATAGACATTGTCGTCGCCGCTGCCCGCGGCAACCCGGTCATTGCCGGCTTCAAGGTGGACGTTGTCGTTGTTGCCACGCGAGCGCACGGTGACCGACTGGCCGGTGTAGTCGTAAATGTCGTCATCGGCCTGGCTGCCGACGATCTCGGCGGGGTCGCCCCAGTAGCGTTGCTGCCAGCCGTGCTTTCCGCCATCGGCGCGGGCCATCACGTCGGCCAGCTTCCATTCGGTGCCGTCGTCGAAACGGAAACGCTGAATCGCGCCGCGCCCGAGGTCGTCCCAGTTCTCGCTGCGCACGATCAGCGCGTCGTTGCCGCCGATGCCGATGACCAGATCGTAATAGCCGACCGCATCCGGGGCGCCATCCCATGTACGGTCGCCCAGTTGCACCGACACGTCCTCCGGCCGGACGCCCGGCGCGAACACCACGGTGTCGTTGGCCACCCCCAGGCTCGCGCCAAAGGCATTGTCCAGGCCCATGCCCGGGGCGACGATATAGGTGTTGTTGCCCGCGCCGCCGTAGAGCGTGTCCCGGTCGGCGCCGCCATCGAGCAGGTCGTCACCGTCCTCGCCAAAGAGCTCATCCCGTCCAGCGCCGCCGGTGAGCACGTCGTTGCCTTCGCGGCCGTAGAGGGTGCTGTCCTTCTCGGTGCCGGTCAATGTGTCCCCGCCCGGCGAGCCGTAGAGGATTTCCGCGCCTTCGCTCACATTCAACTTGGCCAGCACGTCATTCACATTCAAACGCGCGCCGTTGGCGAACTCGAAGGTATCAATGCGCTGCCAGCTGTTCAGCCAGTCCTTGATGCGCACCGCGTCGCCGGAGGCAGCGACGGTGGCGATCAGGTCGTTGCCATCGCGGGTGAAGCTCACGTCGTTCTGGCCGATGCCCGGCTTGAACAGCACACGGCCGTAGTTGTCGGCAATGGTGTCCTGGCCATCGCCGGTGCCGAAGCGATAGGTGTCGTAGCCACCCAGATCCTGGAACTGGTCGTTGCCCGCGCCGCCGTCCAGCGTGTCGTCTTGGTAACCGCCGACGATGGCATCGTCCCCGTCGGTGGCGGCCAAGGCGCGCGCGGCCAGTTCGGCGCGATCCCACACCGTGCCGTCGGCAAAGCGCAGCTGCTCGATACCAAGCTCGCTCGACCAGGGGTTGGCCTGCCCGCGCACGGTGAGTTTGCTACCGTCCGGCAGCCGAACGGCCATGTCGCCTTGCAGGGTCCAGCGCACGGTGACATCGGCGGGCGCGATGCCCGTGCCGAGTTCCACCACGTCCTCGCCAGCGGTGTAGCCTTCAGCGATCACGTCCTGCCCGTCGCCCAGGCCGAAGCGGTAGGTGTCGGAGCCCGCCCCGCCTTCAAGCCAGTCGTTACCGGCGCCACCGACGAGCAGGTCGTTCCCGTCACCACCAAAGAGTTCGTCGTTGCCATCCCCGCCCGCCAGCGTGTCATTGCCGGAGAGCCCCATCAGCTTGTCGTTACCGGCGCCGCCTTCGATCAGATCGTCACGCCCGTTGAAGCCGCGCAGCTCGTCGTTGCCGGCCTCACCCAGGAGGCTGCGGGACTTGATCGCCTCCACATCCCACACGGTGCCATCGGCAAAAACGATCTCTTCCACCGCGTAGCGATTGCTCTCGTTGAAATGGTTCTTGACGGTCAGCGTCTCGCCGGTGTCGCGCAGCGTGATCCTGAGATCGTCGCTGACCTGCCAGCCGTTGACCGTGCGCACCCGCTCCAGCCGCACGTCGTCCGGACTGAGCCCGGCCTTGAGCTCGATGCGATCACGCTCGCCCGCGATCCACGAATCCTCGATGATGGTGTCCTGCCCGTCGCCCCGGCCGAAGCGGTAGGTATCGGAGCCAATACCACCACGCAATTCATCGTAGCCCGCGCCCCCGTCGAGGATGTCGTTACCGGCGCCGCCGATCAGGGTGTCGTTGCCGGCGCGTCCAAGCAAGCGGTCATTGCCACCCTTGCCATTGATGATATCGGCCAACGGAGTACCATAAAGTACATCACCGCCCTCGGTCGCTCCTTCAACCTGCACGCCCCATCCATTTGGGAAGACGTCCTGAAACACCTCTCTCACCAGATGACTGACGGGTAGCAACTGTGTCGCGAATCCATCAATATCCAGGCGAGTTACAACTCCCATCCCCTTCAGTGAACGGAGGAATTCCCCCAAGGCTGTGAGACCCGATTGCGGATCGGACTGAATTTGTGTTGACAGCGTGTCGGCCACAAAAGACAAGTCGCCAACTGGCTCTCCAAGATCTTCGTTCCACCGAAATCCGATTTGTAATACCAAATCTTTGAGATGGGTCTGGGCCATGAGCTGGCTGTAGACGAAAGCCTTAAATTCGTCCCAGGCAGCGAGCAGCACTGGCGCTGCCCGGCCATGCGGGTTGGGGTCACGCGTGCCCCAGCACCAGATGCCGACCCACTCCTCGCCCATGAACTCTTCCAGCGCTTCCAGTTTGCGGGCATCACCGATGGCGTTGCCGTAGATCATCCGTGAGGCGCGGCTCATCGGGTCGACGTTGTGCACCCCGGTCCAACGGTAGATGATTTGTGTCACCAGCGCATCCCGCTCTTCGGGCGTGGTGGCCTGGGTGAAGGCGGTCACCAGCGCCTTGAGTTCGCCACTGGCGTCCATCGCCATGGCCTGGTGCAGGTCGCGCACCTTGCCGTAGCCCTGGGCGTCGGGTAGCGCAGCGATGTCTTCGGGCACCTCCACCCAGTCGGTGGGCAGGCTGTAGGTGGGATCGGTCTGGAACCAGACGTCAGTGGCGGCGCGGGTCTGGCCATCAAGCGTGGTGTAACTGCCCACCTGCCGATGCGCGTTGCCTTGGGCGTCGATGAAACTGGAGTTGGTGTAGTTGAGGTTGATGCTTTGCACCCCGGCTTCTTCGAGTGTGAGCAGTTCGCCTTCTCCGTTGCGTCCGTCCGTGTTGCCATCGATCCAGACGCGCAGTTGCGCATACACGGGGTCGGAGGCATCGATGAGGCCATCGCCGTTGACATCCAGGGCTTTGAGCGCCTCGAAGCCATTGACCGCCTTGAGGCCATCGGGCAGCAGGGTTTCGGAGCCGAACAGTTCTCGCCCGCTGTCAATGGCGCCGTTGGCATTTCGATCCCACACGAGCAACCCATCCCCGGGTGCCACCCAGCCGCTGCGCTCGGCAAAGCCGTCGGCGGCGTGGTCGAAGCTCACACCTGATGACAGGCCAACTGTGCGGATGATGCCGTCGCCGTCGAGGTCAAGGATGATTGGGGAGGGGATGGTGGACGCATTCTCCGTTTTTTTCTTTGCTTTCTCCGGGGTCTCGTAATAGGGCCTGTCGGACGGCGATGAATCGTCCTGACCATAGTCATCATTATTTCCAGGCACGAATGGATCATTTGGCCACTTTGGCGGCCAATTCAGCCGTGGATCATCGTTTGGCATCCTTTGACCGGTATCGTCATCAATTGGATTCTTTTTCCAATCTTCAGGCGGAAGCCATTTGGCGCTATCGGAATCCCCATTTTTGTTCGGATCGATCTTTTTTCGCGCCTCCCGAACAACATCTTCCCATTTTCCTCCAGATTCTCGAAGTTTTTTACCTATTTCAATCCCTATTTCATTGTTGTGGCGATCCATTGTTTCGGCAGGTTTGGTTTGACCATCTTTATTCCCAGTCCACTCGTGTCCATCAAGGAGTTTTCGCGCAATTTCCTCACCGTATTTCCGTGTCAATTCTGCGGCAAGGGTGATATGACGATATGCGTCTGCAGGCCCGTTTTCTCGCCCTGGCAACTGAGATCTATTTGCTTCATTAGTGGCCTGGGAAGCAGCGCCACCAGTAAAAATGTCATAAATTCTCTGATTCACGCTTTGACTCATGGCGATCTCCTTCCGGAAAATTTAATCGTTAAAATCTGCATTGCTGTCGCAGATGCAGGTCAGATTGCCTGCATCGCGAATGCTTGCATAGTGAACGCATCCAGCGCGGCTTTGATCAATTAATTTGCAGCTCATTCGAATCGACTTGTTATTGCGATCCTTGATGTCGACGACCAAAATCGAGTCGCGAGCCGCTTTAAAGCTGTAATCAAGATATTTGGCTGGATTATCGCGACGCTCTTTTGGTTCTACTGACTTTAATACGACGTTGTGAGAGCCAAAATCTTTGTTATTGATTCTCACCGCCGAAACCACCACATCTTCACCTGTTCGATTCAAAATGATTAAATTGTGGTTATTTGGCATAAAATAAATGAAGCCCCCAAAACCAGCAGCCACGCCTACCATTAAAATTAAGGCGATCAATTTTGTCTTTAATCCTGTTAATAATGTCATCAAACATCCTCCTTCACCAAACTCATGTGCATGGCATGCTGCCCCATATTCACCACCTCATCCACTAGCAGCCCCTTCGGCACCTGATGCGTGATAAAAATCATCGTCACCTTGCCCTTGAGCCGATTGATGGTCTGCGCAAAGTGTTCGGCGGTCTGCTGATCCAGATTGGAAATCGCCTCGTCAAAGATCAGCACCTTCGGGCGCTTCAACAGCGCCCGCGCAATGGCAATGCGCTGCCGCTGTCCGCCTGACAAGCCTGTGCCACGCTCCCCGATCTCGGTCTGGTAGCCCTGGGGCAGCTTCTCGATCACCTCGTGGATTTCCGCTGCTTTGCAGGCGGCGATCACGTCGTCAAAGCTCGCATGCGGGTGGGCCATGGCCAGGTTGTCGTACACCGTGCCGGAGAACAGCACCGTCTCCTGCGGCACCACGCCGAAGGTGGCTCTGAGTTCGTTGGCCGCAAGCTGGCGGATGTCGCGCCCGTCGAGCAGGATTTGCCCTTCCTGCGGCCAGTAGAAGCCCTGCATCAGCTTGGCCAGGGTGCTTTTGCCGCAGCCGCTGGGACCCATCAGCACGGTGAGCTTGCCGGTGGGGATGGACAGGCTGAGGTTGCGGTAAAGCCAGGGGTGCTGCTCGGAGTAGCGGAAGCCCACGTCGCGGATGTCGATCCGGCCTTCACCGCCCGCCGCGCGTTGCGGGGTGAGGGTGAAGGGCTCCTGCGGCATGTCCAGAATGTCGCCCAGGCGCTTCACCGAAATGCTGGCCTGCTGAAACTCCTGCCAAAGCCCAACCAAGCGCAGCAAGGGCTGACTCATGCGGCTGGCGAACATCTGGAAGGCGACCAGCATGCCCACGGTCATGCCCGCTTCGGGTTGCATCACGAGCCAGGCGCCGACGATGAGGATGGACAGCGTCATGACCTGCTCCAGCCCGTTGGCCACCACGTTGTAGGTGTTGCCCACTTGCTTGGTAGCGAACCCCGCTGACAGGTATTGCGCCAGGTAGGTGCCGTAGCGTTTGCCCACATCTGGCTCCAGTTGCAACGACTTCACTGTGGCCATGCCTGCCAGGTATTCGGTGAGGAAAGCCTGATTGCGCGCGCCGAGCAGGAACTGCTTGTCCAGCCGCTCGCGGAAAATGGGCACCATGAAGAGGCTCGCCATGACGATCAGCGCCATGATGCCCAGGGCAATGAGGGTGAGCTGCCAGCTGTAGGAGAACATCACCGCGAGGAAGATGAGCAGAAAGGGGAAGTCCAGCACCAGACTCACCGCCGCGCCGGAGATGAATTCCCGCAACTGCTCCACACCGTGGAGCCGCGCCACCAGCGTGCCGGTGGGGCGCGCCTCAAAATATGGCAAGGGCAGGTGCAACAGGTGTTTCAGCACCTTCTCGCCCAGCACGGCATCGATGCGGCTGCCCGTGTGCAGCACCAGATACTGGCGCAGCCAGGTCATGCCGCTGGTAAAGAGCATGAACACCACCAGCGCCACCCCGAGCACGATGAGGGTGCTTTCCGAATGGTGGGCGATGACCTTGTCGATGATGACCTGGGTGAACAGGGGCGTGGCCAGCCCCACGAGCTGGATGGCAAGACTTGCCAGGAGCACATCGCGCCAGATGCGTTTGTGGCGCAGCAGTTCGGGCACGAACCAGGAGAAACCGAAGGGCTTTTTCTGGGATTCGGGCGAATCGGCGCGGCTGACGGATTCGGACACCGGCGGCTCGGCTTGTGCCACCAGCAGCAGTACCGGCATGGCTTGGGCGCGGGCGGCGTCGAGCGCCACGGTTTCCGGGGCGGACTGGCCGGGCTTGACCCAGGCGAGGGTGTCGTCGCCGTGCTGGACGATCAGCGCCGGGGTGAGCGGGGTACGGGATGGCGGCTGGGGTGAGGCGGCGCCTTCCGCTTCGGGAGCGTCCGGCTGTGCTGTTGCTGATGCCGGAGCAGGCAGCAGCGCCACGGCAGGCAAGGGCAACGAGGATAAGCCCGCCTCCGGCCAGTGCGTGAGCCCCGCCTTGAGGCCGAGCGCGTCCAAGGCCTCGATCAGCGTGGGCAGATCGATCGGCGGCGGAAAACGCTTGATCACCAGCTCGGCATCGAACGGCTGGCGATAGAGCCCGGCCAGGCTCGCCAGGAGCCACAGCGCGGCGGGTGTGTCTAGATGCCCAAGCGAGCCGGCAAGCGGCTCTTGATGCCCTCCCTGCATAGGCCTTGTTCTTGCATGTCATGGCACAACGACAAATGCATCATAACACCAGTCGCCGCAACAAATGCCAATGGCAATTCCGGCGACAAAACGTCGCACGTGGGCGTTCCGGATCGCGTTGGACTGTTGGACTGGGCCGAGCCCGGTCGGGTATGGGGCGCCGCGCCTGCTACGTCCTGGGGCGGCGACAGGCCGCGATGGCTCCCGATCGTTTCAGCGTGTTCCAGGGGGCAACGTAGAGCTTGAACAGCATGGCCGCGCCGGCAAACCAGATCGTCGCCAGGATCGTCTGCCCCAGGCCCTGCTTCCATGCCGGCGCCCCTGAGAAGGCGACCTGAAAGATCATGGCGATGCAGACGATGCTGAAGACGGTCAATTGAATCCAGCCGGTGACCGGCATCAGGCGGCTGGGATCGAGAGTCGTGTCGGTTCGCGAAATGCGCAGATGGCCGGCATGCTTGAGCCAGCGGATTTCGGAGTCCGACAGGTCGTAGGTCTGCTGAATGGCGATGACCTGCCGGCGGACCGCACGGGTGGCCGAGAAGCCGAAGCGGTAGCGGAACAGCCGGTCGTTGTCCTCGGCCTGCGCATCCAGTTCCGCCTGCGGGGTCATTGCCAGCGCCAGCTTGATGCTGCTTGGGATGAAATATTCGTGGTAGTCCCGGCCGGCGTTGCGCTGGAACTTCGCCAAGTTGAGCTGGATGCGTTGCGCGTCTTGCTGTTCTTCCATGGTTGGACCTCGGCTATCAGGGTTGAGAAAGCTGATCGGCGGCGGACCTCAGCGTCCGCGATGATCCCGCCCGGCATTGCGCTGATGGGTTCCGATATTGATCTGGATGGCGGCGCCCGAGGCCTTGGCCAGCGCGGCGATCTTGTCGAGGGGCTTGCGCGCTTCGAAATGGGCGACAGCGGCAGCGAGGAGGTTGCGCTGCTGCGTGGCCGGGTCGGTCGTCCATAGATGGCCGTTGTACAGCTCGGTCACCAGTTCGAAATCGTCGCCGCTGGCGCACAACCGATCCAGGAAGGCGCGCAGGGCCGGATCGGCGGCCGCCTCGCCTAGGCGACCATCGCGGATCAACAGCAGCAGCGCTTTGGCGGTGGGATTGCCGTCCATCACGGCGGCGCGGGCGACGGCAACCTGCAGGCGAATGGCGCGCAGCAGGTCGAGGTTGATCCCCGCGCCGCCGAACATCGTGCCCTCGCCGGACAGCAACCAGTCGGTACTGATCCCGAAGGTTCGTTTGATGCCCGCGAGAAATTCGGCCCCCGGCTTCTTGACGCCGCGCACGATGTCGCTGACGAACCCCGGCGACGTTCCCATGCGCCGAGCGAATTCCGACTGGCTGATCGCCAGATGAAGGATGGCAAGCGACAGACGGGCGCCGAGGCCATCGAGACCTTCAGGGGTTGGGTCGGACGTTTCTTGATGCGTCATTCTCTTTGGTATTATATCTATCGCTTAAGAGAGTTATCATGCCCATGAACGACGATAGATTACTCTTTGTATCCACCCCTTGTCACGTTCTGATGGACGCCATCGAGATTTCCTATCGGCTCAAGCGCCTGGGCAAGACCCAAAGCCAGATCGCCCGCGACCTCGGGGTGCGTCAGGGCGTGGTGAGCAATGTCATCCATGACCGAGCCACCGCCTACGGCGTGGCAAGTCATATTGCCGGATTGCTGGGCATGCGGGTCGAGGAGCTCTGGCCTGATCGTTACTGCTTCAAGCCCCGAGGCCCGGCGCGCAAGGCGCGACAGGCGCAAAACCGCATCGATGGGGAGGTGGATGCCATGAGCTGATGCCCCGATTTCGATTCGCGGCCAGGAAAAGCAAAAAGGGTCCGGAGCGCCAACTCCGAACCCTTTCAAACAGCTGCGCTACAAGTCTGCGCGGATTTTGCGATTCCTCTGGCCGGCCTGTCAAGGCCGGCGGCCTTTCCCATAGTTTCCGATGACCCATCCGGATGCCGTCTCCTCCATTGGGGAGGGCTCGGGCGGGTATTACCTGGAGAGACGGCTGCCATGGGGTGCCATGGCGGACATCATCATGGCCAACAGGAGAATTGCCATGCGCAAAATTCGGCAAGTGCTGCGCCTTGCCTTCGAAGCCGGCGCCAGCCGGCGACTCATCGCGAAAAGTCTCGGGCTAAGCCGCGATGCGGTGACGGACTATCTGACCCGAGCTGCGGCAGCGGGGCTTTCCTGGCCGCTGCCCGTCGATCTAGACGATGCCCAACTGGAAGCCCGTCTGTTTCCGCCGCTGGATTCGAATGATCTGCGCAAGCCGGAGCCCGATTGGGCGGTCATTCATCGGGAAATGAGGCGCAAGGACGCCACGCTCCAGGCGCTGCACGGCGAATTCCTCGCCGAGCAGCCCAATGGCATCGGCTATAGCCTGTTCTGCCAACGCTATCGGGAATGGTTGAAAGGCTTGAAACGCTACATGCGCCAGACCCATGTGGCCGGCGAGCGGGCCTTCGTGGATTACGCCGGGCCGAGAGTCGGCATCCTCAACCGGGAAACCGGTGAAATCCGGATGGCGCAGATCTTTGTCGGGATACTGGGCGCGTCCAGCTACACCTATGCGGAAGCTCATTGGAGTCAGCAGCTTCCCGACTGGATCGCGGCGCACACCAGGATGTTCGAGTTTTTTGGCGGCGTACCGCAGATCGTGGTGTGCGACAACCTGAAATCGGCCGTGACCAAGGCGAGCCGTACCGACCCGAAAATCCATCCGGCCTATCAGCACCTGGCCGAGCATTACAACACGCTGATCCTGCCGGCGCGCCCGCACAAGCCCAAGGACAAGGCGAAAGTGGAGAACGCCGTGCTGATCGTCGAGCGATGGATTCTATTTCGACTGCGCAAGCGGATTTTTACGTCGCTCGCCGAGCTGAACGCGGCAATCCAGGAGCTTCTGGCCGATCTCAACAACCGGCCATTCCAGAAACTGCCCGGTTCGCGACGTGGCCAGTTCGAAGCGATCGAGCGGCCAGCCCTGATGCCGCTGCCGAGCGACAAATTCGAGTACACGGAATTCCGCAAGGTGACGATCGGTCTGGACGGGTGCTTCGAGGTCGATGGTTGTATCTATAGCGCTCCCTATACGCTGTGCCGGAAACCGGTTGAGCTGCGTATCACCGCCAACCTGATCGAAATCCTGCATCGTGGTCGGCGCGTGGCGAGCCACGAACGCACGAGCGGCAAGGCGTCCGTGATCGACTCGCAGCATCTGCATCCGGCGGCACGCCATTTCGGGATGTGGAGCGCCGATCGCGAACTGGCTTGGGCGGCCAGCATCGGTCCGAAGACCCATGCGTTCCTGAGCCAGTTGCTCGCTGCCAGCAAGGTCAAGGAACAGGGCTACCGCTCCGCTGGGGCACTGAAGCGGCTGGAGAAGGAGTTCGGGGCCGAGCGCCTTGAGGCTGCGTGCGCCCGAGCCTTCGATATCGGCGCACGCTCTCTCGGTAGCGTGCGCTCCATCCTGAACACCGGGCTGGATCGACAACGCTCTCCGGAGGCCGATTTCCGCGAGGCGGCTTTCCATCATCCCAATGTACGGGGCTCCGAGTACTACCACTGATTCGAGGGAGAATCGAATGATGACTCACGACACTCTGCGCAAACTGAACGAGATGAAGTTGTTCGGCATGGCCAAGGGCTTCGAGGATCAACTGACGAGCACGACGACGGGACTGCTCGGCTTCGAGGAGCGTTTCGGCCTGCTGGTGGATCAGGAGGCCACTTGGCGAGAGAATCGCCGCCTGCAACGCTTGCTGCAATTGGCCAAACTGCGCGAGAACGCCTGCATGGAGGACATCGACTATCGGCCAGGACGGGGGCTGGAGCGGTCGGTTATGGCATCGCTCGCGCTGTGCAACTGGATTCGGCACGGGCACAATCTGATCATCACCGGCCCAACGGGTGGCGGCAAGACCTGGCTGGCTTGCGCGCTGGGCAATCAGGCTTGCCGTCAAGGGCTATCGGTCAACTTCCAGCGTTTGCCGCTTTTGCTTGAAGACTTGGCTGTTTCGCACGGCGATGGCAGTTTCCGCAAGCGGCTGATGCAGCTGACGAAGGTCGATCTGTTGATTCTCGACGATTTTGGCATGGCAGCCCTCAACGCCGTGGGCCGCAACGATCTGCTGGAAGTGATCGAGTGTCGCAACGGGGCGCGCGCGACACTGATCACCAGCCAGTTGCCGGTGGATCGCTGGCACGACTACCTCTCGGGCGGTAATCCGACCGTGGCCGATGCGATCCTGGATCGATTGGTCAGTGGGTCCCACCGTCTGGAGCTGAAGGGAGAGTCGATGCGCAAGCATCGCAACCGCAAGCTCTCCATTACCTGACCCTCCTTGCCTTCAGAGACACCCGCCCGCGTGGCGGGTTTTTTATGGAATGGGTGGCCGACTTTGGATTGGAACGGATGGCAGGGTTTGGACCGGAATGGGTGGTGGGTTTCGAATGGAATCGCCGGCAGGGTTTGGATCGGAATGAGTGGTGGGTTTGGACTGGAATATGCAAGCCAATGAACTCGCGCAACTGTGTCTCGGTGTAGAGGCGGCGATTGCTGTCTGTTCTGGGGATCAACCTGCCTTCACGCTCCCAACGCTGCAAGGTCTTGACCGATACGCCGAGCAGC
>JBEVAM010000020.1:0-20598 GCA_051297135.1 Halothiobacillaceae bacterium
AAGATTCTCGAAAGCTCCCCGGTGGGTACTTGGACGCTGCTGGCCATCTATGGTGTGTTGTTCACGCTCGGCTGGTTGTGGATGTGGTTCCGTTTCATCGGCCATGGGCCGGTGAACTGAGGGAGGGTGTGATATGGCAACGATTCATATTGATCCGCTCGAGAAACGCTGGATCTGGATGGTGGGTGGCATCGTCGCCCTCACCATCGGCGTTCAGGTGTATTTCGCCGCGACGGCGGCGATCCATCCGCCGAGCAACGTCGAAGTCATCGACTCCGCCAAGCTCCATCTTGGCGGCGAGTTCGCCGAAGACAAGTTGGGGGTGAAGAAAGAGGCCGATGGCTCCTACACCGTGACCATGGTAGCGGCTCGCTACGGGTTCTACCCGCAGTCCATCGAAGTGCCGGTTGGCGTGCCGGTCAAACTGCGCATTGCCAGCCTGGATGTGCTGCACGGTTTGCATGTGCCCTATAGCAACATGTCGACCATGGTGGTTCCGGGATACGTCTCTGAGGTGAACACCACGTTCACGCGCGTGGGTGATTTTCCGATGATCTGTAACGAGTACTGCGGCCTGGGCCACGATTACATGTACGCCAAGGTGCATGTGACCAGCGGCAAGTCCTGATCGAGGAGTACGGAATTATGAGCATTACTGCTGAACAAGCCGCGAGCCTGGCGGCCGCCTCCCGTGGCGGTGCCTCGGCTGTCGTGGCACATGGCAACAAACTGGGCCTGTGGGGCATGTGGGTGGCTTTCCTTGCCCTGTTGCTCGGTCTGCCGATGGGGCTGTATCAGGCCGCTGAACGAAGCGGCTTCTTCCCCGGCATCGAGAACACAGCGATCTACTTCGCCTCCACCTCGACCCATGGTGTGCTGCTTGCCTTTGTGTTGACCACCTTCTTTACCATGGGTTTTGGCTGGCACACCATGGCCCATACCCTGGGCAAAAGGCCGCTCTTTGGTTGGTTCGGCTTCTGGACTTCGGTGATCGGTACGGTGATGGCTGCATCCGTATTGCTCACCGGCCGGGCCTCTGTGCTTTACACCTTCTATCCGCCCGAAATGGCGCATCCGCTGTTCTATATCGGTGCGGTACTGTTGGTGGTCGGCTCCTGGATGTGGGTAGCCGACATGATCATTGGCTTCACCCAGTGGAAGAAGGAAAACCCGGGCAAACCGGTCCCGTTGGCCATGTTTGCCACTACGATCAATGCCTTGTTGTGGGCATGGACCAGCCTGGGCGTAGCCGCTGAGGCCTTGTTCCAGTTGATCCCGGTGTCCCTTGGCCTGAAGCCGACCCTGGATCCGGGGCTGGCGCGCACCCTGTTCTCCTGGACTCTGCACGCGATCGTCTACTTCTGGCTGATCCCGGCCTACATCGTGATGTACACCATTCTGCCGAAGGAGGCAGGCGGCAAGCTGTTCTCCGATGAGATGGCGCGCGTGGCCTTTGTCATGCTGTTCATCTTCTCGGTGCCCATCGGCTTCCACCATCTGTACATGGACCCGCAACAGGCCGCGGGCTGGAAACTGCTGCATATGTTCGGGACCTTCATGGTGGCCGTGCCGACCCTCATCACCGGCTTCACCGTGCTGGCCTCGCTCGAGGTGGCCGGTCGTCTGCGCGGTGGCAAGGGGCTGTTCGGCTGGATCGGGGCCCTGGACTGGGGTAACCCCATCGTCGTCGCCGGCATGCTTGCCCTGGTCATGCTGACCGTTGGTGGCTGGAGTGGCGTGATCAACGCCTCCTACTCGATGAACGCCATGGTGCACAATACCCAGTGGGTCACGGGTCACTTCCACCTGATCTTCGGTGGTACCACGGTGATCATGTATCTTGCGGGTGCCTACTGGCTGTGGCCGCGCATCACCGGTAAGGAGCTGTATTCCCGCAAGCTGGCGGTGACCCAGATCTGGATGTATGCCATGGGCATAATCATCTTGACCGCGCCATGGCACATGCTGGGGGTCTACTTCCAGCCGCGTCGCGTTTCCTACACCGATCAGTATGCCGCCTTCCCGGAATGGGCCCAGATCTGGGGGCCCTATGAGGCCGTGATGATCGTGGGTGCCATCATCGTCGTCCTGTCTGGCATCCTGTTCGTATACAACCTGTTCATGACCCACTTCAACACGACTCCAGCGGCGAACGCGAAGGTCGAGTATGCGGTGGCCATCCATGAGCCGGTGCGTGTGCCGAACCTTCTCAACAGCCTGAGCTTCTGGAACTGGGCGATGCTGGCCTACATGATCGTCAGCTACGGTTACCCCATCCTGCAGTTCGCCTTCATCGGCACGCCGGGCGTGGTTCCCTGGGGGTACTGATTCATGAAGATCAAGACCATGAAAAACAAGATCGTAATGAGCCTGGCGGCCATGGGGGCCGCCCTGATGGTGTCCCAAACCATGGCCGCCGAGCACGGCGCCAAGACGGCGGTCAAGGGGCCCTCCACCAATGTGGCCTGGACGGCTGAACAACTCCGTTTCGTCGCTGCCGGTGACAAAAATCGTGGCGGGCAGCTCAACCGCGATATGTTCTGTGCCTCCTGCCATGGCGATCAGGGGATTGCGCCGACGGGCAATTGGCCTTCGCTGGCGGGGCAGCGTGCCGAGTACACCTTCAAGATGCTGAAGGATTACAAGGACGGCAAACGTCGTGGCAGTGCCAGCGCTGACATCATGGTTCAGGTGGCGCAACATCTGAGTGACCAGGATATGGCCGATTTGGCACAGTTCTACGCCAGCTTCAAGCTGCCGCCGCTGCCGGCCGGTGTAAGCTTCGACGCTGCCAAGGCCGATCAGGCCAAGACCCTCGTCACCCGTGGCGATGGTAAGCGCCTGTTGGCCCCCTGCCAGGCCTGTCACGGTCCGAATGGGGAAGGGGCTGTGATCGATATCCCGGCCCTGGCCGGGATGCCGCCGGAGTACTTCGTCAAAACCATGCACGAATACAAGTCCGGTGCCCGTGCGAACGATGTCTACTCGCGCATGCGCTTGATCGCCAAGACCCTGTCGGATGAGGAGATCCATCAGCTGGCGAACTACTACGCAGGCATGACGGCCAAGTAAGTAGTCAGTCATCCGCTCAAGGACGCTGGGAGGCCCCGTCAATGAAACTTGCGGGGCCTTTTTATTGTCATAAAGTGTCTTTATGGAAAAACAGGCTTGCTTCCATTGTGGTCTCGAGGTGCCGCAAGGGATGGATCTTCACTATCCCGTGCTGGGCAAGGACCGTACGTTTTGCTGCGCAGGCTGTCACGCCGCATGCAAGACCATTGTGGAGGCCGGCTTCGAGGACTTCTACCGCTATCGTGAGCAGCAGGGCGAGGTCAATGCCCAGGTTCTGCCGGAGGTGCTCAAGAACCTCACCCTCTATGACCGTCCCGAGATCCAACAGGGCTTCGTACGCAGTGAGGGCGCCTTTCGTGAGGCGGCGCTCATCCTGGAGAACATCCGCTGTGCGGCCTGCCTGTGGCTGAATGAGCAGCATCTGCGCGCCCAGCCGGGGGTGCTGGATGTGCACCTGGACTATGCCAGCCATCAGGCCAGGGTGAAGTGGGACCCCGCCATCACCAAGCTCAGCGACATCCTGCAAGCGATTGCCGCGATTGGCTATGTGGCCCATCCCTACGACCCCGCGCATCGCGAGCGCCTGTTGGAGGAGGAGCGGCGTCGCAGCATGGAGCGCCTGCTGTTCGCCGGCCTGTTGGGTATGCAAGTGATGATGTTCGCCATCGCCACCTATTGGATGGGCGGCTATGACGAAACCGGTAAGCTCGCTTTGTGGGAGGTGATTGGGCGCTGGACCTCCCTGCTGATCACCCTGATCATGCTAGCCTACTCCGGGGCTGATTTTTTTGTTGGCGCGTGGCGCGATTTACGCCACAAGCGGCTGGGGATGGATGTGCCGGTCGTCCTGGGGCTGGTGACGGCCTGGGGTGGCAGCCTGTGGGCGACGATCGTCGGGGATGAGGATGTCTATTTCGACTCCATCGGCATGTTCATCTTCTTCGTCCTCTTAGCCCGGGTGGTCGAGCTCAAGGGGCGCATGGCGGCCGCCGATGCCCTGGATCGACTGATGATGGTGATCCCGCGCACGGCCTGGCGTATGGAGAGCAGTGGGCCGGTGGAGGTGCCGGTGGTCGACCTCAAGCCCGGAGATATCGTGCGGCTGCTGCCTGGGGAGAGTGTTCCAGTCGATGGGCGTCTTGTGAGTGGTGTCAGCACGTTCGATGAATCGCATTTGACCGGCGAATCCGTGCCCGTACTCAAAAAAGAAGGGGAGTGGGTGGCGGCAGGAAGCTGCAATGTCGATCAACCGGTCATGCTACGGGTCGAGCGGGTGAGCAGTGACTCGACCATGAACGAGCTGGCTAGGCTGATGGATCGTGGGCTGGCCGACAAGCCCCGTCTCGCGGAGTTGGCCGAACGGATCTCGGCGCCTTTTGTGGCTGGGGTGCTCGTCCTCTCCGCTTTGACGGCCCTCGTCTGGTGGTGGTATGACCCCGCTCAAGCCCTCCCCAACACCATCGCGGTGCTGATCATTACCTGTCCCTGCGCGCTGGCCTTGGCCACCCCGGTGGCCCTTGCCATTGCCGCCGGGCGTTTCGCCGAGCTTGGCATCCTGCCCATGCGCATGTCCGCCATCGAGGGGCTGGCGACGGCGGATACCCTGGTGTTGGATAAGACTGGCACCCTAACCCAAGGGCGGCCGCGGGTGACTGAGGTGTGTATGTTGCAGGGTATGGATGAGCACATGGCCCGCGCCCTGGCGGCTCGCATGGAACAGGGTTCGGAGCACCCCATCGCCTACGCCTTGCGCGAGGGGGTCGAGCCGCTCGCACAGGAGCTCACGGTGCGTAACACTCCGGGGCAGGGGTTGGAAACCCAATACGGCGGGGCCGTCTGGCGTTTGGGTGCGCCCGAGTACGCCTTGGGCGAGGGCGGGTTGGCGCCGGATAAGCGCACCTGGCTTGATGCCCAGATCCTCGCCGGGGGCATGGCCGTGATACTCAGCCGCAATGGTGAGGGGCGGGCCATCTTCATCATGCATGACGCCGTGCGGACGGGGGCTACCGAATTCATCCATGCCGCGCGCAGGCTCGGTTTCGGGCGGGTAGTCATCCTCAGCGGCGACCAGCCGGGGGCGGTGGGCCATCTCGCAGAACGACTCGGCATCGAGGAACATCATGGCGGATTGCGCCCCGAAGACAAACTGGCCTGGATGCAAAAGGCCCAGGCCGAAGGGGCTCGGGTGCTGATGGTGGGGGATGGCATCAACGATGCGCCCACGCTGGCGGCGGCCCAGGTCTCGGTATCCTTTGGTGCTGCCACGACCCTCGCCCAGCTGCACAGCGATTTCGTCCTGCTAGGTAGCGATCTGCGGGCACTTAAGCAGGGCATCCTTCTTGCCCGCATCACACGGCGCAATACTCATCAGAACCTCGCTTGGGCTGTGGGTTACAATGTTCTGGCCGTACCCTTCGCGGCCCTGGGCTTCGTCACGCCATGGATTGCGGCCATCGGGATGTCCCTCAGCTCGCTGCTGGTGGTGGGCAATGCCCTGCGCCTGAGGCGTATGGGATTGTCAGAGGCGTGATCTTGACTATAGATTTTGCGTACAAACGAGGTGGGGGTATGTATGAATAAACGCATGTCAGGCCAGGCGCCGGTCGCTATCGCTGTGTTTCTGTTTTTGAGCGTGGTGCTGGCCGTCTCGGTCTACCTCAAATGGCAACGATCCAACGTCGATCTGACCGCCATGGTGGATCAGTCCGTGTTGCGCATCTTGCCCCAGCCCATTCCGGTGCCGGACGCCAAGCTCACCCAGATGGGCGGTCAGCCCTTTGGCAAGAAGGATCTGATCGGCAAATGGACCTTCCTCTATTTTGGCTACACCCTTTGTCCCGATGTTTGTCCGACCGAGCTCTCGGCCCTGGCGGAGGTGGCTGATCTGTTGCGCAGCAAGGGTGTGCAGGCCCGTTGGCAGCAGGTCTTCATCTCGGTGGACCCCGAGCGCGACACCCCCGAGCAGCTGGGCAAGTTTGTGCGCTATTTCGACCCGGAGATCATCGCGGCGACGGGGGAGCAGACCGAGCTTAGGATCATGGCCCAGCCGATCGGCGTGGGCTGGGAGAAGGCGGCCCTGCCTACCGTCGATGGCAAGCCCACGGCTTCCTACCTGATCAACCACACGACCTCGATCTTGCTCATCAACCCCGATGGGGCTATGGTCGGCGTATTTCCGACTCCGCATAACCCTGAAGCCATGGTCAAGGCCTTCTTGACCGTCATCCACGAGTGAGGTGATGCCATGCGTTCCCTGCTGATTGCCGCAGCCTTGTTTCTGCCCCTGAGTGCTTATGCCGAGGTCAAGGTCGTCGAGCCCTGGATCCCTGAGGCCCCGCCGAATGCCCAGGCCTTGGGGGCCTTTATGGTGCTGGAGAATGATGGGGACCACGAGGTCAAGGTCGTCAATGCCTGGGCGCCGGGTTTCGATACCATCGAACTGCACAAGTCGGTGGAGGAGAACGGGATGCACAAGATGATCAAGCAAGATGCGCTGGTCATCCCACCCAAAGGCAAACTGGAGCTCAGGCCCGGTGGTTATCATGTCATGCTGATCGGGGTGCACAAACCGCCGAAGGCGGGGGATGTCATTCCCCTGCGCCTGGATTTCGAAGGGTTGCCGAGTCAGACCATCCAGGTTCCGGTGAGGAAGCGGGCGGAGATGATGAAGCGCATGGCGCCCATGCAAGGTCACTGAACCCTTGGTGGGCTTGATTCTGCGTTGGCAGCCTCTATCCTTCACGCTCCGGATGAACGAGGCGATGAGTCGTGGGGCGTAGCGTCAGCAGCCAGCGCTGGTTGCGCGAGCACTTCACCGACCCTTATGTGCAGCGTGCGAAGCAGGAGGGTTGGCGCTCGCGCGCGGTCTACAAGCTGATGGAAATGCAGGAGAGGGGCCGCATTTTACGTCCCGGTCAGGTCGTGGTCGACCTCGGTGCCGCGCCGGGGGGCTGGTCGCAGTACGCTGCGGGTATAATCGGCGACCAGGGCCGCCTGCTCGCCCTCGACATCCTGCCGATGGACAGCTTCGCTGGGGTGGAGTTCATCCAGGGCGACTTCACTGAACAGGCGGTGTTCGAACAGTTGCTCGAACGCCTTGATGGGCGCACCGTGGATGTGGTCCTGTCCGACATGGCACCCAACATGAGTGGCCAGGATTCGGTGGATCAGCCACGTGCGATGTACCTTGCTGAGCTTGCGGCCGACTTCGCCACCCGCGTGCTGGGGCCGCAGGGTGTCTACCTCGTCAAGCTGTTCCAGGGTGCGGGTTTCGATGTTTATCTGCGCAAGCTGCGCAGCCAGTTCGCCAGCGTGACCATACGCAAACCCGATGCTTCCCGCTCACGTTCCAGGGAGGTTTACGCCCTGGCACGGAACCCGCGCGTGGTATAGTTCTCCAACCCCATACGTTCTTATCCATTGATCGAGGCCATCCCTTGAACGACCTGGTCAAAAACCTTCTGCTGTGGCTTGTCATCGCCGCCGTGCTGATGACCGTCTTCAACAGTTTTCAGAATCGCGGACCCATCAGCCAACCGCTATCCTATTCACAGTTCATCAACGACGTGAAGGCGGGCCGGGTTGAGCGCGTGATCATTGACCAAAATATGATCCGCGGCAGGACCACCGATGGTAGTGAGTTCATCACCTACAGTCCGGAGACGGACAACAGGGCGATGATTGGCGATCTGCTCAACGCAGGTGTCAGCATCACGGCCATTCCACCCGAGCGCCCCAGCTTGCTGATGACCATTTTCGTCCAGTGGTTCCCGTTCTTCCTGCTGATTGGTCTGTGGGTGTTCTTCATGCGCCAGATGCAGGGTGGCGTGGGCCGCGGGGCAATGAGCTTTGGCAAGAGCCGCGCGCGTTTGATGGGCGAGGACCAGGTCAAGGTGACCTTCGCCGATGTGGCCGGCTGCGACGAGGCCAAGCAAGATGTGGCCGAGCTGGTCGACTTTCTGCGTGATCCGGGCAAATTCCAGCGCTTGGGTGGCAAGATCCCGCGCGGGGTGCTCATGGTGGGCCCCCCGGGCACTGGCAAGACCCTGCTCGCCAAGGCCATCGCCGGCGAGGCCAAGGTGCCGTTCTTCAGCATCTCCGGCTCGGACTTCGTCGAGATGTTCGTCGGCGTTGGCGCGGCGCGCGTGCGCGACATGTTCGAGCAGGCGAGGAAGAACGCCCCGTGCATCATCTTCATCGACGAGATCGATGCGGTCGGTCGCCAGCGCGGCGCGGGCCTCGGGGGGGGGCATGACGAGCGCGAGCAGACCCTCAACCAGATGCTGGTCGAGATGGACGGCTTCGAGGGTCACGAGGGGATCATCGTCATCGCCGCCACCAACCGTCCGGACGTGCTCGACCCGGCGCTGCTGCGCCCGGGACGCTTTGACCGCCAGGTCGTGGTCGGCCTGCCGGACGTGCGTGGCCGCGAGCAGATCCTCAAGGTACACCTGCGCAAGGTGCCGGTGGCGCCCGACGTCGATGCCATGACCATCGCGCGCGGCACCCCGGGTTTCTCCGGCGCCGACCTCGCCAACCTGGTCAACGAGGCGGCACTGCATGCGGCGCGCACCAACAAACACGATGTGACCATGGCCGATCTCGAGTGGGCCAAGGATAAGTTGATCATGGGCTCTGAACGCCGCTCTCTCCTCATGAGCGACGCCGAGAAGAAGCTCACCGCCTACCATGAAGCCGGACACGCCATCGTCGGCCGTCTGGTGCCTGAGCACGACCCGGTCTACAAGGTCAGTATCATTCCGCGTGGCCGCGCACTGGGGGTAACCATGTTCCTGCCCGAGCAGGACCGCTACAGTTACAGCAAGCGCAAGCTGGAGAGCCAGATCTCCAGTCTGTTCGGCGGGCGTCTGGCCGAGGAACTGGTCTTTGGGCCGGAGGCGATCACCACTGGCGCCTCGAATGACATCGAGCGTGCCACCGAGATCGCGCGCAACATGGTCACCAAGTGGGGCATGTCTGAGCGGCTCGGCGCGCTGGCCTACTCCGAGGATGAGGGTGAGGTCTTCCTCGGCCGCAGCCTAACCCAGCACAAGAACATTTCCGACGGGACGGCACGCATCATCGACGAGGAAATCCGCGCGGTGATCGATCGTAACTTTGAGCGTGCAAGGACCATCTTGGTCGAGAACATGGACATCCTGCATGCCATGGCCGAGGCATTGCTCAAGTATGAGACCATCGACGGCGAGCAGATCGACAAGCTGATGGCGCGGCAGGATCCGGGTGCGCCGAAAGGCTGGACGGAACAAGAACACCGCAACCCGCCACAGGATGGGGGCAGTGCCGTCGCGGTTGCGGAGAAGGGCGACGCGAAGCCGTGCGATGGCCCGATCGGTGGGCCTGCCGAACAGCACTGAGCTCAAAGGTCCTCTCCGGCCCCTGTGAGGGCGAGGAGGAGGGATGCGCATGACGGCCTTCGATCTGCATGCCTGGGCGCGCGAGCGGCCGCGCGTCATGGGGATTCTCAACGTAACCCCCGACTCCTTCTCGGATGGAGGGCGATTTTTTTCGGCTGACGCGGCACTCGCCCAGGCCGAGACGATGATCGCGGACGGGGTTGACATGATCGATCTGGGCGCCGAGTCGACCCGACCCGGCGCCAGCCCGGTCAGCGCCCAGGAGGAGCTCGATCGTCTCGGTCCGGTGCTTGAGGGGCTACGGGGTTGCCCCGTGCCGCTGTCGCTCGATTCCAGTAAACCGGAGGTCATGCGCGAGGCAATTCGCCTCGGTATCACCCTCGTCAACGACGTGCGCGCCCTGCGCCTGCCGGGCGCGCTGGAAGTCGTTTGCGAGGGCGGGGTGGCTGTCTGTCTCATGCATATGCGTGGCGAACCTCATGTCATGCAGGATTTGGCGCGTTATGACGATGTGGTGGAGGAGGTGGAGAACTTCTTGCTTGGACGCGCACAGGTGTGCATGGCTGCCGGGGTGCCTGCCCATGCCATTGCCCTCGACCCCGGATTTGGCTTTGCCAAGGACTTTGATCACAATCGCGAACTTTTTCATGCCCTGCCACGCCTTGCGAAGCATGGCTTTCCGCTGCTGGTTGGGATGTCGCGCAAGCGCATGATCGGTCAGCTGACTGGCGCAGCCTTGCCTACAGCGCGGGATGCCGGATCACTTGCGGCCCACGTCATGGCCTTGGAGCGTGGAGCGCGCATCGTGCGTGTGCACGCCGTGCGTCCTGCGGTGGATGCAGTGCGCGTGTGGCAAGGGCTCACGCAAGGCGGAGAATTTTAATGAAGTATTTCGGTACAGACGGTATCCGGGGGCGGGTCGGACAGTGGCCCATGACCCCCGACTTCGTTCTCAAGCTCGGCTGGGCCGCGGGCAAGGTGCTCGCCGATCGTGGGGCGGGCAAGGTCGTGCTTGGCAAGGACACGCGCATCTCTGGATACATGCTGGAATCAGCGCTCGAAGCCGGATTGATTGCGGCCGGCGTGGACGTACGCCTGCTTGGCCCCATGCCTACCCCGGCTATCGCCTATCTGACCCGCACGTTGCGGGCCTCTGCTGGGATCGTCATCTCCGCCTCGCACAACCCCTTCGAGGACAACGGCGTCAAGTTCTTCAGCGCCCAGGGCACCAAGTTGCCGGATGCCATGGAGCTGGCGATCGAGGCCCTGCTGGATGCTCCGCTTGAGGTCGAGGCGCCTGAACGGCTTGGTAAGGCGCGTCGAATCGACGACGCCGCAGGGCGCTACATCGAGTTCTGTAAGGCGACCCTGCCGCTTGGCACGAGCTTCTCTGGCCTGCGAGTCGTGCTCGACTGCGCGCATGGTGCCACTTATCACATTGCGCCCAAGGTCTTCGCCGAGCTTGGGGCCGAGGTGATCGCGCTCGGGGTGAACCCGAATGGATTGAACATCAACGCCAACTGTGGCTCGACCCATCCCGAGGCGTTGCGTCAGGCGGTGTTAGAGCATGGCGCGCACTTGGGCGTCGCTTTTGATGGCGATGGCGATCGGGTGGTGATGGTCGATGAGACCGGCGCGGTGCTCGATGGTGACGAGATCCTGTATGCCATCGTGCGTGAGCGCGTCGAACAGGAGGGGTACCGGGGCGGTGTGGTCGGTACCCTGATGAGCAACCTCGGCTTAGAGCTCGCGGTGCGGGCGCTCGGTCTGCCCTTCGTGCGCACCAAGGTGGGCGACCGGCATGTGCACGAGGCCCTGGTGCAGCATGGTTGGATGTACGGCGGGGAAAGCTCCGGCCACATCCTCTGCCTGGATCGGGCCAATACGGGGGATGGGATCGTCTCCGCGCTGCAGGTGGTGGCCTCCATGCAACGTCGTGGGGAGCCGCTGAGCAGCCTGCGTCGGGCAGTGGTCAAGTATCCGCAGCGGATGGTCAATGTCCCGCTGGTGCGGAAGGTTGAGCTGGAGACACTGGACGAGGTCTGGCGCCGTGTGGCCGAGATCGAGAGCGATTTCAATGGGCGCGGGCGCGTTGTCTTGCGGGCCTCTGGAACCCAGCCGCTGGTGCGGGTGATGGTTGAGAGCGACGACGATGCACTGACCCAACAGGCGGCCGAGGAGCTGGCTGAGCTAGTACGCCGCGCGGTTGCCGACCTCTGATTCCATGCCACAAGTGGTTCTTGCGGCCTGTTGTTCATGGGGCCAACCCACCGTGTTCGCAGGCGGTGGTGATGGAATATCCACTACGTGCGCCGCTTTCTCCTCTCCACAAGATTGTCTTGGCGGGCTGCTGAAAGGGGTGGCTGAATCCCTGTCGATGCCACCGGTCACCTTGTAGGTCGTCCTTTGGTCTGACGTCTGGGGTGTCGGGTTAAGGCTCGATCCATGGATCAAGCCGTGCGATACCGATTTAGAGTTTTTTGAATGACTGGTTAAACGGTTTGATTTCGGCTCCCGTTCTGAGTAACCTTGAAAGCCGTTTTGATGACCCTTCGATACCCATGCGCAAACCGATTGTCGTAGGAAACTGGAAGATGCATGGCCGGCGTGCAAGCGTTGAGCAGCTCATCGCCGGTTTGCGCGCGGTGGATGGCGTGGATGTGGCGGTCTGCCCGCCGGCCGTCTTCATCCGGCAGGTCATCGAGAGGCTGGAAGGCAAAGGCATCGCTGTCGGTGCCCAAGACGTCTCCCTGTATGAGCAGGATGGGGCCTACACTGGCGAGGTGTCGGCCTCCATGCTGCGCGATGTCGGTTGTTCCTATGTCATCGTCGGTCATTCCGAGCGCCGCCTCCTGCGTGGTGAGACGGATCAAGATGTGGCCCGCAAGTTCGTCAATGCTCTGCGTGCCGGCTTGTGTCCCATCCTGTGTGTGGGGGAAAGGCTGGAGGAGCGCGAGCAGGGAGTGACCGAGTCGATCATTGCGCGTCAGCTGGATGCGGTGCTTGAGGTTTCTGGTGTTGCGGCCTTCGAGCGGGCGCTGATTGCCTATGAGCCGGTCTGGGCGATTGGCACAGGGCGCACCGCCACGCCTGAACAGGCCCAGCAGGTTCATGCCTTCATCCGGTCCCGCCTGGCGGCGCATGACGCGGGTGTCGCTTCGCGCGCACGCATCCAGTATGGTGGCAGCGTGAAGCCGGAAAACGCGGCCGAACTCATGGCCATGCCGGACATCGACGGCGGCCTGATCGGTGGGGCCTC
The DNA here is from genome assembly GCA_051297135.1 of Halothiobacillaceae bacterium. Classification (GTDB taxonomy): domain Bacteria; phylum Pseudomonadota; class Gammaproteobacteria; order Halothiobacillales; family Halothiobacillaceae; genus Thiofaba. The sequence goes on from JBEVAM010000020.1 coordinate 12,709, forward strand.
GCTCAAGGCAGAGGATTTCATGGCTATTTGTGCAGCAGCGAGAGGTGGGGCATGACCACTCTGCTGGTTGGTTTTCATGTGCTCGTTGGCATCGTGTTGATTGGGCTGGTCCTGATGCAACACGGCAAAGGGGCGGACGCGGGTGCAGCCTTCGGGAGTGGCGCCGCGTCGACCGTTTTTGGTGCGCGTGGTGCGGCCACCTTTCTGAGCCGCGTCACAGCCTGGCTCGTGGCGATTTTTTTCGTGACAAGCTTGCTTCTTGCGTATATCGTTACGTCCACCCCGCAGCGGGGCAGCGTCGTATTCTCGGAGCCCTCCATCAGTACGGAGGCCGTTTCGCAGGAAGGTAAGCCGGCGGATGTGCCGTCGGCCAAGTGATCATCGCGGATGTGGTGGAATTGGTAGACACGCTATCTTGAGGGGGTAGTGTCGCAAGACGTGTGGGTTCGAGTCCCACCATCCGCACCATTTCAGGGTCCCGGTTCGCCGGGATTCATCGGTCGCCAGGACCGAGCATTACAATAACCACCATCAGGGCGCAAGGCTGGAATGCGGCACCTCGGAGTCGAGGTTTCCCCTGCGCCCAGTTGTCCGGAGGAGTGTGGCGCGTGCTGGAGAACTACCTTCCTGTCCTGGTGTTCTTCGTGGTCGGCTTGGTGTTCAGTCTCACCATGCTTGCCGCAGGCTTCGTATTGGCCCCCCGTCGTCCCGAGAAGGCGAAAGACTCCCCCTACGAGTGTGGCTTTGTCGCCTTCGAGGATGCACGCATGAAGTTCGATGTGCGCTACTACCTCGTGGCCATTCTGTTCATCATCTTTGATCTCGAGATCGCATTTCTCTTTCCCTGGGCCGTCGCCCTGGATGAGATCGGCACCTTCGGTCTGTTGGCCATGGTCCCATTCCTGCTCATCCTGGTGATCGGGTTTGTCTACGAGTGGAAGAAGGGGGCTCTGGAGTGGGAATAGAAGGTGTTCTCGACAAGGGCTTTGTCACGACTTCTGCTGACAAGCTCATCAACTGGGCGCGTACCGGCTCGCTCTGGCCGATGACCTTTGGTTTGGCCTGTTGTGCGGTGGAGATGATGCACGCTGGCGCATCGCGCTACGATCTCGACCGCTTCGGGGTAGTATTCCGCCCAAGTCCGCGCCAGTCGGATGTCATGATCGTTGCCGGTACCCTGGTCAACAAGATGGCCCCAGCCCTGCGTAAGGTCTACGATCAGATGGCGGAGCCACGCTGGGTCATCTCCATGGGGTCCTGTGCCAACGGCGGTGGTTACTATCACTATTCCTATGCCGTGGTGCGCGGCTGCGACCGCATTGTGCCGGTGGACATCTACGTGCCCGGCTGTCCACCTACGGCGGAGGCGCTGCTGTACGGCATCATCCAGCTTCAGAACAAGATTCGGCGCACCAGTACCATTGCGCGTCAACCCATCGAGGCATAAGCCATGGCCAAATCCCTCGAGCAACTGCGCGGTGAACTGGAGTCCCGTTTTGCGGGGCGTTTTGACGCGCTGATCCAAAAACATGACGAACTGACCCTTGAGCTTGCGGCGGAAGAGTTGCTGAACGTGTGTGAGACATTGCGTTCAGCGCCGGAATTCTCGTTTGAGCAATTGATTGATTTGTGCGGGGTCGATTACGCCGACTACGGCAAAAGCGAGTGGCTGGCGGATGACAAGGTCTGCAAAGGGGGCTATGGTCGTGGGGTCGATGAAGGGACCTCGGCACGTCTCAAGTTCGGCGATGAGCTGACATTCGCTGCGCCGGATCGTCCGCGCTTCGCCGTGGTCTACCACCTGCTTTCTTACCAGCACAATGTGCGACTGCGTCTGCGGGTGTACTGTGCGGATGCCGAGATGCCGGTCGTGCCCTCGGTCTGCGACGTCTGGCCCGCCGCCAATTGGTTCGAGCGCGAGGCCTTCGATCTGTTTGGCATCCTGTTCGAAGGTCACCCCGACCTGCGCCGCATCCTCACCGACTACGGTTTCGTGGGTCACCCGTTCCGCAAGGACTTCCCCCTCATCGGTCACGTCGAGATGCGTTACGACGAGGCCAAGGGGCGCGTGGTGTACGAGCCGGTCAGCATTGAACCGCGCGTGTTGGTGCCGCGGGTCATCCGCAACGATCATCGTTACATCCTCTCCAGGCAGAAAAAGGGTTGAGCCGTGCCCGAGATTCGAAACTACACGCTGAACTTCGGCCCACAGCACCCTTCCGCCCACGGAGTGCTGCGCCTGGTGCTCGAGCTCGATGGTGAGACCGTCGTGCGCGCCGATCCCCACATCGGCCTGTTGCATCGAGCCACCGAGAAGCTGGCCGAGAGCAAGCCCTACATCCAGAGCATCGGCTACATGGACCGTCTTGATTACGTGTCCATGATGTGCAACGAGCACGCCTATGTCATGGCGATAGAAAAGCTGGCCGGCATCCAGGTGCCGGAGCGTGCGCTCTATATCCGCACGATGTTCGACGAGATCACCCGTATCCTCAACCACCTGCTGTGGCTCGGCGCGCACGCCCTCGACATCGGTGCCATGTCGGTGTTCCTGTATTGCTTCCGTGAGCGCGAGGACCTGATGGACTGCTACGAGGCAGTCTCGGGTGCCCGCCTGCACGCGACCTACTATCGTCCGGGTGGAGTTGCACGCGACCTGCCGGACACCATGCCGCAGTACAGCCCCTCCAAGTGGCACTCGGCGCGCGATGTCGCGCGCATGAACGAGGCGCGCCAAGGTTCCCTGCTCGACTTTATCGAGGATTTCACCCAGCGCTTCCCGGCCCTGGTGGACGAATACGAGACCCTGCTTACCGACAACCGCATTTGGAAGCAGCGCACCGTCGGCATTGGCGTGGTCTCCCCCGAGCGTGCGCTAGCCTTAGGTTTCACCGGTCCGATGCTCCGTGGCTCCGGCATCGCGTGGGATCTGCGCAAGAAGCAGCCCTACGCCGCCTATGACAAGGTCGATTTCGATATCCCGGTGGGTGTCAATGGTGACTGCTACGATCGCTATCTGGTGCGCATCGAGGAGATGCGCCAGTCCAACCGCATCATCAAGCAGTGCATCGACTGGTTGCGCAAAAACCCGGGGCCCGTTCTGACCGAGGATCACAAGTTCGCCCCACCCCGCCGCGAGGAGATGAAGGCCGACATGGAGGCCCTCATCCATCACTTCAAGCTGTTTACCGAGGGTTTTTGCTTGCCGGAAGGCGAGGTGTACTCGGCGGTGGAGCACCCGAAAGGGGAGTTTGGTATTTATCTCGTATCCGACGGCGCGAACAAGCCGTACCGCTTGAAGATTCGTGCACCGGGTTTCGCCCACCTGTCCGGTCTGGACGAGATGTCGCGCGGACACATGATCGCCGACGTGGTCGCCATCATCGGAACGCAGGACATTGTCTTTGGTGAGATTGACCGTTGATGAACCCGCAAGAACGTGAACGCAAGATTGCCGTGCTGAGCGCGCAAACCCGTGCCGAGATCGAGCACTGGCTTGCCAAGTATCCGCCGGATCGTCGTCAGTCGGCCCTGCTTGCTGCCCTGCGTGCCGCGCAGCATCAGAATCATGGTTATCTGACCATCGAACTGATGGACGCCGTGGCAGCCTATCTTGGCATCCCGGAGATCGCTGCCTATGAGGTCGCGACCTTCTACTCGATGTTCGAGACCAAGCCGGTCGGGCGCCACAGCATTTCCGTCTGCACCAACATCTCCTGCTGGTTGATGGGCTCTGATCGCATCGTCGAGCACATTGAGAAGAGGCTGGGCATCAAGACCGGCGAGAGCACCCCGGATGGCCAATTCTTCCTTAAATGCGAGGAGGAGTGCTTGGCGGCCTGCGATGGTGGTCCGATGATGCAGGTCGACCACGTATATTACGAGCGTCTCACGCCGGACAAGGTGGATGCGATTCTCGACGCCGTGGCGCAACATGACGATGGGCACTAAGCCATGACCGTTCAGGTTTGTTTTGCAACCCGCCAGTTCGATGAGCCGTGGACCCTTGAGAACTATCTCAAGATTGGAGGCTATCAGGCTTGGCGCAAGATCCTGGCCGAGAAGACTGATCCTGCGGTCATCATCGAGGAGCTCAAGGCCTCCAACCTGCGTGGCCGCGGTGGTGCAGGCTTCCCCACTGGCCTGAAATGGAGCTTCATGCCACGTAATGCACCAGGCCAAAAATACATCGTGTGCAACTCGGACGAGTCTGAGCCGGGCACGTCCAAGGATCGCCAGATCCTGCTCAACAACCCACACGCCCTGATCGAGGGCATGGCGATTGCCGGCTACACCATTGGCGCCACCGTCGGCTACAACTATATGCGCGGTGAGTTCGTCGATCTACCGTTCCGGCGGTTTGAACAGGCCCTCAAGGAGGCCTATGCAGCCGGCTTGCTGGGCAAGAACATCCTGGGCTCTGGCATCGACATGGACATCTATGGTTCGCTCGGCGCCGGTGCCTACATCTGCGGTGAGGAGACCGCGTTGCTCGAGTCGCTCGAGGGTAAGAAGGGGCAACCACGCTTCAAGCCACCGTTTCCTGCCAATTTTGGCCTGTACGGCCGTCCGACCACCATCAACAACACCGAAACCCTCTCCTCCGTGCCGGCGATCATACGCAATGGTGGCAAGTGGTTCGCGGACCTCGGCGTGCCGAACAGCGGTGGGGTGAAGCTCTTCTCCGTCTCCGGCCATGTAAATAACCCGGGGGTGTTCGAGATCCCTATGGGCACGCCATTCGCCGAGCTGTTGCGGATGGCGGGCGGCGTGCGCAATGGACGCAAGCTCAAGGCCGTCATTCCCGGTGGCTCGTCCGTACCGGTCGTTCCGGGGGAGGTCATGATGCAGGTCAACATGGATTACGACTCCATCGCTAAGGCTGGGAGCTTCCTTGGTTCCGGCGGCGTGATCGTGATGGATGATTCCACCTGCATGGTCAAGGCCTTGCGTCGCATCTCGCGTTTCTACTATTCCGAGTCCTGCGGTCAGTGCACCCCCTGCCGCGAGGGTACCGGTTGGTTGTACCGTATGCTGACCCGCATCGTCGAGGGCAAGGGTACACTGGAGGACCTCAAACGCCTGGACGACGTGGCGAGCAAGATCGAAGGGCGCACCATCTGCGCCCTGGGCGATGCCGCCGCCATGCCAGTGCGCAGCTTCCTCAAGCACTTCCGCCAGGAATTCGAGTATTACATCAAGCACGGCCATAGCATGGTCGATGCCATGAGCCGCTGAAGGCCGCAAGGATCCTGAGAATGAGCGATGATCTGATCACCATCGAGGTCGATGGCCAGAAGCTGCACGGGCGTCAGGGTGACATGCTGATCGAGGTCACCGACGCGGCTGGCATCCACATCCCGCGTTTTTGCTACCACCGCAAGCTGTCCGTGGCAGCGAACTGCCGCATGTGTCTGGTCGAGGTCGAGCGTGCACCCAAACCGCTGCCGGCCTGCGCCACGCCCATCTCCGAAGGCATGCGCGTGTTCACAAAGTCGCCCAAGGCGATCGCTGCCCAGCGCGCGACCATGGAGTTTTTGCTCATCAATCATCCGCTGGATTGTCCGATCTGCGATCAGGGCGGGGAGTGTGAGCTGCAGGATGTTGCCATGGGGTATGGCGATGGTGTGGGCCAGTACTCTGAAACCAAGCGTGTGGTGAAAGACAAGGACATTGGTCCACTGATCGCCACCGACATGACCCGCTGCATTCACTGCACGCGCTGCGTGCGCTTTGGCGAGGAGATCGCCGGTCTGCGCGAGCTGGGCGCCATCGGTCGCAGCGAGCACATGGAGATCGGCACCTACATCGCCAAGGCGGTGACCTCGGAGATCTCCGGTAACGTCATCGACCTATGCCCAGTTGGTGCCTTGACCGCCAAACCTTCGCGCTACACCTTCCGCCCATGGGAACTGGCCCAGCATGCGGCCATCGCGCCGCACGATGGCCTTGGCTCAAACATTTATGTCCACACCCGCGGTGGCAAGGTCATGCGCGTGGTCCCGCGTGAGAATGATGCGATCAACGAGGTCTGGCTGTCCGACCGCGACCGCTTCAGCTACATGGGGCTGACGGCGGGCGATCGTCTGACCAGCCCGATGGTGCGCGTCGAGAATGCATGGCGCGAGGCGCCATGGGAAGAGGCGCTGGAAATCGCGGCGCGCGGCCTGAAGGCCGCGGGCAGCGCGCTGCGCACCCTCGTGGCCCCGCACAGCACGCTCGAGGAGATCTACCTTGCGCAGAAGCTGACTCGTGGCTTGGGTTCGTCCAACATCGACCACCGTCTGCGCCAACGTGACTTCCGCGACCAGGATGCCCTGCCGACCATGCCCTGGCTCGGCCATGATGTCGCCGAAATCGACAACCGCCAGGCCGTGCTGGTGATTGGCTGCCACATCCGTCATGAGCAGCCCCTGCTGGCTCAGCGTCTGCGCAAGGCCGCCCTTGCCGGTGCCAAGGTCTCCTTCGTCAACCCGGCCGTGCTGCCGCAGACCTTCGAGGTGTTCGAGCAGTTCGCCTCCGGCAATACCGGGATGGTTGGCGAGCTTGCCGCCATACTCGCCGCGCTCGGGCCGGAGGGGCTGGGTGGTGCACTGGCGACGCTCGTCGCCCAGGCCCGCGTCGAGGCGCGCCACGAGGCGGTCGCCGCGTCCCTCAAACAGGCCGAACGTGCCAGCATTTATCTTGGTGCGCTCGCCCAGAGCCATCCAGATCTCGCCGTGCTGCGTCAGCTCGCCCGTGCGATCTCGGCCGCCACGGGGGCCACGCTGGGCGAATTCGCTGCCAGTGGCAACAGTGCTGGTGCCTGGCTAGCCGGGGCCGTGCCTCATCGTCTGCCGGGTGGGAAGGCCGCAGGCGTGACGGGTCTGCACGCGGCGGCCATGCTCACCAGTGTCGGCAAGGCCAACCTGCTGGTCGGCGTCGAGCCCGAGCATGACAGTCTGGTGGGTGAGGCCGCGCTCAAGGTGCTGGCCCAGGCTGAATGCAACGTCGTGCTCTCGCCGTTCATGACGGCCGCCATGCAGTCTTACGCCCACGTGATCTTGCCGATCGCGGCCTTTGCCGAGACCTCTGGCACCTACGTCAACACCGAGGGGCGTTGGCAGGGCATGCGCGGCGTGGCTCGTTGGCCAGGCGAGGCCCGTCCGGGTTGGAAGGTGCTGCGCGTGCTCGGCAACCTCGCGAACCTCGAAGGGTTCGATTACCTATCCTCAGAAGAGGTACGTGACGAACTGCGCGCCCTCTGTCAAGACGTGGTGCTTGACCAAGGCCTCGCGATCGTCGATGTTACCCCTTCTGCTCAGGTCTTGGGCGAGGGTATGATGCAGCGCATCGGTGGTGTCGCCCTGTATGCCTCGGATGCCTTGGTGCGCCGTTCCCCGGCCCTGCAGGCGACCCCTGAGGGGGCCAACGTGGTCGTCCGCCTGCATCCCGACGAGATCGCGCGGCTTGGGTTGGTCGACTCGGCCGTGATCACCGCGAGTGATGCGCAGGTCACCCTGGCCGTGCAGGCGGATGAAGGCATTCCCGCAGGATGTGCATGGATCCCCTATGGTGTAGCGCAGACGGCCGCCCTCGGCGATGCGCTCCACGTTCAGGTTCGCAAGGTGTAAACGATGGCCGAGTTTCTCTCCCCACTGTTGAGCCTTTTCCCCGAGGGTATGCAGCAGGTCGTTTTGATCCTGATTCAGACCCTGCTGATCATCCTGCCCCTGACCGGTGCGGTGGCCTATTTAACCCTCGCCGAGCGCAAGGTGATTGGCTACATGCAGGTGCGCATCGGCCCGAACCGGGTCGGACCCCGCGGTCTCCTGCAGCCGCTGGCCGATGTGTTCAAGCTGGTGTTCAAGGAGATCATTGTCCCGAGCCAGGCAAACAAGTTCATCTTCT
>JBEVAM010000021.1:0-20118 GCA_051297135.1 Halothiobacillaceae bacterium
CATGTAGCACCAACAGCGGAGGGCTTACGGACGCGGGTTCGATTCCCGCCGCCTCCACCACACACAAGGGCTCGGATAGTCTCCGGGCCCTTTTTCTTGCCTGAAATCCCCGCACCATGCGGGGTTCCGGCCACCTGTGCTGCGGGTGACCATCACCCGAAACGCCCGAAATCGGCCACTTTCACGGTCAGAGCCGTCTCTGTTCTCCGTTTGGCCTGCGGGTAGCCGCAGCGCCTGATTTTTCAAAATCAACAGCTTATGTGCGGCGGTTCACCGTCAACCACGGTGCCCGCTTGCCTCGGAGAACTCGACCACGTGCGTCGTTTGTACTAACATTGCGCCACTTGATCGAACAAGAGAGGCGCCGCCATGACTGCCATCGCATCCTCGCCCGCTGCCCGTACTGCCCGCCTGGGGCTGCGCGCCACGCCGGAACAAGAGGCCGTGCTGCGCCGTGCCGCCGAGGTGGCTCACAAGTCGCTGACCGACTTCATCCTCGACAGTGCCTGCCTCGCGGCCGAGCAGACCTTGCTGGATCAACGCCTGTTCATGGTCTCAGGCAGCCAGTACCAGGCCCTGATGGAGTTGCTCGAGCGCCCCGAGCAGGCCAACGACGGCTTGGCCGATCTGTTCGCTCGCAAGGCACCCTGGGACGCCAAGTGACGCTGCGGGCACCGGCGTCTCTGGCCGCGCAGCATCGGCTGGAAGGTTTTGATTGCGGCAAGCCCGCGCTGAATGACTGGCTGTTGCGTCACGCCCGCCAGGCGCAGGGCAGCGGCTCGGCCAAGACCTTTGTCGTTGCCGAGGACGATGGCCGCGTGGCGGGCTACTTCAGCCTGACCGTAGGACAAGTCGACACGCTGGAGGCGCCGGAGCGCATCCGCAAGGGGATGGGGCAATACCCGGTGCCGGTGGTGATCCTGGCCAGGCTTGCCGTCTCGCGCGAGCACCAGGGCCTCGGTATCGGTGTCGGGATGCTTCAGGATGCGATCCGCCGCACGCTGGTGATCGCCGAGCAGGCCGGTGTGCGGGCCATGCTGACCCACCCCATCGACGAAGATGCGGCGCGTTTCTACACCCGGTTCGGGTTCATCGCCTCGCCGTTGCGAGAGCAGCAGTTGCTACTGCTCTTGAAGGATGCCCGTCGCTGGGTTCGTTGAGTCATACCCTCACGCATCAAACCCGGCCACCACCTCCCGCTGCGCCGCCCAGTCGGTCGGCAGCGGATTGCGCTGGAACCACAGCAGGCTCATGCAGCGCGGCTGCTTGCCCGCCAGGATGGCCTGGATGAGGGCGGGCTCCAGCAGCGTCAGGCGCAGCAGTTCGTTGACCGTGGAGTGATGCAGGCCTTCGCGCCGGGCGATCTCGCTGCCGCTGGCCACCACGCCCTCGTCGAGCAGGTGCTGCCAGTAGAAGGCCCGCGCCAGCGCCACCAGCAAGGGCTGATCCAGCGTGCGGGCCGTCGTGCCCGGCACCTCGGCCGCCCCATCGGGCCACAGCACGACCGTGCGCGCGCCGCGCTTTTTGATCTTCCACGGGATGAAGGTGCTCAGCCTGACTTGTCCATCGTCGCGGCACTGGCGGAGCATCGGAGTGCCGGTGGTCTGAACGCGGGCCTTCATGCGGCGGCCTCCAGTTCTTGCAGCTCCGCACCGATGGTGCCGGGCATCAGCTCGACGGCCAACTCCCGCCAGCCCTGGTCGCGCCAGACGATCTCCAGCCCCTCATCGGCCACGATCACCCGCTCGATGAGGATCTGCGCCAGCCTACACTGCTCGGCGGGGAACAATTGCTGCCACAGATTGGCGAGGTTGCGCATCGGCAGCACGACCTCGGGCTCTGACAGATCGGGACCGATGGCCCGGACCCGATCCCACACCGCCTGCACCGTGTGCGGTGCGGACAGCGCCGCCACGATCTGCTGCGTGACCAGTTCTTCGATCGGTCCAGCCGGCAACGGGCGATGTGGACTGGCCCAGGCACCGAAGCGCCGGTGTTGGAGCGGTGTGTAGTAGCGATAGGTCTTGCCCTTCTTGACCGTGTGGCTGGGCACCAGCCGCTGGCCATCGGGCGTGAACAGCAGGCCGCGCAGCAGCGCGGGCGCGCGCCCGCGACCGTTCGTGTCACGGCGGCGCTCATTCGCATCCATCGCCAGCAGTGCATGGACCGCGTCCCACTGTGCCGGCGAGATGAGGGCGGGATGCTGGCCGGGGAAACGCTGCCCCTTGTGGACGATCTCGCCGAGATACATCCGGTTGTGCAGCATCTTGTAGATCGTCTGCTTGGTGAAGGGCTTGCCGCCCTTGGTCCGCAGCCCCTCGGCGGCGTAGGCCTTCACCATCAACGTGGCCGAGCGCAGGTTGACGAAATCGTCAAACAGGCGGCGCACCAGGGCGGCTTGGGTCTCATTGACCACCAAGCGCCGCTCGCGCACGTCGTAGCCCAACGGCACGGGCCCGCCCATCCACAGCCCCTTGGCCTTGCTGGCGGCGATCTTGTCGCGGATGCGCTCGCCGGTGACCTCGCGCTCGAACTGGGCGAACGACAGCAGGATGTTGAGCGTGAGCCGCCCCATCGAGGTGGTGGTGTTGAACTGCTGTGTGACCGAGACGAACGACACCCCGTGTCGCTCGAACACCTCGACCATCTTGGAGAAGTCCGACAGGCTGCGTGTCAGGCGGTCGATCTTGTAGACCACGACGATGTCGATGGCCCCGCGCTGGATGTCGGCCATCAGACGCTTCAAGGCCGGGCGCTCGGTGTTGCCACCGGAGTAGCCCGGGTCGTCGTAGTCATCGGCCACGGCGATCCAGCCCTCGTGGCTCTGGCTCGTGATGAAGGCGTGGCCGGCCTCGCGCTGTGCGTCGATCGAGTTGAACGACTGATCCAACCGCTCGTCGCTGGAGACGCGGCAGTACACCGCGCAACGCTTGGGCGGCACGCCGGGTAGAAGCGCGGATCGGCTCATTGCGGGCGCTCCTTGCGCTCGCGCAGCCCGAAGAACCTCGGCCCGCTCCAGTGCGTACCGGTGATGTGCCGTGCCACCGCGCTCAGACTCTTGAAGATCTGCCCATCCAAGGCGTAGAGCCCCTCGGGCGTGACCGTCACGCGGTATTCGCGCTCGTCCCACTCGCGCACCAGCGTCGTGCCGGGCATCAGCCAGGGCTGCGCGCTGCGGCCTATGGGCGTCTTGATCTTGGAGTGCTGAGCGCCGGCCTCGACCAGCCTCTTGCGCAGGGGCGCAGGCAGCGCCCCGTAGGCCTGCTCCTGGATGCGATAGGCCAAACGCGACTCCAGGTAACGGCGATTGGGGTGCGCCGGCCGTCGGGGAAAGTGCGCATCCCACAGCGCCCACAGTTCGGCCATGGGCAGCGAGGGCAAGGCCGCCAGTTGCGCGGCTACCTTGGGGTGATGGGTGGTGTCGGTCATCGTGCAGCGTCCGGTGGCGGAGACAGGTGCATGAAGGCGCTGTGGCGGCAAGAAGCCAAGTCAAACCGGGCTCTGACCATCGTTATCGCAGCGGTCTGTGGCGGCGTCGCCGCGCTCGCCCAGCAGGGTCTGCGCCCGCCCGGTGCGCCGGTCGGTGACGCCCAGGATGTAGACCTCGCCGCCCCAGACGCCGCAGGCTACATCGGTGTCTTCAGCATCGGCGGGCAGCAACCAGCCGGTGACACCCTCGGGCAGATCCAGCAGGTCTTCGGGCTGATGGATCGGCCAGCGCATCGCGGCCTGGTGGCGGCGGGCCGACTGCAGCGTCTCGTGTGGTGTGTCGGGGAAGTTGTCTTGGCTGAGGATCGGAATCCAGGCCAGCGGCTGCCCGCTGGCCAGCCAGCCGTGCACGCGCTGCGCAACCTGCGGGTCGTAGTGAGCCAGGGGCTGGCTGGCGAGGGTGTTGTTTAATGTCGTAGGGGTCATGGCTTCTCCTGGGGTGGTAACCCGGCACGGCGCCGGGTGGTAACCGGTAACCTCATTTCGGGGCCTGTCGCTGGCCAAGCGCCGCGCTCGCGCCCCCCGCATGGCGCTTGGGCCAGGAAGGACCCGTTTCGCGTGTGAGCTGGGACTGTGACGATCACGCGGCGGGCATCTCGGCGGCCAAGGCCGCTTGCGCCGCCTGCACCAGGTCCATCGGAATCTCGATCTGAAAGCGGTCTTCGATGTGGTGGTAGTTGCATTGCCGTCGGGCCGCCGAGGCACGGGCTAGCGCGTTCATCACCGGCATCAATTGCTCGTAAAGTTCGACTTCGGCCAGATCGGCCCGGCAGTGGATGAAGGCGCGCTCGGCCTGGTGAATGAGGGCGGGCAGTTCGGCCAGCTTGGCCTTGGCCGTCTCGCGCCGGCTGTGCAGATCGGCCAGGGAAGACCGGGCGATGCGCAATTCCACTTCGAGTCGGGTCAGCGCGTCGGGGACGACGAACTCGCCCTCGCCCGTCAGCAGCGTCTGGGAGGCGGCTTTGGTTTCAGCGGCGATGCGTGCCTCGAGCGCGGCAATGCGCTGGTCGAGCTTGGCGATCTGGGCCTGTGTCGTCTCGATCTCGGCAGTGCACGCTTGACGCCGCGCGAGCAGTTCAGCCAAGTCCTTTTGGGCCTGGGTGAAGGCTTGCGGGGCATTGAGCACGCGCTGCAAAGGCCGCATCTGACGTTCGAGGCTGGACGCCTGGGATTTGAGTTCCTCCACGCGTTGATGGGCCGCACACAGGATGGGCCAATGGGCCTTGGCCGCCGGCGGCGTGCTCATCGACATCGACCCCGCCGCTTCGCGCAGCTTGGTCTGCTTCTCGCGCTCGCGGGCGTGCTCGGCCTCGGCTTCGGCCAAGTCCTTCTGGACGGCGGCCAGTTGCCGGCCCAGCTGTTCATGCTCGGCCTTGACCTTCTCGTAGTAGGCGTTGGACTTTTTGTGGAAGGGATTGAGCTTCATCAGTGATCTCCGGAGTGCATGCCACCCTCGACGCCGGGCGGCGTGGCGGTTGAATGCGGACGGATCGGCGCGATGCGCCACAGCGCGCCGTCGCGGCTGTGGCCAAGGTGGCTGATCTCGATACCCTTGGCGCGATAGGCCGGGGCGATGCGGCGCAATTGATCGGCCAGCCCCTTGGGCGAGCGCGGCCAGGTACTGCGGTCGGCAATGCCGTAGCCGTTGAGCAGTTCGTAGAGCTGGCCGGCAGTGCCTTGCCATTGAGGAGGCCCCACGCGCTCGGCCAGCAGCTTGTCCAAGGCTTGCGCGACCGCGTTGCTCTCCAGTGCCCGGTCGATGCCGGCGCGCACGAGTTCGGCGTACTGCTGCTGGAACTCGCCCGGCGCGAAGCCCAGCACGCGGGCCACGGCCTCGCCCAGCCGCTCGAAATCGGCCATGCGCTGCTTTCGAGTCAGGTGCACCGAGGGCAGCACGGCCAGCGCGGCAGCGAAGAGGTCGAGCAGGCCGCCGAAGACGCGCGGCTGATCCCGCTCCCAGCCAGCGTGGGTGTCGGCGTCGTCTCGCCGCGCCTCGGCGGGAATGCGCGGCAGGTCGATGTGGATCACCCGGTCGATCAAATCGGGCCGGGTGGCCACCACGGCGATGCCGTTCATCATCACCGGCCGTTTGCACTCCAGCACGTGCTCCTCGCCGTTCGTGTAGAACTGGCGCGAGGCAAAGCCGCCGCCGGTGCTCAAAGTGCACAGGGCATCTTGCTGCTCGGGCGTCAGGCTCGAGAGGTTCTCGTAGCTCACCACCCAGTTGTTGGCGGCAGCGACGAAGATGTCCTCTACCGTCTTGGGCCGGCCACGCAGGCCCACCTTGTTCGGGTCGATGAGGCTGCGCAGCACCGACTGTGTGGTGGACTTGGCCGAGCCCTGCTCGCCTACCAGTTCCAGCACCGGGAACGGCGTGTCCGGACGGAAGCAGTCCAGCAGCCACGCCAGCACCATCACGCGGCGCTCGGGCGGGATGTTGGTGTGCCGCCACAGCAGCCCCACATCGCCATCGCGCGCGGGCATGGGCAGCGGGCGCATCGACGGCGTGCGGGTGAACAGCACCGGCGACTCGGCCACCACCTGCCAGCCCGAGGGCGTGACGACTACGGCCTGCCAGTGCTCATCGCACAGGTCGATCACATAGCCGTCTTGCCAACGCGCGGCGCGAACGTGCACCGTCACCTCGTCGCCATCGTTGAGGCCAGCGGCCGCCAGGGTGGCCAGTGCGGCCTTCATCGTGCCCTCGGCCACGCCGGCTTCGCAGGCGCGCCAGTAGGCCGCGCGCAACCAGTCTTCGAAACCCGAGGACGGCACGCGCCACACTTCCCGGCGGTCAGGCAGACGGATGACTGCCACCGCCTTGCGGTCGGCGTCGTGGTGCAGCTGGCATTGGGCGCGTGCCAGGGCCACCAGCTCATCGAGGGTCGAGCGTTCGTCGGCGGGTCCCGGGTCCGTGCCGCACGTGGCGCGGTCCAGCGCCGTCACCGAGCACGCTGGGTTGGCCTGCTTGGCCTTGTGGCGCAGTCGCTGGTAGGCCGCCAGGTCCTGCGCACGCAGGGCCGTCAGCGCCGCGATGACAGGCGGCTCGAAGAGGGCGCCCACATCCTCGCGCAGCCGCTCGATGGCGCCTTCCACGAGCCGCAGCGGATCGCAGTCCTCGTTTTGCGCCGGCGGCAACAGATAGACGTCACCATCACCATCGTCACCACCTTCACAGCGGTGACGGTCGTGAAGGTCGTGAGGGTTGGCCACGCTCGTTGTGGCGGCCGCGGAAAAAGAACGCCCCGCCACGCCTCAAGCCTCCCGGTGGCGGGCCAGCTCGGCGGTGCTGTGGATGCGGCGGCTGTGGGCCTTGAGCCAAGCCAGCACGTCGGCCTTGCGGTAGCGCACGCTGCGGCCGATCTTGGTGAGCACCGGTCCGCCGCCGTGCGTGGCCGCCCACTCCAGCCAGCCCACGGTGTAGCCGAGACCCGCGGCGGTGGTCTTGCGGTCCAGCAGCGCTTCGTCGGGCGCGCGCCAGAACTCGGCGCGCAGATCAGCGGCGTTGGTCGATCGGGCGGCTTGGAACCGTTTGGGCATTTCGGCATTCCTTCGGGCTTGTTTGGAATGCCGCCAATGTTGGTGGGGTCGGTGCCGACACCCGCCGAATTTCAGGAAAATTTCCTGAAGTTCAGGAATCCCGCAGCCGCTGCGGCAGTTCCTGGTTGAAGGTTCTCAGCGCCGCGCCGAGCTTCTTGTGGAACGAGGCGTAGCCCCGCACGTCGTCGCCGAAGAACTGCTTGGCCGCGTCATTCACCGCCTGGCCGATGGCCTCGGCATTCGGGCGTTCGCCGGCGCGGTACTTGCCCGCGGAGGCCGCCAGCAGGTGCGCCATGATCGCGATGGCCTTGAGGCTGTTCGTCTCGGCGGCATCGCTGCCATCGGGCAAGACCGCCTGCCGCGCCTCGTCGAACAAGAAGGCCGGGCGATCCTCGAAGGGCAACTGTTCGAACCACCGGCGCAGGCTGGCCTTGTCGATCAGCAGTCGGTCCTTGGCCACCAACTCGTCCAGCGGCGCGCCCTTGAACACTTGTCCGCGCGCCGTGACGATGCCCAGGTCTTCGTACTCCAGCCGGCCTTCGCGCAGCGCCGTCACCAGCGCCGCGCGCTTGGCGCTCATGCACTGCGTGTCGAAGCCCAGGCTGGCAAGTTGCGCAGGATCGACGTTGCACCACAGGGCGATGGCGTCGGCCAGGCGGATGTGGCTGGACAGGTCCCAGTAGCGCAGGCAGCTGGTTTGGCTGGGCATGGATCGTGTTCTCTCAGGGTGGGCACTCTCGACTCTTGCCAAATTTTGCCAAGAAACTTAACCTCTCGCCATGAGCACGATGAACATCTCCTTGCCCGACAGCCTCAAGGCTTTCGTCGACGAGCAGGTCAGCCAACGCGGCTACGGCACCAGCAGTGAGTACGTGCGCGAACTGATCCGCCGCGATCAGGACCGGCTCCATCTGCGCAACCTGCTGCTGGCGGGCGCTTCGTCGGCTCCCACGGAACCGGTGACCGAGACCTACTTCGAGGGCTTGCGCGAGCGGGCACGCGGCGCGGCCAAGGTGACAGGCAAGACACGCAGCCGGTCGTGAAGGCCAAGCCCGTCGTCCCGCGCGAGCAGGCCCATCGGGACGTCGAGGACGCGATCGCCCACTACCTGGCCGAAGGCGCCGAGACCGCTGCGCTCGGCTTCATCGACGCCTTGGAGGACGCGTACCGCCACATCGGCCGGCATCCGGCCACGGGATCGCCGCGATACGCCCACGAGTTGAACCTGCCAGGCCTTCGCTCCTGGCCGCTGACGCGGTATCCCTATCTGGTCTTCTACGTCGAGCGGTCAGACCACGTCGATGTCTGGCGTGTGCTGCATGGGCAGCGTGACATCCCGGCGTGGATGCAGGAACCAGACGGCGTGTGATCGCGGCACGCGCTGCGGCGAACGGCTGAAACAACAGGCCAGCACCGTCACCACCATCACCATCGTCACACGGCTTCGGTGACGGTCGTGATGATGGTGACGATCATTCACCATCGTTGCAGCCGACTCGAACAGGGGCGCCCTCACGTTTCGTGACCCCATCGGCTGCGCCAGGCGAAAGGGGTCCTTCCTGGCGATATTCCAATACGGGGGGCGCGAGCGCGGCGCTTCGCCACCGTCAGGGTGCAAACCGAGGTTTGCAGGGTTTGCGGTTTGCAGGCCGGCGTCGCCGACACAGCCATCGGTCGGAAGGACGGCCTGGGTACGCAGGTCGTGCGTACCCCAAGGGTCGGAACTGAACTCCGGCCCTCTGCGGCGCGCCGACCGTCAGCCGATGCGGTACACGCGCTCGCCGGCGGCGTTGCGCGTCAGCGTTACGTTCAAGCCCAGGCGACGGCGCAAGGCCGAGATCGCGCCGCGCACCGAGTGCGGCTGCCAGCCGGTGGCCAGCATCAGCTGCAGGTTGGTCGCGCCCTGCGGGCGGAATCACGCGTCCATCGGCGCGGCAGGCGGCGGCGCGCAGCAGCAGGGCCTGGGTCGGAGTGAGCCGTGGGGACGTGTCCATGAGAGGCTCTCCGGGTTGATCGCGATGCCCCGATTCACGCGCTGTTCCGCCCCGGAGCCAAGCTTGGGAGAGCTTCCTCCCGCTGGTAGACTTTCATCTGGTTTCATCCACTCCAGGCGCTTACAGTCGGCAAGCGTGGGCACCATGACTACAGAACCCTGGGTTTCCGTCGAGCAGGTTGCGCAACACCTGGGCGTAGCCAAGGACACCGTCTATCGCTGGCGCGAGCACCGCGGGCTGCCGGCGCACCGCGTCGGGCGTCTGTGGAAGTTCAAGCTGTCCGAGGTGGATGACTGGGTACGCGCCGGAGGCGCGGACGAAGAGAAACAACCGCAGGGATGAGCTAGACAACGCGTATGGCCAAGATCAAGAAGCCCACTCACACCCCCAGCCTGCCGTTTCCGCCAACGCCGGATGCGCTTCATCAGGAAGGCCACTGGCTGTGGATTCCCTTGCGCAAGGAATGGCGCGATGTCACGACCAAGCCGGAAGAGATTGTTCGGCAGAAATTCATCCGCACGCTGGTGGAGCACTACGGCTACGCGCTGGAGCAGATGGATCAGGAGCGGCGCACGCAGCACGGTCACAAGAGCCCACGTGCCGACATCGTGATCTGGCAAACAGCCGCGGATAAGGAAGCCGGACGTTCGCCGGTGCTGGTCGTCGAATGCAAGACCGACACCATCGAGATTCAGGAGCGCGACTATTACCAGGGCGAGTCCTACACCCGCGCCACCGGCTGCGAGTTCTTCATCGCCACCAATGCGCGACATACGGCCGTGTTCAAGCTGGTGCCTGGCCTGCCGGGCGAATTCGTCGCCATCAACGAGATCCCCAAAGCCACGGACTGGGGCTCGGCCCGCCGGCTTCAGGAAATCCGCGAATCCCTACGCACCTTCAACCGTAAGGAATTTCAGGACTTGCTGTTCGTGTGCCACAGCATCCTGCGTGATGTGCACAAGATGGACCCGGGCCGCGCCTTCGACACCATCTCGAAGATTCTCTTCATCAAGATGTACGTCGAGCGCTCCGGGCTGCACGGCACCTTTACCACCGACTATCTTGACCGTCGCGCCCAGGTGCGCTTGCCCACCGATCCCGCCGTGCACGATGGTTTGTTTGAGCAGACCAAGGCGTATTACCGTGCCGATGACCTGTTCACCGCCGCCGACAAGCTCGACATCTCGGAGGAAACCTTCCGCCGCATCGTCAAGCAACTGGAACGCTTCGACCTCTCCAAGACCGGCGATGACATCAAGGGCCTGGCCTTCGAGAAATTCCTCGGCACCACATTCCGTGGCGAATTGGGGCAGTTCTTTACGCCACGCCCGGTCGTCGAGTTTATGGTCGATCTGCTCAATCCGCAGGAAGGGCAGTTGATCTGCGACCCGGCATGCGGCTCCGGCGGTTTTCTGATCCGCGCCTTCGAGCACGTCCGCGCCCAGATCGTGGCCGATATCCAGCGCCAGAAGGATGAGGAGCGTGCCCGCATCGAGGCGCTGAAACTTCCAGAAGAAGAGGAAGAACGGCAGATCGAGGAAGCCTTCTCGCGCCTGAACCGGGAACTGCTGCCCAGCGACGACAACAACAGACCCATCGATACCCGCGTCGGTCGTCTGGCCTGGCAATGCATTTACGGCACCGATGCCGAGCCGCGCGCTGCCCGCACCGCCAAGATGAACATGATCATGCACGGCGACGGACACGGCGGCATCCACTATCACGATGGCCTGCTCGACATCAACGGCATCTTCAACGGTCGCTTCGATCTGGTGCTGACCAATCCGCCGTTCGGCTCCAACGTGGGCAGCGACCAAAAGGTGGGCGGCAGCGATGAAACCCGCGTGCCCAACGACGAAGCCTATCTCACGCGCTGCCGCGAACGCGGCTATGGCGAGCCGTGGGAAGAAAGCCACAACCGCCTGCTGCAAGCGGCCAACGAGAGAACGCCCATCCTCGATCTGTTCGAGATCGGCAAGGCCAAGAACAACCGCCCCACCGAACTGATCTTCGTCGA
The DNA here is from genome assembly GCA_051297135.1 of Halothiobacillaceae bacterium. Classification (GTDB taxonomy): domain Bacteria; phylum Pseudomonadota; class Gammaproteobacteria; order Halothiobacillales; family Halothiobacillaceae; genus Thiofaba. The sequence goes on from JBEVAM010000021.1 coordinate 11,041, forward strand.
GCGCTGCCTGAACCTGCTCAAGCCCGGCGGCCGCATGGGCATCGTGCTGCCCGATGGCAATCTCAACAACCCTTCGCTGGCCTGGCTGCGCCGCTGGGCCGAGGGCAAGGCCAAATTGTTGGCCGTGGTCAGCCTGCCGGAAGAAACCTTCCGTTCCAGCAACGCCACGGTCAAGGCCTCGCTGGTCTTCCTGCGCAAATTCACCGAGACTGAGGCCCAGCAATGGGAAGCCGCGTGGGCCCAAGCCCATGACGAACTCGATGCCGGATTCGCCGCGCAGCGCAGTGCGCAGCACGCGGCATACGCGCCGCGCATCGTGACCGGCGAGGATGCCGAGGCGCAACGCCTGCTGGATGAACTGGCCGCTCTCGGCATCTGCCGCACGCTGCCTCTTTGGCAAAGCGGGGAAGCGCCCGCCTTTCCGCGCCAGGCCAAGCCCACCCTTCAAGGCAAGCCTGTCTGGCAAGGCGAGGTTGCAAAGGAACACAAGAAAGCCGCCGCTGAACTGAAGAAGCAGGCCACCGCCGCGCTGGCCAAGGTGCAAAAGCGCAGCGACGCGCTGCTGTCGGAACTGAAGGCCCACTACCGCGCCATCGACGAAGCCCACACCGCCGCGCTGTGGGCGCGGGTGCGCGAGTTGTTCGACTACCCGGTTTTCGTGGCCGCGCCCAAGACCGTGGGCATTACCTCCACGGGCGAAACCGGCGAGGGCGTGGCCAACGAACTGCCCGAACTGCTGCGGGCGTTCCGCGAGTTCGAGGCCTGGGTTGCCAGCGGCGCGCAGCCGGAGGCGACGCCAAATTTTCCGCTGCCCTCCGCTGCCTGATCCGGCGGTGGAGGGAGATAGAACGCTGGATCGAGAACGGAACGTCGGCGGGCCGCGCCAGTGGCTACCCGCTGCTGCCACTGCGCGATGTACTCACCGAACGACGCGAATCGGTGCGGGTCGATGGCGCGCTGGGCGACTGGCAGGCCATCACCATCAAGTTTTCCGGCGAGGTGCTGCCGCGCGAGCGCACCGAGGCATTTAAGGGCGCGATGTTCGCGGCTTACCCCGGCGATCTGGTGTTCTCCAAGATCGACGCCCGCAATGGCGCAATTGGCCTAATTCCTGACAGCATCACGAAGGCTGTCGTCACCAGCGAGTACCCGGTGTTCACGCCCAAGGCGGACAAGCTGCGCGCTGCCTACCTGCATCATTTGCTGCGCGCAGAACACTTCAAGGCAGATCTCCAGCGCAAGGCATCGGGCACCAGCGGTCGTAAACGGGTCACGCCCGAAGCCTTTCTGAGCCTGGAAGTGCCCGTTCCCGCGCTCGACGAGCAGGACGCCCTGGTGGCCGCCTACACCGCCGCCCTGAGCCGAGCCGCGCAACTGGAGCAGGAAGCCGATGCCATCGAGCGGTCCGGGTGGCAAGCCTTCGAGACCGCTCTTGGCGTCGCCCCGCCGCCGCCCTTGCCGGATCGACCGGTGTTCGTGGCGCGCTTCAAGGATGTGGAGCGGTGGAGCCACGAGAGCATTGTGCGGACGCTCAACCAGGTACCGAGAGCTTGTGGCGGTATTCCCTTGACCCCGCTTGGCCAGATGGCGAAGGTCAGTTATGGCATTCAAAAGTGCCCCGCTAATCGTCCAGCGGTGCACGGCCGCCCGTATCTGCGCGTTGCCAATGTGCAGCGGGGCGTGCTCGACCTGCGCGAGATCAAGTACATCAACGTACCAGACGAGGAGATGCCAAAACTCCGGCTGGAAGTTGGTGATGTTCTTCTCTGCGAAGGCAATAGCCCGGACCTGGTCGGACGTGGGGCTATCTGGCGCGGCGAGATCCCGGATTGCGTCCATCAGAACCACGTTCTACGTGTTCGTGTTGATCGCGAGAGGCTGATCCCGGAGTACGTATTGGCCGTCATCAACAGCAGCCACGGCCAAGCGTACTTCCGCAGTAAGGCCAAGCGCACCACCAATTTGGCCTCGATCAACAGCAAGGAGGTGGCGGGTCTGCCTGTCCCGGTCTTATCAATTGCACGGCAGCAAGATGTACTGAACGCACTGCAAGCGCAGGAGCAAGCAGCCCAAACCAAACGCGCCGAAGCCGCGGCTCTGCGCCAATCCGCCTGGGCCACCTTCGAGGCCGCGCTGTTCACGCCGACGGCGTCAAGCTGAGTGCTGACCATGGATCACGCCACCCTCAGCGCATTGCGCGACCGCCACCCCGCCTGGCGGCTTCTGGCTTCGCCGCACGCGCCGCTGGTGGCGAGCTTCCTGCACCGGGTGTTCGTGGCGCCCAATGTGCGCGTGATGAGCGAGGCCGATCTGGCCGAAGCGCTGGAGGACGAGCTGTACTCTTTACGCGAGCAACTGGGAACAGAGACCTACCCCAAAGCGGCGCGGGAGTATCTCAACGACTGGGCCGCGCCCGACAAGGGCTGGTTGCGCAAGTTCTACAAGCCGGGCACGGACGAAGCGCAGTTCGATCTGACGCCGGCCACCGAGAAGGCCATCGCCTGGCTGGTGTCGCTCACCGAGCGGCCCTTCGTCGGCACCGAGTCGCGCTTGCTGACGCTGTTCGCGCTCTTGGAGCAGATCAGCGCCGGCACCGAGGCCGACCCGATCAAGCGCGTGGCCGACCTGCGCAAGAGGCGCGACGAGTTGGACGCCGAGATCGCCCGCGTGCTGGCCGGTGACGTGCCGCTCTTGGACGATACGGCGGTCAAAGACCGCTTCTTGCAGTTCCAGCAACTGGCGCGCGAGCTCTTGGCCGACTTCCGCGAGGTGGAGCACAACTTCCGCCAGCTCGACCGCAAGGTGCGCGAGAAGATCGCGCTGTGGGCCGGCAGCAAGGGCGCGCTGCTCGATGAAATCATGGGCGAGCGCGACGCCATCGGCGATTCCGACCAGGGCCGCAGCTTCCGCGCCTTCTGGGATTTTTTGATGTCCAGCCGTCGGCAGGAGGAGCTTTCCGAGCGGCTCGATCAGGTGCTGCGGCTTCCCGCCGTGGCAGAACTGAAACCCGATCCGCGCACCCGCCGCGTGCACCACGATTGGCTGGAGGCCGGCGAGCACACGCAGCGCACGGTGGCGATGCTCTCGCAGCAGTTGCGCCGCTTCCTCGACGACCGGGCCTTTCTGGAGAACCGCCGCATCCTGGATCTGTTGCGCAGCATCGAGACCCAGGCGCTGGCCCTGCGCGATGCCGCCCCCGTCGGTACGGTGATGCATATCGACGCGATGGGGGCCGACATCGAACTGCCGCTGGAGCGGCCCTTGTTCACCCCGAGCCTGAAGCCGCGTCTGGCCGATCTCGCCGTGCTGGCCGGTGATGACGATGTTGACACCGCGCGCCTGTTCGATCAGATCGTCGTGGACAAAGCCCGCCTGCGCGCCACGGTGCAAGCCGCGCTGCGCCATCGCCCGCAGGTGACCCTGCGCGAGCTGGTGGAGGCCGAGCCGCTGCGCCAGGGCCTGGCCGAGCTGGTGGCCTACCTGGAGCTGGCCCATGCCACCGATGGCAGTGAGACAGCGAACGGTTGGCGAGTCGTGGTGGACGATAGCCATCCCGAGACGATTCGCTGGCAGGGCACCGATGCTGCGGGCCACGCCGTGATGCGCGCGGCACGCCTGCCGTGCGTGATCTTCACGCGCTGATGTCCGCCGCAGGGAATGAGGAACATGATTGATGCGTTCGATGACGACGGCCCGATGGACACGCCGCCCGGCGTGCCAGCCGCGGTGCCCGAGCTGTCGCAGCTCATGGTGCAGTTGCTCAAGGGCGTGCTGTACCGCGAAGATGACGAGCGCTTGTGGGCCAGCCTGCTGCGCCTGCAGGCGCGGGTGCGCGAACAGGCCGCGGTGCTGCTGCTCGATCTGGTGCTGGACGAGGCCGAGGGTTATGCCTTTTTGAAGAGCCGCCCGGACGCCGACGAAGCGGAGGGCGCGCCACGCCTGCCGCGGCTGGTGGCACGCCGGCCGCTGTCTTACCCGGTGAGCCTGATGCTGGCCTTGCTGCGCAAGCGCCTGGCCGAGTTCGATGCGGGCGGCGGTGACACGCGCCTGGTGCTCGCGCGCGAGGACATCGCCGAGATGATGCGGGTGTTCCTGCCCGAGGGCCCCAACGAGGCCCGGCTGATGGACCAGGTGGACGCGACGATCACCAAAGTGGTGGATCTGGGCTTCCTGCGTCGGCTCAAGCCCGCGGCAGGCAGCGCGCAAGACCCGGGCCGCTATGAAGTGCGGCGCATTCTCAAGGCTTTTGTGGATGCGCAGTGGCTGGCCGACTTCGATGCGCGGCTGGAGGTTTACCGCACGGCGCTGTCGGGCGGCGCGGGTCTTGGTGACCGTCAGGAGAAGGCCGATGTTTGAGGCACCGACGCTCGGGCTGGACTTCGTCGCCGACGACAGCCGGGTGGGCTTTCGGCTCGACCGGCTGGAGGTGCTCAACTGGGGCACCTTCGACCAGCGCGTCTGGCGGCTGGCGCTGGCCGGACGCAATGGCCTGCTGACCGGCGACATTGGCTCGGGCAAGTCTACGCTGGTGGATGCCATCACCACCCTGCTCGTGCCAGCACATCGCGTGGCCTACAACAAGGCCGCCGGGGCGGATGCGCGCGAGCGCTCTTTGCGCTCTTACGTGCTCGGCCACTACAAGAGCGAGCGCAACGAGGTGACCGGCACGGCCAAGCCTGTGGCGCTGCGCGATGCGTCGAGCTACTCGGTCATCCTCGGCGTCTTCCGCAACGAGGGCTACGATCAGGCCGTGACGCTGGCCCAGGTGTTCTGGCTGAAGGACCCGCAGGGCCAGCCGGCGCGCCTGTTCGTGACCGCCGAGCGGGCGCTCGCCATCGCCGAGGACTTCAGCGGCTTCGGCAGCGACATCGGCGCCCTGCGCAAGAAGCTGCGCGGCGCCGGCTGCGAGCTGTTCGACAGCTTCCCGCCCTATGGCGCCTGGTTCCGCCGACGCTTCGGCATCGAGCATGAACAGGCCCTTGAACTGTTCCACCAGACCGTCTCGATGAAGTCGGTGGGCAATCTCACCGACTTCGTGCGCAGCCACATGCTGGAGCCCTTCGACTCGGGGCAACGCATCGAGGCGCTTATCCGCCATTTCGACGATCTGGACCGGGCGCATCAGGCGGTGCTCAAGGCCAAGCGGCAGGTGGAGATGCTCACGCCCTTGATCGAGGATGGCCATCGTCATCAGTCGCTGGCCGCCGAGATTCAGGGCTTGCGGGAGGCGCGCGATCAGCTGCGACCGTATTTCGCCAAGCTCAAGGGCGAGCTGCTGGACCGCCGCCTTGACCTGCTGGCGCAGGATGCAACCAGGCTGGATGCGCAGATCGAGCGTCTCGACGCACAGCGCGAAGCCGAGCGCATCGAGGTCAGCCGTCTGGAACGCGCCCTGCGCGACAACGGCGGCGATCGCCTGGAGGAACTGGCAGCAGAGATTCGCCGTCTTGAGCAGGACAAGGCGCAACGCAAGCAACGCGCCGACCGCTATCGCGACTTGCTGGCGCGCATCGACGAGACGGCGCCGGGGGATGAAGCCGGCTTCCTCGCTCAACAGCAAAGCATTGCCCAGCGTGCCGAAGACTTGCGCGAGCGCATCGCCGACTTGGACAACCGCGAGCGCGAGGAGGACTTCGCGTTTCGCAAGGGCCGCGAAGAGCACGCGGCCCTGTCCGACGAGATCGACAGTCTCCAGCGTCGCAAGAGCAACATCGACGCCGCCCAAGCTCGCATTCGCGAGGCGTTGTGCGCGGCGCTGGGCATCGGCGAGGACGAGCTGCCTTTCGCGGGCGAACTTATCCAGGTGCGTGACGACCAGCGCGATTGGGAAGGCGCCGCTGAGCGGCTGCTGCGCGGCTTTGGTCTTGCTCTGCTGGTGCCGGATGCGCACTACCAGGCCGTGGCGGACTGGGTGGACCGCCAACATCTCGGCGCCCGACTGGTGTACTTCCATGTACGGCAAAGGAAGGGGGCGCAAGGCGGGATGCTGCATCCGCAGTCGCTGGTGAGAAAGCTCCAAATCAAGCCGGACTCGCCGCTCTACGAGTGGCTGGAGCAGGAACTCAAAAACCGCTTTGACTTCGCCTGCTGCGACACCGGCGAGCAGTTCCGCCGCGAGGGCCGCGCCATCACGCGCGCAGGGCAAATCAAGGACCCGAGCGGTCGCCACGAGAAGGACGACCGCAGCCGGATCGACGACCGCAGCCGCTACGTGCTCGGCTGGAGCAACGCCGACAAGCTGCGGGCCTTGCGCGACCGGCGGGAGCGTCTGGAGGCAAGGCTCGCCACACTTGGGCAGCGCCTGGGCGAGATCCAGCAAGCGCGCAACGAACTGCGGGGGCGGCTGGAGGCACTGAGCAAGCTGGAAGAGTTCACGCGCTTTGCCGAAATAGACTGGATGAGCCCGGCGCGCCAGATCGCGCTGCTCGCCGAGGAGCGCGTGCGGCTTGAAGCCGCATCCAACACGCTGCAAGAGCTGGGGCACCAGCTCAAAGCGGCGCAAGGCCGGCTCGCGGAAACGGAACGCAAGCGCGACGAGGCCCGGGACAAACGCGCTGAGGTCGCAACCAAGCATGCGACGGCGCAGGAACTGCGGAATCAGACGGTCCACATTTGGAACGACTCGCCGCTGACGGAGGAGCAGATCGGGCACCTGGATGGATATCGTTCGAAGGCGCTGGGCGAGCATCATCTGTCGGTCGAGTCCTGCGACAACCGCGAACAGGAGGTGCGCAAGTGGCTGCAGGAGTGCATCGACGCGGAGGACAAGCGCCTGGCCCGTCTGACCGAGCGCATCGTCAATGCCATGCGCGGCTTCAAGGAGGCGTTCAAGGCGGAGACCGTCGAGATGGACGTGAGCCTGGCGGCGCTGCCGGAGTACGAGCGGATGCTCACCGGCTTGAAGAACGACGACCTGCCGCGCTTCGAGGCGCGCTTCAAGGAGCTGCTTAACGTCAACACGATCAACGAGATCGCCAACTTCAACGCCCAGCTCGCCCGCGAGCGCGAGACGATCAAGGAGCGCGTCGATTTCATCAACCAGTCGCTCCAAACCATCGACTACAACCCCGGCCGGTACATCAAGCTGGTGGCGCTGCCCAGCCCGGATGCGGAGATTCGCGACTTCCAGCAGGACTTGCGCGCGTGCACCGAGGGCGCGATGACGGGTTCGGCCGACGAACAGTATTCGGAAGCCAAATTCCTGCAGGTCAAGGCGATCATTGATCGCTTCCGGGGCCGTGAAGGGCTGGCGGATGCCGACCGGCGCTGGACCGCCAAGGTCACCGACGTGCGCAACTGGTTTTTGTTCTCGGCCAGCGAGCGCTGGCGCGCCGATGGTGCCGAGCATGAGCACTACTCGGACTCAGGCGGCAAGTCGGGCGGCCAGAAGGAGAAGCTGGCCTACACCGTGCTGGCCGCGAGCCTGGCCTACCAGTTCGGGCTGGAGTGGGGCGCGGTGCGCTCGCGCTCCTTCCGCTTCGTCGTCATTGACGAAGCTTTCGGGCGCGGCTCGGACGAGTCGGCGCAGTACGGGCTGCGCCTGTTTCAGCAGCTCAACCTGCAGCTGTTGATCGTCACGCCGCTGCAGAAGATCCACATCATCGAGCCCTTCGTGGCCAGCGTGGGTTTCGTGCACAACGAGGGCGGGCGCGACTCGCGGCTGCGCTGCCTGTCGATCGAGGAGTACCGGGCACAGAAAGCGGCAGATACCGGGGACGGGATGGCCGAATCCCAAGCCGCCGGAGACGGCGCGGCGCTATGAGCTGGACCACGCCTGCCGATCTGCGCGCCCAGGTCCAACGCTTGTGGGATCGGGGCGCCTTGCTGCGCGCGGCGGTGACGGACACCGTTTTGTGGCCGCTGCGCCTGAATCTGAAAATCCCGTCGTCTGCCGACCTGTCCGACCGCTTCGAGGCCGTGCGAGAGTGGGTGCGCACCATCGCCAATACCCCTCAGGTTCGAATTGAATGGCGCGAGTGGAACCACCGCGTCCAAGGGATGCAGCGGCTTCCTGTGGCCGTCTGGCTCGACACCCTGCAGGACGCCTTGGCCTTCATCGGCAAGGCACGCCAGGCACAGCGGTTCGAGGCCGTGTGGCAGCAGACAGCCGCCATCCAGCCCGTGTTGTTGGCCTGGTTGTCTCGGCGGCCGCTGCAGGCGCTGGCCTTGGCCGACCGCTGGGAGCGTCTGCTGGCCGTCGTCGCATGGCTGCAGGCCCATCCTCGACCGGGCGTGTACCTGCGCCAGGTTGACGCGCCCGGCGTGGACAGCAAGTTCATCGAGGGCCACCGAGGCGTCTTGGCCGAGTTGCTGGACCTGGCTCTGCCACCCGAAGTCATCGAGCTTGACGCGACCGGCGTCGCGCAGTTTACGCGCCGATTCGGCTTCCTGGACAAGCCCGTCCGGATTCGGTTTCGTCTGCTCGACCCATCGCTGCCCAGCCTTCCGGGCTGCCTATCCTCACCGCAGAGCCTGCCCGACATCACGCTGGACGCCGCGAACTTCGCGGCGTTGACGCTACCGGCCCGGCGCGTCTTCATCACCGAGAACGAGACCAACTTCCTCGCCTTCCCGCCGGCTGCGGGCGCCATCGTCGTCTTCGGTGCAGGCTACGGTTGGGAACCGCTAGCACGCGCCTCGTGGCTGCATCGATGCGAGTTGCACTACTGGGGCGACATCGACACCCACGGCTTCGCCATCCTCGACCATCTGCGAGGTTACTTTCCGCACGCGGCGTCCTTCCTCATGGACCGTGAGACTCTCCTTGCCCACCGCCTGCACTGGGGCGAGGAGCCCGACCCTGTGCGCCACGACCTGGCGCGTCTCACGGCCGAGGAGACGGCGGTCTATGACGACCTCCGATTCGATCGCCACCAGCCCCGGCTGCGTCTGGAGCAGGAGCGCGTGGGGTTCGGCTGGTTGCGCGATCGACTGGCGTGTATCCCCTCGGGAGCCCCCGTGGCCCCGTTCCCTCGCTCGTAAGCTCGGGAGCCGCTTTTCCGCTGGGTAAACTACCCACCACCAATACCCCAAGGCCAACCGATCTCGGTTGGCCTTTTTTCTGCCAGCAATGCCAGT
>JBEVAM010000022.1:0-19478 GCA_051297135.1 Halothiobacillaceae bacterium
ACCCGTCGGGGCAGGAAGAGAATCGTGCGCATATTTGCGCACTTTCTTGAGAGCAGATCCCCCATGAGTGACAAGCTGCATGTCGTTTGCCCACACTGCGGCAGCATCAACCGCGTCCCCACCGCACGCCTGAACGATGGTGGAAGCTGTGGCCGCTGCCACAAACCCCTGTTCACCGGCCATCCGGTCGAGCTGACCGCGACCAGCTTCGAACGCTTCATCGACCGCAACGACCTGCCCGTGCTGGTCGATTTCTGGGCACCGTGGTGCGGCCCCTGCCGCATGATGGCCCCGGTGCTGGATGAGGCGGCGCGTACGCTCGAGCCGCGCCTGCGCATCGCCAAGGTCGACACCGAGAGCGAACCGATGATCGGCCAGCAGTTCGGCATCCGCAGCATCCCCACCCTGGCCCTGTTCCAAGGTGGCCGCGAGATCGCCCGCCAGAGCGGTGCCATGCCCCTGCCCCACTTGGTACAGTGGCTGCGCCGACATATCCCTCTTTGAATGCATTCCAAGGACTGCCCCAATGACCGATGCCCAACAACCCCAGCGCGCCTTCTTCTTGCAGCGCATCTACCTCAAGGACGTCTCCTTCGAGTCCCCCCGCGCGCCAGAGATCTTCCGGCTTGCCGAATGGCAACCGAACATCAACGTGCAGGTCAGCAATGCCACCCAGCAGCTGGCGAATGATGTCTACGAGGTCACCCTGACCGTCACCGCCACGGCCACGCAGATGATCGACGGCAAGGACGAGACCGTGTTCCTCGCCGAGGTCGCCCAAGCCGGCATCTTCACCATTCAGGGCTTCGAGGGTGCGGAGTTCGGCCACATCCTCGGCAGCGTCTGCCCGACCCAGCTGTTCCCCTTCGTGCGGGAGACCGTAGCCGACCTGGTATCCAAGGGTGGATTCCCGCCTCTGCTGCTCCAACCGATCAACTTCGACGCGATCTACCTCCAGCACCTGCAGCAGCGTGAGGCCCAGGCGGCTCCGTCCCTCACCCACTGACGCGCGCCTGCGCGCCACGGGAGCTGCGCCATGAGCCATGCCATGACGGGGGCCATCCCGACCACCCCCATCTCCGTCGCCGTGTTTGGCGCCGGGGCGTGGGGTACCGCGCTCGCCATCCTGCTGGCCCGCAACGGCCACCGCGTGCGCCTGTGGGGACGCCACCCCGAAACCATGGCACGCATGCACAAGGAGCGCTGCAACCGCCGCTACCTGCCCGACGCCTCCTTTCCCGACACCCTAGTCGCCACCGGCGACATCAAGACCGCCCTCGATGCGGCCGACCTTGCGCTCATCGCCGTGCCGAGCCAGGGCTTCCGCGCCTTCCTGCGTGACCTGACGCCTTATCTTCGTCCGTCCACCCGGCTGGCCTGGGCCTCCAAGGGGCTGGAGGTTGGCAGCGCCAAGCGGCTGGATGAGATCATGGCCGAGGAGCTGCCTCACCTCGCCCCGCCGGCGGTGATCTCCGGCCCGACCTTCGCCGCCGAGGTCGCCGCCGGCCTGCCGACCGCGGTCACCGTCGCCTCCTACGATGGCGACTTCGCCGAGCGGTTGTGTGCATGGCTACACAACCCGCGTTTCCGCGCCTACCGGGTGGATGATGTGATCGGGGTAGAGCTGGGAGGCGCGCTCAAGAACGTGCTCGCCATCGCCGCCGGTATCGCCGACGGCCTGCATTTTGGCGCCAATACCCGCGCCGCCCTCATCACCCGGGGACTCGCGGAGATCATGCGCCTCGGCGTGCATGCCGGTGCCCGCAAGGAGACCTTCATGGGCCTTGCGGGCCTAGGCGATCTGGTGCTGACCTGCACCGACGACCAATCGCGCAACCGCCGCTTCGGCCTGCTGTTGGCCAAAGGCAAACGCGTCGACGAGGCGCTCGCCATCATTGACCAGGCCGTGGAAGGTTTCCCCACCACGCGCGAGGCCTGGTGCCTGGCCAAACGCTTTGGGGTGGAGATGCCCATCACCCACGCCGTGTACAAGGTGCTGTATGAAGGCCTTCCCGCCGGGGCAGCGGTGGACGAGCTGCTACGGCGCAACCTGCGCCAGGAGCAGGACGGGTAAGTCCATCTACCCAAACACGGGCAAGCCATGTCGCTGCTCACTGCCCCTTCCCAGCATCGGACCTCCCGCAATATGCAGACACCGTTCACCCCACGCCTGGGCAAACCGCTGGCGCATATCCTCCTGGGGCTTGTGGTCTCTGTCTGCATGTACCTGCCGGACGCACTGTACGAGCTGATCAACAGCCAGTACAGCGCACACCTAAGCCTCATGGACGGCATCGCCCTGTGGCTGGCCAGCCTTCTGCTGCTGGGCACTCCATGGAAAATCGGGGCTTATGTCATTATCGCGCTAATCGCCCATCTGCAATTGGGCCAGTTGTTGTATTTCTCCTACTTCGGCACCTATTTCCACCCCCAGGCCCTGGGCCTGCTGCTCTCCGAGCTGGGCGAGATCGGCCTCACTCTAGGCAGCTTCATCCAACACCTCTGGATACCCCTTGGGCTTGTGCTGGCCTTTGCCCTGATCAATACCTGGCTGTGGCACATCAGCCGTGGTCACGTGCTCTCGTCCGTGCACGCCCCCCTCATCCTGCTGTTTTTGCTCGCCCTCCTTCCCTACCAGGCTTATCACGCCGCCGCCCACGACTTCTATCCGCAGCCCAATGAACCCTCCCTGCGCAATTCACTGTACGCGGTCTCGTTCTTCATCGGCCGCAACCTGGCCGCCCCCAACCCGCTGCCCCACTACGCCCCCTATACCGTGCACGAGCTCCACCCGCCAAAGCCGGCGATCATCGTGCTCGTCATGGGCGAGAGCCTGACCTACAAGCACATGCAGCTGTTCGGCTATGCGCGTGAGACCACTCCGCGGCTCATGGCCTGGCGTGATGATCCTGCCTTCGTCCACCGCCCCGCCATCGCCGCCGGCGTGAGCACCCGGGTCAGCCTGCCGCACTTCTTCAACGTCGTTCGCGAACCGAGCAACCTGCTACAGATGACTCGTGGCGAGACCAACCTCATCCGCCTGGCCCGGGCGCGCGGCATGAAGACCTATTACATCTCCGCCCAGACTGCCGATCTCGTGGCCCATACGGGAGGTGAGCACGCCGATCTTCTCCTCACCCAGGAGGATATGCTGCCGGACTACGAACGCAAGCGCGACGACATCCTTCTGGAACAACTCACGCGATTGCCTCTGGACGAACCGGCCTTCATCGTCCTACACCAGCGCAATTCCCATAATCCTTACGAGAAGTCGTCCCTGCCGCACTACTGGAAATGGCCCATTGAGGATCTTCCGCGCCATGCGTACGCGGTCAACAGCTACGACAACGCCATCCGCCATACCGATGCCCTGCTCGATGGCATTCTGCGGCAGTTGCGCGAGCGCAGCCGGCTGCCTGCGTACTTTATCTTCACCGCCGACCACGGCGAGATGATGGGCGAGCACGGCCGCTACGGGCATACCCTGCTGGAGCCTGACGTCGCTCGGGTACCTTTTCTGTTCTATGCCACGGACGCGCAGTCCGACTGGCTGCAGGCGGCCCGTCAGCTGGAAGAGCCGAGCCACTACGAGATCGGGCTTCTGCTCGCCCGCATGCTGGGCTTTCGCATCGACAATCCCAACGACGATGGCCGCACGCTGTTCGTCAGCGGTGCCGATCTGCGCGGTAGGATGGGATGGATGGAAATCGAGCGCAGGCCAGGCCATCCTTTCACGGAGTCGCAGGTTCGGATCAAGGTGCCGTAGCGCCCATCTCTGCCACTGGGACCATCTCGATGATGAGCGCCTCGCCGTTGGCCACGGACCAGTGCACATCCAGGTCATACAAACGCATCCCGTAGATCCGTCCCTCGGTATCCTGCTGGTAAGCCGGGCGCGGATCGCGCGTGAGCAAGGCCTCAACCAGCGCGGGCAAGTCAGGATACACCCGGGCCCAGCGGACACACTGCGCCCGTGCCGCCTCACTCCAGACCACGCGCAGGCGCTTGCCGGGCGCATTCGGCGCGAACCCGCCCGCCGCCTCCGGCAGTGCGTCGGCATAGGGAAGATAAGGCTTGACGTCGAGTAGCGGCGTGCCATCGAGCAGGTCCGCCCCGCGCACTACCAAGCGCACCCCGCCGTCGGTCGGCTCCAGCGCGTCCAGCCGCACCAGTGAAAGCCCCATGGGGTTTGGCCGGTAAGGGGCGCGCGTGGCGAACACCCCAAGCCGGGCATTGCCCCCCAGGCGCGGCGGGCGCACGGTCAGGCCTACCTCGCCCTTGCTGGCGTGGAACCAGGTGATCAGCCACAGATGACTGAATCCCTCGATTCCGCGCCAGGCCTCCTTACGGTCATAAGGTGGCATCAGTTCGACGACTGCGCGCACCTCATCCACCAGCCCTCCTTGCCGCGGAATGCCAAACTTTTCCCGAAACGGCGTGCGCACCACCCCGATGGGGCGCAACGACAAGGCATCGAGGCTCATACCGCCCCCGGAAAACCGAGCTGTCGCCAGGCCTCATATACTGTCACCGCCACCGCGTTGGACAGGTTCAGACTGCGCGAGCCTGCACGCATCGGCAGGCGCAGCCGCTGCTCCGCAGGCAGGTCATCCAGCACGCACGACGGCAGCCCGCGCGACTCCGGCCCGAACAGCAAGACATCCCCTCGTGCAAACCGCACCTCGAACGGACTGACCTGCCCGCGGGTGGTCATGGCGAACACCCGCGCAGGAAGCATGGTCGCGAGAAAGTCTGACCAGGAGGGGTGTATCCGCACGGAGGCGTACTCGTGATAGTCCAGCCCGGCGCGGCGCAGCTGTGCATCCTCCATGCGAAAGCCAAGCGGCTCGATCAAGTGCAGGGATGCCCCGGTATTGGCGCACAGGCGGATGATGTTGCCGGTATTCGGCGGAATCTCCGGCTCGAATAAGACCACCTCGATCACCGAAGGCCTCCTTCCTCCAACCACTCACGCACCCGAGGCAACTGCCTGCGGCTGACCTCGATCCGCCGCCCGCCCACAAGATGCACCCAATGCCGCCCCTTGCCATCCTGCTCCAGCCCTTGAATGGCCGCCTTGGCCACCAAGGCCGCACGATGCACACGCAAAAAACGCCCGCCCTCTTGCTCCTCGAGCTGGCGCAGGGACTGATCGAGCACATACTCTCCTTCCGTCGTGCACACCGTGACGTATTTCTCCTCCGCCAGAAAACACCGCACCGATTCGATGGGCACCACCTTCAGCTCACGCCCCACCCGCACCGCAAGCGACCTAGGCCCATCCGCACGCGCCTGCTGTGCCCGATTCCCCCGTGCTGCCGCTTCCAGGGAGGCACGCAAACGCTCCAGGCTCACCGGCTTGAGTAGATAATCCACCGGGTGGGCGGCGAAGGCAGACAAGGCGTGCTCGGGGTAGGCGGTCACAAAAATGACCGCCGGCGGCAGTGGTAAACGGCTCAGTCGTGCCCCAAGGCTCAGGCCATTTTCCCCCGGCATGGCGATATCCAAAAGCACCACCTCCGGCTGGGTGCGCTCAAGCATAGGCCACAGGGCCGCCCCCTCGGCGGCCTCACCGACCACCTCATGCCCAAGGGCCACAACCTGCCGCGCCAGGCGCTCACGCGCCAGACGCTCATCGTCGGCAATCAACACCTTCATGATGGACATCCGGAGTGTTGCTCAAAGCAACGGTGGAACCCAGCGTGTTCTCCGAGTACGGGCCATGCATGGCCGCAAGCGGCACGCTCACCCGCGCCTCGAACACCCCATCCTCGATGCGCGTTTCCAGCCGTGCCCGCTCGCCAAGCAAGGCCACAAGCCGCGCTTGCACTCCGGCCAGGCCCACCCCATATCCCCCCTTCTTGACCTCCCCAAGCCTCTCATCCTTGAGGGGAGCGGGGTGGGGGCGGGGTTGATCCGACGCGGCCTGAACCATCTTCACTGGATTGCGCACCGAGACCACCACCTGCCTCTCCTCCTTGCGCACGGCAAGCGCTACTTCTCCCCCCTCACGCAGCCTTTCTACTCCATGGCGCACTGCGTTCTCCACCAAAGGCTGAATGGCAAGCGAGGGTAGTGCCACCCTGGGCACGGGCTCGGGCACATCCCACCTCACCCGCAACCGATTCTCCATGCGCAAGGCCTCAATGGCCAGATAACGCCGGGTCAACGCTAATTCGTCTGCCAAAGGTACCAACCGTGGCTGTTCCAACGCCACACGAAACAGCTCGGCCAGATCCACCAACACCTGCTCGGACAGATTCGGCCGCGCATGGGCCAGGGCCGCGGCGGTGTTCAACGCATTGAATAGGAAATGCGGCCGTATCCGGGCCTGGAGTGCGGCCAGCTCCGCCTGAGCCGCCTGTGCTTGGCTCGCCAGCAACCGTGCATAGCCTTCCACCACCAGCCATCCCATGCCTCCCACCACCCCCGCGATCAACCCCGTGTATAGTAGGAGGCTCGATAGACTGGGCAAGGGCACACCCAGCGGCACAAGCACACCATGCGCCCCCCAGGCCGTGATCTCTGCCCAGAACAACAAGAGTCCAAACCACAGCGCCGGATGTCTGCCCCCGGCCCAGCCTCTGCGGCACCAGACACACAATGATCCAAGCCACAACACCACGACCCAACTCGCAAGCGGTGCCAATAGACCCAGCCGCACCCATGGGGCACCCTCAGCCCCGGGCGCAAAGGCCAGCAGCAAGGCCACCCCCACCCCGAGGATCAAGCCATGGAGCACCACCTCCTCACGGCAGGCCACGCAGCGCGCACCGCTCATCGCAGAATTATCACCGCTCATCCTTTGCCTCCTAGCGGCATGCATCTTCACACACCATCATCCATACAAAACATGATGCATCTTTAATGCGACCATGAAACACGCCGCCTACTCACACGCCGCCGGATTCACTCTGCTGGAGTTGATGGTCAGCCTCGCCGTGCTGGGCATCCTACTTGGCATTGTCGTGCCGAGCTTCATGTCCACCATGGCCAACACCCGCCTGACCACAGCGGCCAACGAACTGCTGGCTGCCATCCAATACACCCGAGCGGAAGCCATCCGCCGCAATGTGCGCGTTACCTTGTGCAAAGCGAGGCATACGTCCGACCAGTGCGAACCCGCAACCAGTTGGAGCAATGGGTGGATGAGTTTCACCGACCCCACGACGCAAA
Organism: Halothiobacillaceae bacterium; assembly: GCA_051297135.1. Classification (GTDB taxonomy): domain Bacteria; phylum Pseudomonadota; class Gammaproteobacteria; order Halothiobacillales; family Halothiobacillaceae; genus Thiofaba. The sequence continues at coordinate 7,177 of JBEVAM010000022.1, forward strand.
CACCCCCACAGGTCGAGGCCGGAAGCCCCATTCTCGCTCGGGGCGGCGGGCATTTTGCGCCGGACATCGTCATCACGGGACAAAGCAACGGTGCCACCGCGCTCTACGTCTCCTTCACCCCCGACGGCGCAAGCAAACTCATGGACGGCGGCTTACTCAATGGAAAAATCCGCGTCTGCTCCACGTCAAGAAGCCTCAAGGATAATGAGCGTGCACGCGACATCGTGATCAACGGTACCGGCCGCGCCGCCATCGAGCGCCCAACCGGGATCCCGCCGACCTGTCCATCCCCCTGATCGACCAAGGACATGTCATGAAGACTCCGTCTCCTCCCTCCATGCAGCACGGCGTTGGACTCATCGAAGTTTTGGTCGCCGTTCTCGTTCTGTCCATCGGGCTGCTTGGCATCGCAGCCCTCCAGTCCAATGCCCTGAAGAACAGCCAGAGCAGCCTCGCACGCAGCCAGGCGGTCATGCTGAGTTATTTCATGCTCGATGCCATGCGCGTGAACCGCGCAGAGGCCGTGAACGGGCGATACAACCTGGGCAAGACGTGCACCGTGGTCGCAGACGCCGGTAACCTGATCTCCCATGACCAGCGCATGTGGTTGCAGGCCATCAAAGATCTGCTTGGCGACTATCCGACTTCGTGCGGCGAGATCGATTGCCGGGGCACTGAGTGCACGATTCGGATCTATTGGGACGACTCGCGGGGAACCGCGGGTAGTGCAAGCCAGATGATCGAAACGAAGACCCGCCTATGATCACCGGTATCCACAACAACAACGTCTTCCGTTCCTCAAGGGTCGTTCTTGACGGCCGCTCCCCGAAGGGAGAGCGGTCGTGGATGGCCGCCGATGAGCCCTTGATGCGGAATTTCGCCCACAGGGGCTCACGACATGCATGTCGGAAGGGGCTTCGATACGGAACCGACGGTGAGGGGGCCTTGTCGGGCATCCCTCGAAGGGAAAGGTCCAAGGATGGGTTCCGCACTACGGCACGAGGCTTCTCGCTGGTCGAGTTGATGATTGCCCTTGTATTGGGGCTGCTGATCATTGGGGCCGTGGTCAGTATTTTCATCACCAACCAGCAAGCCTTCCGCACGACTGAGAACATGGCACGGCTGCAGGAAAATGCGCGTTTTGCATTCGAGGTGTTGGCGCGGGAGATCCGTGAAAGCGGCGGCATCCTCTGCGGGACGGCTGCGGTCGCGAACGTCATTAATGGTGGCAGAGACTACTGGTGGAACTGGGACGACGGCCCGCTCAGGGGCTACGACGGCAACCAAGTCGGTCCCCAACCGTTTGGCAGCGGCCCAGGCTTACGGATCAACGGAACGGATGGCGTCCTGGTCCTCACGGCAAGCCTGTTCGAAGGCGTGGTCATCACCCATCACAACCCAAACGCCGCGCAATTTAAGGTGAACATGGCCAACCACGGCATCCAGAACGATGACATCGTCATAGCCTGCGACAACCAGAGCGCTGCCATCTTCCAGGTGACCAACGCCAACCAGGCCAATGCGACCATCTCTCACAATACCGGCACGGGCAACCCCGGAAACTGCAGCAAGGGCCTGGGGCTGCCGACGGTCTGCACTGTCAATGGTACGCCGAAGAGCTTCGGGGGGGGCGGCATGATCGCGCGATACAGCGCGTCGTTCTGGTACATCGGCCATAACCCCCGTGGGGGGCGGTCCCTCTATCGGCTGGGTTTCACTGGCACCCTCCCCCCTCAGGCCCAGGAGATCGCCGACGGGATCACCGACATGCAGATCGAGTACCTCACGGCGACGCCAGGCACTCCCCCGGTCCTGGCCAGCCGCTACGTCGCAGCCTCTGCCATTGCCAATTGGCGTGACGTCGTCGTCGTCGCCGCGCGCATCACCCTCACCATGGAGACGAATGATCGGCTGGGCACAGACGGCAACGCGATTCGCCGCTCCTTCATGCATGTCATCAGCCTGCGCAATCGAGAGTATGTGCCATGACCAGCCCATTCATCCTCCAGTGGAGGCCGTCTATGGATGACACCCTGCAGGGGAGCCTTCACCTCCCCACGTCACCGCCCCCTCTCTTGCGTCCCGTCTTGCATCCATGCCGGAAGCCTCCTCGGGTTCCATCCGGCGGAGCCGTTGCGACATCGATCATGACGCCGCGCCGGCAACACGGGGCAGCGCTCATTGTGGCGCTGATTCTGCTGCTGGTCATGAGCATCCTGGGCATCAGCAGCGTGCGGACGACCGTCATGGAAGAAAAAATGGCGGCCACGAGCTACGACCGCAGTCTCGCCTTCCAGGCGGCCGAGGCGGCCCTGCGTGCCGGAGAGGCTGTCGCCCTTGCGCAGTCAACAGCCTCCCCAAGGAACGCCGCCTTTCCGAACGCCGGCTTGTATACGAATGCCAACACCAACTGTGAAACCTCCCCCTGCAATAACGCACAAGGGCTATGTGCGCAACCCGACCCTGACTGCCCCCCTCGCTGGCTGGATCCGCGCTTCAGCAGCTGGGCCAACGCCCCGAAGGTCAATGAGATTGCAGGCACGCCCCAGTATTTCGTCGAGTACCTCGGTAATAACTTCCCGTGCACCCCGGGCAACGCCACCAGCCCGACGAATTGCTCGCACTACCGCATCACGGCGCGCAGCAATCTGGGGCCGGAACGCGCAAGAGTCGTTCTACAGTCCATTTTCCTGACAAACTGAGCGAGCCATGCCATGAAATTTCGCCTCTCGCCCATCATTTTGGCCCTCGGCCTTGGTCATTTACCCGTCCTGACGCATGCCGCCCTGGACATCCCGCCCGTCCCCCTCCAAACGGGCTCGGCGGTTGCGCCGAACCTCTTCTACTTGCTGGACGACTCCGGAAGCATGCAGTGGGAAATCATGCCGGATGACTATCTATACACTTACTATGTCTTCCCCCCTCCAGGCGAAGGGCAAGGCCGAGGTTATGGGGGCGCTCACGTCTATGGTGGGCAGATGTATCCCTATCACGTCTTGCCGTTCGACACCACCATTCACGAGGCGGTCTACCTGCGCTCCTCGACCATCAATGCCGTTTATTACAACCCTCGGCAGGACTATCTCCCCTGGGCCAGACACGATGGAACAAGCTTCCCCAACGCCAACCCCCGTGCCGCCTATTACAACCCGTATGAGCCAGGACGTGGTCAGCTCGACCTCACGATCCAGCACACGCGATCGGCCTACTGGTGGCAGACATGGAGATCGCACACCTTCTGGCCCGTCACCTACTACGTCTACAAGGGCACGGGGAACACGAAGGATAAGACCAGTTACATCCGCTACCAATATCGCCAAGGCAAGATGTATACATGGGACCTCAGCCAGCCAAGTAACACGGAGCGGGAGGTCTCCAATCTGCCATGGGGCAGGAGCGTGGCGGCAGAACTCCAGAACTTCGCCAACTGGTTCACCTACTACCGCTCCCGGATCCTTGCTGTGCGCGCGGCCACCAGCCTTGCCTTCAGCACACTCGGTAACAATTACCGCGTCGGCTTTGGCACCATCAACCTAGCCGGCTGGAAACACCCCCCGGCCAATAACAATGGTTTCAACGCCGCCGAGCGGCTGGACTTCTACACCCGCCTGTTCCAGACACCGATCAACCCCTCTGGCACCCCCCTGCGCTCGGCACTGGATGAAGTTGGCAAGCAGATCGAAACCAACCTTGATTATTTCCGTCCCGATCCCCCACTCTCCTGCCGCCAGAACTTCACTATACTGACCACGGATGGTTACTGGAACGGCGGCGTCAACAGCGTCGGCAACCAGGATGGCTCGGATGGTGCCAGGATCACTCACGCCGACGGCCAAACCACCTATCAGTACAGGGCTGTTCGGCCCTTCAGGGATGACTGGAGCGACACCCTTGCCGACGTCGCTATGAAGTACTGGAAGCGCGACCTGCGCTCTGACCTCAAGAACGATGTGGCGACCACCTCGGCCGACCCGGCCTTCTGGCAGCACATGACCACCTATGCCCTCTCCCTTGGCGTGACCGGTACCCTCAACCCGCAGACCGACTTGCCCGCGCTGACCTCCGGCGCAAAGAACTGGCCCAATCCACACCTAAGCAGTCCCGCCAAATTGGACGACCTATGGCACGCCACGGTCAATGGCCATGGGGAGTTTGTCGCGGCACAAAGCCCGCAGGAATTTGCTGAGGGCCTGAAGAGGGCTCTCGGATCCATCGCCAACCGGGTTTCAGCAGCATCCAATGTGGCAGGGAATAGCACCAAGATCGATACCGGCAGCATGGTGTATCAGGCTCGCTATAAGTCCGGTGTGTGGACAGGCGAACTTTTGGCCTATGCGGTCACGCAGAGTGGTCCAGCCTCCACGCCGAGCTGGAATGCCTCCAGCCTGCTGCCCGCCGCCAACCATCGCAACATCTTCTCGATGACCCCCGACGGGAGAAAGATCGAATTCATCTGGAATCAGCTGCACCCTACGCAACAGACCCAACTCACGTCACCGGATGTGCTCGACTATCTGCGCGGCAGCCAGCGCCTGGAACAGAACCAGGGGGGCAGCTTTCGTAACCGCGAAGGGCTCCTGGGGGACATCGTCAACTCGTCCCCGGTCTACTCCAAGGCCACGGATACCCTGTTCGTAGGGGCCAACGACGGCATGTTGCACGCATTCGACGCCCGCACGGGGAAAGAGCGCTTTGCCTATGTGCCTCTAGGGGCTTACCCCTATCTGAAGCAGCTTTCTGAGCCGAACTATGGCCACAGGTATTTCGTGGATGGCGACATCGCCGTCAGCGATCCTGAGAAGACGGGCGGCCGGGCCATCCTCGTCGCGACCCTTGGACGCGGAGGCAAGGGTTTGTTCGGACTGGATGTGACCACCCCTGACCGCTTCCAGAAAACGAACGTGCTCTGGGATCGCACCGGTGATCCTAGCGACCCCGACATGGGCTTTATCCTAGGCCAACCGGTCATCGCCAACGTGGATGGTCTGGGTTGGCGCATCATCACCGGCAATGGTGTCAACAGTAGCCGCGAGCAAGCCGTGCTCTACATCATCGACCCGACGACAGGTGCCATCGACGCCAAGATCAATACCGGCGTCGGCTCGCCCACCGAAAGCAACGGCCTGTCCAGTCCAGGCGTCTACGATGTGGACGGCGACGGCGATGTCGATGTCGCCTATGCCGGGGACCAGCAGGGCAACCTCTGGAAATTCAACCTTACGACCCGCAGTCTCGCTCTGGGGGGGCAGCCGCTATTCATCGCCCAAAATGGTGCAGGTCAGCGTCAACCAATCAGCGCCCCGCCCCTGGCGATCAAGAACACCAAGGCAGGGGATCCCCATGTTGGCAAGACTTTCGTCTTCTTTGGCACGGGGCGTTATTTGACCACCACTGACCCCAACGACAAGCGCGTGCAGAGCTGGTATGGCCTGATCGACGAGGGTTCGACCATCGGCGGACGTGCCAATCTGCGGCAGCGCACCATGAGTATCGCAACCCTGCAGAGCGGCAAGCTGGTCCGCACCGTCTCGAAGGCCATTGCCAACGACATGCTGGGGAGGAAAGGCTGGTACGTAGACCTTGTGACCAATAACGGCCCAGAGGGTGAACGCATGATCGGCTCCCAAACATTCCTCCAGGCCCTCAACCCGGTATTGCTGGCCAGCAGCCGCATCCCCGAAGGGGACAGCTGCACCCCGGGCGGACGTGGCTACCTCAACGCCATCGACCCCTTCACCGGGGCAAACCTTGGATTCGTTTTCTTCGATGTCAACAACGACGGGAAATTCGATACCGCCGATCAACGCAACAACGAGCCCATCGCCTCGATCGACCTGGGGCTGGGCATGCCCACCGATCCTGTGTGCATCGGTGACCAATGCTTCGTCTCAGGCTCGACCGGTAATCTCGGGCATATACGAATCAATCTTGGCGGCGCGACTACCCCACGACGCATCGGCTGGCGTGAAATCGTCACTAATTGAATCCCCTGATTCGCAATCCTGCCTAGGAGAGTTAGCATGCCCAGAATAAACCTTTCACGCATCACTAAGCTTGCAGCCCTAGGGGGCGCGCTTACTCTGCTGTCCCTGCCTTGCGTCCAGGCCGAGGAAGAGCGAGCCCCGATGCCACTCCTGCTCGAAGAAGGGGGAAACCTGAACTTCTTCGACCCGGTCACCAAGACACTCAACATCCATGGGAAGACCTACCGCATCGACCCAGCAAGCACGCAAGTCATCATCGTTTCCACACAGGGAGTGCGCAAGCTGCCCGCAGAGCAGCTCAGTGACCTGGCGGCACGTCTCGACAGCTTCCGGGGCCGCCCCTTGTCCTTCCAGTCAGAACCAGATGGCCGACTGAGGTTGCTCGTCTTGGATGAAGCCTATGCCACATATCCAGCCCATAAAGCCTCCGGGGTCAAGCCATGAAATCAAGCAAGGGGTTCACACTCATCGAACTGATGATCGCCGTGGCCATCATCGGCATTCTGGCAGCCATTGCCTACCCGAACTACCGCGACCACGTGCTGCGCACCCACCGCACGGCAGCACAAGGCTGCCTCATGGAACTGGCACAGTGGATGGAGCGTTTCTACACCACCAACCTGCGCTATGACCAAACCGCAAACGAAGTGGCAGTAACCCTGCCACAAACACAGTGCCGCACGGATCTTGCGGCCCGTTACACGATCTCCTTCTCAGGCAGCCCCACCGCCACGACCTTTACTCTTCAGGCCGTACCGCAAGGGGCACAGGCATCGGATCGCTGTGGAACCCTCACGCTCAACCATGCCGGAGTGCGCACACCCACCACCCCAGGTTGCTGGCGAAGCTAAACCAGACGTGCCAAGTCGGGCAGGATGCCCCTCTGCATTAAGGTGCTCATCACCATGGAGCGCCGGATGACTCCCCATCTTCATGCCTCCTGGGGCGCCACCCTCCTCGAATTGCTGGTGGCGCTTGCCGTGATGGGCATGTTGTTGACCGTCGGTGTTCCCTCCTTTGAGGCCATGCTGGCCCGCCAGCGTCTTGTGACTGCCGCAAACGAGCTGCTGGGCGGGCTTCACCTTGCACGTTTCGAAGCAATCCGCCGCAATCAGCGGGTCACCCTTTGCCGCCTGCCCACTGGCGAGGCCAGACAATGCGCTACCCCGGATTCAACCACAGGCTGGGAGCAGGGGTGGATGCTGTTTGTGGACCCCCAGCCTCAGACCCCACCGGTGCGGGAAACGCATGGGACGATATTACACCTTCAAAACGGCACGGCATTTGGCCTTCGCATCCTAGGACAGCCCAGCGCCGCAACAAGCCTGTATGTGTCCTACACCGCCCATGGCATGAGCAAGCTCATGAACGGCGGTTTTCTGGCCGGGCGATTACGGGTGTGTTCAACTTCACGGGCCTTGAGCGACGATGAACGCGCGAGAGATATCGTCATCAATGCAGTCGGCCGGGCGATGATCGTCTGTCCACGCAAGGTGCCACCCAGCTGTCCAGCGCCACCTTCAGGAACCATCATCCTACCCGAAGAGCGGTGCTGGTAGGCAAACCCAAGAAACATCAGCCCAGAGGCGAGCCTATGAACCCATCGACTCTCGATCGACGACCAACCCCAGTCAGCGCTGCTTACGCGGCCTTTCCCAGCCTTCGCGAATCACCTGCGGGCTGCGCGAAAGGGCCAGTACACCCTCGGGAACGTCTTTGGTGATGGTGCTGCCGGCACCAATGGTGGCACCTGCCCCCACCGTGACCGGGGCAACGAGTTGAGTGTCGGAGCCGACGAAGACGTCGTTGCCAATGATAGTCTTGTGCTTGTTGGCACCGTCATAGTTGCAAGTGATGACACCGGCGCCAATGTTACAGTTGGCACCAATCTCCGCGTCCCCAATGTAGGTCAGATGATTGGCCTTGCTACCGGTGCCAATGCGGCTGGACTTCACCTCGACGAAGTTACCGATGTGCACGTGCTCGGCCAGGATAGTGCCAGGACGGAGGCGGGCGAAGGGGCCGATCACCGCCCCCTCGCCGATGCTCGTCCCCTCGAGGATGCTGTGGGCGCGGATCTGCGCCCCCGCGCCAAGGACGACATCCTTGAGGATACACCCCGGACCAATGGTCACGCCCGGAGCGAGCACCACTTCCCCCTCCAGCACCACGTTCACGTCGATGAACACATCGCGCGCCGGGACCACACGGCCGCGTACGTCCAGCCTTGCGGGATCAGCTAGGCTGACGCCCCCATCCATCAACAGGTGCGCCTGATGGGCCTGATAGACCCGCTCGAGATGCGCAAGCTGGGCACGGTTGTTGACCCCCGCCACCTCGTCCGCATCGGCCGCGATCACGGCCTCCACCCCACCCTGTTGGGCCGCCATGCCAACCACGTCAGTCAGGTAATATTCGCCCTGCGCGTTGTCGCGCGAGAGATTGGCTAGCCAGGCGCGCAGCTGCCCGGCACGCACAGCCATAAGACCGGTATTCACCTCATGGATGGCACGCTGCTCAGGCGTGCAGTCCTTCTCCTCGCGGATGCCGACCACCCGCCCATCTGCCTCGCGCAGGATGCGACCGTAGCCGTGCGGGTCCGGGAGCTCGACGGTGAGCAGGGCGAGATCGGCACGCGCCAGCCCCTCGACCAGAGCCCGACAGGTGGCCGGGCGAATCAGCGGCACGTCGCCGTACAGGATCAGCACCCGTGCATCATCGGGAATGGCAGGCATGGCCTGCATGACCGCATGGCCGGTGCCAAGCTGCTCGGCCTGCATGGTCCAGCCAACCTCACGGTGAGCCAGGCGCTGGCGCACCTGGTCTGCGCCATGGCCGATGACCACATGCACCCGCTCAGGTGCGAGGGAGGCGGCAGCATCCAGCACATGTTCGAGCATGGGGCGGCCCGCAATGGGATGCAGGACCTTGGGCATGGACGAGCGCATGCGCGTGCCTTGGCCGGCGGCGAGGATGACGATGTGTAGGGACATGGTGGTGGGTTTGTGCGACAAGAAAAGCGAATTATCGCGGACGGAGGCCACGCCTACAACGCTGCCCGCCTCGCTGCCCAAGGCCATGGAAAAGGTTGACGCGCCCCAGCAAAGGCCACTCTCGGGGTCGATATGCGTGGGGCTTATCGCACCCAGTGCGGCGCTCCCTCAATCCGCCAGCGGCAGGTACACCGCGCGCCACAGGCGGTAGTAGGCCTACGCGGCCTCCGAGCGCGGTTGCCCATAGACCACCGGCACGCGGCTGACGGTCTGGCGCTCGATCTCGCTGCTGACAGGGATAGCCTCGGGCAGCAGCTCGGGCAACGCCTCACCATGCTGGTCGACGAAGTCGCGGTGCAGGGCACGGCGGCGATCCACCTGGCTGAGGAAGGCCAACATCCGGGGGGCCTTGGCGCGCGCCGCCAGCGCCTCGCGCACCTGCAGGGCGGCACGCAGGGACAGTGGCGTGGGGATCAGCGGCACGAGCACCTCATCCGCCGCGGCGAAGATGTTGTCGGCCATCAAACCAAGGCCCGGGGGGCAGTCCAGCACCACATGATCGAAGCGTCCCACCAGCGGCTCGAGCAGGCGGGCGAGGCGTTCGCCCGAGTGCTTCATCTCCGCCATTTCGCACGCAAGATTGGCAAGTGCGGGCCCATTGGGCCAGAGCATCAGGCCGTGGTGGCGGGTGGCGCTCAATCGCTCGTCGAGATCCTTGCCCTTGAGGGCTCGGCGCACCCCGCCCTCTGGCCCATTCCCCTCCAGCATCCAGGTCGCCGCACCCTGCGGGTCGAGGTCGAACAGCAGGGTACGCCGCCCCTGCAGGGCGGACAGGGTGGCAAGATTGACGGCCGTGGTGGTCTTGCCCACCCCACCCTTGACACTGTACAAAGCCAGGACGCGCATGGCGCCTCGTCGAGAGTCACAACCTTCTCAATACTATACCGCACAAAAATCGAACCCCGGGGCTGCACACATGATGACCACGGCCGAAACCCTCGCTGAGCTGTTCCACGAGCGCGTCCAGCTTAGCCCGGAAGCGCCCGCCTACCGGGTCTTCGACCATGCGCGCGGAGACTGGGCCGAACTGAGCTGGCGGACGATGGATGAGCGAGTCGCCAATCTGCGCAGCGCCCTTGCCCTGGAGGCACTGGCACGCGGTGAGCGGGTGGCGCTGATGCTGGAGAACGGTCCGGATTGGATCGCCATCGACCTCGCCGCGCAGGGTTTGGGGCTGGTCAGCGTGCCGCTGTACGTCGACGACCGCCCCGACAACGTGGCCTTCATCCTGCGCGAGACCGGGGCACGCATCCTGCTGCTGCAGAACGGTTTGCAATGGTCGCGGCTGGCACCGGTTCTGGCCGAGGCGGATGCGGCGAGCCTCAAACGCATCATCACCCTCCAGCCACTTGCCACGGACGATCCGCGCGTGGTGGACTTGGCCACGTGGTGCGCCCAGGCCGCAGGTCTGGTGCCTCCCACCCCGACCATTGCCCCGGACGATCTGGCCACCATCGTCTACACCTCGGGCACCACGGGGCGCCCCAAGGGCGTGATGCTCAGCCACCGCAACATCCTCGCCAATGCCCGCGCGGCGGCCAGCCTGATCGACATCGGCCCCCGCGACCGCTTTCTCTCCTTCCTGCCGCTCTCCCACATGCTCGAACGCACGGTCGGCTGTGTGCTGCCCATGTTATGCGGTGCCGAAGTCGCCTTCGCGCGTTCCGTTCAGCAGCTGGGCGAGGACCTGCGCGAAGTACGCCCAACCTTCCTAATCTCCGTACCGCGCATCTACGAGCGGTTCGCGCGCCGCATCCAGACCGGGCTAGCACGCAAGGGATGGTTTGCGCGCCTCCTGTTCCGCATCGCGGTCGACGTAGGCTGGCAAGCCTTCGAACACCGGCAGGGGCGAGCGCGTTGGCATCCTGCCCTGCTGCTCCAGCCGCTGCTGCACCGCGTGGTTGGCCGACCGGTGCTGGATCGGCTCGGCGGCCGCCTGCGGCTGGCCATCTGCGGCGGGGCACCGCTGCCGCCCGATATTGCGCGTCTGTTTCTCGGCCTCGGTTTGCCGCTTTTGCAGGGCTACGGTCTGACCGAGGCCGCCCCGGTGATCAGCGTCAACCGGCCGGACGACAACCTCCCCACCAGCGTCGGACACCCCCTGCCCGGGGTCGAAGTCCGCCTCGGCGAACACGACGAGCTGCAGGTGCGCGGACCGAACGTGATGCTCGGCTACTGGCACAACACGACGGCCACCCGTGCCCTATTCACGCCGGACGGATGGATGCGAACCGGTGACCAGGCTCGCATCGACGCGACCGGACGCATCTTCATCACCGGCCGACTCAAGGACATCCTTGTGCTCGCCAGCGGCGAGAAGGTGCCCCCCGCCGACATGGAACTCGCCCTGCTGGGCGATCCGTTGTTCGAGCAGGTGATGGTGGTCGGCGAAGGCCGTGCCCACCTCGTCCTGCTGGCCGTGCTCAACCCGGAGGAGAGCGAACCGCTGATCCGGGCCGTAGGCGTCGACCCCGCCGCGCCCGCATCCCTGGAAGACCGGCGGGTGGAAAAAGCCGTGCTCGCTCGGGCCAACCGAGCGCTGTATGCCTTCCCAGGCTTTGCCAAACTGCGCCGTGCACTGCTGTTCGATCGGCCCTGGACGGTGGAAGAAGGCCTGCTCACCCCCACCCTAAAGCTCAAGCGAACGGCCATCCTGGCGCGCCATGCCCAGCGCATCGATGCCCTCTATGCCCGGCATGACTAAGCCGCAGGCCTTGAGGCGCCTGTTGCTCCCGTGGTGGCCGCCCCTCTTGCTTGGCACGCTCTGGGCAACCCTGCAAGCGCTCGGCGGGCCTGCCACGTGGGGCTATGAACGCCAGGCCATCGAAGATGGACAGGTCTGGCGTCTGCTGACCGGCCAGCTCGTCCACCTGAATGCCATACACCTGGCCCTCAACCTGCTTGGTCTTGCCGGGGTGATGGCGGTGTGGGGACGAGAGCTTGCACGCCCGACCGTCCTGCTGGGGATGTTCCTGGGCAGCGCGCTTGCCGTCGGCCTCGGCCTATGGTTCCTGGAGGCAAGCATCGACTGGTATGCCGGGGCCTCCGGGGCCCTGCATGGCCTATTCGCCGCCGGTATCGTCTTGGCCACAAGGATCAACCGGATGCCCCAAGCTGTCGCTGCCCTGGGCCTGCTGCTCAAGCTGGTGCTAGAGGCCCATCTCAATACCGGCAGCGCGGAACTGATTGGAGCGCCAGTCATCCATACCGCACACCAACTTGGGGCATGCGGCGGGGTGGTGAGCGCCTTGGCATGGCGGCTGCT
>JBEVAM010000023.1:0-18502 GCA_051297135.1 Halothiobacillaceae bacterium
GTCAGTAGCATGGAGTGATCCAGCTCGCCTTCCGCACCGTGGCCGTCTTCCTCGCCCATCTTGCCGGTCTCGAGGGAACCCAGGCAGCCGAGCTCACCCTCGACGGACACACCACCAGTGTGGGCCATCTCGACGACCTTGCGGGTGATATTGACGTTGTACTCATAGGAAGCCGGGGTCTTCATATCCGGCATCAGGGAGCCGTCCATCATCACGGAGGTGAAGCCGGACTGGATGGCGCGCAGGCACACGCCGAGGTCGGAGCCGTGGTCCTGATGCATGACGATCGGGATGTGCGGATACATTTCAACGGCAGCGGCCACCAGGTGACGCAGGAACGGTTCGCCCGCGTAGGAGCGCGCACCAGCGGAGCCTTGCAGAATCACCGGGCTGTCGACCTTGTCGGCAGCCTGCATGATCGCGTGGATCTGCTCCATGTTGTTGACGTTGAAGGCCGGCATGCCATAACCGTTTTCGGCAGCATGGTCCAGCAGCTGACGCAGGGAGATCAGTGCCATGTGCGTTCTCCTGTTAAGGGTTCAAGTGAAGTGAAATTCGATGCCGAGCGGCGCATCTGTTTGAGTGTATCGCAAGCCTGTGGGGAAGCACACTAGACCCTTCAGGCTCCTTCAGTGCCGGGACCGACGACCTCGCCAACCCGCACGATCTTCATCGTATTGGTCCCGCCCATCTTGCCCACCAGGTCCCCCGTGGTGATGATGACCAAATCGCCCTCCTCGAGGATCTCGCGGCGGCACAGCTCGGCCACCACCATGCGGCTGATCTCGTTATGATCGGTAGTGTCGTAGGGAAAATGAATCGGCACCACCCCACGGTAGAGTGCAACACGGCGAGCGGTCGACTCGTGTCGGGTAAAGGCATAGATCGGGATGGCGGAGTTCACGCGCGACATCCACAGGGCGGTGGAGCCCGACTCGGTCAGGGATACCAACGCGCGCACGGCCATGTGGTTGGCGGCATACATGGCCGACATGGCAATGGTCTCGTCCACGCGTTCGAAACGGGTATCGAGCGGCGGAACGTTCATCTTTGCCTGGATCTGACTTTCGGCGCGGGCGCAAATGCGCGCCATGGTGGCCACGACCTTCGCGGGGTATTTGCCCGAGGCGGTTTCACCCGAGAGCATCACCGCGTCGGTGCCATCCAACACCGCGTTAGCAACGTCGAACACCTCCGCCCGGGTTGGGATGGGGTTGGTGATCATGGTCTCCATCATCTGCGTGGCGGTAATGACCGCACGCTTGGCGTCCCTGGCCTTGCGGATGAACTCTTTCTGCACGGCCGGAAGTTCGGCGTCACCAATCTCCACGCCAAGGTCGCCGCGCGCGATCATGATCGCATCGCTCGCCTCGATGATCTCATCGATGCGCTGCACGGCCTCGGCACGCTCGATCTTGGCCACGACGCTGGCCTTCGAGCCAACCGCCTTCAACAGGCTGCGCGCCTCGTGCAGGTCGGCCGCGCTGCGCGGGAAGGACACGGCGATGTAGTCAACACCAATCTCGGCGGCTGTCTTGATGTCGGCACGATCCTTGGCGGTGATGGCAGGGGCAGACAAGCCACCACCCTGGCGGTTGATGCCCTTGTTATTGGACAACACACCACCCACCACCGTGGTGCAGTGGATTTCGCTGCCGGTAACACGGTCAACGGTGAACACCAAGCGACCATCATCCAGCAACAGGGTGTCACCCTCGCGCACGTCGTCCACGAGCTGCTTGTAGGTCAGGCCCACACGTTCCTGATCACCATCATCCCTGCCCAGGGCAGCATCAAAGATGAAGGGAGCACCGTCCTCGAGCACGATCTTCCCCTCCTTGAAGCGCTCGATGCGTATCTTTGGCCCCTGCAGGTCACCGAGGATGGCGACATGACGACCAAGCCGAGTCGCAGCCTCACGCACCATACGGGCGCGATTCATGTGGTCTTCGGGCTGGCCATGAGAGAAGTTCAGACGAACCACATCCACGCCATTGCGGATGAGGTCTTCGATGACCTTGGGGCTGTCGGTAGACGGCCCCAGGGTAGCAACAATCTTGGTGCGTCGCTTCACGCGTATATCACTCTCAAGACAGGGACATAAAGGCCATCCTTGGCCCAAGCTCGAGGCTCAACCCTTGGCGCGTTCTTCCAGGATCGCGACCGCCGGCAGGACCTTGCCCTCGAGGAATTCGAGGAAGGCACCGCCACCGGTGGAGATGTAGCTGACCTTGTCGGCGATGCCGTACTTATCCACCGCTGCGAGGGTATCGCCGCCACCGGCGATGGAGAAGGCCTGGGACTCGGCGATCGCCATGGCCAGGGTCTTGGTGCCGTGGCCGAACTGGTCGAATTCGAACACGCCAACCGGGCCGTTCCAGACGATGGTGCCGGCGGCCTTGAGGCTGTCGGCCAGCATCTGCGCGGTCTTGGGGCCGATATCGAGGATCATGTCATCCTCAGCGACATCCATGACATCCTTGACGGTGGCCTCGGCGGTGGGAGAGAACTCCTTGGCACAAACCACGTCGACCGGGACCGGCACGCTGGCATCCCGGGCGGCCATCTTGTCCATGATTTTCTTGGCCTCTGGCACCAGATCCGGCTCGGCCAGCGATTGGCCAATCGGCAGGCCGGCGGCCAACATGAAGGTGTTGGCGATGCCTCCGCCGACGATCAGGCTATCGACCTTCTCAGACATGGAGTCGAGGATGGTCAGCTTGGTGGAAACCTTCGAGCCGGCGACGATCGCGACCAACGGACGGGCCGGGGCCTGCAGGGCCTTGCCCAGGGCCTCGAGCTCAGCGGCGAGCAGGGGGCCTGCGCAGGCAATCGGGGCGTACTTGGCCACGCCATGGGTGGAGGCCTCGGCGCGATGGGCGGTGCCGAAGGCATCCATGACGAACACGTCGCACAGGGCAGCGTACTTCTTGGCCAGATCGTCGGCGTTCTTCTTCTCGCCCACGTTGAAGCGAACGTTCTCGAACAACACGACCTCACCGGCGGCGACTTCGACACCCTCAAGGTAGTCCTTGACCAAACGCACCGGCTTGCCCAGCAGCTTGCTCATATGCTCGGCAACCGGCTTGATGGAATTCTCCTCGCTGTACTCGCCCTCGGTCGGACGACCCAAGTGTGACATGACCATGACCTTGGCGCCGGCCTTCAGCGCGTGCTCGATGGTCGGCAGGGTGGCGCGGATGCGGACATCCGAGGTGACCTCGCCGTCCTTGATGGGGACGTTGAGGTCGGCGCGAATCAGGACACGCTTACCGGCCAGATCGAGATCGGTCATCTTGATGATGGACATGTCACTCTCCTTAACAATACGGGCAAAGACATGGAAACACTCGGCTAAGCCCTCAGGGCTTAGCCGATGGCTCCCGGGATGGAAAAAAGGGGGAGCGTGCTCCCCCTCTGCATGCCTGAAAATTACTGGGCGATATGGCGAACCATGCGCATCAGGTTGCAGGTGTAGCCGTACTCGTTGTCATACCAGGCGATCAGCTTGACGAAGGTTGGGTCGAGCATGATGCCGGCGGTGGCGTCGAACACGCACGGGGCGCTGGTACCGCGAAAGTCGGTGGAGACCACCGCATCCTCGGTGTAGCCCAGTACACCTTTCAGTTCGCCTTCGGAGGCGGCCTTCATGGCGGCGCAGATGTCAGCATAGGTGGCTTCCTTGTTCAGCTCGACGGTCAGGTCAACAACAGACACGTCAGAGGTCGGAACGCGGAAGGCCATACCGGTCAGCTTGCCCTTGAGCTCCGGCAGCACGACGCCCACGGCCTTGGCGGCACCGGTGGAGGACGGGATGATGTTCTCCAGGATACCGCGGCCGCCACGCCAGTCCTTGGAGGACGGACCGTCGACGGTCTTCTGGGTAGCGGTGGCAGCGTGCACGGTGGTCATCAGACCACGCTTGATGCCGAAGGTGTCGTTCAGTACCTTGGCCATGGGCGCCAGGCCGTTGGTGGTGCAGGAGGCCGCGGAGATGATGGCCTGACCGGCGTAGGTGGTGTGATTCACACCGTAGACGAACATCGGGGTGGCGTCCTTGGAGGGGGCGGACTGGACCACCTTCTTGGCACCGGCCTTGATGTGGGCCTGACAGGACTCCTCGGTCAAAAAGAAGCCGGTGGACTCGACGACCACGTCAACGCCGACTTCGCCCCAATTCAGGTTGGCCGGATCGCGCTCGGCAGTCAGGCGGATCTTCTTGCCGTTGACGACCATGAAGTTGCCTTCGACGGAGACGTCACCCTTGAAACGGCCGTGTACGGAGTCGTATTTGAGCATGTAGGACAGGTAGTCCGGCTCGAGCAAATCGTTGATCGCAACGATCTCGATTTCCGGAAAATCCTGGGTAGCGGCACGGAACACCATGCGACCGATGCGGCCGAAGCCGTTGATACCAACGCGGATTGCCATTTTTCACGTACTCCTGTGACGGATCATTCAAAACTCTTATGGAGGCCAGCAGCCGTCCGCCCCAATCCAATTTTAGGCCAACACGGACTCGCAGGTCTTGACCACGTTCTCGACGGTGAAGCCGAAATGCTTGAACAGCTCGCTCGCCGGCCCGGACTCACCGAAGGTGTCAATCCCCACGATGCCACCATCCAAACCGACGTACTTGCGCCAAAAGGCGGTCACGCCGGCCTCGACGGCCACGCGCTTGACGCCCGGGATCAGCACGGAGTCACGATAGGCCTGATCCTGGGTGTCGAACACACAGGTGGACGGCATGGAGACCACGCGGATCTTCTTGCCCTTGCCTTCCAACACCTCGGCAGCGTTCATGGCCAGTTCCACCTCGGAGCCGGTGGCGATGATGATCAGGTCCGGCGTGCCGTCGCTATCCTTGAGCACATAGCCGCCTTTTTCGATCAGCTTGACCTGCTCAGGGGTGCGCGCCATCGACTTGAGATTCTGGCGGGAGAACACCAGCGCGGTGGGGCCGTCCTTGCGCAGCATGGCCATCTTCCAAGACACGGCGGCTTCGATCGCGTCACAGGCGCGCCAAGTGTGGAAGCGCGGAATCATGCGCATGGTGGCAAGCTGCTCGACCGGCTGATGGGTCGGGCCGTCCTCGCCCAGACCGATGGAGTCGTGGGTGTAGACGTAGATGGTCGGGATCTTCATCAGGGCGGACATGCGCAGGGCGTTGCGCATGAACTCCATGAACATCAGGAAGGTGCCGCCGTAGACCTTGAAGCCACCGTGCAGGACCATGCCGTTGATCATGTGGGCCATGCCGAACTCACGCACGCCCCAGGAGATGTAGTTGCCGTTGGCGTTGTCACGATTGACCTTGACGCTACCGGACCAGTTGGTCAGGTTGGAACCGGTCAGGTCTGCGGAACCACCGAACAGTTCGGGCACGATCGGTCCCATGGCCTCGATGGTGTTCTGCGAGGCCTTGCGGGAGGCTATCGTTGGCATCTCCGCCTGGACCTTGGCGATGAATTTGTCCATCTCGGCGACGAAGTTGGTCGGCAGCTCGCCCGCCATGCGGCGGGTAAACTCGGCGGCCAGTTCCGGGTATTCGGCGGCATAGGCCTCGAAGCGGGCCTGCCACTCCGCCTCGTCCTTGGCCCCCTTCGCGCGATGATCCCAGCCGTCGTAGATCTCCTGCGGGATCACGAACGGCGCATGCGGCCACTTGAGGAATTCACGCGCAGCGGCGACCTCGTCCTCGCCCAGCGGGGCACCGTGACAGTCGTGGCTGCCGCACAGATTCGGCGAACCGTAGCCGATGATGGTGCGGGTGCAGATCAGTGACGGCTTGTCGGTGACGGCCTTGGCAGCGCGGATGGCAGCATCCACCGCCTCAGGGTCATGACCATCGACATTGCGGATGACGTGCCAGTTGTAGGACTCGAAGCGTCCGGCGACGTCATGCTCCATCCACTCATCGATGTGGCCGTCGATGGAGATACCATTGTCATCCCAGAAGACGATCAGCTTGCCAAGCCCCAGGGTGCCAGCCATGGCACAGGCCTCGTGGGACAGCCCCTCCATCAGACAGCCATCACCCATGAACACATAGGTGTAGTGATCGACGATGGTATGCCCCGGACGGTTGAAGTAAGCCGCCAGGGTACGCTCAGCGATGGCCATGCCCACCGCATTGGCAATACCCTGACCCAGCGGGCCGGTGGTGGTCTCGATACCATCGGCATAGCCGTACTCGGGGTGACCCGCGGTCTTGGAATGCAGCTGACGGAAGTTCTTGATATCTTCCATGCTCAAATCAAAACCGGTCAGATGCAGCAAGGAATAGAGCAGCATGGAAGCGTGACCGTTGGACAGTACGAAACGGTCACGATCAACCCACTTGGGATTGCCCGGGTTGTACTTCATGTGGTCATTCCACAGGACTTCGGCGATATCGGCCATGCCCATCGGGGCGCCCGGGTGACCGGACTTGGCCTTCTGCACCGCATCCATGCTGAGGACACGGATGGCATTCGCAAGCTCGCGACGAGTTGGCATGCGGGGTCTCCTAAAATAGTCGAATAGAAATCTTGCCCCGGCGAGGCGATCCCGGGCCGCAGGCGCGCGCGACCCTCACAGGACTAATTTCGTTACATTTTCCATCAGTGGATTGAATGAGGCAACCTGGCAGCTGCCCCTCTTCATTCGCCCGCACCACGCCATTTGATCGAACACCCCATGCTCGGCCACTGCTCTGCAGGCCCCTCACCAGTGCGTGCGATTTGAACCATCGCCTCGAACAGCTCCCGTCGGGCGCCAGGCTGCGGCTCTTTGCGGCTTTCATCCAGCCGACCGCGGTAACGCAGACGCAGATTTGCATCGAAGCCAAAGAAGTCCGGGGTGCAGACGGCCCCATAGGCACGGGCCACGTCCTGGGATTCATCGAACAGATAGGGGAAGGGAAAGGCCTTTTCCTTGGCCAGACGAACCATGTTGTCGAAGGCGTCCTCCGGATAGGCGATGGGATCGTTGGCATTGATCGCTACGCACCGCACCCCATACCCCGTCAGCTCGCGCGCATCACGGATGATGCGATCGAGGATGGCTTGCACGTAGGGGCAGTGATTGCAGATGAACATGACGAGGGTGCCACGCTCACCACGGCAGTCCGCAAGCCGCCAGCGACGCCCATCCACACCAGGTAGATCGAAATCAGGAGCAGGCCAGCCGAGCTCGGCCTGGGGAGTGGTCATTCGTACCATCAATCAAGCCACCTCGCGCATTTGTATGCCTGATGAACGCATCAGTGAAATCACATGGACCATGCAGGTAAAACTTCTAACATTTACGGCCTTCTTGCACCATCGCAAAGGATACCGGCAACATGCGCCTCTCGCTCAATACCCGCACACTCATCCTCGCAGCTGCCTTGTTTCTCGGCTTCTCCAGCACCCTGCAGGCCGCCGGCCTCCGCCTCGCCATCCCCCCTTTCCTGCCGCAGGAAGAGATGAAGGTCGAATATGCCAAGATGACGGACTACCTCAGCAAGAGTGTCGACACCCCGGTCGAGCTGATCACTCACGGCACCTACCTCGGCTACTGGGAGAGCATGCGCAAGGGGGCAGGGTACGAGCTCGTCCTCGACAATGCACCGATGATCGACTTCCTCGTCCAGCGCCAGAACTACAGGGTGCTCGCCAAGATTGCCGGGGTCGTCAGCCTGTCGCTGGTCACCCGCAACGATGTCACAATCTTCGACCCTCAGGAACTGGTCGGCAAGCCGGTGGCCATCATCCCCTCCCCCAACCTATCCGCACTGATGCTGTTCCATATGTTCCCCAACCCGATGCGCCTGCCCGACTTCAAACACGCCAACAACGCCCGGGAGGCCATCGACATGGTCCTCGAGGGCAAGGTCGTGGCCGCCCTGGTGCCCACACCCATCGCGATCCTCTACGATGACCTGAACGTGGTGACCACCTCCAAGCAACTGCCACACCTGGCCATCGCCGCTGCTCCCACGGTGCCCGCGGATGTGCAGACCAAGATCCGCCAAGCCCTGCTGCAGGCCGACAAGACCGCCGAGGGTCGCGCCATGCTGAAGACGCTCAACACCAGCGGCTTCGAAGCCACCTCCAATGCCACCTACGCGGGCCATGCCGAGCTGCTCAAGGGCACCTACGGCTACTGACACCCCTCGCACCGGCCCTAGGGCCGGTCCCCTGCGCTGCATAGGCAGGGCAACCGCGCTTGCGGTATCATCCTGTAGCTTGACCTCGTGCCGCAGGAGCGCCAGATGAAACGTGATTATGTGTTCACCTCGGAATCCGTGTCCGAGGGCCATCCGGACAAGATCGCCGACCAGATTTCCGACGCCGTCCTCGACGCCATCCTGGCGCAGGACAAGAACGCCCGTGTGGCCTGTGAAACGCTGGTGAAGACCGGCTTCGTCATGCTCGCCGGAGAAGTAACCACCTCCGCCTGGGTCGACCTGGACGAGCTGGTACGCCAGGTCATCGTCGACATTGGTTACAACAGTTCCGAGATCGGCTTTGACGGCCACACCTGCGGCGTGCTGTCCACCATTGGCAAGCAGTCTTCCGACATCGCCCAGGGGGTGGACCGCATCGTCAACGAAGAGCAAGGTGCAGGCGACCAGGGCCTGATGTTCGGCTTTGCCTGCAATGAGACCGACGTGCTGATGCCTGCGCCGATCACCTATGCCCACCGCCTGGTCAAGCGCCAGGCCAAGGTGCGCAAAAACGGCACCCTGCCCTGGTTGCGTCCGGACGCCAAGAGTCAGGTCAGCTTCCGCTACCGCGACGGCAAGCCGGTGGGCATCGATGCGGTCGTGCTGTCCACCCAGCACAACCCGGACATCGCCTACAAGGATCTGCAGGAAGCGGTGATGGAAACCATCATCAAGCCCGTCCTGCCTGCCGAGTGGCTGCACAAAGACACCAAGTTTCACATCAACCCGACTGGCCGGTTCGTCATCGGCGGCCCGGTGGGCGACTGCGGCCTGACCGGGCGCAAGATCATCGTCGACACCTACGGTGGTATGGGGCGCCATGGTGGCGGGGCCTTCTCTGGCAAGGACCCCTCCAAGGTCGATCGCTCGGCCGCCTATGCCGGGCGCTATGTGGCGAAGAACATCGTTGCCGCAGGGCTTGCCGACCGCTGCGAGATCCAGGTCTCCTACGCCATTGGCGTGGCCGAGCCGACCTCGATTACCGTGGACACCTTCGGCACCGGCCGGATCGACGACGACCGCATTGCCGCCATCGTCAGTGAGGTCTTCGACCTGCGCCCCTATGGCATCATCAAGATGCTGGATCTGATCCAGCCGATCTACCGCAAGACCGCCGCCTACGGCCACTTTGGCCGCGAGGAGCCGGAGTTCACGTGGGAGCGCACCGACAAGGTCGAGGCCCTGCGCGCCGCCGCCGGACTGTAAGACAAGACACCCCTACCCGCCGAGGGGCGCTGCAGCAGGCATCAGACCTGCCAGGCTCGGCGCGTAGGGCACAACCGATGCAACGGCGCCCATCCCCTAACATTTTGAGGAGAGCGTTGCATGTCCTTTACTGATTTCAAAGTCGCCGACCTGTCCCTGGCCAAGTGGGGCCGCAAGGAGATCCGCATTGCAGAGACCGAGATGCCTGCGCTCATGGCCATCCGTCGCAAATACCAGGATGCCCAACCGCTCAAGGGCGCACGCATCAGTGGCTCTTTGCACATGACCATCCAAACCGCGGTCCTGATCGAAACCCTGGTCGCACTCGGCGCCGAGGTGCGCTGGTCCTCCTGCAACATCTTCTCCACCCAGGACCATGCCGCAGCGGCCATCGCCGCCGCGGGCATCCCGGTGTTTGCCTGGAAGGGCGAGACCGAGGAGGAATACTGGTGGTGCATCGAACAGACCATCCACGGGCCGCATGGCTGGGTACCGAACATGCTGCTGGATGACGGCGGCGACCTCACTTGGCTGATGCACCAAAAATACCCCGAGCTGCTCGAGGGCATCCATGGGGTATCCGAGGAAACCACCACCGGTGTTCACCGCCTGTGGGAGATGCTCAAGGCAGGCACGCTCAAGATCCCGGCGATCAACGTCAATGACTCGGTCACCAAGAGCAAGAACGACAACAAGTACGGTTGCCGCCACTCGCTCAACGACGCGATCAAGCGTGCCACCGACCACCTCTTGTCTGGCAAGCAGGCCCTGGTGATCGGCTACGGCGACGTAGGCAAGGGCTCGGCCGCATCCCTGCGCCAGGAGGGCATGATCGTGAAGGTCTCCGAGATCGATCCGATCTGCGCCATGCAGGCCTGCATGGACGGTTTTGAAGTCGTCTCCCCTTACCTCCATGGCATCAACGACGGCACCGACAACTGCGTGGATCGCGCCCTGCTCGCCAAGATCGACCTGGTCGTCACCACGACCGGCAACATCAACGTCTGTGATGCGCCGATGCTCAAGGCCCTCAAGAAGGGTGCCGTGGTGTGCAACATTGGCCACTTCGACAATGAGATCGACACCGCCTACATGCGCAAGCACTGGGCCTGGGAGGAGGTCAAGCCGCAGGTGCACAAGGTCTACCGTGACACCCCGGCCGGTCAGACCCCGGACCTTGCCAGCGATGACTACTTGATCCTACTCTCCGAAGGCCGGCTGGTGAACCTTGGCAACGCCACCGGTCACCCAAGCCGCATCATGGACGGCTCCTTCGCCAACCAGGTGCTGGCCCAGATCCATCTCTACGCCGGCCGCTTTGCCGACCTGCCTGCCGCCGAAAAACCCGCCCGCATCCGGGTTGACGTGCTGCCGAAGGCACTGGACGAGGAAGTGGCACGCTACATGGTGGAAGGCTTTGGTGGGGTACTCACCCGCCTCACCCCGGCCCAGGCCGATTACCTTGGCGTGCCCATCGAGGGTCCATACAAGCCGGACAGTTATCGTTATTGAGGAGACCGTCATGCGCTCCCCCCTGCCCTCGTTGAGCTGTGAGTTCTTCCCACCCAAGAGCGAGGAAGGCGCGGCCAAACTGCGTGCCACATGGCAAGCCCTCAAGGTCATGCAGCCGAGCTACTTCTCGGTCACCTATGGCGCTGGCGGCTCGACTCAGGAGCGCACCTTTGCCACCGTGCGCGAGATTCAGCGCGAATCCGGCGTCGAGGCCGCGCCGCACTTGTCCTGTATCGGCTCGACGCGTGCGCAAATCCGCGCCATCTTGGAAGACTACCAAACCTTGGGCATTCGCCACCTCGTCGCCCTGCGCGGCGACCTCCCTTCGGGGGTACGCGACCCCGGCGAGCTGCGCTATGCCAACGAGCTGGTCGCCTTCATCCGTGAGGTGACCGGCGATTGGTTCTACATCGAGGTGGCGGCTTACCCCGAAATCCACCCGCAGGCCCCCTCGGCCAAGGCGGACCTGCAGAACTTCGCCCGCAAGGTACGCGCCGGGGCCAATGCCGCCATCACCCAGTACTTCTACAATCCGGACGCCTATTTCCGCTTCATGGACGACTGCGCGCGGATGGGGCTCGACATCCCGATCATTCCCGGCATCATGCCGATCACCAACTACCTGCAGCTTGCGCGCTTTTCGGATGCCTGCGGTGCGGAGATTCCACGCTGGTTGCGTAAGCGTCTGGAAGACTTTGGCGACGATGCCGAGAGCCTCCGCGCCTACGGTCTGGACGTGGTGGGTGAGATGTGCGAGGACCTGCTCGCGGGCGGAGCCCCTGGCCTGCATTTCTACACGATGAACCAGGTCGAGCCCACGCTCTCCCTCTGGCAGCGCCTGTTCCAGGTGCGGCCGGACATGGAACTGTAAGCTCCTTCTCCTATCCTCAAGGGGACCGTCAACCAAGGAGATCGTCATGACAGCTTTTGCATTGACGCTGTTGGTCCTGGCCGTGATCTTCATCTTCACCGGCGTGAAGACCGTGCCGCAGGGGCAGGAATACACCGTCGAGCGCTTTGGTCGTTACATGCGCACCTTGCGCCCCGGTCTGAACCTGATCATCCCGTTCATCGACCGCATCGGGCGCAAGATGAACATGATGGAACAGGTGCTCGATGTACCATCGCAGGAGGTCATCACGCAAGACAACGCCATGGTCCAGGTGGACGGTGTGGTGTTCTTCCAGGTGCTGGATGCTGCCAAAGCGGCCTACGAGGTGCACAACCTCGAATACGCCATTCTCAACCTCACCATGACCAACATCCGTACCGTCATGGGCTCCATGGCCCTGGACGAGCTGCTCTCCAAGCGCGATGAGATCAACGGCCGCCTATTGGCCGTAGTGGACGAGGCCACTTCCCCTTGGGGGACCAAGATCACCCGTATCGAAATCAAGGACATCACCCCGCCCAAGGACCTGGTGGATGCGATGGCCCGGCAGATGAAGGCCGAGCGCGACAAGCGGGCGGCCATCTTGGAGGCGGAGGGCCTGCGCCAGGCGGCCATCCTCAAGGCCGACGGCGAGAAGCAGGCCCAGATCCTCAGGGCCGAGGGGGAGAGGGAAGCGGCCTTCCGCGAGGCCGAGGCGCGCGAGCGTCTGGCCCAAGCCGAGGCCGAGGCCACCCGCATGGTGAGTAACGCCATTGCCAGCGGCAATCTGCAGGCCATCAACTATTTCGTCGCCACCCGCTACATCGAGGCCTTCCAGGCCGTGGCCACCGCTCCCAACCAGAAGGTCATCATGCTGCCCGTCGAGGCGTCTGGAGTCCTCGGCTCGCTCGAGGGCATCGGCGAGCTGGCCAAGGAAGCCTTCCTCAGGGACAAGCCGCATGCCTGAGCTCGACTACTGGCACTGGCTGGTCCTCGGGCTGGTCCTGATGATCCTCGAGATGCTTGCCCCATCCACCTTCTTCTTGTGGATGGGGATCGCAGCGATGGGCGTTGGCGGCCTGCTCTGGCTCATGCCGGGCATGGCCGTGGAGGTTCAACTCATGCTCTTCGCAACCCTCTCCATCGTCACGATCGGTCTTAGCCGCCGCTACCTCAAGCGCCACCCGGTCGAGAGTGACCGCCCCACCCTCAACGTGCGTGGCGCCCAGAGTGTGGGGCGCATCCTTACCCTGGATACCCCCATCGTCAACGGCGTCGGCCGTGTGCACATGGACGACACGCTCTGGCGGGTGCTCGGCCCCGACCTGCCGGCAGGCACCCGGGTCGAGGTCATCGGCGTGGAGGGCACGGCCCTGCAGGTGCGGCCCCTTGCGCGTGATGGCCGCTTGAGCGACGGCGAGGCCACCTCCTCCCACCATGATCACGGCGATGGCAGTGCTGACTGACTCCCTCAATGCCGTCTGGAGCCGGCGCGACCTTGACGTCCTCTGGCACCCCTGCACGCAGATGAAGGACCACGAGCGCCTGCCCATGATCCCCATTGCGCGTGGGGAAGGTGTCTGGCTGTACGACTTCGACGGCCGCCGCTATCTTGACGCCATCAGTTCCTGGTGGGTCAACCTGTTTGGCCACGCCAATCCTTTCATCGCCGACCGGATCAAGCAGCAGCTCGACACCCTCGAGCACGTGCTGTTGGCGGGCTTCACCCACGCCCCGGTGATCGAACTCTCCGAGCGGTTGGTGAAGCTCACCCCGCCCGGCCTCTCCCGCGTGTTTTACGCCGACAATGGCTCATCCGGCATCGAGGTGGCGCTGAAGATGAGCTACCACGCCTGGCGCAACCAGGGTGCGGAACGCAAGACCAAGTTTGTCTGCCTTGAGCACAGCTACCACGGTGAAACTCTCGGTGCCCTGTCGGTCGGTGACATCAGCCTGTTCAAGGCCACCTACCAGCCGCTCTTGATGGATGTGCTCAAGGCCCCCTCTCCCGACTGCTCTGCCCGCCTTCCCCAAGAGAGTTGCGCTGACGTCGCACGCCGGGCCGCTGCCGGCATGGAAAGTCTGCTTGCAGAACATCACGAGGAGATCAGCGCGGTCGTCGTCGAGCCGCTGGTGCAATGTGCGGGCGGCATGCGCATGCACGACCCGCTCTACCTTCGGCTGCTGCGCGAGTTATGCGACCGCTACCGGGTCCACCTGATCGCGGATGAGATCGCTGTGGGTTTCGGCCGTACTGGAACGCTCTTTGCATTGGAACAGGCCGGCATCACTCCGGACTTCATGGTCCTCTCCAAGGGGCTGACGGGCGGCTTCTTGCCGCTTGCCGCGGTGCTCACCACGGACGCGATCTACCGCGTGTTCTACGACGACTACGAGAAGCTCTCTGCCTTCCTGCACTCGCACAGCTACACCGGCAACCCGCTGGCCTGTGCCGCTGCGCTGGCCACCATGGAGCTGTTCGAGCAGTCGGACGTGATCGAGGCCAACCGCCGCCTGAGCCGGGTGATGAGCGAAGCCGTAGCCGACCTTGCCGAGCACCCGCATGTCGCCGAGGTGCGCCAGTGTGGCATGATTCTCGCCATCGAGATGGTACGCAACAAGGCCACGCGTGAACCTTATCCCTGGCAAGAGCGGCGTGGCCTGCGCGTGTTCGAGTACGGGTTGAAGAACGAGGCCCTGCTACGCCCGCTTGGCAACGTCATCTACTGGATGCCGCCCTATGTGCTCAGCGAGGACGACATCGCCATGCTCGCCGATGTCACCCGCGCTGGCATCGACCTCGCGACCCGAGGATCCGTCGCCCCGTGAGAATCCCTCGCGTCTTCGTTGACCTGCCGCTTGCCGTCGGCCAGCACGTCCCCCTGCCGCGAGAGGCCCGCCAACACATGGAGCGCGTGCTGCGCCTCAAGCCCGGCCACCCCGTGATCGCCTTCAATGGCCGGGGCGGCCAGTTTACTGCCGAGCTGCTCGGCGGCGAACTGAGCTTGCTTGCGTTCGAGGATGTCGAGCGTGAATCGCCTCTTGCGGTGCGGCTGATCCAGGGCATCAGCAAGGGCGAGCGGATGGATGTCACCCTGCAGAAGGCGACCGAGCTCGGGGTCACCCGCATCAGCCCAGTGACCACCGCACGCAGCGTCGTGAGACTGGACGAGGAACGCGCCGAACGACGCATGGAGCGCTGGAGCAGCATCCTGCAATCTGCCTGCGCGCAGTGCGGACGCAACCGCTTGCCGCGGCTGGATGAGCCTGTCAGGCTGGAGTCGGTGCTGACCGAGCCGAAGGGACAGGCAACCCGGATCGTGCTGACCCCGGAGGGTGCCGCAAACCTCGCGGACCTCGACCGCCCCGCTGTGCTCGAGGTGCTGATCGGCCCGGAAGGCGGACTGAGCGATGAGGAAATCGCGCTCGCGCGCCAATCGGGCTTCACCCCTGTGCGTATGGGGCCACGCATCCTGCGTACCGAAACCGCGGGCCTGGCCATCCTGGCCGCCGCTCAGACCCTTTGGGGTGACTTTGCCTGAACGGCCGCCCCTGCTTGCTGGGGATAGGCCTTATCCTCGAGTGAAACGAACCCTTTCCAGCCAGGCCTCGATCGCCTCCAGGTCGGGGATATGGTAGGTCTGCCCTCCCCTCGTCACCCTGCTGCCGAGCAAACCGCAATCGCTGGCCTGGCCCTCCTCGAGCATATCGGGCCGAACGCTCTCGGTCCGCGGCGCACCGTCTAGCACGATGGCATAGTAGGGTAGGCTCTCCGTGTCCCGCAGGCCGTAGAGGACCGCCAGGCGCACGCGGCCACGCGGCACCTCGACATTGCGCCCACAGGCCCGCTCGAGGCTGAGGACCGGGATGCGGACACCGCGCCAGTCCACCTCGCCAAGGAAGGCACCGACGTTGCCGCGCAGCGACATGTTGACGATCTCCGCCACACAGGCATAGGGCAGCAGCAAGCTCGCACCCTGCAGGGGGAGACGCACGCAAAGGACGCTCTCCCCCCGCTGGGGCTCAGGCTCAATGCGTTGGGCATCACCCGCCACAGCCGACATGCCTTTGTTTCGCACGTCTTGCGTCATGCCGCACCTCCAACCACGTTACCCGTTGCAAGGTCCACGTCCTCCGGCAGCCAAGCCCGCAGGGTCTGTATCAGGTCCGCTTCGGTGTAGGGTTTGCCAAGATAGGCGCTGACCCCGAGGGCCTCTGCCTTCTCTCGATGTTTCTGGCCCGTACGCGAGGTGATCATGATCACCGGAAGGTCCCTTAGGCGTGCCTCGTTGCGGATTGAGGCGAGCAATTCGAAGCCGTCCATGCGTGGCATCTCGATATCGCTGAGCACCACGGTCGGCAGGTGCTCATGCAGCCAAGCGAGCGCCTCGACGCCGTCCTTCGCGGTTGCCACCTCGATGCCGTAGCGTTCGAGAATGCGCGTCGTGACCTTGCGGATGGTGATCGAGTCGTCCACCACCAGCACCTGCGCGCGTCGTCCTGTCCTGGCGGCGGCTGCCTGGACCTCGACCGGCTTAGTCCGCGCCTGGCTGGCAAGGCGGAAGAGCTCGGCCACATCGAGCACCAACACTACGCGACCGTCGCCCAGCAAGCTAGCCCCCGCCAGGGCGGGCAGCCTGGAGAGGAAGGGGCCAAGAGCCTTGATGAACAGCTGTTGACTGCCATGCAGGGCATCGATGCGCAGGACCATGCGCCGCTCACCCAAGCGCAGCACCACCAAGGGGGACATACCCTCGCCCGCCCCCCCCATGCTGCGGACGCCCGACAGGCCGAGCAATGTCCCAAGATCGACCAGTGGCAGCCGCTGGCCGGCATACTCCCAGGTCGGCTCGTCTTCGCCAAGCAGGGCATTCAAACGCGTCCCCGGGGCCCTCAGGATAGCCTCGATGCCACTGTATGGAAGGGCAAAGATCTGCTCGCCGACCACGACGGTGACCCCCTGGGTGATCGACTGGGTCAGCGGCACGTTGAGCCTAAAGCTCGCACCTGCGCCACGTCGACTGTCGACCTGGATGTCGCCCCCCACCTGACGCAGCACCTCGGCCACGACATCCATGCCCACACCACGTCCGGCCACCATCGAAACCTCTTTTGCCGTGCTGATACCCGAACGGAAGATCAGCTGCATGGCGGCCCGATCATCCTCGGCCGCGTGGGCATCGAGTATCCCCTGCTGACGCGCCTTGCGGCGCACGGCCTCGATATCGATGCCTGCGCCATCATCCTCCAGGGCAATCCGGATCACCCCTCCCTGACTGGTGATGCGCAGCTGGATGCGGCCCTCCGGGCTCTTGCCGCGTGCGATGCGCTCGTCGGGTTTCTCGATACCGTGAGCAAGGGCATTGCGCAACATATGCTCGAACGCGGGCACCAGCGTGTTGAGCAGACCTCGATCGAGCTCGACCTCTCCGCCGTACACCGTCAGTTCAGCCTGCTTGCCAAGATCACGCGCCACCTGGCGCACCAGACGCTTAAGGCGCGGAACCACCTCCTCGAAACGCACCAGGCGCGCCCCCATCAGGCCATCTTGCAAGGTCCGGCCAAGGCGGATCTGCTGGGTTAGCAGCATCTCAGCATCGCGCAGGGCATCCTCCAGTGCATACTGCACGCTCTCGATATCCCCGAGCGATTCCATCACACCGCGGCTCAGCTCCTGCTGGAGAGTGAAACGATCGAACTCAAGGGGGTCGAACTCCTCCGCACTCCGGCCGGTCTCCTGCTGGAAGCGCCAAATCATCTGCGCCTCGTGCTCGATCTCCATGCGGCGCAGCTGGGCCCGCAGCCGATTCACGGTCTGCTTGAGTTCGCTCAGCTGGCCGGCCAAACCGGTGAACAGCTGGGCCAAGCGGGTTTGGTAGATTGCGGACTCGCCTGCCGAGGTCACCATCCGGTCGAGAAGCTCGGCGCGCACACGCAACACTTCTCCCATGACCGGGGGCGGCACCGGCGCCTCGCGCGCTGCCGGTGCCGCCGGCTCGACCGCCGCCGGAGTCTCCACGACAGGCAGCGGCGCGGCTGCGGTGGGTGCCGGTTCGGGCATGGCCTGCGACACCTTCACCCCCGCAGGCGCCGGGGCCGCCACGCCCTCCTCCGGGATGCCGCCACGCTCGCGCAAGCCCTCCAGCGCCAGGACCAGATGAGTGGCTGGTGCGATCGGCTGGCCGCCACGCAGACGATCCACCATACCGTACAGGTGATCGAAGACCTGCTGCATGAAGGTCAACAGGGCAGGATTGACCGGGTAGCGGTTGGCCTCCAGGTCCATGAACACGTTTTCGAGATGATGAGCCAAATCGCCCATGCGGAACATGCCGGCCATGCGCGCGCCACCCTTGAAGGTGTGCAGATAGCGCTGCAACGCCTGCTGATGGGCCTTGTTGGCGGGATCGCGCCGCCAGGCGACGAGGGTTGCCTCGATCTGCTGCAGGATCTCCTCGGCCTCCTCACGGAAGATGGAGAGCAGCATCTGATCCTGCTCCGCGGGGATGTCATACGGCTCGGCCGGGGGGAGTTCGACGGCGACACTGGCCTGGGGTGCTGCTTCGACTGCTTCGACTGCTTCGACTGCCTCGACTGCTTCGACTGCCTCGACTGCTTCGACTGCCTCGACTGCTTCGACTGCTTCGACTGCTTCGACTGCTTCGACTGCTTCGACTGCCTCGACTGCCTCGACTGCCTCGACTGCCTCGACTGCCTCGACT
>JBEVAM010000024.1:0-18344 GCA_051297135.1 Halothiobacillaceae bacterium
TCCGGCCTGCACGATACGAGTTTCTATCGCCAGCTGTGGTATACCCTGAACACCACCGGCCAGTGGCAGGGTGAGATTTGGGATCGACGCAAGGACGGCACGCTGATCCCGCTCTGGCAGACCATCTCCGCGGTGCGCGACGAGCATGGGCGGCTGTTGCACTACGTCGCCAGCGCCTCTGACCTATCTGCGCTCAAGCAGGCGCAGGAGCGCAGCGCCTGGTTCGCCGAGCACGACCCACTGACCGGCCTGCTCAACCGCGCGGGCTTTTTTACCCGCCTGCGCGAACATCTGGCACAGGCGGCCAAGACCGGCCAGCATGGCGCGGCGCTGGTGCTCGATCTCGATCGATTCAAACGCATCAACGAGGGCCGGGGGCCGCAATGGGGCGACGCCCTGCTCATTGCGGTGGGCAAGCGTCTGCGCCTGCATGTCCCGGTGGGCGCTGACCTGGCGCGGCTGACGGCCGACGAGTTCGCCGTTCTGCTCCCGCCGGAGCAGGCCGACGCCACGGCGGCCGCCGAGCTGGCTCTGCGCGTGGCCGAGGCCTTGCGTTCCGCCCTGCGGACGCCGATCGCCCTCGAGCCGCCCCCCTCAGGTTCGCCCATCGGCGAATCCCCATCTGTTCCCGACCCATCGGTCCAGCCCTTGGATGGGCAGGAGGAGCCCTTCCTGGTGTCGGTCTCCCTCGGCATCGCCCTCTATCCCCCGCCAAAGTCGGAAGGCATCGAGCCGAGCGAGGAAGTTCTGCGCCAGGCCAACCTCGCCATGCGTGCCGCCAAGGCCGAGGGCGGCAATCGGGTCGAGTTCTTCGAACGCGGCATGGGCGAGCGGGTGCAGAGCGCGTTCGACATCGAACGCGCCCTGGCGCGCGCCCTGGCCGCCGAGGAAGGCGAACAGCCGTTCCGCATCTTCCTCCAACCGCAGGTGGATGTCACAAGAGGGACGCTGCACGGCTTCGAGGCGCTGCTGCGCTGGATCACCCCGCAGCAGGGGATGATCTCGCCTGCGCAGTTCATCGCCATCACCGAGCAGAGTGGCATGATCGGCGCACTCGGCGACTGGGTGCTCGATCGCGCCTGCTTCTACCTCGGCCAGCTCAGCCGCGAGGGGCGAGCCTTGAGCATCGCGGTCAATGTCTCGCCGCGCCAGTTCCTCGTCGAGGACTTCGTCGCCCGTGTCAGCCAGTCCCTCGCCCGGCATGGCGCGGATCCCGGGCTGCTGATGCTGGAGATCACCGAGGGACTCTTGATCGACAACCCCGATCGCACGATCTCCGTCATGCTCGAACTGGCAAGCCTTGGCGTGCGCTTCTCCATCGATGATTTCGGCACGGGGTATTCCTCGCTCGCCTACCTCAAGCGCTTGCCCATCCACGAACTGAAGATCGACCGCAGCTTCATCCGCGACCTGCCGCACGACAACGATGACGCGGTGATCGTCGACACCATCATTGCCATGGCCGAGCACCTCAAGCTGATGGTAGTGGCCGAGGGCGTGGAGACTGAGGCCCAGGCGACCTTCCTGCGCGAGCGTGGCCAGGTGATCGCCCAGGGCTTCCTCTACGGCCACCCCAAGCCCGCAGAAGACTGGCTCGGGCAGGTCCTTGCAGACGGCGGCGGAGCGCAGGCATGAGCGCGGCCATCCTGCATCGCTTCCTCATCCTCTTGCTGCTCGCTGGCCTCCTCCTCCCGGCCCGAGGGGCGCTTGCCTCAGCACAGGCCGGGGTCGTCGTGGTCGGCCTGGGCAGGGGTGAGGTTTCCATCGGCATCCTCGCCGTGCGCCCGCCCTCCCAGGTCCAGGCGCAGTGGGCACCGCTGGCGGAGTACCTGCAGGGTCGGCTGGGGATGCCGGTGGTGGTACGGGCCATGGGGCACGACGACCTCGAGCTTGCACTGGCGCGCCGCGAGGTGGACTTCGTCCTCACCAACCCGGCGCATTACGTGCGTCTAGTCCATCAGGACCATCAGACGGCGCCGCTGAGCTCACTGCTCCTGCGGGAACAAGATCGGCCGCTCTCTGCCTTCGGGGGCGTGATTTTCACGACCGCCGATAGCAACATCGCCACGCTGGCCGATGTCGAGGGCCGTATCGTGGCTGCATCGTTCACCGGGTCCTTCGGTGGTTACCAGATGCAGGCCTATGAGATGCTGAAGGCGGGCTTGGTGCCCCCACGCGGCCGTTTTCTGTTGGAGACGGGGATGCCCCACGACAAGGTGGTGGAGGCCGTGCTGCAGGGACGGGCCGAGGTTGGTTTCGTGCGCACGGGGGTGCTGGAGGCGCTGGCGCGCGAGGGGCGGATCGATCTTTCCAGGGTGCGGGTGCTCAACCGCCAGGACCTGCCGCACTACCCCTTCCTTTGCTCCACCCGCCTGTATCCCGAATGGGTCTTCGCCGCCATGCCGCAGGTGGATCAAGACCTGGCGCGCCGCATGGCGGCGGCGCTGCTGGACCTGCCGCACAATGGCGAGATCGCCCGTCGCCTGGACATCTGGGGCTTCACCATCCCACTGGACTACGAGCCGGTGCGCGAGCTGCTCCGTGGCCTACGGCTGCCCCCCTTCGAGCAGGCGCCGGACTTCACCCTCGCCGACGTATGGCAGCGCTACCACATCGCCCTGATCGCTGCGCTGCTGTTTGCGGCCCTCAACCTGGGCCTGCTGGTGGTGGTGTGGCGCAAGCAGCGGCGCCTGGTGGAGCTGAACAGCACCATCCGTGCCCAGGGGCGCGAGATCGAGCGCCGAAGCGCCCTGGAGCGCCAGCTGCTCGCTGCGTTGGACGAGGGGGTCTACGGGGTAGGGCCCGATGGGAGGTGCATCTTTATCAATCCGAAGGCGCTGCGCATGTTGGGCTATGCCTCCGAGGACGAGGTCTTGGGCAAGGACAATCACGTCCTATTCCATGGACGGCGCGCGGATGGCAAGTACTACCCGCACACGGAATGTCCCATCCACCAGACCCTGCTGGATGGCCAAGGGAGGGAGGCGGAGGATGAGTGGTTCTGGCGCAAGGACGGCACAGGCCTGCCCGTCTCCCTGCGGGTTGCGCCAATATGGGAGGGTAAGGGCATCCGCGGGGCGGTGGTCGCCTTCCATGACATCAGCGAACGCAAGCGCCTGCTCGAGACTCTACACTACCAGGCCACCCACGACGCGCTCACCGGCTTGGTCAATCGTCGCCACCTGTTCGAACTGGCCGAACGCGAGTATGCGCGGATCCGGCGTGGCATCGCGGGCCCTGCCGCGATCATCATGCTCGACGTGGATCATTTCAAGCGCATCAACGATACCTACGGCCATCTTGCTGGAGACGAGATCCTGCGTCATCTTGGGCATCGGCTCATGACCACCCTGCGTGCGACGGACATCGCTGCCCGCTATGGTGGGGAGGAGTTCATGATCCTCCTGCCCGACACCGACCTGGACGCGGCCCTGCACCTGGCCACGTGCCTGCGCGACAAAGTGGCGGGGAGCACGGTGTTCAGCGACGGTCAGCCGCTGCACTACACCGTGAGCCAGGGGCTTGCTGCCCTGACCGCGCAGGACGTTTCGCTGGACGTTGCCATCACCCGCGCCGACGAGGCGCTCTATCGAGCCAAGATGGGCGGGCGCAACCGCATCGAGGTGGATGCCGCCGCCCCGCAGTCCACCTAGCCTGCGTCGGGTCCCCCCTTCGGGTGCAGCCCGAGAGGGAGCAGGCATCGGTTTGCGGCCCCGCTGACGGGCGGTCGATGGGGAGCTTCTGGGCGTCGTCGATGCCCGCCCGGCGGATGCTCGCCACAACCTCCTTGCGCTCCATGTACGTATTCGGTGCGACGGCCCAGATCCCGCGCCCATGTCGAGATGCTGCGCACGAGGCGTGGTGTCACCCTCGTCATCGAACAGATCGACCATGACAATCGCCTTTGAGCTTGATATGGTCGATGGCGTTCGAGGCCCAGCCAGGCCGCTGGGCAACCGCCGCCAGGGGGTGTATCTTGCGCGCCTTTACGCGATGCTGCGCAAGTCGGATGACAGAATCCCGCAGGATTCGACGTACAATGCCCCCACCCTGACACAATCTTGTGATGGAGCCCTGCATGTCCGTGGACACTTCCCGCCGCAGCTTTCTTGCTGCCATGAGCAGCCTGCCGCTGCTGGGCCTGTTTGGCGCCGAGGTGCGTGCTGCCGCCCAAGCCACCTGTCTCAAGTTCGGCGAGGCCAAGCCGTTCAACTTCGACATACTGATCAAGAGGGCCAGAGACATGGCCGGCCAGCCCTACCAGGAGCCTGCCCGACCGAACCCGGAAGCGGTCAAGAAGATCGACTACGACGAGCAAGGCAGGATCAAATTCAAACATGACTGCGCCCTGTGGAAGGACGGCCCCTCCGTCTACCCCATCACCTTCCGCCCGGTCGGCTACTATTTCCAGAAAACCGTGCGCATGTTCGCGGTGGAAAACGGCGAGGCGCGCGAGATCATCTATCAGCCGAACTATTTTAGCTTTGGCCCGCAGAGCCCAATGAACGACATCCGCCCGGGCGAATCCGCCATCGCCGGCTTCTGGGTGCAGGAATCGCGCCGTATCGGTGACTGGACCAAGCAGGAGCCCTGGGCCACCTTCCAGGGGGCGTCGTATTTTCGCGCCGTGGGTGAGCTTGGCCAGGTCGGCATGTCAGCGCGCGGCATTGCCCTCAACGTCGGTGCTACCGAGCCGGAGGAGTTCCCGGACTTCCGCGCCTTTTGGTTCGAGCCAGCTCGGAACGAGGGCGACCCGGTCATTGTCTATGCCCTGCTCGATGGCCCCTCCATCACCGGCGCCTACCGCTTCGAGCTGCATCGCAGCAGCGGGGTGGTGATGGACATCGAGAAACACCTTTTCCTGCGCAAGGACGTGGAACGTCTTGGCATCGCCCCGCTCACCTCCATGTTTTGGTATGCCGAATATCCTGCGGCTCATTCGCACGACTGGCGTCCGGAGGTGCACGATTCCGACACCCTGGTGATGTGGAACGGCGCCGGCGAGCACCTGGTACGCCCGCTCAACAACCCCACCCGCATCATGATCTCCTCGTTCATGGACGAACACCCACGCGGTTTTGGTCTAGCCCAACGCGACCGTAACTACGAGCACTACCTCGACGGCGTGAATTACGACAAGCGCCCGACCACCTGGGTGGAGCCGATGGGCGACTGGGGCAAAGGCCACGTGCAACTGGTCGAGATCCCCACCGACGATGAGGTCTACGACAACATCGTCGCGTTCTGGGTGCCTGCGACACCTGCCCGCGCCGGCACCAGCTTCAGCTTCAAGTATCGCCTGCACTGGCTGGCCGATATCCCCTATTTCCCGAAGAAGGATCTTGCCCGCGCCGTTGCCCTGCGCATGGGTCGGGGCGGCGAGTTCGGCAAGGAGCGGCCCGCCCATGCGAAGAAGATCGTCATCGAGTGGGACGGTGAGATCCTCAAGTCTATCCCTTGGGGGGTGCGTCCGACGGTGGTGGTGTCTGCCTCGCGTGGGCAGGTCTCGCTCACCCGCAGCGAGGCCATCTGGTACACCCCCCGTTGGCGTTCGGAGTTCGACATCACCGTGGATGGCAGCGAGCCGGTCGAACTGCGCTGCCACCTGGATCTCGACGGCAAGCCGATCACCGAGACCTGGCTGTATCAATACCTTCCATAAAGCCCAACCCTGCGAGGGGGTGCTGATTCATCGCGTGCCTCCTCGTCGGCCTTTCCTACCTTATAAGAGCTGCGTGCTGCGGCGATGAGCGCAGCCTCGGCTTGCCTTTTCCTCGGCTCGCATCTCGCGGGCCGTTGTCATGGATGGGAATGCCCCTATGAACCCCTCGTATCGTGCCCGTGATCACCATGTTGCCCTTGCGCTGGAGATCCTCGAGGAGATTGCAAAAGGTCGTATTCCGGCCGACCAGATCATACGTCACCATTTTCGCCAGCGCCCGCAGATGGGGGTGCGGGATCGTGGCGTGGTGGCGGAGGGTGTGTATGGTGTACTGCGTAGCCGCCGCAGCCTGGCGTGGCGGATGGGGGTGGATGAGCACCGGTGGGACGTGCTGGTGGCTGGTTTTCTGCTTGAGCAGGGTTGGGCAGAGCGTGAGTTTGCCATCAAGTGGCTTGGTGGGGGTGGCGCGGCTGATGTTCTCGACCGCCTGCAGCGCGAGCTCGATGCAGCTCCGCTTGCGGTGCGTGCCGATCTGCCCAACGACCTGGCTGAGCGTCTGCTGCCTGTCTATGGTGAACAGGGCCTGCTGGCTCTGATGCGGGCGATGAATCAACCGGCGCCGGTCGATATTCGCGTCAATTCGCTCAAGACTGACCGGGTGACCCTTCGCAAGATGCTGGATGAACTGGGCTTGCCGACCGAGCTCACGCCCTATGCCCCGCATGGCCTACGCCGACATGATCGTCGCCCGTTGTTCAATCTGCCTGCTTTCAGGGATGGCTTGTTTGAGCTGCAGGACGAAGCGAGCCAGCTGATTGGTCATTTGGTTGCTCCCGAGCCGGGCGAACGGGTGCTTGACCTATGTGCCGGTGCAGGGGGCAAGACCCTCCAGCTTGGCGCCCTGATGCAGGGCAAAGGTCAGCTGTGGGCCACGGACATTTCGGCTCACCGGCTGGCCAAGCTGACCCCACGGATGCGTCGTGCTGGGTTGTTCAATGTGCGCCCGCTGCCGATTGCTGGTATGAACGATAAGCATTTCAAGCGTGCCAAGGGCATGTTTGACCGTATTTTGATCGATGCGCCCTGTTCTGGCAGTGGCACTTGGCGGCGTAATCCGGATCTCAAGTGGCGCCGGATTGATCTTGAGATGCTGAACCGCATTCAGTTTGAGCTGTTGGAGGGTAGTATGCGCTTGCTCAAACCGGGTGGGCGGATCGTTTATGCCACGTGTTCTATTTTGTTGGAGGAGAACGAGCGTATGGTCGAGCGGTTTCTTGCTCGGCATCCGGGATTGAGACTGCTTCCGGCGGGAGAGATCCTTGCGGAACAAGGGATTGACGTGCCGGGTCAGGGTGTGTGGTTTCGTCTCGATCCGGCACGGCATGGCACGGATGGTTTTTTTGCTGCGGTATTGGTGGGGGACTAAATTTGGTATGTTTTTCGGGCGTTGGGGGCGGACAAGGGTGGAGGTGTCGTGTACCTACTCCACCAGCGCCACAGACTTGATCAGGGCATAAGCCAAAGCGCCCGGCTCAAGACCAAGCCGCCGCCGCGAAAACTCAGTCACCTCAGCCAGCAGCCGCTGTCCATCGACAAGCCGACAAACCACGGTGACCCGCCCCTCGTGAACCGGATCGATGCGCTCAATCGTGACCGGCAGGTGGTTGAGCATGCTCAAACCCCGCGGCTCCTCCAGGGCAAGACTGACGTCGCGCGCCAAAATACGCAAACGGGCGGCCGATCTCTTCTCACCATAAACCCCCGTCAAAAGTATGCGCACCTGGCCTGTGTCAAACGGGGTCAGTCCATCCGCATCAGTCTGACCCATCGCCCCCTCCAGCACAGACACCGGCCCCTCCTCGTCAAACAGCGGCGAATCAGGCCGCGACAACGCCTCGCGTAGAGTCTCGATGCGCTCGATACGACCATTCGCCATAAACACCACGCGTGAGGCCAACCGTTCGACCTCGACCGGGGCATGGGTGATGTAGAGCACCGGAATCCCAGTCTCGTGCGCCAGCTCATCGATGAGCGGCAGCAGCTCGGCCTTGGCGCGCCAATCGAGCGCGGACAAGGGTTCGTCCATGCACAAAAGGCGCGGCTTGGAAAGCAGGGCACGGGCGATGGCAACACGCTGCTTCTCGCCGCCTGAGAGGGTGGTGACCGACTGATCAAGCTTGTGGGCAATACCCACTCGCTCGGCCAACTCCTGCAAAGAGGCCTGCAACGGATGTTTCCCACCCCCAGCCCCTCGCCCCTCGAGGACGAGGAGTGATTTGGGTACACGCCTGAGGGCGTATTCAAGATTGCCGCGCACGCTCAGGTGCGGGAACAGTGCGGCGTCCTGGAATACAAAACCAATGTCACGCCTCTGTGTCGGCAGGCGCCAGGCACCGTCCTGCCAGCGCTCGCCGTTGAAACTCAGCGTGCCGCGGGTGTGCTCGTCCAGTCCAGTGATGGCGCGAAGTAAGGTGCTCTTGCCTGAACCGGAGCGGCCAAACAGCACAGTCACACCGGCGGTCTCGATCTCAAACGGGCCGGATTCGAGGAGGAAGCTGCCCTGCCGCAGGGTGAGATGACCTTTGAGCATGACGCCATCTCAAGGCTTGAGCGGGCCCATGGCCCGACGGTTGATGGCATAGAATAGAAACAGGATGATAAAAGAGAAGCCGAGCAGAATGGCAGAAAGGCGGTGTGCCTCTTCATACTCCATGGCCTGGGCGTGATCGTAGATAGCGATCGACACCACCCGCGTCTCCCCGGCAATGCTCCCCCCAAGCATGGCAATCACACCGAACTCCCCCACCGTGTGGGCGAAGGTGATGACGATGGCAGTCAGAATGCCTCCGCGCGCAAGTGGTAGCACCACACTAAAAAAACGATCGAGGCTAGAAGCGCGCAAGGTCGCCGCTGCATCGAGCAACCTCGGCGGGATCACAGCAAACGCCTCCCGCAGGGGCTGCACGGCAAAGGGCAAGGAATAGACAATCGAGCCAATCAAGATGCCCTCAAAGCTAAAGGCCAAGTGATGCAGCCCCATTTTTTCCAGCGTGCCACCCACCGCGCCTTGCGGCCCCAGGAGGATCAGCAGATAGAAACCGATCACCGTCGGTGGCAGCACCAGTGGCAAGGCCACCAGCGCCGCCACGACATCGCCGAGGCGGCTCTGGGTGTATGCCAACCACCAAGCCAACGGGACGGACAGCACCAGCAGGATCAGAGTGGTCAGCCCGGCGAGCTTGACCGTGAGCCCGATCGCCTGCCACTCGCCCGGTGTCAGCCCCAGCATGCCTTAATCAACCTCCTCGCCCGGCAGCAAAAAGCCGTAGTGGCGCATCACCCTGCGCGCCTCCTCCGAGCGCATGAATTCGGCAAAGGCATGGGCCGCCTTGTTGTTTTCGCCGTGTTTGGTCACGACATACGCCTGCTCCAGCGGCTGGTGAAAATGCTCCGGAATGAGGTAATAGCCACCTTTGCTCTTGAGCTTGTCGCTGAGCGCCAAGGACAGGGCAATGATGCCGATGTCGGCAGCCTGGGTATCGATGAGCTGCGCAGTGTGAGCAATGTTCTCGCCATAGACCATCTTGCCTTCGACCCGATCCCACACCTTGGCATACTGCAGCGCCTCCTTGGCGCGCGCACCATAAGGCGCATGATCCGGCGCAGCGATGGCGATCTTGCGAAACTCAGCCTTGAGCAGGTCTTCGAGCGTCAGCCTGGAGGCATCCACCTTGGCGCTCCACAACACCACGCGACCGAAGGCGTAAGGAATCACCGGAGCCATGGCCTTGCCCGATGCCACCAGCCTCTTCGGCAGGCTTACGTCGGCAGAGAAGAACATATCAAAAGGCGCGCCGTTCTCGATCTGCTGGGTAAACTTGCCGGAACTGCCCATGATCAGCTCCAGCTTATGCTCAGGGTACTTTTTCTCAAACAGAGGCTTGAGCTCATCAAAGACGGGCTTAAGGTCAGAGGCAGCGGCAACTTTCGCCTCATCGGCAGTGGAGACGCCAGCAAGACCCAGGGCGGCGGCAAACACCAAAGCTTTGAGCATTCGCATGATGTTAAATCCTTCATGAAACCGGGAAATCACTCGTCCACGCCCAAAATGACGTGGCTGGCCTTGATCAAGGCGCAGGCGGCATCGCCCACCTTGAAGCCGAGCTCCTTAAGGCTCACCTCGGTAATGATGGCAACCACCGTGTTGCCGCCCGGCAGATCGAGAACCACCTCGGCGTTCACCGCACCCTCGTGGATGCGCTTGATGGTGCCGCACAGGCGGTTGCGCGCGGAAACCCTGACACACTCATCCACGGCGGCGAGAATGACCCAGGAGGACTTGATCAGGGCCCAGGCACTCTTGCCCGGCACCAGGCCCATGGCCTCGGCGGCATCCTTGGTGATGATGGCGCGCAAGCGGTCCTCGCCCTGTAAGCGGAGAGTGATCTCGCTGTTCACCGCCCCATGGCGGACATCCTCGACGATGCCACGCAGTGCATTGCGTGCACTAGTCTTCATGTTCAAGCTCCTTAGCATCGACAGATTTTCAAGCCCGCCGTCCTCCCCCCGAAACTGCTCGAACAGCGCTGCGAGGGCGGACTCGAGGCGTTGCTGGGTCGCTAGAATGCGCTCACCCAAGGGTGTCAGGCACGCCCCGCCACCGTGCCTGCCACCCTGCCAACTCTGTACCAGCGGCTGTCCGGCAAGGTTGTTCATCGCCTCGATCGCGTCCCAGGCCGCCTTATAGGTCATGCCCACATGCCGCGCAGCCCCGCTGATCGAGCCGGTCTTGGCCACCCCAGCCAGCAGGGCAAGGCGGCGTGCGGGGACCTCGCCCCCACCAAGCTGCAACACCAGCGGCGCAGCAAAGGCCTCAGCCAAGGAACCGATATATTGCCCAGGTGATAACGACACGCGAGATAATACCTCAGTAAATCTTGGGGTGCAACAGAATGTTAGCAAATGCTCATGCTCGAGCTTAGGTCCGCCAGTCGATCGGCGGCTGCCCGTGGCTTTCGAGGAAGGCGTTGATCTTCGAAAACGGCCGACTACCCCAAAAGCCACGATGGGCCGACAGCGGCGAGGGATGCGGCGCCTCCAGGACAAGATGCCGCACACGATCGAGATGCGCGCCCTTCTGCTGCGCTGGACGCCCCCAGAGGACAAAGACCAGCGGCCAGGGCTGAGCATTGAGCACCTGCACCGCGCGGTCAGTAAAACGCTCCCAACCCTTACCATGGTGACTGCCCGGTTTGCCGCTCTCCACCGTCAGCACCGCGTTGAGCAACAGCACCCC
This sequence comes from Halothiobacillaceae bacterium, assembly GCA_051297135.1. Classification (GTDB taxonomy): domain Bacteria; phylum Pseudomonadota; class Gammaproteobacteria; order Halothiobacillales; family Halothiobacillaceae; genus Thiofaba. The sequence goes on from JBEVAM010000024.1 coordinate 10,959, forward strand.
CTGGTCGGCCCAGGGTTTCAGGTTGCCACAGATATTGCGGATCCCTAGGTCATCCTCCAGTTCCTTGAAGATGTTCTGCAGCGACTTGGGCAGCGGCCACACCTCCGGCCGTACAGAAAAACACAGGCCATGCGCATGCCCCGGCGTCGGATAAGGGTCCTGCCCCAAAATCACCACACGCACTTTATCCAACGGGGTGTGGTTGAAGGCATTGAACCACTCATCCGGGGAAGGGTGAATGCGCTTGTTGGCCCTCAGCTCAGCAAGCAGGAAGGCTCGCAGCTTGGTCATGTAATCCTGCCCAAACTCGTCCGCCAAGGCCGCCTTCCACGCCGGTTCGAGCTGGATGCGATCAAGGTTCATGAGCTAGTCCAAAATCAAAGCTAGCTCACGGCATCAGGCGCTGAATCACCCAACCATCCACAGTGCGGGTATAAGTGAAGCGGTCATGCAGGCGATTCTCCCGCCCCTGCCAAAACTCGTACACTTGCGGCACCAAACGGTAGCCACCCCAGTCAGGGTTGCGTGGCACGTCACCCGCCGGATATGTCCGCTTCAACGCCTCGACACGCGCCTCCAGCGCAGCGCGGCTCTCGATCGGTTGGCTCTGGTGTGAGGCGGCAGCAGCCAGACGGCTGCCAAGCGGGCGCTGATTGAAGTAGGCCTCGTCCGCCTCATCGCCCAGCAGCTCGACCCTTCCTTCAACCCGCACCTGGCGGTCATTCTCCGGCCAATAGAAGGCAACCGAGGCGTACGGGTTGGCGGCAAGCTCCCTGCCCTTGCGGCTACGTCGGTCGGTGTAAAAACACAACCCCCGTGCATCAAAATGCTTGAGCAAGACCCATCGCAACGATGGCCGACCGTCCGGCGTGGCCGTGGCAAGGGCCATGGCGGTAGGGTCGAAATTGTCGGTCGCCTCGGCCTCCTTCAGCCAGCGCGCCAGCATGGCATGCGGCTCGGGCAATAAATCGCGACGGCGCAACGCGCCGTGCAGAAACTCGCGCCGGGTGCTGCGGTGGTCGATCTCATCCAGAGGGCGGGTCATCATGCAGGTCTCCGTTAACGGCGGCGGGGCTGTGCGGCTATACTGCGACCAGTTTCCGACATTTCGCAAGACACCCTCATGTCATCTTACTATGATCTCTCCACCTTCCAGGGCCTGATCCTCGCCCTGCAGGACTACTGGGCCCGCCAGGGCTGCGCCGTGCTTCAACCCCTGGACATGGAGGTCGGGGCAGGCACCTTCCACCCCGCCACCTTCCTGCGCGCCATTGGACCAGAACCCTGGAACGCGGCCTACGTCCAGCCCTCCCGCCGCCCAACCGACGGCCGCTATGGCGAAAACCCCAATCGCCTACAGCACTACTACCAGTTCCAGGTGGTCATGAAACCCTCGCCACGTGCGATCCAGGAGCTCTACCTCGACTCGTTGCGCATGCTCGGCTTCGACCCCCTGATCCATGATATCCGCTTCGTCGAGGACAATTGGGAATCCCCCACCCTGGGCGCCTGGGGCTTGGGCTGGGAGGTATGGCTCAACGGCATGGAGGTGACCCAGTTCACCTACTTCCAGCAGGTCGGCGGCCTCGACTGTCGCCCAGTCACCGGCGAGATCACCTACGGCCTGGAGCGCCTTGCGATGTACCTGCAAGGTGTGGAAAGCGTCTACGACCTGACCTGGGCCAAGACCCCAAACGGCGTCATCACCTACGGCGACGTCTACCACCAGAATGAAGTAGAGCAGTCCACCTACAACTTCCAGCAAGCCGACGTAGACTTCCTGTTCAGCTTGTTCGACCATTGCGAAAAAGAGGCCAAACGCCTGATGGAGCTCAACCTGCCGCTGCCGGCCTATGAGCAGGTACTCAAGGCTTCACATACCTTCAACCTGCTGGATGCGCGTCGCGCCATCTCCGTCACCGAGCGCCAGCGCTTCATCCTGCGCGTGCGTGAACTGGCCCGCCGTGTGGCGGAAGCCTACTATGCCTCGCGCGAGCGGCTCGGCTTTCCGATGCTGGCACGCAGCCAGGAGGCCACCGCATGAACACGCGTGACCTCCTCATTGAAATCGGCACCGAAGAGTTGCCGCCCAAGGCCCTGACCACCCTCGCCAACGCCCTGGCCGACGGCATGGTGCGCCGCCTGCACGAGGCGGGTCTCGCGCCATCGGGCCACACCGTCTATGCCACCCCGCGCCGCCTTGCAGTACGAGTGCAAGGCGTGGCCGAGCGTCAGCCAGATCGCGAGATCGAGCGCCGTGGCCCGGCAGTACGTCTCGCCTTCGACGACGAAGGCCGCCCGAGCAAGGCACTGGAAGGCTTCGCCCGCTCCTGCGGCGTGACGGTCGATCAGCTGCAAGAGCTCGTCACCGACAAAGGGGCGTGGATGGTCTATCGCGCACAGCACGCCGGCCAGTCGGCGCAGCATGTGATCCCGGAGATGCTACGCGCTGCGCTGGATGAGTTGCCAATCCCCAAGCGCATGCGTTGGGGTGCGGGCGAGGCCGCCTTCGTGCGCCCGGTGCACTGGATCGCGCTGCTGTTCGGCAACGAAGTGATCGACACCGAGATCTACGGCGTGCGCACCGGACATACAACCCACGGTCACCGCTTCCACCATCCCGCCCCCCTGCCTATCCCCACACCCAGCGATTACGCCGCGCTGCTGGAGGGCAAAGGCCACGTGATTGTCGACTTCCAGGTCCGCCGCGCCATGATCAAGGCCCAGGTTGAGGCCGCCGCCTGCGAACTGGGTGGTCGCGCCGTGCTGGATCCGGACCTGCTCGACGAAGTAACCGCACTGACCGAGTGGCCGCGGGTGGTGACCGGCAACTTCGAACCGCGCTTCCTTGCAGTGCCCAAGGAGGCCCTGATCTCCACCATGCAGAGCAAGCAGCGCTATTTCCCGGTGCTGGATGAGGCCGGCGAGTTGCTGCCGCACTTCATCACCGTTGCGAACATCGACAGCCGCAACCCGGAGGCGGTGCGCGAAGGCAACGAGCGGGTGATCCGCCCGCGCTTCGCCGATGCCGAGTTTTTCTGGAACGAGGACCGCAAATACCCTCTCGCATCGCGTCTTGAAAGCCTTAAGGGCGTAGTATTCCAGCAGCGGCTCGGCACCCTGTATGACAAGACCGAGCGTATCACTCGCCTGGCCCGCCATATCGCCGGGCTGATCGGCGCCGACATGGAGCGCACCGCACGCGCCGCCCTGCTTGCCAAGTGCGACCTGATGACCGGCATGGTCGGTGAGTTTCCCGAGCTGCAAGGGGTCATGGGGCGTTACCTTGCGCGGCACGACGGCGAGCATGCCGAGGTCGCACAAGCGATGGATGAGGTCTACATGCCCCGTCGCGCCGGCGACGCGCTTCCCATCACCAGTGTTGGCCAAGCACTGGCCCTGGCCGAGCGCCTCGATACCCTGGTCGGTATCTTCGCCATCGGCCAAGGCCCGACCGGGGCCAAAGACCCCTTCGCCTTGCGCCGGGCTGCGCTCGGTGTGTTACGCATCTTGATCGAACGCGGGCTCGACCTCGATGTGCACGCCCTGCTCGCCTTCACCGCCGAGGGCCTGCAGTCTAAGGTGGACGCCAAGGCCGTGGTCGAGACCGTGTTCGACTTCATGCTCGAGCGCCTCCGTGCCTATGCCCAGGACCGCGGCATCCGCATCGATGTGTTCGAGGCCGTGCTCGCCACCCGCCCATTGCGCCCGCTCGATTTCGAGCGCCGCATGCAGGCGGTCAACGCCTTCCTCACCCTGCCACAGGCCGAAAGCCTCTCCGCCGCCAACAAGCGCATCGCCAACATCCTCAAGAAGCTGGAGGGCGAACTGCCCAACCAGATCGACACGGGCCTGCTCCAAGAGCCCGCCGAGCGCGCGCTGGCCAACCGCGTGGAAATCATCGAGGCCGAACTGACTCCGCTGTTCGCCGCCGGCAACTATACCGCCGCACTGGGGCGCCTGGCCCAGCTGCGCGAGGCGGTGGATGCCTTCTTTGATAGAGTGATGGTGATGGTCGAGGATGCAACCTTGCGTGCCAACCGCATCGCCCTGCTCAACCGTCTGCGTGCACTCTTTCTGCGCGTTGCGGACATCTCGGTGCTGGATGGCTGACACCACGTCGCTTGACCAGGCGGGCAGCCTCCACCGCCCCCAGCTTGCGGGCGCACGCGCTCGATGGCTGTCTCGTCCTCTCTCCTGCGGCATCGTCGGCCTGCTGCTCCTACTTGGGCTCAACGGCAAGCCAGCGACTGCCGCCCAACTCCCCCAGGCCATCCTGGCCGACTTCAACGACGGCAAGCCGCTGGTCAACCGCGTCATCCCCTGGTCCGCCCCCGCCACCGGTCACGATGACACAGGGTCACACGACAAGGCCCATAAGACCCAATCCAAGGAGGGTTTCAACCCGCCGCGACTCCAGGTGGACCTCACCCCCACCCCACGACGCGGCAAGCACGGGTTCGCCCTGCGCGTGCGCTATGCCTTCACCGGCTCCGAGGACGGGCCCCAAGGTCTCGTCCTCCGCCTGCCTCGAGTGAATTTTGCCGACTATGATCACCTTAGCCTGTGGGTGCGCGGCAACCGCAAACACGGCATTCCGCAACAGATGCGCGTACGCTTCCTGAGCGAAGACGCACTGCCCGCAAGCCAAGCCGGACGCGGTTTCATGGTCATCGGCCTGAATGACCAATGGCGCCAGATGCTGATCCCGCTCAATGCCCTCAGCGGAGTCGAGGACGGCTCTCAGCCCACCCTGCTCAGCCTGGAGTTTGACCCCTCGCTGCTGGAAGCGCGGCAAGGCATGCTCTACATCGACGACATCGCCCTGGTCCGCACGGGTCAGCCTATCGGACCGCAGGAGGACCGCGCGGTCGCCCCGGGCAAGAAATCTTGGGAAATGGCGCATGGGGGCGAGGTGGCCGCGCGTGTCGCCATCCGCGCCCGCGCCATCGAGCTGCCACCCCCGCCGCTGGTGCTGCGCGAGAGCCTGCCGATGGACAATCAAGCCCTCCTCATGCGCGTGGCGCGTGATACATGGCGAGGACTCGACGGTTTGCGCGATAAACCAAGTGGTCTGCCCTTCGACACGGTCACCGTCCATCCAGACGGCGGGCCGCCACTGATCGGCGATTACACCAACATCACCAACATCGGTCTCTATCTGATGTCGGTGGTGGCCGCGCGCGACCTCGGCTTCATCACACCCAAAGCGGCCGAGGCGCGCCTACGGCACATCATCACGACCCTAGAAAAACTCGAAACCTGGCAAGGCTTCTTCTTCAACTATTACGACACCACCTCGCTTGAGCGCACCAGCCACTTCATTTCCTTCGTCGACTCCTCCTGGCTGACCGCCGGGCTGATGGTCGCACGCATGGCCGAACCCGATCTCTACCCACGCATCACCCGCCTGCTCAAGCGGGAGAACTATGCCCTCTTCTACGACGCCTCCCTCGGTCAGATGACCCACGGCTACCACGTGCAGCGCCATGAGCGATCCAAGAACGTCTACGGCCTGCTGTACTCGGAACCGCGCCTTGGTAGCCTGATCGCCATCGGCAAGGGCGATGTGCCGGAAAGTCACTGGTTTCACATGGCACGCACCTTTCCGACCGATTGGACCTGGCAGACCATGATCCCGCTCAAGCGCACCTCGCGTCTGGTGAAGGGTTATCAGGTCACCGGCGGTTACTACGTCTGGGAAGGCATTCGCTTTTTGCCCTCCTGGGGCGGCAGCATGTTCGAAGCGATGATGCCGGGCATCGTGCTCGACGGGCAGACGCACGCTCCGAAGAGCCTCGGCCGCAACGCGATCGCCCACGTTGACATCCAACGCCGCTACGCGCAGGAGGTGCTCAACCTGCCGGTGTGGGGCATGTCGCCAAGCGCCAACCCGGCCGGAGGCTACGGTGAATACGGGGTCTCCATCCTCGGCGTGAAAGGCTATGCCGAGGACGTCGTCACCCCGCACGCCTCCGGTCTTGCCGCCATGGTCCGTCCCGAGGAGGCGGCCCACAATCTGCGCCAGCTGGCCCAGCTCTACCCCATCTACGGGCCCTTCGGCTTCTACGACGCGGTCAACCCGATCACTGGGGATGTCGCCTACAAGTACCTGGCGCTCGACCAAGGGATGATGTTCCTGGGGATCGCCAACCATCTGCGCCCACACCTGATCCAACGCTATTTCGCCGCCGACCCCATCATCCGCCGCGTCCTCCCCCTCCTCGAAGCCGAGGACTTCTTCCAGTAGGATCAATCCCCATGGCCGACGTGGTGTTCGACACGGTCCGCAAGTTCTACCCAGGCGCCACCGCCCCGGTCATCGACGGGCTCGATCTTGCCGTGGCGGACGGCGAGCTTTTGGTCATGGTTGGCCCCTCCGGCTGCGGCAAGTCCACCGTGCTGCGCATGCTCGCGGGGCTGGAGACCATCAGCAGCGGCGAGCTGCGCATCCAGGGGCACCGGGTCAATGAGCTCGAACCCAAAGCGCGTGACGTGGCCATGGTGTTTCAGGACTACGCTCTCTACCCGCACATGAGCGTGCGCGAGAATCTCGCCTTCCCGCTGAAGATGCGCCGCATCCCCGCAGCCGAACAAACTCGGCGTATCGCCCGCGTAGCGGAGATGTTGCATCTTGGTGAGCTGCTCGAACGCAAGCCCGCCCAGCTCTCCGGCGGCCAGCGTCAGCGGGTCGCCATGGGTCGCGCACTGGTACGTGAGGCCTCCGTGTTCCTGCTCGACGAGCCACTCTCCAACCTCGATGCCAAGCTGCGGGTGCAGGTGCGCGCGGAGATCGCTGAGCTGCAACGCCGCCTCGGCACCACCATGCTCTACGTCACTCACGACCAGACCGAGGCCATGACCCTCGGCCACCGCGTCGCCGTGTTGAACCAGGGCCGCCTGCAGCAGGTCGCCCCACCACGCGAGCTGTACGAGCGCCCGGCCAACACCTTCGTCGCCAGCTTCATCGGCCAGCCCCCCATGAACCTTCTACCCGCCGCGCTGGCGCGGACGCTGCTGCCGTACGACCTCACCGAGTCCGCCGTCACGCTTGGCTTCCGCCCGGAACACCTGCGCCTGGCCGCGCCGGGCGAACCAAGCCTGCGACTGACCATCACCGCGATCGAGTTCCTCGGCCACGAAACCTTGCTGTACGGCCACCCCGAAGACAGCGAGCACAACGTGGTCGTGCGCCTTCAAGGGCTGCGCGAATTCAGCCTGGGAGCGGCTGTCTCGATCGCCTCGAGTGCGCCACCTCATTGTTTCGACGCCCAAGGAGGTAAACTCTAGTTCTAACAATCGTGTGCAATAATGTATAATAGTCTCATGGAAAGCACCATGAGCACTGGCAAGGCGGCAAAGCTGCTCGGCGTATCGGTCAAGACC
>JBEVAM010000025.1:0-17599 GCA_051297135.1 Halothiobacillaceae bacterium
GGAATTCGAGCATGTCGCATGGAATTCGAACATCCGTCGCATTTAATTCGTGCAAGCCTAACGCCACGTTGCGCTACTGCCCGGTGTTGGCTACGGAGCCGGAGGGGAGGCTCGCGGCCATTGTCGACTTCACCTTCAACCTCGGCGCAGGGCGGTTGCAGACCTCGACGCTGCGGCGGCGGGTCAACCAGCGGGACTGGATGGCTGCCGCAACGGAGCTTCGCCGGTGGGTATATGGCGGTGGGAAGGTGCTGCCAGGGCTCGTTACCCGGCGCGAAGCTGAAGTTGCCTGGCTCATCACAGAACGGAGTTGATCGCGGCAACCGTGAGAACTGAATCCTGGATCGACCTGCGCCCGACAAGCGCCTGCTGTACGCAGGGGATGCCACAACTCAGGGCAGGAAGACGTGAGCTCGGTGATACCGCAAATACTCGCGGTGTCCGGGCAAGACGAACCGCAGGCGCGGCAGCGCGTCGAGTTTCAGGAACTGCCTGGCTTCCGCCGCAAGGCGCGAGGAAATCAGGGTCTGGCCTTCGTCGTCGAACGAGATCAATCCTTGGTCGAACAACGCGTCGAACTGGACGGCCAGCAGCAGGCCGTTGAACGGGTCCAGCCGCTCACTTTCGTCTGATCGGGCCCATGGTTTGGCATGGCTGGCGCGCAGCAGGGCCGGCGGCAGAGCCACATCGCAGAGTGCGCAGCGACCCTCCCACAATTCCATCAATGCCTCGCGAAAAAGATCCTGGCCGATGCGCTGCCGCACCTCCTGCGTGCGCTCAGTTTCGGGAATGGCCGCCAACCGGGTTTCCAGTGCTGCCGAAAGCGTGGCGGCAGGATGGGTTTGCAGAGAATGCAGCACCCGCAGCCCCTCGTAGAGCTGGGCGGGGCTCGCGGCCATGCCGACGTCAGTCATGCCCGCAGGCGGTGTGGCGGCCGCCTCCTGAAGCCAGATACGCTGGATCAGACCGGGTTCCGGAATCGCTACAAGAGCGCCTGTCGCATCCGGTCGAATCGCCAGCACGACCGGCGAGCCGCTCACCCGCGCCAGAAACCATCCGTCGTGGCATGGCTCGATCAGGTCGTAACCTGCATCGGCCAGCGCCTTAGCCACGAGAACCGGCAGACCCATCACAGATCTCGCCTCAGCAGGCGCTCGGACGCGGGGGCTCCCCGAAGCGTCAACGCAAGCCAAGGTGCCTGCGCGTAACTTTCCGGTGGCTCGGTCGTCGTGGTCACGATGTACTGGAATAGCGGGGGGGCACTAGCTTCTTCCAACTCGTGCACGAGATGAAACAAGCGGTGGTACAGCGAAAGCCCCAGATCCGCCTCGCGCGGGCTGTCGTGGATCAAGAACGCTGGCACCCTGGTCAGGCCCTCGATGCTTAGGCACAGGGCCGCCAGGTCGAACGCGACGACCTTGAGGGAATCAATCGCGGATGTGGAACGGTCGCCGCCCATTTGCACGCGCAGCTCAAGTCCCTTGCCCGTCAGGTGAACCTTGCCCTTGGCCTCGACGCCCACCAGGCGACGCACGATCGGATCAAACTTGTCTTGAAGGCGCGAAAAGGCAGCGGCATTCTGCTGCAACAGCTGCCCGACCGCTCCACTATGCTGCTCCAGATCGGACTGCGTCCGATGAAGCTGCTCCTCCGCCAGCTGCCTTTGTCTGAGAAGGTCGGCCAGTTTCTCGACATCATCCAGCAGCCGTTGGGCGGCGTACCAGTCCTTGTGTCTCTGAGTGCGCAGCTGATCCAACCTTCGATAGTGCTGCTCCTTTCTCTCCGCGTCCTGCTTCGCCAGTGCCAGTTCCGGCTTGAGCCGTTCGAGCTCGGCCTTCACCTGCCGCAGCTTCTCTTTCTCGCCCTCCAGATCCTTCTTACGCGCGTCAAACCGCTCACGGCACGCCTGGGCATCCGGAATCTTGTCCGATAGGCCGCACTGGCTGGCGAGCACGCGACTGATGGGTACATTGCACACCGGACAAGGAAAGTTCTCGGCCCCCTGAACCGCATAGGCCAGTGCGGGAAACTCGCGCTCAATGAAAGCCACGGCCTGCTCATGGACGGGGCGCAGCGCGTTGAGCTTGTCGATCTCGGCGGTCACCTGCGCCAAACGGGCCTGCGCCTGTTCGTGAGCCTCACGAGCCGAGTCGAAATCAGGCAAGCCGTCGAGGCCCATGGTCTGGGTCGTGTCAGACCATCGTTTCTGGGCCGCGTCCCGGAGAATCGCGACGCCCAGCTCTCCTTCAATCCGGTCGGGCTCCGGCACGCTCAGCACATCTACCAGTTGCTGCCGCAGCCGGCGGATTTCCCAGTGCCTGTGGCCCAACTCCTGTTCGTGCCGCTGCCTACGTTCAGAGATCTGCGCCAGCTCTCGCCGTAGCGCCTGCTCCGCCGGGTCGATTCCACCGAGAAATGCACGCAGCGCCTCCAGCTTCTCCGTTCGGTTCAAGCCCCGCGCCGGAGATTCCGAATCGGAGACCGACGACCGCCAATCCAGCACATCATCGAACCGGCACTCCTGGTCGCGGCTCAGCCACGCCAGCGCGATCTGCCAGGCACGATGACCGCTCGCGTTTTGACCGTCGACAAGGCTTTTCACAGCCGGGGTCAGGATCGTCTGCTCGATCGCGCTGAGCAGCCCATCCATCCCAGTGGCGGTGGCGTCGCCTTGCACAAGCGCCTCCAGGCTGCCGCCTCGAACGGCGAAATGCTTGCGGCGCACACCCAGCGGCCGCAGCACGGCCCAACAGGTTCCGTCCAGAACAACTTCCGCGCCGACCCAGGCGTCGGGAAGCGCCTTGCCGATGCGCTCGCGCTGCTCCTCCGGCGCGAATTGATCTTCGCCCAGGCAGTAACGCAGGAGTCTGCACAGCAGCGTTTTACCGCCGCCGTGGCCGATGCCGCTATCGTCCGGCGTCCAGACGATGTTCAGGCCGGGACGCAGAGGGATGTTTCGAAGCGGCTCATCGCCAAGTCTTTCCCAAATCACGAGCCGTCGAATCCACAGGCGCGGCTCACGCGCCTCCGCGGGCAGTGCGATGGTCAGCTCCGGCGGGAACAGTTCAGGCGGCGGCATGGACCCATTGCTCCGCGTCGGTGGGTAGCTGGCGGATGACGCCGTCGAGGCTCTGTGCATGCTGTTGCACGAACGAAAGCGTCATTTGCGCGCGTCCCTCTGGCCATCCGGCCGTCGGAAACGCATCCAGGCCCGGACCCGGTGCCCAGGTGCCTGCGATGGTGTCTTCCTCCAGATAGCCATTGGCCTGGGCAAATCGCACCGCCGCGCCCCAATGGCCGCTCGCACTCGAAGCGATGCTCGTGACATTCGTCGCCAGCGGGGCCGCCTCGTCACCCACCAGGCGCTGCCATTGTGCTGCCAGCTCCTTATCTAAGAGCGGCGTCAGCAAGCGGGGGGTCAGCGCGAACACCGCCGCCAGGCGCACCTGCCGAGCCGGCCAAGGCCGCCCCATCGCCTTCAACAGCGCGATCATCATGGCGCCGGCCTCCGCATGATCGTTCTGGCGCGGCCGCTCCCAGGCGCGATCGGGAAGATTCGACAAGGCCACGACGGGCCGCAGCGGCACCACAGGAGCCGGAGCAGGAGCCGCCGTCGCGATCTGCCGGAACGCTTCGAGCACCAGCCGCCGCGTGCGGTATTCGCCATACGCGCGCAGCTCGCCCTGCTTGAGCACGCGGAAGGTCTCGCTGGGGTAGTCGGGGCCTTCGACATCGGCGGGGTCGAGGATGTAGCGCAGCTCGTCGCGGGTCAGGCCATACAGGCGGGCGTAGTAGGCGTCGAGCTCGGCGCGAAGCCGCGCGCGGCGCTCGGGGTTCCAGGGGAAAGGCGCGCCGGTGTAGCCGAGGTCTTGCGCCCAGGCGGCCAGATCGTGGGCGGTGTAGGTGAGTTCCAGCACCCGCGGGACGATGAAATCGAGATCGGCGGCGCTGTAGCGGTCGGGGGGCAGAATCGGGAGCTGCTTATAGATAAAGTAATTCAGGTGTGTGCCACCGACTTTGTGGCGCGCAACGAAATCGAGCACGAGGGAACAAAGATTGCCGAGCAGCATCGCCGCTCTCATGGCATCGAGCGTGGCGCCAAACAACATCAAGGGCAGGTTGTTCCCCACCCCCACCCTCGGGATCACCGCCGCAATCACCGTGCGCTCGTTGGTCGCGTTGGTGATGTCTCGCCACCCCATCAGCCAGCGCGGGCTTAAGGCGTCCATCCAGGCATCGAGTTCGTCCTGCACGGCGCGCTCGCGCGCTTCACCCGGCGCCTGGGCGGCCAGGTGCCGCAAGGTGGCGAGCGCGTCGTCGGGAAGCGGCGTGTCGACGTCCTGCCGGGCCCACTTGGCGAACTCGGTGACGGCCTTCTTGCGCGCGATCTTGGCTTCGCGCAGCGCGGCCGCGCAGGCCGGGTACTCGGCGGTGATGCGGCGCTCCGCCTCCTGGGCCGCCCGAAGCATCTGACCGTCGGGGTAGCAGCCGTCGGCCGGCGGCGGCCCGGCCACCCGGCGGAACAGCTCACCCGCCACCCAGGCCGCCAAGGCCAGCCACAGCGCCTGCCGCGCGTCCTCGCGATGAGCAGAATCTTGCGCCTGATGCAGCGCCAGCCACGCTTTGGCCACGGCCCGGGGCACACGGGCGATGCGCGCGAGCACCTCGCGCTCATCCACCCAGTAGCGCGGGCGCACAGTGAACGCAGGGTCCGCTTTCTGCGAGTCGCTCACGTCTGCAGTTTCCACCTCGCCCGCGGTGCCGCTGGCGCCGTCCACATAGGTGGCCCAGCGGTGGTCGAACTGGTGGACCATCTTGGCTTCATACAGCGGCAGTGTCGGCTGGGCGGATTGCGCCGGGTCGGTGAGGAACAGGCCGCTGTCGTTGGACATATGGAACATCGTCTGGAAGCGGATGCCCCAGGGGTTGAGCTCCGGCACGAGCACCTCGCCCGCCTCGTTCTTCACTTCTTCCCGAATCAGCACAGGCGCGGAGCGATAGAGCTTTTTGGTCAGCGCCGCGTCGCGCCCACTGCGGAACACCGGGCAGGTGCGGGTGTTGGGGTTGAGCAGCGCGAACTCCTCGGGCGTGAGGGTGAACTGGCGGCGGGCATCGGCTAGATGCGCCACGTCGGTGGCGAAGCAGACAAAGCGCGCGTCGTCGGCCTCACCGAGGGTGAGCAGGCAGAACTTGTAACTGCGATGCACACCGGGGAACACGCCCTCGCTGTTCTCAAAGTCAAACAGGCTGACCAGCCGGCCCGCCTGGCTGATGGCGGCAAAAAAGGCCTTGGTGGAATCGTCGGTGGCGATGCCGGTGGGCACGATCAGGCCCGCGCGGCCGCCGGGCGCGGTGAGCTGGGCGAAGGTCTCGGCAAACAGCGCATAGGTATTCACATCGCCCACGCCCGTCAGCGGGTAGCGGCCAGAGGCAACATGCACGAAGCTGCTGGCCGCTTCCGCGGTGCGCTTGGCCTGCTCGAATTCCCGGTACAGCGCCTGCTCCGTCGCGCTGGGCGGCTGACCGTCCAGCGGCTCGTCCTCCAGCCTCTGTTGCAGGCGGCCCTGGCGCAGCCATTCGATGCGGCGCGCGCGCTCGGCCTTGTTGATCGCTTGCGCCACCAGCGGGTTGCGCGCGGCGAAGAATTCTTCTTCTTGCAGCTTGATGCGCTCCCACGGCGGATTGCCGAGCATCACCGTGAATCCGCCCTGCCTGGCGATGTGCGGGAAGGCCACCCACCAGTGCAGCACGCGGGCTTGCTCGCAGGCGGCGCGGGCGGCGGCTTCCACGGCCGCCAACGAGGGTTCCGGTTCGTCATGCGCCACCGCCCAGAGATGGCGGGAGCTCGGCAAGCGATGCTGATTCTCCGCGATTTTGGGCAGCAGGAAGGCGCCCAGGTAGAGATCGGCCAGGCGCGCGAGGCGGCTGGTGGCGGCCTGATCCCGCGCGGCCTGCCAGGCGCGCTGCTTGGCGGCCACCGCGCCAAGGTCGTCGTCGGCGAGGTCCTCCACGGCCGCGGTACGCTCGGCCAGATGCTCGGCGCGGAACAGGTCACCGGTGGAGAGCGCGCGCTGCCAGCTGTCGCGTTCCCGCTTGTTCCGCTTCCTCGCTTCGCTGGCCAGCGCCTTGTCGTCGCCGGTGAGCACCGCGAAGGCGTCGTCGGGCAGCCCATGGTCGAGGATGGCGGGATCGAGCACGCCCAGCAGGGCGTCGCCGCATTGCAGGTGGTGGTCGAGAAAGCCGAGCGGCTTGTCCGGGGTCATCGCCTCCAGCCACAGCGACAGGCGCGCCAGCTCCAGCGCCATGGGGTTGAGGTCCACGCCGTAGATGCAGTGGGTGATGACATCGCGCAGGGCGTGGCGGTAGTCATCGCCGCTGGGGGTGCCCTGGGCGCGCAGTTGCGCCAGCCGCGCCGCTAGCCGGCGCGCGGCGGCCAGCAGAAAATGGCCGCTGCCGCAGGCCGGGTCGCAGACGGTGATGGAAAGCATCGCCGCCTGCGGATCGGCACTGCCGGCCATGCGCTGCTGGATGACGGGCTCCAGCGCGGAGTCCAGCAGTTCCTGCACCAGGGGGTCGGGCGTGTAGTAGCTGCCGCTGGTCTTGCGGGCATTGCCTTTGGTTTCCGTGCCTTGGGCGAAGTCAAAGCGACGCGCGTCGGCGGTGATGACGGGCACCCGTTCGAGCAGGCTTTCGTAGATGCTGCCCAGTTCTTCCGGCCCCATGTCGCGCCAGTTGATGCGCGTGAGGCTGCCGTCGCTCACCATCCAGGTGAGCCGGGCCACGGCGGCGAGCAGGGCGCGGTTGCCGAGCTGCGCGGCGTCCAGATCCGGGCATTGATCGGCGGCGAACAGCCCGCCCAGGGCCGGCAGGGCGAGCAGCGGCTGGCCGGCAGCGAGGCCGGCAAAGACGGGCTTGAGCCCCTGCCACAGGTCGGCGTGGCGGTCCCAGGCGCGGCGGCGGCGCGCGCGCTCGCGTAGCCGCCGCAGGCTGTAGCCTTCCTCATACAGGCGCACGGCCTCCGGGTCCGCGCCGGGCGGGTGCAACAGGCCGCGTTCCTCGATGGTGAGCAGGAAGATGAAGCGGTACACCAAGCGAAGCAGTTGCTGGTAGTAGGCCTGCGGCGTCAGCGCGCCGCTGGCGAGCCTGTCGCGCAGCGCGGTGTTGGCGGCGTCACTCAGAAAGCCCTGACCGAGTTCGCGCAAGGCAAGCTCCACCCCGTCACGCAACTGCTCGCGTGCGCGGGTGCCCTGCTCGCGGCTGGCGGCATACCAGGCCTCCAGCGGCGACTCGCGGGGCGGCTGATTGCTGCGGCCAAAGCGGCTGGCATGCACCAGCAGCCACAGCAGCGAGAAGTCGGCAAAGCGCTCTTCGGTGAAGATGCGCTCCAGATCGGCCTCGATCCAAGCGGGGCGCGTGAGGCTGTAGTTGTCGCGGACCAGGCGCAGCACGAGTCCGTTGCTGGCGATGCCCCACATCGCGGTGTCCGTCGCATTGAGGTAATCCTGCAGCAGACCAAACGCGCTGCGGCTTCGGCCGGCGTCGCCGAAGAGGCGATCGCGGTCTTCGAGACTCTGCGTGCAGGACGCGATGACCAGCGGCAACCGGCCACCGCACGCCGTGGCGCCGAGCGGATAATGGCGTTCGCCAATGACCTGCGGCGCGGGGGCTGCCACCAGATCCGTCACGCCCAAAACATCGCGCAGCAGGCTGTGGACGAAGCGCGATGTCAGGGCGCGCGGGTCGGCCGCCGTGGCGCGGGCGGCGGAAAAGTCCTTCCAGTGCGCTTCGGCGATGCGCCAGTAGCGGCCCAGCTCGTCGCGCAGGTTCAGGCCCTTGGGCACGCCGTAGTCGGCGGCGGACTGGTGCGGGGCTTGGCAAGAGGCGACCTTGGCCAGCCATTCGGCAGGCAGCAGACCGCCTTCGATGGCGATGGCGTCGAATTCGAGCGCGGTGTCGGGGCGCCGGCGGTTCATGCG
Organism: Halothiobacillaceae bacterium; assembly: GCA_051297135.1. Lineage (GTDB taxonomy): Bacteria > Pseudomonadota > Gammaproteobacteria > Halothiobacillales > Halothiobacillaceae > Thiofaba. The sequence continues at coordinate 7,977 of JBEVAM010000025.1, forward strand.
GAGGCCCCCGGCATCAGCACGTAGGCGGCGATCACGTCCACGGGCTTGATCGCACGCACCTCGTAGCGGCCGCGCGCGCCTGCAGCCTCGCGCACGCGGCGGTGGTCGGCGAGCAGGCGCTCGGCCTGGGCGTCCGCCAGCCGTTCGAGCAAGGGCTGGCGCTCTTGAATGGTGGCGAGCAGGGCTTGCATTTCGCGCTGACGCACAGCCTCGGGCAGGTTGCCCTGGGCCGGGGCCTGCAGCCAGGCGAGCACCTCATCACCCTGCACCTCGATCGGATCGGCACGGCCCTGCCACGCCACAGGCAAGGCCTCCTCGACCAGCAAGGTGCGGCTGGCGCCAGCCCGAGTGGCGATGAGCTGATGGCGCAGGCGCAGCAGCAGGACGGAGGTGATGCGCTGCACGGCCGGGCTGCGCCAGACACCAATGCGGCCGAGCGTGGCGAGCTGCTGGCCATCGTGCGCTTCGCCGCTCAAGGCGCGTTCGAGCAGCTCATCGGCCAGCGTGGCGATCAAGGGGTGGCTGCGATGGATGAAACGGGCGCCCGGCGCGGGCGGCTGGGTGAAGTCCACGCGCAGGTCGTGCTCGATGCCCACGCTGGCCAGGCGCTCGCGCAAGCCAGGCGGCAGGCTGCTCACCGGCACGGTGGCGCCGCGCGCGTGGAAGGTCAGCGCCGCGCCGAGTCGGGCCATCGCCTGGGTCGCGAAGCGCTTCACGTCGTCGCTTGAGCCGAGCACGGCGCGCATGCGCTCCCATTCCGGCAGCACGTCGGCCGGGCGTAGCCGTCGCTGAGCGAAGACGGTGCGGTTCTTCTTGGCTTTTTCGGCCAGATCGGTCCAGCGCAGATCGAGCGCCCGGCCTTCTTCGTAGTGCTCGAAATCGAACGCTTGCTGCGGGCCGCGGTTGCTGCGCAGCATGACGGCCTTCATCAGCGCCTGGGTCAGCGTGTGGTCGTCATCTGGCAGGGGCACGGGAATGCCCAGCTCTTGCCGAATTTTCTCCGCCTTGCGCAGGATGACCTGAAGGACGGCGCCATCCACGGGGTTGTTGGCACCATAGATCAGCGTGGCGCGGACTTTCGGGCTGGGCTGACCGAAACGGTCGACGCGGCCTTCGCGCTGCTCATGCCGGGTGGGATTCCACGACAAGTCGTAGTGGACGACCGCATCGAAGGTTTCCTGCAGGTTGATGCCTTCCGACAGGCAGTCTGTGGCGATCAGCAGTCGGCGCTCGGCTTTGCCCAGTGCCTCGACCCGGCGTTCGCGCTCCTCGGGCGGGAACTCACCCGTGACGCTGTCCACCGTCACCCCCCGAAACTTGCCGTCCAGGTGCTGGCGCAGGTAGTGCGCGGTGGCGATGTAGCGGCAAAACACCACGGGGTTGAAGCCGTCGTTCAACAGCTGCTGGAGATGGTCGGTGAGCAGGCGCAGCTTGGGGTCGCCCGCCTCGCCAGCGAGAGCCTCGGCCTGGGCGAGCAGGCCGCGCAGCACGGGGTCGCCGGTGTCGGCGGCGGGCACCACATCGTCCTCGCTCAGCTGATCCTCCGCGCCGTCGAACAGCGGGCCCACCACATCTTCAGGTGACAGCTCCACCTGCTCGGCGGAGAGCCGGGTGCGCAGCGCCTGCACGGCGGCCGCCGGGCTGCTGGCCACGCAACGCATCAGGGCCAGCGTGCCCCAGAAGCTCAGGCGCTGGCGGCGTTCGTCGTCGCCGGCACGCTGGACCACCTCCCGGCAGTAATCGAGCACGGCCTCAAAGAAGCGGTCCCACTGTCCGCTCAGCCGGTAGGTGATCTCCGCCGTCTCCCGCAGCGGAAAGATCCTGCCGTCGTGCCATTCGTCGATGTCAGGGCGGCGGCGCTGAACGAAATGCTGGGCGAGCTGTTCGCGCAACTTCTCTTTGGTCTCGCCGGCGACTGTGGCCAGCGCTGCGAATTCCGGCTTGAGTAGCGCGAGCAGGCTGAAGAAAGCGTTCTGATCGCCGCTGTGGGGCGTGGCAGTGAGCAGCACGAGATGGCGTGTGGCATCTTGTGCCAGCGCGCGCAGCAACTCGAAGCGTTGCTGGCGGTTCTGCCCGCTACTCACGCAGGTGTGGGCCTCGTCCACGATGACAAATTCAGGGCACGCACGGATGAAGTCGTGGCGGTGGCGATCGGACTTGATGTAATCGAGGCTCACGACGGTGATCGGATGGACGCGGAACAGCGACTCGCCGACCGGGATGCCGCGCTCCAGCCGCGCCGCGCTGCTGGCGGTGACCGCAACCGCATGAAGATAGAAGCGGTCGGCGAGTTCGTGGGCCCACTGCTCGACCAAATGTGGCGGGCACAGCACGGCCAGGCGCTGGATCTCACCACGATCGTGTAGCTCGCGCGCGATCAACGCCGCCTCGATGGTCTTGCCGATACCCACGTCGTCGGCGATCAGGAGGCGCACGGGGTCCAGTCGCAGCGCCATCAGCAAAGGCACGAGCTGGTAGGTGCGCGGCTCGACCGCAATGTTGCCGAAGCAGCGGAAGGGCCCCGCGCCACGCCGCAGCGCAAGGCGCAGCGCGTCGGCGAGCACAACGGCCTCAATCTGGCTGCCTTCTTGCGTCGCTTCCGGAGGCGGGAAATGGGCGGACTCGATGCCGGACTCGAGGTCCGCGTGAATCAGTGCCGTCTCGTCCTCGCCGCCCGACAAGGGGCGCAGCCGCAGCAGGGGCGGCCGGCTTCCGGGCTGGACGATCCATTCGCGACCCCGCACGCGAATCAGCGCGCCGGGGGCATAGTGGGCTACCGCAGTGGTCATAGGGGTGTTCCGTCAGAGTCCCAGCAGCCGGGCCAGGCGCTGGAACAGCGGCGTCCAGGCATTGGTATCGGCCGGGAAGCGCACGAATGTGTAGCCCCGCTCCTCCCAGGCCGCTTGCAGGTCGCGGCTGGTATCCGGCAGCGCAACCGCCACATAGTGATCGGGCCAGTGCAGCAATTCGGTGCTGTCGATACGCACCTTGGCCGGTGCCGGGGCTTCGGGCAACTGTTGCGTGGCGGTCTGCTGCCAGTGACCCGTCCAGCCGGGCGCCGGGTCCGGTTCTGGCAGATGTTCGAGTGCAGCAGGGTCCGCGCCGAGTTGGGTCTCAATTCTCGCCAGCCGCCAGAGGATGCGCCGGGCGTTTTCGTCCTGGCGGTGGATCACGTCATGGTCGGGCTGGTTGTAGTACGAAAGCAAACAGCGATAGCAGCCCGCCACACAGCGGGTATCGGGCTGGTCGGCAATGTCCTCGAAATCGGGCCAAGGCTGGGCCGGATCGGTAGGCACGTCGTAGTGCATGACCCGAAGGGCCTGTCGTGCAACCTGAGCAAGCGCCTGCGGGTCGTTGACGAGCCGGCTCAGCACGCCCGCGCCACCTTCAGTGGCTTCGTAGAACAGCACGCCAGCCCGGTTCTTGGCGTCTGGCAGCGCTTCGGCCAGGAGTTCAGCTTCTTCCAGCTGGTAGGTCGCCTCGATGCCGCGCTTGAGCGCATGCTGAACGGTCGCCAGGGTGGTCGCCGACCAGACCCCATGCGGTTGCAGTAGCAGCGCGTTCTTGTGGTCCTGCACGTAGGGGACCACACGCTGCGGTGGCAGATGATCCGGCTCGCCGCCACCATTGCCATCGTCGTCGTCCGCATCCTCCCTCACCCACCAGCCCGTGCGCGGATTGATGAAGAAGCCGAATTGGTTGGGATTACGGCGGCGGCGCAAGCCTTTGTTGATCCGCGTGATGGTCGCGCCGGCGCCGTATCGCAACGTGAGAATGTCGCCTTCGCTGTCACGCGCATGAACGCTGCGCGCGTCCACGCGGCGATTGCGGATGGCCCATTCGAAGACGGTTTGCAACTCGAATGCCTGCCGCTGGCGCTCTTCGTCGTTGGCGGTGATGCGTTCCGTGGGCTCCGTGTCCACGTTGTCGATGCGGTAGAGGCCATTAATCGCGACCGCATCCCCCAGCGGCTGCCCGCAGGCGTGGCAGTCGTTCCAGTGAGCATCGAAGTGAGCTGCTCCGCAGTGCCGGCAGATGCGTACGGCGCGGGTGCTGAGGTTGCCGCCGGCCGTTGCCTGTTCGGCCGTGGAGAGCGCGATGCGCGCGCGCACGACGCGATAGGCCCGCCCTTCGTGGTAGACGAGGCTGCGCGGCCCGAACTCGGACAAGGCCAGAAAGCGTGGCCGTTGCAGGAACGTGTTGCCCTTGCGCACGTCCAGGCGGCCGGGGATGTAGGCCATCAGCGGCAGGCGGGGAAAGTTGTAACCCGGCAGGAAACCTTCTGTCGCCAGATAGCGGTACGTATAGAAGTCGCTGGAGAACGACTCGCGTCCGTGCAACAGCAAGTCGATCTGATCGAGCGCCTGTCGCAGCCGGCGCTTGGCGTCTTCACGCTCACGCCTGTCGGTGATGGCGTAGTTGTCCAACGTCGCCTGCGCCAATTGCTTTTGCCGTTCAGCCGATGTGAACAGCGCTCGCCAGCGGTTGAAAGCCCGGTTGAAGGCATCGAGCGCACCGGCAATCACGGCTTGCGCATAAGACTGCGCGTCGGTAAACCAGGGGGCCCGCTGCGGTGAAAGATGCGCTTCGACTTGGCGCAGGACGGCGATGGCGCGACGGCGGGCTTCGTCGGCGACGGCGGGCTTAGCGAGCGCGGCGAGGATGGGTGCGCGGACCGGCTGTTGCGGCAGGCTTGGGTCGACGATGTTCGAGATGGAGCCGTCCAGCTCATGACGGCTCGCGGCCAGCCAGATGGCATGCAGGTGACTCTGGATGAGGTCCTGATTGGCCAAATCAATCAGCGGCGGCTTGACGACACCGTGAACCATGCCCGCGGCATCGCGGAAGAAATATTGGTCGTGGGGACTGCGCGCCGCGCAGTACGTCACGATCAGTGCAGCCTGACCGCTGCGTCCAGCGCGACCGGCACGCTGCACGTAGTTGGCCGGTGTGGGCGGCACGTTGCGCAGATACACTGCGTTGAGCGCGGAAATATCCACGCCGAGCTCCATCGTCGGCGAACAGAACATCACCGGCAGAAACCGATTCGGCTCGCCCAGCTGTCGGGCCTTGCTTAACAATTCGCCATTCTTCAGGCTTTCAGACTCGGGCTTGCCGAAGCGGAAGCGGGCCTCGCGCAGCGCGCGCAAATCGCCATCGACCTGGGCGGTATGCTCGCGGGCTTCCAATCCGAACAGGAAGCGGCTGTCTTGCTCGAGCATGTCGGCGACGGCGGTATACAAGTTCCGAAAGAACGCGTTGGGGCGTGTGCCCGCGCCCGCTCCTTCACGGAATCGAATGCGTCCGGCGTTGAGTCGGAATCCGGGGATATTGAACGGGGTGTTGTCGTCTCGGCGGATGAACCCTCCGCTCTGCGCGGCACGAATCAGGGCCTCCAGCAGATCCTGATAGTCATTGCGGCTCAGTGAAGCTGCTTCCGGTCGGTTTCCCCACAAGCCGGAATTTCGCAACGCCTTGCCGAGCACCGTCTGCAAGCCGCCGCGAAGTACCAGCTCTTCGTCGCTGCCGCGCAGGGCGTTGCGAGACGGTGGCACCACAAACAGCCAGCGCCATCCCAAAAGGCGCTCTTCCCGGCCGATGCTCCAGGGATCGCGTAGCAGGCGCAGCGCATCGTCTTTGCATTGCTGGAGCCGCTGCGGATCAAGGGCGGCGGCGTCAACCGCAAGCCCCTTGCGCATGTGGTCGAACAGACAACGGTAAACGGCCTCGCGCACCTTGGGCGCAGCGTCGCGCAACAGCGCCGGCGCGTCCCTGAAAACCGTGTCGTCGGCGCAGAAGCTGCCGAGGCCGACGTACTCGGTTTGAAGCAGGCCGAGCTCTTCGAGATTGGGATTGGTGTACCGCCAACCCCGCCGCTGGTCGTACCAGGCGCGATAGGCCAGCACAAAGCGCAGCGTCTCCGCTGCGTCCGCGAGATCGCGCGCGATCGCCTGCGGATCTTGCATCCATTCTCGCCGATGACTGTCGGCAGGATCGCCCTGTGGCGGCTTGTCGAAGCCCAGCGCTGTGCGTACGGCCGCGCCGAGGCCGCTGTCACTCAGACCGACCGCACCTGCCGATCGCAGCGCACGGTAGATAGCACCACGCAGCAGGCTCACAAACGCAAAGTCATTGAAATGACCCGACTGCAAAGCCGCGTCTTGCCGGTTGTCGGTGAAGCCCAGCAGCTTGCGCTTGTCTTCGGGAACTCTGCTTTCCGCGCCATGCATCCAACGCAGTGCGCTTGTGGTCAGGATGGTCGAGGCCGAGCTACGGCCTTCGGCTGAAAGCGATGCCAGGCGGTTGTTATCCTTGCCCTGCGCCCCATGGACGGCGCGACAGCGCAGGCAATATCGAAACTTGCCCGGCATGAACCAGACTGGGTTTCCTGTTCCGACCCGGCCACCCGGGTCAACTGAAAGTCGTTCTGCTGCCAGATGCCGGTAATCGCGCTTAAGGCGCGTCTCCCCGCCACTTGTGGTTTCGATCCATGTTTCCGGGTAGTCCTCTGGAAGGCCCTGGAACTCTAGTGGATCGGTCGGACTCAGCGGCAGGACAAAACCCAACCGCTCTGCCTGCTGATCATCGTCGCTGGAATCCTGGCCGTCTCCCGCGGGGTTCTTTGGCATGTCATCAATGTCGCGGGGCAAAAGCTTCTGGCCACCATCCTCGCGGATCAGTCGAACAGGGTGATACTCCTGTCCGCAGTCGCGACAGAAATACGCTGCGTAGAGTCGCTTGGTCGGGTCGGCGGGCAGAAACTGCTGGCCTTCGAGTTCGACTGGGCGACTGCCTGGCACATCAAGCGTGGTGAACACCAAGCCTGCACCGCTGATGAACTGATGCAGGCGAAACGCGAAGAATGCCCGGTCAGATCCACCGGGACGACGGTCGCGCTCAGGCAATGCAGCCAGCAACAACAGATTGCGAAGAGCCTCGCCGCATGCGCTCTCGTCACGCCCGGACTCGCTGGCCAGCATACGGGTGGCTTCCGCCATGGGTCGAGGATGCGCCCGCGTCCATTTGCTACCCGTTTCTCGAGTGATACCGAGACGCGTCTCGACCCAGATTGCGAGCGGATGGGTTCGGAGTTCATGGTCCGAGATCGACGGGCTGATGCCGGCGTCTATCGCCGCGCCAAGCAGAGGGCGAATCGAATCGGCTGTCTCCGCTGGATCTGTGGCGCGGTCAAGATCCTCCGTGATCACATTGAATGGCGAAATCTGCGTCGCGAACAGTGTGGAAGCCACCTCGGCCACTTTCTGGTTCCGATCTTCCTGACTTCCCCCTGATGCCATCGTTGCCGAAGTCCCGATGCACAGGAGTCTGTCAGGAGCCAGGCGCTCGCGCACGCGGCGCACCAGCATGGCCACATCCGCGCCCTGCCTTCCGCGATAGGTATGCAACTCGTCCAGAACGAGAAACTGCAGACCATCGCAGTTTTCGATCACCTTCCTGTCAGTTTCGTTCTGCCGTGTCATGAGCATTTCCAGCATCATGAAGTTGGTCAGCAGAATGTCTGGCGGATTGTCCTTGATCCGGTCGCGCTCGTCGGAACTTTCCTGGCCGGTATAGCGCGCAAATGAAACGCGGCCGTTGTCTCCGATGAACTTGATCAGCTCTTCGCGCTGGCTGTTGGCCAGCGCGTTCATTGGATAAATCACAATCGCACGCGTCCGCGGGGTGCTGTCACACTTTTTCGCGCGCAGAACTGCATCAACGATGGGGATGAAAAAGCACAGCGACTTTCCTGACCCGGTTCCCGTGGTCACCACGAAACTCTCGCCCTTTGCAGCAAAGGCGATAGCCTGTTCCTGGTGCGTGAAAAGCTCGATGGGAAAGCACTCGGCGGTTTCAGGCAGGATCTCGCCGCGGGCCGCCAGCTGCGACGTGGAACTGCCATGTTTGTAGCGTGGATTGATCTGTATCAGCGGCTCGGGCCAGAAACGATTACTGTTGTAGGCGGCCTCAACACCCGCGCGGATATCGTGGGCACGGATGGAGGTGAACGAACGAGCGAAGCTGCTGTAGTCAGAGACCAAGCTATCCCTGAGTTTGAATACATCCATTGTTCTCCCCCTTCGAATCCCCAATTGAGCCACCGTAGTGGCGAGCCCGCTGCGCTCATGGCGCTCTTGCCAATTGCTTTGAGTTACCCTGTTTTCTTGTCCGGGGCCGATCCGCGCCGCTGCTTAGCCAGATACTCTTCGATTGCCTGTCGAACGACCCATGCCAACGACACCTTCATGTTCGCGGCGAGCCGCTGCAGCTCGGCGTAGTCGCCTGCAGGGAAACTGATCGAGGCCCTTACGGTCTCGGTATCGGATTGTTGAGCACTGGCGCGACAGCATTTCATGGTGACCACTCCGCTGATATTTCACAACCTTACACCATGGTGGTGAACAATTGAACTATGGCAAGGCAGTGCAACCTTGTGGAGCGCCGCGGTTTGTGTCGAGGTCGAGGCTACTGACCTGCCCCCGTTTTCCGTACCACCGGTTTGGAACATCTCCGCGGGGTTGATGAACTTTACTCTTGGGTCCTCTGGGTCACGCAGGCTGCGTCGTCAGCTTGCTGGCGATGCAGCGAGGCGAACCGTGCCGGAGGGATGCGGCCGCAGCTCGCGTGGGGTCGCACCTCATTGAAGTCGATCCGCCACCGTGCGATCTCGTGGCGCGCCTGCGCCAATGTCTGGAACCAGTGCTCGTTCAGGCACTCGTCGCGGAACTTGCCATTGAAGCTCTCGATGTAGGCGTTCTGCGTCGGCTTGCCAGGCTGGTTGAGGATGTGCCGCACGCCTTTTGCGGTGGCCCAGGCCAGGAACGCCCGGCTGGTGAACTCCGGCCCTTGGTCGGTTCGCACGGACCGCGGGTAGCCGCGCAAGCGGGCCGCCTGATCCAGCACGCGCGTTACGTACTCGCCGCCGATGCCGTGATCCACTGCGATGTCCACGCACTCGTGGCTGAAGTCGTCGGTGATCGTCAGGCACTTGATGCGGCGTCCGTTGGCCAAGCTGTCGCTGATGAAGTCCATGCTCCAGACCTCGTTGATCGCCTCGCACCGGTGCAGCGGCACGCGTTCGAGCCGCAGCCGCTTCCTGCCCCGGCGTTTGCGCACCGCCAGGTCAGCCAACCGATTCGGTCTTGCCCTGATGCGGCGTTGCGGATAGCAACAGCAGATAGGGCGTGGCCTCGGCCAAAGCGGCACCGAGCTTGTAGCGGGCAACCTGCTCAGTACTGCCGCTGAGGCGGTGTGCCTCGTCGATGATCACCAGATCCCAGCCCGCCTTGATGGTCTTGCCCCACACGTCCTGGCGGTCGAAGATCCGGCAGGGGGACGCCTGCCGGGCATGCCAGCACCAGGCTCCGACACTCCACGTATTCATGCGCTTGCGCTGACCCGACTGACAGGACAGCGAGGAAGCTTCTTGTTCCATGCATCGATATTCATGACAGCACAACCAGCAAAGAACGGCCTTTTCCACGGCTTGTTGTCCGGGCCGGTTGTTGGAATCTGCCGTTTCAGTGCTTCGGTCCGGGTCAGCAAATCAGCAGCGGACAAAGTGCTCGCGCCAATCAACACGAGGTAGTAGATCGGCTTGGTCGCCCGGCCGGATGCCCATT
>JBEVAM010000026.1:0-16769 GCA_051297135.1 Halothiobacillaceae bacterium
AGGTATCGTCATGACGGCCCTCGAGCAGGTAAATCCATGAGGATGCCGAGCATGGTGGAGACGTTCATGGGGGCTTATGCCAAAGCCGTGCTTACATGAATCCAGTCGTGGGTAATCCTTGGCATGCCCCTCTACGATAGCCACTGCCACCTCGCCGATGCGCGTCTTGTCGGTCATCGCGCGGCGGTTTTGGCACGGGCGCATGCGGTGGGGGTCGATGCCCTGCTCGGCGTGGCCGCTCAGTCGCGCGACTGGCCGGTGTTGCTGCGCCTGGCGCATGCCTACCCCGGGGTCGGTGTGGCCTTGGGGCTGCATCCCTGGTTTGAGCATCCTCCCGCGGCGCTCGCGCGACTGGCGGTCTGGGTTGAGCGTGGCGGGGCCATCGCCGTCGGGGAGTGCGGGCTGGATTTCAGCCCCGGCCGACCGCTTCGCGAGGTGCAGGAGCAGTGGCTGCTGCCCCAGCTGCGCATCGCGCGTGAACGTGACTTGCCCGTCATCCTTCATGCACACAGGAGCGAGGATGTTCTGGCCATGCACATCGCCCGTCTGCCCGGTCTGCGCGGGGTGGTGCACGGTTTCCACGGCAGTCGTCAGCAAGCGGAACGCTTTCTCGCACTCGGCTTCTATCTTGGCATCGGCGGGGCGATCACCCATCCGCGCGCCACCCGCCTGCGCGCCGTGGTGGCAGCCCTGCCGAAGGAGTGCCTGCTTGTGGAGAGCGACGCCCCCGACCAGCCCCCGCACGGTCGCACGATGCCCAACGAGCCCGCCTTCATCATCGACACCCTGCAGGTGCTGGCCCGTCTGCACGGCACCACGCCCGCAGCGATGGCGGCGATCACGTGGCAGAATGCCGCCTCCCTGTTTCGCTTCCCAAAGGCCAACCGTGACCGCTGACATGCACCAGAGAACCCGCATCCTGCTTGGCGACGAAGGCTTGGCGCGGCTTGCAGGCAAGCACGTGCTCATCGCCGGGGTTGGAGGCGTGGGAGGCGCGGCGGCCGAAGCAGTGGCACGTGCCGGGATGGGGCGGATGACCCTGCTCGATCACGATACAGTCAACCCGACCAATCTCAATCGTCAGTTGGTCGCCCTGCACTCGACCCTCGGTCGGCGCAAGGCGGAGGTGATGGCCGAGCGCCTGCGCGACATCCGCCCCGATCTTAAGGTGAACGTGCGCCTGGAGTTCCTGCGCCAGGAGCAGGCCGAGGGGCTGATCCGCGAGGGGGGCTTTGATCTTGTGCTCGACTGCATCGATAGCATTGCATGCAAGGCGGCGCTCATCCACGCCTGCCAGCGCCATGGTGTGCCGGTCTATTCCAGCCTTGGCGCAGGGGGGCGGCTGGATGTGAGCAAGGTGGGCCTAAGTAGCCTCGACCGGACCCATACTTGCCCGCTGGCGCGCGAGCTACGCAAGGCCTTGCGCAAGCGGGGCGCGGGCCTCGACAGCCCGGTGGTCTACTCCTGGGAGATGCCGATCAAAGCCCTGCCGCATGAGCCGCTCGGTGGCGATGTCCCAGGACGCGCCCGGGCAGTGAATGGCACCATCAGCTATATGCCGAACCTCTTTGGCATGATGCTAGCGGGTGCGGCGATTCGGCATTTATTGGAACGGTGAGGTGTTTCAAGGCAGACCGAAGCGTCGAAACACCAGACGCCCCGCCACCCAGGTGTGGGTGACCTGGCCGGTGAAGTCCCAACCATGGAACGGGGTATTGCGGCCGCGACTGAGCATGGTATGGACATCCAAAGTCCAGGCGACTTCGGGGTCGAACAGGCATAGGTCGGCGCGCAGGCCGGCGGCGATGCCGCCCGCCGCAAGGCCGAGCAGCTGTGCGGGGCCTGAGGTGATGCGCCGTAGGGCGTCGTGCAGAGGCAGCACGCCTTCATCGACCAAGCGTAGGGTCAAGGGCAGCAGGGTCTCGAGGCTAGAGATGCCAGGTGCGGCCTCCGGGAAGGGGGCGGCCTTGGCATCGCCCTCGTGCGGCTGGTGGTCGGAATGAATGACCGAGATCACCCCGCGTGCCACGCCCTCGCGCAGCGCATGGCGGTCGCGCAGGCTGCGCAGCGGTGGGATGAGGTGGGTGTTGGGATCGAAGGCGTCGGTGTCCATTTCGGACAGAAAGAGCTGATGGGCACTGACCCCGCCGGACACGGGCAGACCATCGTCGATGGCGCGCTCCAACAGGCGCACGGCGGAGGCCGAGGAGAGGTTGGCGAAGTGCACGCGCGCGCCTATCTCTTCGACCAAGGCCAGCACCTGGGCCATCGCGGCGGTCTCGGCAGCGATAGGGATGCCCGGCAAGCCGAGGCGGCTTGCCACCGCGCCCTCATGGGCGCAGCCTTTGCTGGCAAGTGACGGATCCTGCGGCTGGACGATCACCAGGATGCCGAAGGTGGCCGCGTACTCCAGCGCGCGGCGTAGGATGGCGAGGTTCTCGATGGGCCGCAAGGCATTGGTCACGGCCACGCAGCCCGCCTCTTTCAGGTCCACCATCTCCGCCAGCCGCTTGCCCTGCAGGCCTTGGGTGAGGGCCCCGATCGACATGACACGTGCGCCTCCGGCGAGCTGGGCACGGCGTTTGATCAGGCGCACCACGGCCGGGGTGTCGATGACCGGGTCGGTGTCCGGCGGCACGCACACGGTGGTGATGCCGGAGGCAACGGCGGCACGCGCCTCGCTCGCCACCGTGGCCTTGTGTTCCTGGCCGGGCTCGCGCAGGCGCGCCCAGGCATCGATCACGCCGGGAATCAGCCACAGTCCGGCGGCCTCCAGCACGTTGTCGGTGGCGAAGTCCGCCGGCGCCTGCCCCACGCCGACGATGTCCGCCTTGTCGATGAACACGTCGGTGACCAAGTCCAGACCGCTGGCTGGGTCGATGACCCGCGCGCCGCGGATGATCCAGTGCTCGCAGTCCACGCCGGGGCGGCAACCCTCGGGGGGGCGCAGATGGTCGATGTCCTGACCTTGGGCGAAGTAGGCGTGATTCATACTCATTCTTCCCGTGCCCCCATGCAGAGACTCATGACGGCCATGCGTACGGCAATGCCGTTGGAGACCTGTTGCAGGATGACCGATTGCGGCCCGTCCGCAACCTCGGAGTCGATCTCCACCCCGCGGTTGGCTGGACCTGGGTGCATGACGATGGCGTCCGGCTTGGCCCAGGCGAGCTTTTCCGGGGTGAGGCCGTAGAGGCGGAAGAATTCGTCTTCGGAGGGCAGCAGGGCACCCTCCATGCGCTCGCGCTGCAGGCGCAACATGATGATCACGTCGACATCGCGCAGACCTTCGCGCATGTCGTGGAACACGCGTACGCCAAGCTTCTCCACCTGCGCAGGCAGCAGGGTGCGCGGGGCAATCACGCGCACTTCGCCGGTGTTGAGGGTGTTGAGCGCATGGATCTGCGAGCGCGCCACGCGCGAGTGCAGGATGTCACCGACAATGGCCACCCGAAGCTTGGTGAAATCGCCCTTCAGCTTGCGGATGGTGAACACGTCCAGCAGGGCCTGGGTCGGGTGGGCGTGGCGGCCGTCGCCGGCATTGAGCACCGACACGTGCGGGGCGACATGGCGGGCGATGAAGTGTGCCGCGCCAGACTGGTCATGCCGCACCACGAACATGTCGGCCTGCATGGCCTCGATGTTGCGCAGGGTATCGAGCAGGGACTCGCCCTTGGTCGTGGCGGAAGTGCTGATGTTCAGGTTCAGTACGTCGGCGGAGAGGCGCTTGGCGGCGAGCTCGAAGGTGGTACGGGTGCGGGTGGATGATTCGAAGAACAGGTTGACCACCGTGCGACCGCGCAGCAGCGGCACCTTTTTCACCTCGCGCCCGGTGACCGAGAGGAAGGACTCGGCGGTGTCGAGGATGCGGATGATCCACTCCGGACCAAGGCCCTCGATGGTCAAAAGATGCTTGAGCCGACCCTCGCCATCGAATTGAATGGCCCAAGGGTCGGGGGCGAGCTTGGGGATCTTGGGGCGTACGAAAACCACGGCCACGGCTTATTCCTTGCGGGCTTTCTGTTCGATGGTGAGGCGCAAAGGTTCGGGGCCATGCAGGACGATCTGCTCGTGGGCCTTGAGGACAAAGCGCTCGCCGACCACATCGGCTTGGATCGGCAGTTCGCGCCCGGGGCGATCGCACAGCACGGCGAGAACGACGCTTGCAGGGCGACCGAAGTCGAATAACTCGTTCATCGCCGCGCGGACGGTGCGTCCGGTCTGGAGTACATCGTCGACCAGGATCACGTTGCGGCCCTCCACGTCAAACGGCAAACTGGAGGGGGACACCTGAGGGTGCAGGCCGATGTGGGTGAAGTCATCGCGGTAAAAGGCAATATTGAGTTTGCCGAGCGGTTCGGAAAGTCCCAGTGCCGCATGCAAGCGCTCGGCCACCCACACCCCACCGGTGTGGATACCCACCATCAGCGGGGCGTGCAGCCCCCCCGCGTGGATGCGTTGGCGTAGCTGGTCCACCATGTGTTGGAGCAGGGCTTCGACGTCATGATTTTGCATGATCGCTACCTTGTGCAAAGAGGTGTTCGGCAAACCAGGTTTCCAGAATGACCGCGGCAGCGTCGGCGTCGACGGCTGCAGTACGCTTGTCGAAGCCAAGGCGCAGACGGGCCTCGAAGCTGGACAGGCGCTCGTCGACGGTCTCGACCCGCAGTTTGAAACGGCCGTGCAATTGGCGCGCGAAGCGTTCGGCCTGGGGCGTGAGGGGGTAGTCGCTACCATCGTCGCGGCGCGGCACACCCACGACCACACCTGCCGGACGCCATGTGCGCACGAGGTCCTCGATCGCCTGCCAGTCCGGTTGGCCGCGGTTTTTGGTCGGCAATAGGCGCAATGGGCGAGCAGTGCCGGTCACCGCCTGACCTACGGCAACGCCGATGCGTCGCTCACCGAAGTCGAAGCCCAGCCAGAGCGCGTTCGTCTCAACCGTCACGCGTGACCAGCCTGCGCGGTCAGCAGGTTGATGTCCACGCCAAGCTGACTGGCAGCGGCCTGCCAGCGCTGTTGCACAGGGACATCGAACAGGATGTGGGGAGAGGCTGGTGTGCTCAACCAGGCGTTGTCGCGCATCTCCTGCTCAAGCTGGCCCGCGCCCCAGCCAGCGAAACCGAGCGCCACCAGGCGCCTGGCGGGGCCTGCGCCGTGGCCGATGGCCAGCAGGATGTCGCGCGAGGTGGTCAGGCCGATGTTATCCGGTAAGTTGAGCGTGCTGTCCCACGGCCCTTGCGGGCTGTGCAGGACGAAGCCGCGCTCGAGCGAGACCGGGCCACCGAAATGCACCGGCTGGCTCTTGATCGCGTCCGTCTCGGGCGTGATGCCGAGGTGTTCGAGGATGTTGCCGAGGGTAATGTCAAGCGGCCGGTTGATGATGATGCCCATCGCCCCATCCTCGTTATGCTCGCAGATGTAGGTGACCGTCTGGGCAAAGTGCGGGTCCACCATCTGCGGCATGGCGATGAGAAAATGGTGCTTGAGGGAGGTGGTGGTGTCCATGCACATAGTATCGGGCGATGCGCGGGTAGGGGCAAGCGCGTTTGGAGTGAGGATGAGAGAATCAGCGCGCATCCAGCTGGCCTCCTGCGTCGAAGCCCCAGGTGCGGATGATGGTCAGTTGGTCGTATTTCATGCGCAGCTCAGGAGGAAAGGGGGCGAAGGGCGAGGCGAGGCGAACGATGTCCTGCGCGGCCTGGTCAAGCACGGGCTCGCCTGAGGATTGGCGCACGCGCATGGTCCGCACCCGGCCCTGGTCGTCCAGAACCACTTCGAGGATCAGCCACCCACTCAGTTTCTTTCGGCGGGCCTCGTCCGGGAAGTTGAGGTTGCCGATGCGCTCGACCTTTTCCACCCAGGCGCGCAGGTAGGCGGCTTCCGGGCCATAGGTCGTATTGGCGGTGAGCACCGCGCTGCGTGCGGCGGCGTCATTGCGCAGTTTCTGCTCGAGGATTTCGTGGTGCAGGCGACTCATCTGCAGGCTGCGCTCGGCAAGGGTCTGCACGGCGTCGGGCTGCGGCTCGGAAGGCGGCGACGGAACGGGTTCGGGCGTCACGTCCTTGGCCTTGTTTTTGTTCTGGGGGGGGCTGGGTGGGATGGGCATGACCTTGGGGGCCGAAGGCAGGGTGCTGGAGGCTTGCGCCGAGGCATGCGTGGACGGCGTAGGAGAAGACGCGGCGAGGTGCTCAGCCTTGGGGGCGCGGGTCTCTTCGGCGCGCTGGTTGGCCTCGGCCACCCTGTCGGGTCGCTCCGGTGGGGGTTCGGTGGGGTGCGGGGCGAGCTCGATCTGCAGGATCGGTAGGGGCGCAGGCAGGGGACGGGGTCGCGGTGCATGCGTGTGCAGGAAGAGGGCAAGCAGCAACAGGTGAAGCAGCGCGGCCACCGCCATGGCCAGGCCGAGAGACAGGCGGCGGGAGGGGGGAGGAGACCAGGCAGGTGTGATGCTCATGCACGCCATTAAACCCGAAGTGCTTCCCCCTCTTCCACTGCCGAGCGTGTCGGCTCGGAGGGTCGCCCGACGAGTCTTATGTCAGAGATTGCAGGATGTGCAACGGACGGTCGTTGCGTGCGAGTCGGAGCATATCGGCCATGGCGGGTGTGGCGTGCAGTTTTCCGTGCTCGTCCACTAGCAAGACGCGGTCCAGCCCCATGCGCTGAATCAGCGCGGGGGCCTCGCTCGGTCCGGTGGCGAGCAGTCCGGTGGTGGCGGCGTTGGCGAGCAGGGCGTCCTGTGCGATCACGGTCGCCCCGACTAGCCCACGCGAGGGCCAGCCGCTGCGCGGGTCGATGATGTGGTTATAGCTGACACCCTTGTGGGTGAAGCGCTTGCGATAGCTGCCGGAGGTGAAGACGGCCGCACGACCGTCAAGGTCCAGCCAGCCGAGCGGTCCTTCGGTGAACGGGTCCTGGAGGGCGACCCGCCAGGGGCGGGGGCCGGGCCGCCCCAGCACCAGGAGGTCGCCGCTGGCGTCGATCAGGGCATCACGCACGCCGAGCTCGGCGAGGCGATCGGCGGCAAGCTCGGCGGCCCAACCTTCGGCCATGGCGTTGAAGTCGAGCAGGACATGCGGGTTGCGACAACGTATTCGATCGCCGTCGATGTCAAGATCGCTCATACGGGGTGGCGGGGTCATCAGACGCTCGATCTCGGCCGGGGGCGGGGGCTCGCGTTCCTGGTCGGGTTGACTGGAGTGAAACCCCCACAGTTTGACGAGGGCCCCTACGGCGGGGGAAAAAGCCGCTCCGCTCAGGGCCTCAAGCTCACGGCCGCGCTCGATGATGGCGCGCAAGCGGGGATCGAGCGGCGCCCAGTCACCCAAGGCCAGGGCAGCATTCAGCCGGGTCAGGGGGGAATCCTGCCAGGGGTGGAGCACGGCGTATGCGCGTTTGAAGATGGCCTCGACCTCGCTCGAGGCCGACGTGATGCTGGTGGGGGCGGTGTCAGGCAGGCTGAGCTGGGTGAGCATGCCGTAGAGCAGAAAGCCCTCGGTCTGGATGCGCGGTTCACGGGAACATCCGGCGAGGGGGGCCAGGGCCAAGAGGGTAAGCAGGCCAAGGAAGCCGCGACGGGATGGATACATGCTTTAGCCTTCGCCCTGGCGATGACGGGCCAAGGCATCCAGCAGCTCGCCAGCGATGTCAAGCCCAAAGCAGGCATCCAACTCGCGGATGCAGGTGGGGCTGGTCACATTGATCTCGGTGATGTAATCGCCGATCACATCGAGGCCGACGAAATACAGGCCCAGTGCGCACAGGGTGGGGCCGACCCTGTCGCACAGCCAGCGATCACGTGCGGTCAGCTCTACGCCGACGCCGCGTCCGCCTGCGGCAAGGTTGGCGCGAAACTCACCGCGCGGCGGGATGCGTGCCAGGGCATAGGGCACCGGTGCGCCGTCGATCATGAGGATGCGTTTGTCGCCTTCTGCCACGGCGGGCAGGAACTTCTGCGCCATGATCCATCGCTGCCCCCCCTGGGTCAGCAGCTCAACGGCGGTGCGCAGGTTCATGTCACCGCGTGCGAGGCGGAAGACCCCCTGGCCACCCATCACATCGAGCGGTTTGAGAACGATCTCGCCGTGGGTATCGAGAAAGGCACGGATCTCCTCCACACGGCTGCTGACCAGGGTGGGCGGGATGCAGTCGGGAAAATGGGTGGCGAACAGCTTCTCGTTGACCGCCTGCAAGGCCGCCGGGCGGTTGGCGACCAGTGTGCCCTCGCGCTCCGCGAGGGCCAGGATCTGGGTGGCGTGCAGGTAGCGCGCATCGAACGGGGGATCCTTACGCATCAAGAGGAGGTCTAGCTCACCCAAGGGCAGCAGGCTCGGTTCGCTCAGGGTGAACCAGTCGCTGGTGTCGTCGCGCACCTGAATGCGGCGGGCATGGCCATAGGCATGGCCGTCGCGCACGGACAGGTCGCCCAGCTCCATATACCAACACGCCCAACCGCGCCTCTGCGCGGCCAGCAGCATGGCAAAGCTAGAATCCTTGGAGGGCTTGATGGTGTCGATCGGGTCCATCACCACGCCGAGCTTCATGCCGCCTTCTCCTGGCGGACCTCGGCCTGTTCGCGTGCCGCCGCAAGCAGGGCCAGGCGGGCGATCACGCCATAGGCATAGAAGCGGTTGGGCGGGGCGTCCGGGGCCTGCTGGCAGTCCGGGGTGGTGCAGGCATCGTCGAAGGCGAGCGGCACGAAGTGCGCGCCGGGGGCGTTCAGGTTCTCGTCGTCGCCCCGCTGGGTGTGTACGCGGTAGAAGCCTCCGACGACGAAGCGGTCGATCATGTACACCACCGGTTCGGCGACCGCGCCGGCGATGCTCTCGAAGGTGTAGACCCCTTCCTGGATGATCACGCGCGAGATGCCAAGTCCCTCCTTGCTCGCCGCCATGCGGGTACGCGCCTTGCGGTTGAGGTTGCGCACCTCATCCACCGAGCGGGCCATCATCACGCCCATGCCATAGGTGCCGGAGTCGGCTTTGATGACCACGAACGGTTCGCGATCGATGCCGTACCTGGCATATTTTGCCTTGATGCATGCAAGAAGGTCGTCCACGCGCTCGGCCAAGCAGTCCTCGCCCTCGCGCTTCATGAAGTCGATCTCACCGCAATCGTCGAACATCGGGTTGATCAGCCAGGGGTCGATATCGACCATGGAGGCGAACTCGCGCGCTACGGCATCGTAGTGGCGAAAATGGGTGGATTTCTTGCGCCTCCACCAGCCAAGCTCCAGCGGCGGGATGAGCGTCTGCTCCAGATCCTCGAGGATGGCCGGCACGCCAGCGGAGAGGTCGTTGTTGAGCATCACCGCGCAGGGCGAGAACCCGCCCGCCTCGATGCGGCGGCCCTTGCGCGTAAGCGGTAGCAGGGTCAGCTTGCGGCCGGAGGGGAGGGGGATGGTCATCGGTTCGGATTGCGCCTCGATCAGCGAACCGACACGCACCTCAAAGCCGGCCTGCTCGGTCAGATCACGCAGAGTGGCCACGTTCTCCAGATAGTAGAGATTGCGGGTATGGCGCTCGGGCAGCAGCAAGAGACCGTGCGCCTTGGGGCAGAGATGCTCCATCGCGGTTTGCAGGGCGTGGATACAGAGCGGGGCAAAGGCCGGGTTGAGGTTGTTGAAGCCGGCCGGGAACAGGTTGGTGTCCACCGGGGCAAGCTTGAATCCTGCGTTGCGCAGGTCGACCGAGCAGTAAAACGGCGCAGGAGTGTCGAGGAAGGCCTGCCTAAGCCAGGTCTCGATCGCGGTTTGGCGGTCCAGCAGGTGAGACTCGATCTCCTGCAATGGGCCCTGATGAGCGGTGGTCAGAAACGGGACGGCATCGAGCAGCGGCATGGTGGTCTCTCTTTTCGGCGCGGCATAGTTTAGCAGCAGGATTCCGCTGCCCTCCTGGCTTGGGGGCGTGGAGACATCTCTGGGGATTTGGATTGAGCGAGCTCTTTCGGCTAAATTCGACAAACAAGATAAAATCGCTCGACCTTACCGATGAGGGCCTGCCTTGATGGATACACCTGAAGCCCCGCAAGCCGCTGAATTCAGTGGGTTGAAGATCATGGTCGTGGATGACAGCAAGACCATCCGTCGCACGGCCGAGACCCTGTTGGCCAAGACGGGCTGCATCGTCGATACCGCCGTCGACGGTTTCGATGCCCTCGGCCGAATCCCCATCTTCGAGCCGGATCTCATCTTCATCGACATCCTTATGCCGCGTCTCGATGGCTATCAGACCTGTGCGCTGATCAAAAATAACCGGCGCTTTCGGCGCACGCCCGTCATCCTTCTGTCAAGCAAGGATAGCATCTTCGACAAGGCGCGCGGCCGCATTGTTGGCGCGGACGACTACTTGACCAAGCCCTTTACGAGTGAAGATCTGCTTGCCGCCTTGCGTCGGCACGCGCGGCGGGCGAAGGATGTCGGGGGGTTGGCCCTGGCCGGATGAATGACAAGGCTCTTTCCTTTCATAACCCCACTGCGGAGCTCTGTTCATGGCCCATATATTGATCGTTGACGATTCCCCCACCGAACGGCATGTCCTGCAGGGCATGCTCGAGCGCAACGGCTTTCGGGTCAGTCTGGCCACCAATGGCGAAGAGGCGGTAATCCAGGCCAAGGCCATCAAGCCCGACCTGATCCTGATGGATGTGGTCATGCCTGGCATCAACGGTTTTCAGGCCACCCGGGAGCTTTCCCGCACGCCGGAGACGGCCTCGATTCCGGTGATCATCGTAACCACCAAGGATCAGGAAACCGATCGGATCTGGGGCCTGCGTCAGGGGGCTCGGGATTATCTCACCAAGCCGGTGCAGGAAGCCAAGCTCATCGCGGCGATCCGCGCCTTGATTGGGGGCTGCGCTTGAACGCCCCGGCCTTTGTCCGCCTGCGCGCGCTGGAGAGCCTCGCTCGGGCCCGTGCCGCGGGTCTGCCACGGCGCGAGGCCCCCACCCGTCACTGGACCGCGTTGGCTTTCCGGCTGGGGGAGGAGGTCTTTGTCAGTCCGCTCGATCAGGTGGCCGAGATCCTGCCGATGCCCGCTGTCACCCGTTTGCCGCTGGCTCAGCCCTGGGTGCTGGGGCTGGCGAACCTGCGGGGTGAGTTGACGCCGATCATCGACACGATGGGGCTTTTGGGGCGGGGGCGCATAGTCCCTGACCCACGTACCCGCGTGCTCGTATCCAGGCGCGAGGCCTGGCCTCTGGGTCTGCTGATCAGTGAGTCGCTGGGGTTGCGCCACTTCCAGGTGGAGGCACGGCGTCTGCTGGAGCGGCCGCCGCCGGGGCTGGGTGGCTATGTCCTCGAAGAAGTGGTCGAGCCTTGGCGCTCGTGGAAGATCCTTGATCTCCAGCGTCTTTTGCATGGCGAGGACGTGTTGCGTACCGCGCTCTAGTTAAGTCCCGGTGCTAAGCTTCTTCAGCGTCCTGCCTGGCGGCCCAGGCCGATGCGGCACATTCTGAAACGACAATTGATGCGTTATCAAGCAAGAGGAAACACGCATGGCCCAGACGAAACGTGATGACACGCGAGCTCGTGGCATCGGACGCGGCATTGTGCCGCTCATCGCCCTGGCGGCGGTGCTGCTGGTGGCTACGGTGGGCATCTTCAGCTACGTGGTGTATATGGATCACACCCGACTGCTGTGGCGCCTGACGGCCGGCCAGATCGAACGTTTCAGTCCGGAGCTGGTGAGCGACGCCTCGCGTGTCTTGATGGGCCAGGAAGATGCGGCGGCCCAACTGCAGGTCAAGATCAACGTGTTTGAGTCCCTGCTGGACAAGCTGGACAAGGGGGATCCGGCGGCCCGCATGCCCCCGGTGAAGGATGAGCTGCGCACGCAGCTCGAGGCCGTCCGCTTCAACTGGGGGCAGGTGCGCCCGTCCCTGGAGGACATCGTCGCCGCGGGACCGGCCTATGCGCGGGCCGTAGCGGCTGGTGATGTTCTTGCGCGCGAGGTGCCGGAGATCGTCGCCCTGCTCGATGAGTTGGTGCAGCAGATGATGCGCGCAGGCGCAGGGATGGGGCAGGTTTATCTTGCGCAGCGTCAGCAGTTTCTCATCCTCCGCATGAGGACTGCGGCCAGTGAGCTGCTGCGTGGTCGGGGGAATGCCTCGGTGGCGCTGGAGAAGTTCAACCGCGATGCCGCGCTGTTCGAACGCGTGCTCGATGCCATGCTTTCCGGTCGCGGCGATCCCGAGGTCCAGCGTGTCGAGGAGCCCATCGCCCGGGAAAAATTGAGCCAGGTGGCCGCCAAGTATGGTGCCATGCGTAAGGCCGTGGATGTGGTGATGCAGAGCGGCCCTTCGATCCTCAAGGCCAACAAGGCCTTCCATGACAGCGACGAACTCTCCACGGGGCTGATCGCCGCGGCGGGCGAGCTGCAGCGCAAGGCCTCCAGCGTGCACGAAACCCTGTTTGTGGTGAGCATCGCCGGCTACGTCACCGCGGTTGCCACGCTGATTGCAGCGATCCTGCTCGGCGTGACTCTGGTGCGTGAGGCACGACGGCGTGAGATGATCTCCCGTGAACAGAACGATCGCAACCAGCAGGCCATCCTGCGCCTGCTCGATGAGATGATGAGCTTCGCGGAGGGCGATCTGACTCGTCATGCGACGGTGACGGCGGACATTACGGGGGCCATTGCAGACTCCGTGAACTACACCATCGACGCGCTGCGCGACCTGGTGGCGACCATCCAGCGGACTGCGGAACAGGTGGGCCGTTCGGTGGAGGTGTCCCAGGCGACCTCCATGCGTCTCTCCGAGGCCAGCCAGGAACAGGCCCGGCGCATCGAGCAGGCGAGCGAGGCGGTGAATGTCATCGCCGGCAAGGTGAGCGAGGTGGCCGAGGGCGCGCTGGAATCCGCGTCCGTTGCGCAATTCTCGATAGAAGTGGCGCACAAGGGGGGCGTGGCCGTACGTCAGACCATCCAGGGCATGGAGCGCATCCGCGAGCAGATCCAGGACACCTCCAAGCGCATCAAGCGCCTGGGTGAATCCTCCCAGGAGATCGGCGACATCGTGGGTCTGATTACCGACATTGCCGATCAGACCAACATCCTCGCCCTGAATGCGGCGATCCAGGCCGCCATGGCGGGCGAGGCCGGGCGCGGCTTCGCTGTGGTCGCGGACGAAGTCCAGCGCCTCGCGGAGCGCGTTGGTAACGCCACCAAGCAGATCGAGACCCTGGTGAAGACGATTCAGTCCGACACCCAGGATGCGATGCTGTCCATGGAACAAACCACCACCAACGTGGTGAGTGGCACCCAGGTGGCGGAAAACGCCGGCCGCTCACTGGAGGAGATCGAGACCGTGTCGGCGACCTTGGCTCAGCGCATCCAGGCCATCGCCCAGGCCGCGCGTGAGCAGTTGGACGAGGCGGCCCGTATCCGTGAAACGATGCGCCAGATCTCTGCGCAGACCAAGAGCACCGCGCAAGAAGCGCAAGAGGCCGCCCAGGAGATCGGTAAGCTCAACGAACTGGCCAGCGAGCTGCGAACCTCGGTTGCGGGCTTCAAGCTGCCTGAGTCGGCGTGATTGTGGTGGTCTGCCTGTCTTTCCCTTTTGCCCCGTATTTCCTGAATGGAGCCTTCCGGCATGCACACTGATCTGCCGCCCTCCCCCCTCACCCGGGGCGGCCCCATGACGGGACTGACGGAGTCTATTCCCGGCATCTCCCTTTCAGCGGGGGGGAGGTCAGGCAACACGACGCCAAGCGGTGTCGTCATCGATCGGTTGGGGCTGACCTGGGTCCAG
Organism: Halothiobacillaceae bacterium; assembly: GCA_051297135.1. Lineage (GTDB taxonomy): Bacteria > Pseudomonadota > Gammaproteobacteria > Halothiobacillales > Halothiobacillaceae > Thiofaba. Next base: position 13,747 of record JBEVAM010000026.1, read on the forward strand.
CCTGCGATGGACGAGGTCTGGGGGCAGGTGCGCTCGAGCCTGGAGGCCTTCGCCCAGGATCCGACGAATTTTGCCCTTCTGCGCCCTGTGCTCGAGCAGGTGCATCATTTGGCCGGGCTGTTCGACCTCATGGAGTTGCCCGCCGCGCGCCTCACCCTGCTCGAGGCCGGCCGACTGCTTGGTGCGCTGCAGCATGGGCAAGGTGAGCTGGATGCCGCAGCGGCGGAATCCATCCCTGGAACCCAACCCTCGGGTGTTGCTATGCGCCCCAAGGCCATGCCCGAGGGCGTCGTCGAGTCGCTGCTGGGGGCGGTATCCCGCGTGGCACTCTATGTCGAGCTTTTGCGGCGCGGGCAGGTGGTGCCGGAGCTCGCTCTCCTGCCGGCCTGCAATGGTCTGCGTCTGGCGCAGGGGCTTCCCGCCCTCGGGGCGCGAGCCTTCCTCGAGCGTATCGCGCTCATGCAGGCGGGGGCGTTACGGGGGCATGGCTGTACCCTCGAGTCCGCGCGCAGAGTGGCCGCCGAGTCCCATGCCTTGCTTCAGCGCGCCCTCTTGGCTTGGCTCAAGACCCAGCCGCAGGCCCACCTGGCCGTGGCCAAGGCCTTCGCCACGGCCGCAGGCGGAGCCTCCACGCGCGAAGAGGGGATGCTCTGGTGGATCGCCGAGCTTCTGGGGCGAGCCTTGGGCGATCCCCGTCTGGCCCAGGCTGACGGCCTGAAACCTTTACTCGGACGCCTCAACCGGGAGCTGAAACGGCGCACGGAGGCAGAATTCGAGCCCACCCCCCAGACTGCGCTCGGCGCCAATGAGCTGGCGCATGAGATCCTCATCCTGTTGGTCCAGCATGTCAGCCAGCATCCGGCCGTTGTCCAGGCCCTCGCAGCCTTGGGCTGGCCGTCCCAAATCCCCGGGGCACGCGAATCCGAGGCCGCCGAGCAGGCCCTGTTGGTGGCCGAGCCAACAGTCCTGGCCCAGGCTGCGGAACAGCTCAAAGCCGCGTTCGATCCGGTGCAGGACCGCTTTGATCTGGCCATGCGTTCGGGCGATGTCCAGGCGATCCTCGGCTTAGCCCCTGAACTCTACCAGCTTGCCGCAACCATGCGCATGCTGGAACTCGAGGCGGCGGCCAGGGCCCTCGAGGTCGAGGCATCCCGCCTGCGCGATGCCCAGGCCCAGGGCGTGACCCTCGATGATGACGGGCTGGAGCAAGTCGCCTGCACGCTCATGCGTGCTGACGTAGAAATCGAACGTCTGCGTCTTGGCCTGCCCGAAGGCGAGGGCATCAGCGCCACGATGCTGGTCGAGGCGACGAATGCTGCGGCAGTGCAGGGCTTGGAGGACGTGCTGCTGGCCAAGGAACTTCTGCTCACCATGTGGAAGGAGGGGGGCGACGACAAGGATCGGCGTGGCGAAGTCCGGCAATTGTTGGAGCGGGTGCGCGGGAGCTTCGAGATGCTATCCCTGCACCCCTGGTCTGGATTGGTGGGTGGCGTGCTCGATTACACCGCCGCGCTGCCGCCAGACTGTATTCCTCCCCAGCGCGAGCAGGATGCCGTGGCGGATGTCTTCGCCAGCCTCGAGTACGGGCTAGAGAACCTGCGCGACTATCGTCAGGTTCCCGAGCGTGTCCTTGTTTTCGGCGCGGAGGCCTTGGCCCGTTTGCGGGACAAGGACGAGGCCGCGCCAGCGGCCCGGGCACCCAAGGCCATGGTCGAGCCGGTCATGGCCGCCACAACCCCGTCGGGCGCTCCAGGTCTGCACCTCGCCAAGGCTTCGGCCATGGAAGGCCGCGAGGCCCAAGAGGAGAGAGTCTCGGCGGCGGGACACACAGCGTCACCCGAAGGGCAGACCCCATCTCTGGATTCCGCCGAGGCATCTCCGCCTCTGGCCATGGACATGAAGGCGAGCGCGCCGGTGGCTGGCGAGCCGGTTGCTGCGGCCATGGCCGTCCCCGTCCCGCGCCTGGTGCCCGAGGATACCGATAACGAGGTTCTCGAGATTTTCATCGAAGAGGCCCGCGAGGTGCTCGAGACCATCCGCATGCGATTGGCCCAATGGCGGGACAATCCGGCGGACAGATCGGCCCTCACCGAGCTGCGGCGTGCATTCCATACCCTCAAGGGCAGTGGTCGCATCATTGGCGCGCAGCTGATCGGCGAGTTCGGCTGGGCTTTCGAAAATCTCCTCAATCGTGTCCTCGAAGGCGTGTTGTCGCCCAGTGATGCGCTGTTCCGTCTGCTGGAGCAGGCGCCAGGTCGATTGGGGCAGTTGCTCGACGCCTTGGAGGGTAAGCCCGGCCTCGTCGTTGCCGAGGTCAAGCGTCTCTGTGAGGTGGGGGCGCTCTTCCTCAGTGAAGGCCCGGCAGCCCTGGATCGCCTGGCTGGTGAACCCAAGCCGGCCATCGCATCCGAGCCGATCAAAGCCGCATCGACCCAGACAGCCGCGACACCAACGCTCGAGCTTGTGACCAAGAGCGAGCCGGTGGGGCCTATCGCCCCCCCGGCTTGGTCTGCAGCGACCGAGGCCGCAGGGGCCGTTCCAGAACATGCCCCTGTGGCCAAAGCGGCGGCGCATCCGGAGGCCGTCACTCCTCCTCCGGCAAGACCCATGCCTCGCATCGATGCGCAGCTGTATGAGATCTTCCGCAGTGAGGTCGAGGAATATCTCCAGGTCCTGCGCCAAGCGGCCGAGCGTGGTCGGCACGAAGGTGGTCTGCATCCGGATGCGGAGTTGATTCGCGTCACTCACTCCCTGCTGGGGAGTGCGCGTACCGCCGGTGTCCCGCGCATCGTGGCCTTGGCGGAGCGTCTCGAACATGCCATGCGTCTTGCCTGGGAAACCCAGCAAGTTTTTGATACGGGTTTGCTCGAGCTGATCGACGCGGTCGTGGATGGCATCGAGCTTCTGCTCAATGACCTCGGTGGCCTCAAGGTTGAACTCCCCGACCTGGATCGCCTTGTGCAGGAGCTGGGGGATGCGGTGGTCAGGCTGCAGTCTCCCCAGAAGTCTCGCGAAGCAGTCGA
>JBEVAM010000027.1:0-16364 GCA_051297135.1 Halothiobacillaceae bacterium
GTTGCAGAAGGAGATCGAGCTGGTTCGGCTCGAGATCAAGGAAACCGAGGGCAAGCTGCAAAAAGAAATCAAGGAAACCGAAGGCAAGCTGCAGAAGGAGATCAAGGAAGTCGAAGGCAGGCTACAGAAGGAGATCGAGGCTGTCCGGCTTGAGATCAAGGAAACCGAGGGCAGGCTGCAGAAGGAGATTGAGGCTGTCCGGCTCGAGATCAAAGAAATCGAAAGCAAGCTGCGCCTTGAGATCGAAGCGGTACGGCTGGAGGTCAAGAACCTCGAAGTGCGACTGACCCAGGCCATCCACCGTCAGACGATATGGGTGGTGCTCGCGATAGGCGGGGTCACAGGCCTAATCCGTTGGCTGGATGTGGTGTTGCAATAAATCATCCGTGTTCATGCCAGATGGCGCTAGGCCAGATCCGCTGCGGTGTTGCCTCACCCCCCCAATGGAGAGGTCGAAGATGCAGGCCTAAAGAAGCCCTCCATCCCTTTTCAGCACCTGGCCAATGGCTTGACAATCCACCTTTGTGCGCAGACTGAGTGAGACCAGCCAACCGTCTTTCACCCCGCTGATACCCCTATGAGGCAACACACCACCTGATCGGGTGCCGTTTTTCTGTTACGATCACACGTTTGATTTGATTGACCCAATAGTCGCGTTCAACAACACAATGTCGTCCAATCCTTCTCTTGCCCCCCGCCGCCCCGTCATCCTCATCATCCTCGACGGTGTCGGTGTCAACCCCAGCCGCGAGCACAATGCCGTCGCCCTCGCGCGCACGCCCCGGCTCGACGGTTTCTTCGCCCACCATCCGCACACCGTACTCGAGGCCTCCGGCCGCGCCTGCGGTCTTCCGGATGGGCAGATGGGCAATTCCGAGGTCGGCCACCTGACCCTCGGCTGCGGCGACATCCACCGCCAGGATTTGGTGCGCATCGATGATGCAATCGCCGACGGCAGTTTCTTCGAGGTGCCCGCGCTGGTGATGGCGGCGAAAAAGTCGGCCAAGAACAAGCGCCCACTGCACCTGCTCGGCCTGGTCTCCGATGGCGGTGTGCACAGCCACATCAACCACCTGCTCGCACTCATCCGCCTGGCCAAGGAGCAGGGTGCCCGCCCGCTGGTGCATATGTTTACCGACGGCCGTGACACCCCACCGAAGAGCGCCATCAGCTATCTAGCCAAGGTCGAGGCCGCACTGGCCGACGCCGGCGGCGCCATCGCCACGATCTGCGGCCGCTACTACGCCATGGACCGCGACCAGCGCTGGGAGCGTACCTTCAAGGCCTGGGACGCCATCGTGCACGGCCACGGCAAGCGTGCCAAGAATGCGCGCGCGGCGATCGAGCAGGCCTATGCCGAAGGGAAAACGGATGAGTTCATCGAGCCGTTCGTGCTCGACGGTTGGGAGGCCCCGCAGAGCGATACCGACGGGCTGATTTTCTTCAATTTCCGTAACGATCGCCCGCGCCAGTTGGCCGAGGCGCTCGGCCAGAAGGGCTTCACCGGCTTCGACCGCTTCGAATTCGACCCGCTCACCGTCACCTGCCTGACCGAGTACGATCCACACTTCCTCTCCCCGATCGGCTTCCCGCCGGAGCGCCCAGGGGTGACTTTGGCCGAGGTCATCAGCCAGGCCGGCTACAAGCAGTTCCACTGCGCCGAAACCGAGAAATACGCGCACGTCACCTTCTTCTTCAACGGCGGCAAAGAACAGCCCTTCGCCGGTGAGGACCGCGTGATGGTACCCTCACCCAAGGTCGCCACGTACGACCTCAAGCCCGAGATGAGCGCCGCCGAGGTGGCCGACGCAACCATCGCCGCCATCCGGAAGAATGAGTACGCCTTCATTCTGGTCAACTTTGCCAACGGCGATATGGTCGGCCACACCGCCGTACGCGAGGCCGTAATCGCCGCCGTCGAGGCGGTGGATACCCATGTGGGCCGTGTGGTGGACGCCGCCGTCGCGGCCGGCTACAGCGTCATCCTCACCGCTGACCACGGCAACTGCGATGAGATGGTCGATCCGATCACCGGCGACCCGCACACCCAACACACCATCTATCCCGTGCCCTGCATCATCATCGACGAGCATCCCTGGCGTCTACGCACTGGCGGCGGCATCGCCAATATTGCCGCTACCGTGCTCGAACTGATGGGTCTTCCTGTACCGAGGAAGATGAAATCCTCGCTGCTGCTCGGACCGATCCAGCGGTCGAGCTAAGCTTCGTTCGCTCTTTGGGCCAAAAGGCGTGATCAGCGGCACGAACCGCCATAACGAGTGCGCGATGCCAAGGGGTAAGGTAAGAAAGAGAGCACCGGCCCGAGGAGTCGCGCGCAAGATGCGCCTTCACGCGGCGCGGCCAAGCTCATCTTCAACCCGCATGGCGTCGTGATCGCAGCGCTGGCCAAGGTCACAGCGGCCTTGACCGGACATGTATGGGCGAGTTTGCCGCCAGGCCTCCAGATGAAGGCGTGCAGCCGTTTGGGCTGGTTTGAGTGATCCTCAGGGTGATTCGGGCAAAAAGATGGACCAGTCAATGCTCGCGTCGCCGAACACGAAGAATTCCGGGTTGCGCAGCGATGCCTTGCTGTTGTAGCGCAGACGGCGCATGGCGGTGTCGGTGACGAAACCACCCGCCTCCTCGACGATGCACTGGGCGGCAGCGGTGTCCCACTCGGAGGTGGGGCCAAGGCGGGGATAGAGGTCCGCAGCGCCTTCCGCCACCAGGCAAGACTTGAGTGCGCTGCCCATGGACAGCCGAGTGTGCTCGCCCAGGGCGTCGAGGTAGGCCTGCATGCGACGGCTGCCGTGCGAGCGGCTGGCGGCCACGCAGGGCGGGGTGGCCGCCCGGGATCGCGTGTGAATGCGCAACGGTTGGGTGTCCGCCCATTTCCACGCCCCACCGCCGCGCCGGGCACCGTAAGTGAGACCGAGGGCCGGGGCGTGGACTACGCCAAGCACCGCTTCCTGGCCATCGATCAGGGCGATGTTGACGGTAAACTCACCATTGCGATCGATGAACTCGCGCGTGCCATCGAGCGGGTCGACCAGCCAGTATTGTTGCCACTGCCGCCGCAAGGCATAGGGAATGTCTGCGCCCTCCTCGGACAACATCGGCAGCCCAGGGGCGATCTCGCGCAGGCCGGCCTCGATCAGGCGGTGGGCGATGAGATCCGCCTCGGTGACCGGGGTGTGGTCGCTCTTGGCGACAATAGCAAACTCCCCGGCATAGATGCGCAGGATGGCCTCGCCGACCTCCAAGGCCAGCCGGCGCACGGCCTCGAGCAGCGCATCGTCGATCGGTATACGGGTCGTATGCGCCTGTTGCGCCCTGCCCGGGACACCTTCGGCAAGAAGTGCTCGATTCAACCCCACCCTCCCTCGCTGACGAGGCGCTCGCGGGTCATGAACAGCGCAGCAAGGGTGCGGGCTTCGCTGCACTCGGGCAGGCCTATCAGCTCCCCAAGGCGCTCGAGCGGCCAGGGGACCACCTCGATCGGCTCTGGCTCATCGCCTGGCAAAGGTGCGTGGTGCAGGTCGCGTGCGAGTACCACAAAGGTGCGCTGGGTGCTGTAGCCTGGGGCGAGGGTCAGCTCGCCCAAAAGCTCGACACGATGGGCGCCAAAACCGGTTTCCTCGCGCAGTTCCCGCACCCCGGCCGCAAGCGGTGATTCGCCCTCCTCGATCCTGCCCTTCGGCAGGCCGAGCTCATAGCGATGCAAACCGACGGCGTATTCGCGGATCAGCAGCACCTCGGCGGCGGCGTTGAGCGCCACGGTCAGCACTGCACCGTGCGGGCTGCCCACCAGGCGCTCGTAACGGGTTTCAACCCCGTTGGAAAAGCGCAGGTGCACCTCCTCGACCTCGAAGATGCGGGTCCGGGCGAGGGGGGTGACGGCGAGGATGGATGGCTTTACGCGGCTCATGGTTGCATGATAGCTCGATATGTCACAAGAAAAACGCCCTTTCCGCACGCGGCTGCTGCGCTGGTCGCGGGATACCCTCATGCTGCTTGCCATCATCTTCTCCTTACGCGCTTGGCATGCGCCCGAGATGAAGAGCGAGACGCTACCCCGTCTGGTTGGCCAGACCCTGACTGGACAGACGGTCGATACAGCGACCTTGGCCGGACGGGGGTTCATTGTGCACGTCTGGGGCAGCTGGTGCCCGATCTGCCGCATGGAGCTTCCCGGCATGGCGCGGCTCGCGCACGACGTGCCCGTGATTAGCATCGTGTGGCGCTCAGGGGATGATGGGGCCGTACGCACCTTCCTCGCCGAGGAGGGGGTGGAGCTCCCCGTGGTGAATGACCCAGACGGGCGCCTGGTCGCCGGGCTTGGGGTGAAGGGGGTGCCGCTGCACCTGGTGGTCGATGGGACGGGCCGCATCCGCTTCGTCGAGACCGGTTACACCACGTCCTGGGGACTGCGCGCGCGGTTGTGGTGGGCAGAGAAGTAGGCTTTGCATGAGACCGCGCTTGCATTAGTGTCTGTCCATGCGTCTGCGCAGCACCATTTTCCTTTGGACCCTGTTTGCCACTGGCCTGCCGTTGCTGGGGCTGACACTTATTCTGCTGGTGTTGAGCGAGCAGCGCTACATCGATGAGGTTGACCGCGATATCAACGCACGCCTCAATGCGCTCGTCACCGAGATCGACAACCGCCTTGCCTACGAGCGCGAGGTGATTCGCGGCATCGCCCAGTCGGCCGCAATGCAGGACTTCTTGCCCGTAGCGCGCGCCGCCAACGACGGGGCGCGCCACCCGGATTTCCTGCCGCTGCGAAACCAACTCACTCAGTTTCTGCTGACCTTGCAGCGCACGGTGCCGGGGCTGGGCAGCCTGCGGGTGCTGGACGGGCAGGGCAATACCCTGATCAAGGTGAGTGGCGGGCGCGCCTCCCCCCTCATCTATCCCAGTCTCGGCAGCGAGGAGTATGCCGAGGAAGATCTGATGGACAGCACCTTCACCCGTAGTCTGCGTCAGCTTCCCAGGGGGGAGATCAGTTTCATGCAGCTGCCACAGAGCCGTTGGGACCTGTTCACCGGTCAGACCCTGACCATGCTCACCGCCCTGGTGCCGCTCGGGGAGGGGCCCCGACCAACGGCGGTCCTGGCAGTGAGCACCTTCGGTGAGTATCTCGACCGCATCCTGCGTGCAGTGCCACGCCCACCGGGGGCTGAACTTTTGATCGTCGAGCGCAATATGGACAACGCCCGACGCAATGGCCTTCTCCTTTACCACGACCGCTTCGAGACCCGCTTCAGCACACCCAAACCGCACGAGGTGCGGCTGCAGAACCTTGATCAGGCCGAGCTGTGGGAGCACATCCAGCAGCATCCCTTTGGGGTGTTTACCACGCGTGACGGCAAGTGGCGCATCTACTATCAGGAGTACCACCCCTATCCCAACCAGCTGACCGGATGGGTGCTGGCCTTCGCGGTGCCTGGTGACACCTTGCACGCCCCCTACGCCAGCCTGCGCCAGGCGCTGTGGCTGTTGGTTCTGCTCGCCTTTGTCGCCTCGGCACTGCTCGCGGTCCTAGGCGCTCGTCGCATCGCCAGCCCGATCCTGCGTCTGCGCGAGGCGCTGCGCGACTTCGCCCACAATCCTGCCCGGCGGGTCGCGGTGCAGAGCCAAACCCGGGAGATTCGTGAACTGGAGGCTGATTTCAATGCCATGGCGGATCGCCTGCGAACCGTCGAGGCCGAGCGGGCCGAGGCCGAACGGCGGGCCATGCAGCAGGCCAAGTTGGCCAGCATCGGCCAGATGGCGGCCGGTATCGGCCACGAGATCAATAACCCGCTCAACAATATCCTCTCGCTGGCCACCCTGATCGAGCGCGGCCTGCCAAGTTCGGCCCAGGATTTACGCGAGGATGTGTGCGCCCTGCGCGAGGAGGCGCAGCGTGCCAGCCGTATCGTGCGGGGGGTGATGAACTTCGCCCGCCAGCTGCCGCCCGAACATCGCACGTTCCGCGTCTGCCCCTGGCTGCGCGAGACGGTGGAGCGTCTGGAGCCGGAGGCGATGGCGGCCAACGTGCGTTTCGATCTCACCCCCTGCGACCCGGCCTGCACGGCCGAGGCCGACGCCGATCAGCTGCAACAGGTGCTGCTCAACCTGCTGCAGAACGCCCTGCATGCCACTCCCGCAGGGGGGCGCATCCAGGTCAGCGGTACCTGCGAGGGCGGAAGGTTGCGTGTCTGTGTGCACGATAGCGGACCAGGGATGCCGCCTGAGGTGCTGACGCGCATCTTCGACCCATTCTTCACCACCAAGGGGGTGGGTGAGGGTACGGGCCTTGGCTTGTCCATCAGTCTAGGTATCGTTCAGTACCATGGTGGTACCCTCTCGATCCGCAATCGCGAGGATGGCGGTGGTGTCGAGGCCTGCTTTGAGGTCCCCCTGACCCCCACCGCGCCGCGTTTCGCCTCGCCCGAAGGTTCAGCCGCATGACCTGCGTCAAGCCCACTGTCCTATTCGTTGATGACGACCCGCGTTCCGGCGAGCTGTTTGCCCGCTTCGCCCGGCGCGAGCCCTTCGCCGTAGAGGTGTTCCGCGATCCGCGGCAGGCCCTGACCCGGCTCGGTCAGTTCCCTGTGCCTGCGCTCGTCATCTCTGACCTGAAGATGCCTGGCATGAACGGCATCGAGCTGTTGCAGGCGGTGCGCGCACGTCACCCCCGCCTGCCGTTCGTCCTGATCACCGGCTATTCGACCTTGGACGATGCGATCGAGGCCCTGCGCCTTGGCGCGACCGACTTCATCAAGAAGCCGTTCGCGATGGACGAGCTGCTCGAGCTTGTGCGCGAGCAGCTTGAGCGCAGCCCACGCAAGAGCGGGCCGGTGCGGCGCTACGGCGGGATGGTGGGCGATTCGGCGGCCATTCACGCCGTATACAAAGTGATCGAAAAGATCCACGACGTGCGCGTGAACGTGATGATTGAGGGCGAGTCCGGCACCGGCAAGGAACTGGCCGCGCGCGCGGTGCATGAGCTGTCGGACTTTGCCGACAAACCTTACGTGGTCATCGACTGCGGCGCGATCACCGGCAGCCTGCTCGAGAGTGAGTTGTTCGGCCACGAGAAGGGGGCCTTCACGGGCGCGCACCAGACCAAACGCGGCCTGCTCGAGATGGCCTCCGGCGGCACCCTGTTTTTGGATGAGATCGGCAACATTTCCGATGCCATGCAGACCAAGCTGTTGCGCGTGGTACAGGAGCAGCAGGTCACCCGCGTGGGCGGCGTGCAGCCGATCGACATCGATGTGCGCTTCGTCGTCGCTAGCAACCGCGACCTGGCGCAGATGGTGGAGGATGGCCAGTTTCGCCACGACCTCTACCACCGCCTGAACGTGGTCAAACTGCGCATGCCGCCGCTACGGGAACGGCGTGAAGATATCCCCGACCTCGTTCGTCATTTCGTGCGCGAGTTCGCCGAGCGCTACCACCGCGACGTGGAGGGATTCGATGAGGCCAGTATGGCCATGCTCATGGCCTACGACTGGCCCGGCAATGTGCGCGAGCTGAAAAACCTGATTGAGCGTCATGTCGCGCTGGCCGAGCAACCCGTGTTGCACATCGACAAGATGCCGGGAGATGCGTCCCAGCGTCCGCTGGCGGCATCTGCTCCAAGGACGGCCGTGGCAAGCCTTGCCACGCAACGCGTCCACACCACACCCGATGCACAGGCCAAGGTTAGGGGTACAGCCCCCCCTGAAGAGGTGCCGATCGATGCCGACCATCCCACACTGGAGGAGTTGGAGCGGCGTTATATCCTCAAGACCCTGCGCCGCCTGAACGGTAACCGTGAGCAGACGGCGCGCGTTTTGGGTATCAATAAGTCCACTTTATGGCGCAAATTGCAAACCTTCGGCGAGGAATGATTGCAATGTGCAACGCCTGGAGGTTGCCTTATGCAATGCCAGGGGGTGTCTGACTTCGAGACTCGGGTGGCTTCAGCGAGGCCAAGCACTGCGCTATGTCGGCCTGGTGGCTGCCATTGCGGTGCCAAGGCTCCGTCTCTCCGCCACGACCTTGTCCTGCGGAGGCGGCGCCCCCTTGATGCAAAGTTGGCATACATCATGCATAAATACTCCATGTGTTAGACACACAACGCAAACATGAGGAGAACACCATGCAGAGCAACCGTCGTGTATTCCTAAAGGGCAGTCTGGCTGCCAGCGCACTGGGCGTTGCTGTAGGCGCAGGCCTGCTGACCCCGCGTGCCGTTTTCGCTGCTTGGCCGGAAGCGGCCTACAAGGCCAAGAACGTCGGTGACGCCCTCCAGGGCGCCATGGGTACCAGCTCCGCCACCGACAGCGCCGACGTCACCATCAAGGCCCCGGACATCGCCGAGAACGGTGCGGTCGTACCGGTCACCGTCGAGGGCAAGGGCGCTGCTGAAGCCATCGCCATCCTGGTGGAAGGCAACGAAATGCCGCTAGTCTGCAACTACAACCTGACTGGTGCTGCGGCCTACCTGTCCACCCGCATCAAGATGGGCAAGACCTCCAACGTCATCGGCGTGGTCAAGACCGGCGGCAAGTTGTTGCAGGCCAAAAAAGAGGTCAAGGTCACCATCGGTGGTTGCGGCGGCTAATCGTCCCCCCGGACCTTCATACCCTTAAACCAATTCACCAGGAGATATTTCAATGGCTGGCAGCATCAAGATCCGTGCCTCCGTCGCTGGCGACATGGCTGAAGTCAAGTGCCTGATCACCCACCCGATGGAGCCGGGTAACCGCAAAGACAAGGTCACCGGTGCAGAGATCACCCCGAAGTTCATCACCGAAGTGACCGCCGAGGTGAATGGCAAGGCGGTTCTGGCTGGCAACATGTCCCCCGCCGTGTCCAAGAACCCGTTCCTGTCCTTCAAGGCCCCAGCCAAGGCAGGCGACAAGATCAAGGTATCCTGGAAGGATAACACCGGCGAGAGCGACTCCGAAGAGATTACCGTTTAATCCACGGCAAGCCGCCGGATCGTAAGCGTCCGGCCCTTGGACGAGAGCGGCCCCGAGAGGGCCGCTTTTTTGTGCCCGCGCTATTCTATAGGCGTCTGTTCCACACAAACCCTGTCTTATGCCCGATACGCCCATCGCCGAATGTGTCCCGCCCCCCCTTAGCCTCATCCTATTCCACGGCCTTGGCTCTGATGGCGCCGACATGCGGGGACTGGCCGAGGCCTTGTCTTGGCCCGGGCGACTGCTCTGCCCGGACGCGGCGCGGCGTCCGGTGACAATCCACGGCGGTCATGTCATGCGTGCCTGGTTCGACATCCTGGGCCTTGCCCCGAACACCCCCGTCGACGCAGCGGGCATCCGCCAAGCCGCAGCGCAGGCCCGTCAATGGATCGAGGCCGAGCGCGCGGCAGGTGTGCCGGCTGCGCGCATCTTCATCGGCGGCTTCTCCCAGGGCGGAGTGGTGGCGCTGCACGCGGCACTGCGTCATCCTGAGCGCCTAGGTGGGGTGCTGGCCCTGTCCACCTGGCTACCCCTACCCCAGGACCTGCCCGCCGAGTGCAGCCTTGCTGCGCTGGACACCCCGATCTTCATGGGCCACGGCATGTGGGATGACATCGTACCGCTCACCTCGGCCGAGCGGGCGCGCGATACCCTGCGCGAACTCGGCTGCCGCGATCTCATCTTCAGGACCTATCCCATCGCTCACAGCGTTAGTGATGAAGAGTTGGCCGACCTGCGCGGCTGGCTGGCGCAGCACCTGGATTGATCGGTACTCATGTACTCAACCTGGGACATCTTCTGCACCGTCATCGACAATCTTGGCGATATCGCCACTTGTTGGCGCCTTGCCCGCCTTTTGCGCCATGCGCAGGGCCAGCATGTGCGCCTGTGGGTCGATGACCTTGCGACCATGCAGCAGCTGGTACCCGCAACGCATCTCGAGCTTGCTAGGCAGCATATCGACGGCATCGAGGTTCGCCGCTGGAACCGTGATTTCCCGCCCGTCAAGCCTGCTTGTGTGGTCATTGAGGCCTTCGCCTGCACCCTGCCGGAAGGCTATGTCGCCGCGATGCGAAAGATGCGGCCGCTGTGGATCAACTTGGAGTATTTCAGCGCCGAGGCTTGGGTGGCCGGCTGCCACGGCCTGCCCTCCATGCAGCGCGACGGACAGGTCAAGTACTTTTTCTTTCCCGGCATCCAACCCGGCACGGGCGGCCTGTTGCGCGAGCGTGACCTGCTGGCCGCGCGCGATGCCTTCCTGGCCGATGCGACACTGCGCGCGCGCTGGTGCAAGGCCTGGGGCATCCCCACCCCCGTGGAAGGCGGCCTTGCCCTCTCACTGTTCACCTACGAGCACCCCACCTTGCCCATCATGCTGCGCGAGCTGGCGGAGGCCCCGTGCCCGGTGACGGTCTATGTCCCCCAGGGGCGCACGCTGAACAGCATGCGCGATGTCTTTCCGGAGCACACCTTGGCTCCCGGCACATCGATGATCGAGGGCAGTCTGCACCTGCACATCATCCCATTCCTGCCACAGGCAGAGTACGATTGCCTGCTGTGGCTGTGCGATGTCAATTTCGTACGCGGGGAACAGTCGCTCACCCGTGCGCTCTGGTCGGGCAAGCCCTTCATCTGGCACGTCTACCCGACCGAGGACATGGCCCACCTGGACAAACTCGATGCCTTTCTCGAGGTCTACGCTGGCCCATCCCTGCAAGACTACGCCCCCTTTGGCCGTATGATGCGGGCCTGGAACGGTGGGCGCTTGAATCCGGGCGAGGAGGTCCCATCCTGGTGGACGGGTTTGGCGTGGTTGCGCGAACGGACACCCTGGTTCGAGGCGCGTTCACGACAGCTTGCGCAGACCGACGATCTGGTCACACAACTGGTCAAGTTTGCCGTGGCCCACTACAATGCCAAGGCCTTACCACCGCTGAGCCCTTCGGGTACCGACTGAATGAAAACTGCACAAGAATTCCGCGCCGGCAACGTGATGATGGCCGACGGCCAGCCCTGGGTCGTGCTCAAGGCCGAATACAACAAGTCCGGCCGCAACGCCGCCGTCGTCAAGATGAAGCTCAAGAACCTGCTCAACGGCATGAACACCGAGCAGGTCTACAAGGCTGATGACAAGTTCGAGCAGGTCATCCTGGACAAGAAGGCGTGTACCTACAGCTACTTCGCCGATCCGCTGTATGTATTCATGGACAGCGAGTACAACCCGGTCGAGGTTGAGGCCGAGTACCTGGGCGATGGCGTCGGCTACATCGTCGATGGCATGGAAGAGGTGGTCGAGATCACCTTCTACGAGGACCGCCCGATCGGGGTCGAATTCCCGACCACCATCACCCGTGAGATCGCCTACACCGAGCCGGCCGCCAAAGGCGACACCTCTGGCAAGGTCACCAAGCCGGCCAAGCTGAACACCGGCCTGGAGATCATCGTGCCGGCCTTCATCGAGATCGGCGAGAAGGTCCTGATCGACACCCGCACCGGCGAGTTCAAAAGCCGCGCCTGATCACTTGATCCTCCTTGCGGAGGAGAAAGGCAAGCCGGAGGTTCGTCTGTTGGAGGGAGACAGCCCCCGCAAGGCTGCGGGGATGCGGAGAACCCCTTCTTTTCGTTCCTTTTTCTTGAACGAGCAAAAAAGCTCGCCCACTTGCGCGAGGGTTTGTTCGAAGCTGCGAGCTTCAAAGCGGGCGAAAAACCCTTGCATGAGGTGGTTCAAAGACCCGCATCCCATCGACCATGGTGGCCATGTCATCCGTCATCCTGCTCAACAAGCCCTTTGACGTCCTCTGCCAGTTCACCGATGCCGAGGGACGGGCGACCCTGGCCGACTTCATCGACCGCAAGGGCTACTACCCCGCGGGCCGACTGGACCGTGACAGCGAGGGGCTGGTGGTGCTCACCAATGACGGACGCCTGCAGGCGCTCATCACCAACCCGCGGCACAAACTGGCGAAGACCTATCTCGTGCAGGTGGAGGGGGAGGTCACGGACGAAGCCCTGGAGCAGCTGCGTCGCGGGGTGATGCTCAGCGATGGTCCGACCCTGCCTGCCAAGGCCCGTCGTATTGCAGAACCGGGCTGGTTGTGGGCGCGCGTCCCGCCGGTACGCTTTCGCATGTCCATCCCGACCTGTTGGCTGGAGCTGACGCTGCGCGAAGGGCGCAACCGCCAGGTGCGACGCATGACCGCCGCGGTCGGCTTTCCCACCCTGCGCCTGATCCGCTGGGCCGTAGGGCCGTGGACACTGGAGGGGCTGGCCCCCGGCCAGTGGCGTGAGGCCGCGATGGAAGGTATGGTGACCCACCTTCCCCTGCCCCCCCGCAATGTCTACCCATCCCATGGCCGTTCCCGACCTTCGCGACCTCGAAACCGCCCTTGCTGACTGTCTGAGCCGCGACGCACACGCCCTGCGCTCCCGCCTGCTGGGCTTAAGGCAACAAGCCGCGGAGGGCCTGCCGATCGATCATGGACTGACGGAGATCGCCGGGGCCATTGAGGCCTCGCGCAAGGCGGTGGCCATGCGCCGGGCGCAGGTGCCCGCCATCCGCTATCCCGAGGAGTTACCGGTGGTGGCGCGGCGCGGGGAGATCCTCGCTGCACTGGAGCAACACCAGGTCCTGATCCTGTGCGGTGAGACGGGCTCCGGCAAGACCACCCAGCTGCCCAAGATCGCGCTGGATGCCGGACGCGGAGTGCGTGGGCTGATCGGCCACACCCAGCCGCGCCGTATCGCCGCACGCGCGGTCGCCAGCCGCATTGCCGAGGAGTTGGGCACCCCACTTGGCGAGATGGTGGGCTACCAGGTGCGCTTCTCCGCTCAGGTGGGTGAGTCCACACTCATCAAGGTGATGACCGATGGCATCCTGCTGGCCGAGATCCATACCGATCCGCTGCTTGCGCGCTACGACACCCTGATCATCGACGAGGCGCATGAGCGCAGTCTCAACATCGACTTCCTGCTCGGTTACCTCAAACGCCTGTTGCCACGCCGCCCGGACCTCAAACTCATCATCACCTCTGCCACGCTGGACGTGGAACGCTTTGCGGCCCAGTTTCCTGGTGCTGCGATGCTCGCGGTGGAGGGACGGACCTATCCGGTCGAGATCCGCTACCGCCCCGTGCAGGGCGACGAGGACGACCGGGACCGTGACCTGCCCAGGGCGCTGCTGGATGCGGTGGACGAACTGGCCGCCGAGGGCATGGGCGACATTCTGGTCTTCCTTGACGGCGAGCGTGCCATTCGTGAGGCGGCCGAGGCCCTGCGCAAGCATCACCCCAAGCATACGGAGATCCTGCCGCTTTATGCCCGATTGTCCGCCGCCGAGCAGGCGCGGGTGTTTCAGCCACACAGCGGGCGTCGCATCGTGCTCGCCACCAACGTGGCGGAGACCTCGCTCACCGTGCCGGGTATCCGTTATGTGATCGACACGGGCCTTGCGCGTATCTCGCGCTATTCGCCCCGTGCCGGAGTGCAGCGTCTCATGGTCGAGCCGATCAGCCAGGCCGCCGCGCGCCAGCGTGCCGGGCGCTGTGGCCGGCTCGGTCCCGGCATCTGCATCCGCCTGTACAGCGAGGACGACTTCGAAAAACGGCCCGCGCACACTGATCCGGAGATTTTGCGCACCAACCTCGCGGCCGTGATCCTGCGCATGGAGAGCCTCAAACTCGGCCATGTGGAGGATTTTCCCTTCCTTGACATGCCGGAAGGCCGCCAGATCAAGGCCGCCTATGACCTGCTGTTCGAGCTTGGCGCGATGGACGAGGGTCGACGGCTCACCCAGCTCGGCCTCCAACTGGCGCGCCTGCCGGTCGATCCGCGTCTTGGACGCATGCTGCTGGCCGGACAGCACGACGGCTGCCTGGCCGAGATGCTGGTCATCGTCAGCGCCCTCTCCATCCAGGACCCGCGCGAGCGTCCAACCGACAAGGCTCAGGCCGCCGATCAGGCGCATGCAAAGTGGCAGCATGCGCAGTCAGACTTCCTCACCCTGCTCAACCTCTGGCGCTGGTACGAGGAACAGTCGCGCCACCTCTCGCAGGCCAAGCTGCGCAGGTTGTGTGAGACGCACTTCCTTGCTTACGTGCGCATGCGCGAGTGGCGCGCGTTGCACCAGGAGCTGCGTGGCCTGTTCCATGCAGAAGGGGTGAGGGAGAACGCATCGGCGGCCCCGGACGATGTCATCCACCGTGCCCTCCTGACCGGCCTGCTCGGCCAGCTTGCCTTGCGCGAGGAGGAGGGACGCAAGACTACACCGGCCAAGGGCAAGGGCCGGCTGGAGCCTGTGACCTATCGCGGGGTGAAAGGACGCAAACTTGCCATTCATCCATCCTCGGCCCTCGCCAAGCAGCCGCCCAAGTGGATCATGTCGGCCCAGTGGATCGAGACCACCCGCCTGTGGGGAGCGACCAACGCCGCGATCAATCCACGCTGGATCGAGCCTTTAGCCGGCCATCTGCTCACCCGCGAGGTGAGCGAACCGCACTACCAGCCGGATTCAGGGCGTGTCGCCGCGTTCGAGACCCTAAGCCTGTATGGCCTGCCGGTGGTATTGCGCCGCTCGGTGAACTATGCGGCCATCAACCCTGCGGATGCGCGGAGGATCTTTATTCGCGAGGGGGTGGTGCAGGCATTGGATTCGCCCTTACGCCAGCCTCTCTCCTTCCCGGGGGAGGCGGGGGGAAAATCTTCCCATCCCTGGCAGCGTGCACCCTTTTTCCGCCACAACGCTGCCCTGATTGCCGAGATTCGCGCGTTGGAGGCCAAGGCGCGGCGGCCGGACATCTTGGTGGATGAGGATACTCTCTGTGCCTTCTTCGAGCGCGCGTTGCCGCCGGGGGTGGTGGATGGACCGTCCTTGGCGGCCGTACTACGCAAGGACAAGGACCTGGACGCACGCCTGCATCTGACCCGCGAGATACTGATGCGTCACGAGGCGGGGGCGATGCAAAGCGGCCGCCTGCCGGATCGGATACGCCTTGGCGAGCTCGAGGTCCCCCTGCGCTATCACTTCGAGCCGGGGGCGGAGGATGACGGCGTGACTGCAACCGTGCCGCTGGCCGAGCTCAATCGACTGGACGTCGAGGCTGCACAATGGTTGGTGCCAGGCCTGTTGCAGGAGAAGGTCGAGGCCTTGATCCGCGCCCTGCCCAAGCACCTGCGCCGCCAGCTGGTGCCCGCCCCGGACGTGGCGCGCGCGCTGGTCGAGCGCATTACAGACGGGCTTGAGGACTGGCCGCCCGCGGGGCGCATGCCTGAGCGCCTCTCCGAAGAGGTGCGGCATATGCTAGGCGCCCAGGTCGAACCCAGCGACTGGCCGTTGGAGGCGATCGCGCCACATCTGCGCTTGCGGGTGGAGCTTATCGACGATGCTGGGGTGGTGCGTGGCAGTGGGCGCGACCTTGCGCAGATGCAGCAGGACTTTGGGCTGGCGGCCAAACGCGCCTTCGTCAAACGCTTCGAGGCCCGATCGGGTCTGACGAGCTGGGATTTCGACGAGCTGCCCGAGGTCACGGTGATCGAGACCAGGGGCGGCCCCACCACCGTCTACCCTGCCCTGGTCGATGTCGACGAGAGCGTCACGCTCACACCCCTGGATACCCGGGAAGCCGCGCGCGAGGCCACCGCCCGTGGCCTGACTCGGCTGTTCTTGCTCGCCGCGCGCGAAGAGGTGAAGGCGCTCCGACGCGAGGTGGCACGCGATCCCACCCTCTGCCTGCTCTACTCTGCCCTGCCGGGGATGAAGGACAGCGAGGCCCCCTGTCTTGAACTGCAGGACGAGCTGGTCTGGCGTGGGGCAGGTGCGGTTTTCCTCGATGGCGACTGGCCGCGCGAGCGGTCGAGCTTCGAGGCGCGGGTCGCCACCTGCCGTCCGCGCCTGTATGCCGAGGGGCTCAAACTGCTCGAGGCCCTGCGCGGCCTGCTGAGGGAGCAGCAGGCCTTACGCCAGAGGCTCGCGGGCAAGCTCCCGCTGTCCTGGGTGGAGCCCGCGCGCGACATTCAGGCCCAGCTCGACCGCCTGTTTGCCCGCCACTTCATACTCGATACGCCGGCGGTGATTTGGTACCGCCTGCCCGTCTATCTCAAGGCCATGGCCCGCCGGCTGGAGCGCCTTGACCAGAATCCCGAGCGCGATCGCCAGGCCCGCGCCCAGCTCGAACCCCTGCTGGTCCGTGCCCAGCGGCTGATGGAGCGCAAGGCACTTCCTGCCGAGGTGCGTGCTAACCTCGCTTTGATGCTCGAGGAGCTGCGGGTGCAGCTCTTCGCCCAGGACATCAAGACCGCCATTCCGGTGTCGCCGGGGAAGGTGGACAAGATGCTGGATACCCTCGAACGGGGAGGTGGACTCTAGTTCTAACAATCGTGTGCAATAATGTATAATAGTCTCATGGAAAG
>JBEVAM010000028.1:0-15898 GCA_051297135.1 Halothiobacillaceae bacterium
GCGGCGCACTTGTCGATCAGCGCGCGCAGGTTCGGCGGCTCCAGCAACTCGAGCTGGCCGCTTCGGTCCTTGGCCGGATAGCCGTAGGGGTTCAGCGTGTGGCAGACGAAGGCGCGGTAGGACGATCCGTCCTCGGCCTTGATCTCGGCCAAGGTGACGACTTCATCGACGATGCCGGGCAACTCGGCTGCGGTCTTGGCGCCCTCGATCTGCGGCACGAAGACCTTGCGGTTGAAGTCGTCCAGGCGCTCGTCGAGGATGGCCACGAACACCACGTGCTTGCCGCGCGCGTGCTGCAGGTGGGTCAGCGCCCCGATGAGCTCGGCGCCGAGCAGGCCGTAGGCGCCTCGGGTGTCGGGCTTGCCAGTGCGCTCGCTGTAGGCCTGCGGCTGGGTCTTGGCCCAGACGAGCGCCAGGCGCGCGAGTACCGTGATCGAGTCGACGAAGTAGGTGTCGTACTTGGCGAGTTGACCGGGATCGCCGTAGCGCTCGCACACATGCCGGTAATGCGCCTCGGAGTACGGCGCATCCGCCGGCAACGCCGGGTTCGGGCCGGCGAGGAACACCACGAGATCGCGGAACTCCGGCCAGGTGGTCGGGCGCACGCAGTCGCCGCGCCAGTCCTTGACCGCGAGATCCCCGGCCTCGAGGTCGACGAACAGGGTCGATCCTTCCGGCAGCGTCTTGAGCTGGCTGGTCTTGCCGATGCCGCTCTTGCCTAGAAGCACGAGCTTCACGCCCTGCTTCTCGCGCAGCCGCTGGTCGGCGGTGATGATGGGAAGGGCCATCACGCCACCTCCTTCAGCACTTCAGCGACGGCGGGGTTCCAGAGGATCTGGTAGCCGCTGTGCCCGTTGCGCGAGTACGGCATGGCTTCGGCCCAAGCCTCGCCGGCTTCGGTCAGTTCCCACTCGTCCCGCTCGTTGCGCAACTGCAGGCCGTGGTGGGCCAGGCGCTGGTTGGTGGCCTTGGCCGACAGGCCCAGCAGCCTGCCGAGCTGGGTGGCGTTGAGCGAGCAGATCGCCTCGTTCGCGGCAGTGTCCCGGGCAGGAAGGGCGCGGCGCAGCGTCTCGACCGCCAAGCCCGTGTTCTCCTGGATGCAGGTGAGCGTGGCCGCCATCGCGATGCCGGGTTTGACCCCCGGCACCTTGGCCACGGCCTCGCCGATCAGCAGGATCGAGCACACACGGTCTTGGGTCGGGGCAGGCAGGGCCGGTGTTCCGGACAGCACGTAGCGACCCGTCTTGCGGATCGCCGGCAGCACCTCGTGTGTCACCCAGCGCTTGAAGCGCTTAGCCTCGGGCTTCCGGCTGCCGAGGACCAGGCTGTACAGCCCGGGCTCGTTGACGACGGTCATCTCCTGGTCGCCGCCAAGGGTCGGAATTGAATTCCGACCCTTCTCGTCGTCGTCCAACCGCGCGACTGCCTTGTGGGTGTCGGGCAGATGCAGGGCTGCGCAGACATCGGCTGCGACGAACCAGGGCTCGCCCTGGGCGTCGGTCACCACGCGGACTTGCCGGCCCTCGAAATCGAACGGAATCAGTTCGTTGTTCATGGATCAGTCCTCCGAGGTCAAGGTCAGCCGAAACGTGGGTTTGCCAGGCTTGACCGTGCGCGCGGCCTCGAACTGCGAGCGCAGAGCCGCGGGCCAGTTGTTGAAGCGCGACTCGGAGACGCTGAACTCGACGTCCAGGTAGTCCTCGACCTTCTCGCCGGCCTCGGCGATGCGCCGAGCGGTGGCAGCGAGCTGCGCCTGGTCCCAGGACACGCGCTTCGGGGTTTCGACCGTGACGCGCAGCGGGCCGTCCTGGAGATGGATGACGCCGAAGTCCTTGCCGGCCTCGAAGCGCGCGGCGCGGGCCTGCTCGCCGTAGGCGGCCTCCAGCGCGGCGTCGAACTTCGCGCGGGCCTGCTTGAGCCAGGCGAGCGCTTCGTCCAGGTTGCGGCTGATCTCCGCCTTCTGGGCGGGCGGCAGCGCGGCCAGCTGGCCGACGGACATCGCGGCGATGTCGGCAGGGTAGAGGGTGAGGTCGCTCATGACCGCCCTCCTCACTGATGCGCTCGCGCGAAGGTCGAGTAGCGCGAGACGCGCCGCTCGAAGGCCTCGACGTCGCTGATCAGGTAGGTGACGCGTGCGCCCAGCTTGCAAAAGACCGGGCCCAGCTGCTCCTGCCGCCAGCGGCGCAGGGTCTTGACCGATAGCCCCCAGCGGGCGGCGAGTTCGTGCTCATTGAGCGCCAGGGCCGCGGGGCCGGGCGATGCGGGCGCGCATGCCCGAGCGGCGGATTGAGCGGAAGGTGCAAGGTTTGGCATGGCGGGACTCCTTTCGTTTGGGAGTCCTCATTGAATGGCGCCATGTCTGGGGCTCGCCTGAGAACGTTCGAGGCGCGGATTCGGTGGGTCCCAGCCGGCTGCCGCCGGCCACGGATCGCTAACTCATTGATCTGCAATGATCTGCCACCGCGTTTCGGATATTGCGATTTCGGATGTTTCGTTTATACTGGCGGTATCCGATCCCGACCCCGTCGCGGAGGCCCCATGAACGCACCCGTTATCCCCAAGACCTTGCCGTCGGCCGAGGACATCGCGCTCGCTCGGGAGTCCGGGCGCGTGCTGTCGACCGTGTTGCAGACCCGCGCCGAGACCCAGCGCATCGACTTCCATGACGACAAGGGGGCAGTGCGCTCGGTCTCCATCCCGACGTCGGCGCTGCGCCTGCTGCTGGACGTGCTGACCGAGATCGGGCAGGGCAATGCGGTCACGATCATTCCCATCCATGCGGAGCTGACCACCCAGGAGGCGGCCGACCTGCTCAACGTCTCACGGCCCTTCCTCGTGCAGTTGCTGGAGAAGGGCGAGATACCGTTCCACAAGATCGGCACGCACCGCCGGGTGCGCTACCAGGACGTGATCGCCTACAAGAGCCGCATCGACGCCGAGCGCCGCAAGGCGCTGGACGAGCTCGCCGCGCAGGCCCAGGAACTCGGCATGGGGTACTGACGCGGATGAGTTCGCATTTCACCGTCGTGTACGACGCTTGCGTCCTCTACCCGGCGCCGTTGCGCGACCTGCTGATGCACCTGGCGCTGTCGGACCTGTACCGGGCGCGCTGGAGCGAGCGGATCCACGACGAGTGGATGCGCAACGTGCTCGCCAACCGCCCCGATCTGAGCCGCGAGCAACTCGAGCGCACCCGAGCCCTGATGGACGCCCATGTCCGGGACTGTCTCGTAACCGGCTTCGAGCACCTGATCCCTGTCATCGATCTGCCCGACCCTGACGATCGGCACGTCGTGGCCGCAGCCGTCCACTGCGGCGCGAGCCTGATCGTGACCTTCAACCTCGACGACTTCCCGGCCGAGACGCTCAAACCCTACAACCTCGCGGCCCAGCACCCGGACGACTTCATCGTCGACCTGCTGGATCTGCATCCAGCGGCGGTGTTGGAAGCCGCGGCGCACCACCGGCGCTCTCTGAGGCAGCCCCCCAAGTCGGCGGAGGAATACCTGGACACCCTGCTGTCGCAGGGGCTGACGCAGACGGCGGCGTTCATGCGCCAATGGACGATGGCCATGTGAAACGGCCAGCAAGGGAGTCGGCATGGGCAAGAAGACCCTGAGCAATGCGCACTGCCTGTTCGAACTCATCGAGAAAGCCCAGGTCGCCAACCTGTGCGCCTTCAGCCGCCTGCCGGAGTGCACGGCCCTGGCCCGCGGCTTCGACTGGTCGCAGCCCGAAGACGCGATCCCCGGCGCTCTGATCGAGCACATCAAGCACCTGCGTAGTGATCAGCGCGATCCGGCCGAGCGCGAGGCCTTGCGCGTACTGCGACTGGCCACGCCGCGCGGGGCAGCCATCCTCGCCACGGTCGCCGACCAGCTCCACGACAGCGACCTGATCGACGTCTTCCGGGCGCAGGAAGGTGGCGAAATCGGCCGCGCCGTGTGGATGCGCACCCACTCGGACGACTCGGCCAA
Organism: Halothiobacillaceae bacterium; assembly: GCA_051297135.1. GTDB lineage: Bacteria > Pseudomonadota > Gammaproteobacteria > Halothiobacillales > Halothiobacillaceae > Thiofaba. The sequence continues at coordinate 3,978 of JBEVAM010000028.1, forward strand.
GCTGTTCGATGTCGCCGAGTCCATCCTCAACACCGGCGACTTGCGCGGCAACAAGCGCTTGCACGACGCCTTCGATGTGCCATGCGTCGAGGCGCCGCCGTTCCTGTGGAACGATGCCGTCAAGAAGGTGCTGGAAGCCGAGCTCACCCGTGCGATGCGCCTGGCCGAGCCCTGCGAACTCGTCCACATCGAGATGACGGAGGACGACGGCCGGGGCGGCGCACACAAGACGCACTACCTGGTCGTACGTTTCGCCGGGGACCAGGTCACCGCGGTGCAGGTGATCGACCGCAACCGGCGCAGCTTCTGCTACTTCCCAGCACGCGACGCCACGCTCATCTACGCGCCCCAGCGCAAGATGGTGGAGGTCTATGCCCACACGCTGTCCACCCGGGCGCCGCTGGCCAACGTCCTGTCCAGGTACGGCTTCAAGATCCCGCTGTCGAATCGGCCGCTCGACCGCTCGCGCTATGACCTGTCGCGTTTCGCGCGACCGCTGACTGGACTCAAGCCGCGCCTGGACGGCGCACGGGTCGAACGTCTGTACCTGATCGAAGCCAAGGCCCTGCTCGGGCACGCCACCGACGCGGTGACGCTGCACATCGACAGCGGCTGCGAGCTGCAGGAGGTCATCGGCGAGCGCTGGCCGCATCATCCCTTCGTGCAGCCGGGGGCGATCCTCGGGGTCACCCTCGTGGCCGAGCTGGTGTTCGACGGCGACACGCAGGTCACGCCCTTGTCCATCGTGCTGGCCGAGCCCGGGCGTTGCAGCCTGGCGGGAGAGAAGGACCAACGCCTGCGCCGAGCCGGGATGCAACTGCTCGAGGCCTTGGGGGTGCGCAAGCCCTTGCATCCGGGCAGCGGGGTGGACGACCCCAGCCTCATCGCACAAGTGGCGCGGCTGCTCGAATGCGCCAGCGGTTCGATGGACGGCTTCGCCTTGGCCAAGCTCGGCATCGACATCGACCGCTTCGAGGACGAAGGCATCCTCACCGAAGGGGAGCGGATCACCGAGACCGTCGTCGAGTTGGCGCAAGGCGAGCGCACCACGGTCCGGCTCGACCTCGACCGCGATCCCGGTCACGTCAGCTACCGCGACCCCCTGTCCGGCGAGGTGGTGTGCCTGCCGGCGCAGCAGGCCCGGCGCTGGAAGGTGCATCTGGGCTGGATGCGCGAGGAGATCGTCCATGCCTTGGGCACGGCGCTCAAGGCGGTGGGTGGACGCCTTGGTGGCGAAGACCCGGTGTTTCTGGGCGAGATCGAGCTCGACGCGCAAACGGTGGCGGTGTACTTCGCCGAGAAGATGTCCCACGAACGTCGATTCGCCAAGGTGGACTCTGCGCTGCGACTGCAAGCGCGCGACGTGCCCGGCATCGTGCTGACCACCAGCCCCGAGCCCTATCCGTTTGCCGGCACCAACATCGTCATCCCCATCGAGGACGTCCTGGCCCGTGGCGAGTCGGGGGAACGGCGGTCCGCCATCGACATGCAGCAGCTTGCGGTGATCTACCGCCACCACCGGCTTGCCGCCATGGGCGGCGCTTCCGTGTCCCTGAAGGTCGCAACGGACGGCCACTCGGCCACGCTGTATCTGCCTGGAAAGGCACCATGGAAGGTGACCAGCCGCGCCAAGATCCTGGTGCTGCGCCGGCTCGCCGAGGCCTATCTGGCCGGCAATCCGCCGGTGCAGTCGAAGATCCTGATGAAGGACACCGGCTGCGACTCGCCCGGCAATCTGTTCGCCAAAAACAGCCCCTGGCGCCAGTACATCGTCCGGGTCAAGGGTGCCTACGCCTGGCAGTTGAACGTCTCGCCGCAGCCCGTCGTCGTCGAGGACGACGATGCTGCCGGTACCGAGCCGCAGGTGTCGCTGGCCGATTGATCCCGGCACCGCGCCGCCCCGAGGCGGGGCGGTGCACACATGACCGGAGACAGCCCGCAGGAGGGGACCGGGCCGCGACGCGTGGTGCGCATTGCCCTGCGTTGCCCGCTATTTCGAACGTTCGGCCTCACCATCCGTGACGGTTTTCGAATCCCTTCAGGCCATCATGAACCCACCGCAACTGTCTTCTCCCGAGGCCATGACCCCGGCCGAGCGGGCCGCGGAGATCGCCGCCATCCTCACTCGCGCCGTCGAGCGGCACCTGTTGGCACCTGCGCCACACGAGAGCGCGGTTCGCCTTGGCTTCCTGCCCGACCAGCGCGTTCATACAACTCCCTATCAACAGGAGAGGTTGTGATGAACGCAATGAACGAGAAAGAAGTCTCCGTCGCCGCCCGGATCGCCGAGCTGGGTCACCTGCCGATGGCCGAACTCTGGGTGCTCTGGGATCGGTACTTCGAGCGGCGCCCGCAGTTCCCGAACCGCACACATGTCGAATCCCGTATCGCCTACAAGCTGCAGGAAGAAGCCTTCGGCGGACTCGCACCCGAAACGCGCCAGCGCCTTGAGGCCATCGGCGCGAAGCACTCCAAGATCAAACTGCGCGCGCGCCCGCGCAAGTTCGACTTCGCACCGGGCACCGTGCTGCTACGCGAATGGGGCGAGCGCGAGCACCGGGTGACGGTTGACGCCGATGGTCACTTCGAATACGAAGGCCGCCGCTTCAAGAGCCTGACCGCCGTGGCGCGGCACATCACCGGCCAGCATTGGAGCGGCCCGCTGTTCTTCGGCCTGAAGGGAGGCGCCTGATGACGGAAATCGCCTCCACCAAGGCGCGCAAGCGCTGTGCGGTCTACTGCCGGGTGTCGTCGGACGAGCGGCTCGACCAGGAGTTCAACTCCATCGATGCGCAAAAGGAAGCCGGGCACGCCTTCATCGCCAGCCAGCGCGCCGAGGGATGGATTCCGGTGGCCGACGACTACGACGACCCCGGCTACTCCGGCGGCAACACCGAGCGCCCGGCCTTGAAGCGCCTGATGGCCGATATCCAGCGCGGGCTGATCGACATCGTGGTGGTCTACAAGATCGACCGCCTGACGAGGAGCCTGGCCGACTTCTCCAAGATGGTCGAGGTGTTCGAGCGCCACGGCGTGTCCTTCGTCTCGGTCACGCAGCAGTTCAACACCACGACCTCGATGGGGCGGCTCACGCTCAACATCCTGCTGTCCTTCGCCCAGTTCGAGCGCGAGGTCACGGGCGAGCGCATCCGCGACAAGATCGCCGCGGCCAAGAAGAAGGGGCTGTGGATGGGCGGCGTGCCCACCATCGGCTACGACGTGGTCAACCGCCAGTTGGTGGTCAACCCCGCCGAGGCGGCGGTGGTGCGCCGCATCTTCGAGGAGATGTTGACCATTGGCTCACCCACGCAGATCGCAGCGCGCCTGACCGCCGAGGGCATCACGACCAAGGCGTGGACGACGCAGGACGGGCGGGTGCGGACCGGCACGCGCATCGACAAGAAGTACATCCACAAGGTGCTGCGCAACCGCATATACCTCGGGGAGTTGTCGAACCGGGGCCAGTGGTACCCCGGAGTGCACGAGCCGATCATCGAACGCCAGCTGTGGGATCAGGTTCACGCGGTGCTGGCCCGCGACAGCCACGCGCGGTCGGTGGACACCAAGATCCGCTCGCGCAACGACGCGCTGCTGCGGGGGCTGCTGTACGCGCCGACGGGCGAACGCATGTACCCCACGTACTCGCGCAAGAACGGCCGCAAGTACCAGTACTACGTCTCCAAGTCCGAGAGCCGCTTCGGCGCGCCGGGCAAGAGCTACGAGCGCCTGCCCGCCCGCGAGATCGAGGCGGCGGTCGTGGCCCAGATCCGCACCGTGCTGACCAGCCCCGAATCCATCGCCGCCGTCGTGCGTCACATCCAACGCCAGGGCGCACCGATCGACGAGGCCACGGTCGTGATGGCGATGGGGCGCCTCAACGACGTGTGGGATCAGCTCTTCCCGGTTGAGCAGCACCGCATCGCCAACCTGATGATCGAGCGCATCGATCTCGTCCACACCGACGAGATGCAGGGCATCAAGGTGAAGTGGCGCGAACTGGGCTGGGACGCCTTGATCGGCGAGTTCGCGCCCAGGAGCATCGGCGCCGAGCTGCTGGAGGTCGAGGCATGAAGGACGGGACGCTCGAGACCTTCGTGCCGCTGACCCTGCGGCGGCGCGGCGTGCGCCGGCTGGTTCAGCACCAGGCCGAGGACCGGGACGCGCACGACAGCACGCTCATCGAAGGGATGGCACGGGCCTTCCACTGGCAACGGCTGCTGGACAGCGGCGCGATGTCGAGCGGCTCGGCCATCGCGCGTGCCGAGGGGCTGCATCACTCGGTGGTCAACGAACTGCTGCGTCTCACGCTGCTCGCGCCCGACATCGTCGAGATGCTGATGGCCGGGCGCCAGCCGCGCCGGATGAGCCTGATCTGGTTCCAGCGCAACCCGCTGCCGGTGGACTGGGCGGCCCAGCGCGAGATCGTGCGGCGCTTCGAGGAGAAAGCGTGAGCACGAAGCACCGGGGACGCATCGAGGGAGCGCCGGTCACCCAGAAACTGCCGACGCCGGCGGGCGGCGTGAAACTGGAAACCTTCGTGCCCTGGCGGCTGGTGCAGCGCGGCATCCGGCGCGCGGTGATCGCGCCGCCCGGCGCACCGAAAGGTGTGGAGGTTCACTCGACGTGGGCCGGCCCGGCGCGCACCGAGGCCAAGGACACGGCGTTGATGCGCGCGCTCGGGCTGGCGCACCACTGGCAACGGCTGCTCCATGAGGGGCGGGTGGCGTCGGCGGCCGAGATCGCCCAGGCCGAAGGGCTGGATGTATCCAAAGTGCATCGCCTGATGCGGCTGACGCTGCTCGCGCCCGAGGTGATCGAGCGGCTGGTCGGATCGCCCGACCTCGCCGTCGAGAAGGTGCTGGGCCGCCCTTGGCCTTACGGCTGGCGCGAGCAGGTGCGGTTGCTTGACTGAGGCGATCTTGAACCAGTCGGCGGGACGAACATCCCAATCGAGTTTGCCCAAGCAGCAGTGCGTACTTGTTGCCTGTTTAGCAAGGGCAGCGAGCATTGCGAGAAAGCCCAGTCATCGCTACACCGCAACCGCGTCGCCAGCCTCATCTGCAACCGAACTGCCGGCAACTGCACTCGGCATCGACCACACGCGACTCTCGACAACCGACGGTATGCGCTCCAGAGCCCCAAGCGGCTCGATGCCCATTGCATGTAGCCGTGCCTTGAGTTCGGCTAGCACCTCGTCCTTACGCAGCGACCACGTCGACGCAAAGCACCGCCAAAAGACCCAGCCAGCGCGCTCGAGTATGCGCTGGCGCTGCATGTCTGCCGGCCAGCGGTCCGGCCCGTGGAACTCGTCGCCGTCACATTCGATAGCAAGGCGCGTGTCGTTCGCTCCCTCCACCACCATGTCGATGCGGTAGGCACCAACCTTGACCTGAGGCGTGACGCGATAGCCGAGATCGACGAGCGACGAATACACGTCGCGCTCGAAACCAGACTCACACAGGTCGACGAGGCTCCTTTCCTCCTCGCCGCCCTCCAGCGGCATGGTGAAGTGTTCGACGAGCGTGCGCCGGACGTCCGTCATCGACAGCTCACCGAGCTTGACTGAGCGTACGAGGTACATACGGTCGCGGGCACGGCTGGCGGCGACGTTGAATCGCTGCTCGAAGATCTGTCCGGAGAGCGCGTGATGGCGGGTGGCGTCGGCCACCATGCTCAGGAACATGATGTCGCGCTCGCTGCCCTGGAACACGTAGGCGTCGCCGCAGGCGAACTTTCGGCGATCGAGTTCGGCCAGGTCCACCCGGCTGACCACCAAGTTGTGGATGAACTTGGCCTGCTCAGGCCCCAAGAGCGACACGACCCCGATCGTGCGATTGCGCAGCTTGGGGTTACGCAGGATGGCCTCGATCTCAGCTGCGATGAACTCGGCCTCCATCCGGTTGACGTCCCGGTTGTCCCGCACCCCATGCTCAATGAATACGTCCACGAGCGGTGGGTCGATGCGCTCAGAGGTCTTGGGCACGCGAAGGGGTCGAATCTGGTTCTTGTAGAAGGTCTTGTTGCTGTAGGCGATGATGGGCTGCACGCAACGGAAGTGCTCCGCGAGCATCACGCGCTCGGCCGCAAAGACGGTGGACGCGATGTCGTACAGCGACTTCTCAGGAGTCAGGTCCCGCCCGTAAGGTTGGTCAGAGAGGAAGCGCTCTCGGAGCGCTGCGATCTTGGCTGCCGAGATGAAGCCACCACTCGGTGATACTTGCTTGTCGTCGCCCACCACCAGGATCTTCTTGCCACGTAGCACCGCTGGTAATGCCCAGAGGTCGGACTGGCTGGCTTCGTCCACGATGACCAGGTCAAAGACACCGAGCTGGGCCGGCATGCTCTCGGAGACCTTGGCATGACTCATGATCCAGCAGGGAATGGCGCCTTGAGCGTCGAGCATCGCCTTTTGTGCGTCGCGTCGATAGCGGGTGGCGTTGGGCCCGGTGCCTTGGCCGATCCTCCGGATGGCCACACGGTAGCTCTCCAGGGCGGATAGCACCCTGGCTGATGCCTGGGCCTTTGTCTCAAGCCACGCCGACTTGGCCACCAACTGCTCGTACTGCTGAGCGAGCACTCTCTCGAGGTCGCGGCGGCGTTGTGCGATCGTCAGGAGTTCATCGCGGGCTTCGATGGTTGCGAGGTGGTTCTTGATGCGCGCCCAGTTCCAGGCATCGCGCCATGAGACAGGCAACACCTCGTCGTCGCCGGTGGGCGGGAGTACTTGAGAACGCAGGCGGGCTGCCCACTTCATCGCCCCGGCGCGCTCGATGCGCGTACACAGGTCGTTGACGGTTGCCAGGCTCGACGACAGCGACTCGACGCGCTTGATCTCACCGATGATCTCCGCATACTGCGCCACGATGCGCTCGGTGGCGACTTCGGGATTGCCGAGCTGCGAGTCGATGAACGCGCGCAGCCGCTCGACCACCGGCCCCGAAGTGCCGGCGAGCTTCTCCTGGAGAATGGCGAGCTGCGCGGCGGCAGTCGCGAGCTCGGCGCGCGTGAGGTGGCGGCGTAGATGTTCGCGCACCGTCTGCAGTTGAGACGAGCCGCCAAGGAGTTCGTTCTTCGGCGGCTCGCGAAACACCTTCTCGGCCATGCGAGGCAGATTGGCGTCGTGGGCGATCGCCAGTTCGTGCGCCAGTTTCGCCGCGAGCGCAATCCGCTCGGTCGAGCGCAGCGCCTCTACGTCAGCCTTGACCTCAGGCACCGAGAGTTCCTGCGCGAACTGATTCCATCGCACGGAGAACGACAGTACCCTCTCGTGCAATCGCACATAGCGATGCACATGTACCCAGTCCTCGACTGCTTGGGGCGGTAGTCCGGACACGCGGATGGCACCCACCTGTTCCTTCGCATCACCGTTGCCAAAGCTCATCAACCCGAAGGGCTTGCCCGTCTCGTGCGCCCGCTCGATGGCTTGGACGACCTTCGGGTTGCCCAATGCTTCAGCGGGCAACGCCACAGGCCGCTGCAGGAATGCCGCGCGAGCCTGCACCAGTTCGTCGACCTCGGCCAGCAGTGCCTTCAGCGCATCCTGTTCGCTGGCGAAGTCCGGGCGTCGGCACTTGGTTCGCAGATCGAAGACCCAGGGGCTCTCCAATTCTTCCAGGTGGTGCACGATCTTGAGCACCTGGTCGACTGCCGCGAGCATGCGGCGGGCTTCATCGAGCACCTCGGGCGTCAAGGCACGCAGCGCCAGCAATTCGCCGTCGGCCTCAGCACCATCGATTTCGCGAATACCCACGAGAGCGTCGTGCAGCTTGGCCACCTCTTCGGTAGGCAAGAGCCCGAAGCTCGAGGGCAGCCGTGAAGAGACGTAGATGAGGTCGGTTCCCAGTCGGCGGCGGGCATCTCTGAGCGTCTGTGCCTCGGCGTCGCTCAGGGGCGGGGCGTGCTCCGGCAATAGCGTCAGATCGTCGTCGAACCAGTCGTGCTGTTGTTGGCCGCAGACGACCAGCTCGGCCATCTTCTGCGCGCGCATCTGCACGCCATCGACCTCGATGCCCGCCAACTGCTGAACGGCAATCTGGTCAACGCGCTTGTCGATACGGGCGATCTCGGCGTGTGCGGCGTCGATCAGCTGCTTGCAGCGCTCAATCTCGTCTTGTATGGCGCGTGTGTTGAGCTGCGACAGGTTGTGGATGATGGCCTCGATGGAGGCCTGGAACTGCCGCATCCCTTCCTTGTCGCCTGAAAGCAGCGCCACTGTCAGTGGTCGCACATCCTCCGGGATCTTCTCCTGCAGCACGGACAACGCATGCTCGCCCTTGGATGTCACCAGCACCTTGCGCCCAGTGGCGAGGTAGTGACAGATGATGTTGGCGATCGTGTGCGTTTTGCCGGTGCCTGGCGGCCCTTGGACGCAGACGCCAGGAGCGCGCTCGAGCATCTCGACGATGGTCTCCTGCTCTTGGTTATAGGGCAGCGGGAAGTAGAGTTCGCGCGGCTCACCCTTGGCACTGCTGCCGCTGCATAGGCCTCGAAATGAGATGGCCTCGTACTTGACGACCTCATCAGAGGGCGGCGTCACGAGGCAAGCAGGGCCGGCAGGTATCGCATCGCCTGCTTGCAGGCGTGCTTTTAGACGACGGATGTCCTCGACCAGGAAGTTGGCCGAGCGCGGACGAACGAACAACACCCATCCGGCCGTGACGAGCAGTTGGTCGGACGGAGTGGGTAAGTCTTGATAGGCCGGGTCGTAGCGCCCCGCCTTGTCGAGGCTTCCGGCGACGAGCTTCAAGATGGGCTCGAAGCTGCCGATGTCGAACGGCGTGAGCGTGCGTTCCGAGTCGCTCTCCAGGAGCACCTTGGCCTGCTTCTCGACTTCGGCCGCTCCCATGACTTGACAGGCGCCAAAGGCGTCGAACTCCAGGCGCGGGGCCACGGCCCTGGGGCGCACCGAAATCGTGTGCGTCTGGGGGTCGAGGTCAATCTCGACGACTTGTGTCAGCAGCGGGTACTGGTAGTCGACGCTGACGCCCTTGCCGTTTCCGTCCTCCGTGCGCGTGCCGGTGAACTTCCAGGCCGACACGCCCATGCCCCAAACCAGTTCCCATGGGTTGGAGGTCTCCTCGGCTTCGAGCCGACCCTTGAGCATGAAGAGATCGCCATAGAGTGCGATGGTGCGGCGCCGGGGTTTCTCCCCTTCGGCCCAGGCCTGCCAAAGCGGTATGTAGTCCGTCAAGGCTCTCGTGACGCGCTCGCGGCGATGCTTGTCGCGAGTGGCCGCGACCTCCTCACTCATCGTACGTCTGTCAGCTGCGAATCGATGTTGCAGCGCCTGCTCGTTGAGGGTCGGCACGGGCCCGCTCGGATCGTCGGAATAGGTGATATAGGGCCGCACCTCCTCGTCAGGAGCAGATGGCGAGGTGGACGCGAGGCGCGCAACCTGCAGCCAGATGTGGTCGCCTTCGACCTTGCGATCGAGGTCGACGCCGGGCAGCCCGGACAGGTCCTTTGGGAAACGCCTGAAGTCGGAGGCGCCCGTGAGAACGTAGGCCCTGGGGTCGATCTCCTTGCCCTGTTCGACGATGTAATCGAGCAGGCGTGTAAGCAAACCGTGTTGCGGGGTCGTCGGCATCAGTCTTCCCTGGGCTGTTCTTCTTTGACGGCAGCGGGCACGGCTATGTGGTGGCGCTTGACGTACTCGAGGATGGCGACCTCGAACACGTTGGCCAACGAGCGGCGCTCGGCCTCGGCGGCGGCCACCCATGCACGCCTGACTTCAGGCGTGAGTTTGATGGTCGCGACTTCGGTCTTGCGTCTGACTCGCGGCATCGCTTTGGTCCCATTCGGTGTTGCAAAAGTATTGCCCTGAAGACGTGCGTTCGTCAATGACGGGAAGAGTTGGGGAAGAAACTCTCGAGGCCGAGTTCGAGCGTCTTGATCTCGTGTTGCACGCGCTGCAGAAAGCGCAGGTTTTGCGCCAAGTCGCGGGCCGTGCGGGCGCGCCTCTCGGCGAGCCACTTGAGCGCGGAAGGGGTCTTTTTCACGTCGGGCTCTCCCACTTACTTCGTCGGCCCTGCAAAACGCCCTGAAGCCGCATGGACACTGAGTTGGTGAGGTGATGTTGCGGGGTTGGAACTCCCGAAGATGAATCGGCTCGATGCGAATTTCTGGGAGTTTGGAGAGGGATTTCGATGAGCACGCCGGACTTTTTCCGCGCCCGACTGGACCAGATGATCGACCTGCGCCACCCGCTGGCGGTGCTGGCCACACGCATGCCGTGGCAGCAGATCGAAGCGAGCGTGGCGCCGCTGCTGGCGCGCAAGGACCGGCGCGGGCGCAGCATCGAAGGTGCAGACCTGTTCGGCCCCACGGTGCAGGTGGTCGGCGCAGGCGTGAGCGCGGCAGGCCGCCCGCGCCTGGCGATCCGCTTGATGGTGTCGCTGCTGTACCTGAAGCATGCCTATGGCCTGAGCGACGAGGCCGTGGTCGAGCGCTGGGCCGAGAACGTGGTGTGGCAGTTCTTCAGCGGGCAGGAGTACTACGAGCCACGCCTGCCGTGCGATGCCACGCAGATCGGGCGCTTCAGGCGGGTGCTGGGCGAGGCCGGCGTGGAGGAGTTGCTGGCCAAGACGATCGAGGCGGCCGTGCAGATGCAGGCGGTGCGCAAGAGCGAACTGCAGCGTGTGATCGTGGACACCACGGTGCAGGAGAAGGCGGTGGCCTATCCCACCGACAGCCGGCTGCTGGAAGTGGCGCGGGCCAAGGTGGTGCAACTGGCGCAGCGCGCCGGGCTGCGGCTGAAGCAGACCTTCGAGCGCGAGGGCCGCAGCCTGCGCCGGCGTGCCGGCGGCTATGCGCACGCCAAGCAGTTCAAGCGGCTGCGCCGGGTGCTCAAGCGCCAGCGCACCGTGCTCGGGCGCGTGCTGCGCGACGTGCAACGCCGCCTGCTGGCAGCGCCGCAAGACGTGCGTGATCGCCTGCAGCCATGGCTGGAGCGCGCCGAGCGCATCCGCTCGCAGCGCCCCAAGGACAAGCACAAGCTGTACGCGCTGCATGCGCCGCAGGTCGAGTGCATCGGCAAGGGCAAGGCCCGCCAGCCCTACGAGTTCGGCGTGAAGGTCAGCGTGGCCGTCACGGCCAAACAGGGCTTGATGGTCGGTGCGCGCAGCCTGCCGGGCAACCCCTACGACGGCCACACGCTGGCCGAGCAACTGGAGCAGACCACCGTCTTGCTGCAGGAGCTGGGCGTCAAGCCGCACACGGCCATCGTCGACCTGGGCTACCGGGGGGCGGATGCCGACATTGGCGGGGTGACATTGATCCATCGCGGCAAGAGCCGCTCGCTCACGCGCAGCCAGCGGCGCTGGCTGAAGCGGCGTCAGGCGGTCGAGCCGGCCATCGGGCATGCCAAGCACGATCACGGCATGAAGCGCTGCTGGCTCAAGGGCGCTGAGGGTGACGCGCTGCATGCGGTGTTGTGCGCAGCCGGCTTCAACATCCGCTGGCTGCTGCGTGCCATCGCCCGGCGGGGCATTGCTCCAGCCTTTTTGCGCTCGCTTTGGCTGCTGTCAGCGCTCGCCGCGTCCGCGAGTCGACTCGCTGCTCGCGCACGTCCGGCGCTTCTCGTCGGCGCCGCGAGATGAATTTTGCAGGGCCGACTACTTCGGTCGCCGTTGCAAGGCAGTCTCCGACCGCAACCCGGGGTCTCTAAGTCCTTGTCAGGCAAGGATGTGGCCTCCGGTTCCTACCACGGGCCGCAGAGAAAAACCGAGAACAGAGAGGCCCTGTCGGGGCGGGAACGGCGCTCGGACGGCGTGCGCGTCCGCAAGGCGCCGCCCAGAAACCGCGCCAACACTGGCGTTGCGGGCAAGAAAAAGGGCCAACCGTTCCGGTTGGCCCTTGGGTGTTGGTGGAGGCGGCGGGAATCGAACCCGCGTCCGTAAGCCCTCCGCTGTTGGTGCTACATG
>JBEVAM010000029.1:0-15489 GCA_051297135.1 Halothiobacillaceae bacterium
CCGCTCGCTCATGGACTGGATGGGCAGGCATGCACCAAGGCCTTTGGTGGTTGTCAATCCGGTGCGAACGAGCAGGCGCGCGAGGAGGATCGTTCGCGTTGAGCATGACTCGCTGGCCTGAGCGGCCGGGTGAGGGGTACTCGAAGGCATTGGCGCGCCCGTAGGGATTCGAACCCCAGACCTCTGCCTCCGGAGGGCAGCGCTCTATCCAGCTGAGCTACGGGCGCTTGGAGTGTAAAAGCATACCCCTCTTTAATCGAGCCGTCCATTTTTTAATTGTCCCGCCTGGATACGGTGGACCTATAATATTTTTTGGATCATGGCGCACGATGCGCCACTTTGCGGGTTCAAACACAACGAGGATTTTTTGTGGCTCAGCATGATGTGAAAGTGGATTCGATGGCCAAGCTCGTCACCGTCCTTAGTGTGGTGCTCCTGCTGATCGTGGTCGGTTACCTGGCGAAGGCGCTGATGAATACGATCGAACGAGGCAGCACCAAAGGTGAGGTGGCCACGGCTCCGGTCGCACCGGTAGCTCCGTCGGCCGCCGAAGCCCCGGCCCCGGCTGCTCCTGTCGCAGTAACTGGTGATGCTACGGCTGGTGCGGCCAAGTACGCCACTTGCGCGGCTTGTCACGGCGCGAAAGGTGAGGGCTCCGGTATCTTCCCGAAGCTCGCCGGCCTGTCCGCCTCGGAGGTCGAGAGTAAGCTGAAGAAGTATCGCGCGGGTGAGACCCTCGGCCCGAACAGCGCGATGATGGCGCCGAACGCCGCTGCCCTGTCGGATAGCGACATCGCCAACTTGAGCGCTTACATCGCCTCACTCTAAGGCTATGGCCTGACGGGGTGGTATGGACCGCCCCTGCGGAACGACGAGAAGGGGCCGTCGGCCCCTTTTTCTTTTTCAATGCGCCGTTGGAGGGGCTTGGCCATGGGTCACCGGGTTCAATCCGGCGCGCGTAGCACCAGCGCGGGCGGTGTGTCCAGCGTGCCGCGCAGGCTCAGCCAGCCGGCTACCGCGCTGAGGATGGCGCCGAGCAGCGGGGTGACGAGCCAGGGCAAGGGCGAAACCGGCAGCCATTCCTCCAGGATCAGGCGGCCGAGAATCGCACTCACGAGGGTGGCGGCGAGGGCGCCGAGCAACCCCGCGAGCAGGCCGAGCAGGGCATACTCGGTGACAAGCTGACGACGCAGCCAGCCGCGCGAGGCACCGAGGGTGCGCAACAGGGCGGTCTCGAAACGGCGGGTGCGGGCAGTGCTGGCAGCGGCGTTCCACAGCACCAGCCAGGCGCTGATCAGGACCAAGCCAAGCACTAGACCCACCGCGGCCTCGATGCGCACCAGCATCTCGCGCACCTGGGTCAGCGCGGCGCGAATGTCGATGATGGTGATATTTGGCAGCGCCGCCACCAGCCGGTCCGCGAGCCCGGCCTTGTCGTCCGGCAGGTGAAAGCTGGTGATCCAGGTGGCCGGGTAGCCGTTCAGCGTGTCGGGTGGGGTGGAGACAAAGAAATTGACGTTGAAGCTATCCCAGCGCACTCGGCGCAGGTTGAGCACGGTGCCCTGCCAAATCTCGCCGGCAATCTCGAACTTAAGCCGGCTGCCGAGTCCAATACCAAGGCGTTTGGCGATGCCCTCCTCCACCGACAGCCAAGGGTGATCGGCTTCATCCGCGCGCCAGTGGCGCCCGGCGATGATGCGGTTGTCGGCAGGGTGAGCGTCGGCCATCGACAGGTTGAATTCGCGCTCGGCGAGGGCACGCGCCCGCCCCTCCGCCAAGGGGTATACATCGATGGGTTGTCCGTCAATGCTCAACAGGCGGGCACGGATCATCGGCCTGAGCACGGGGACGGGGAGACCGGCTTCAGTCAGCAGGCGGCCAAACTCTTCCTTTTGTTCTTCCAGCAGGTTGATGACGAAGCGGTTCGGAGCATCTGCCGGCAGGCGCGCCGACCAGCCTTCGAGCAGGTCTGTGCGCAGACTGAAGGCGAGGGTGAGGGCCATCAGGCCGAGGCCAAGGGTGGCCAGGGTGAGGTGGGTGTGGCGGCCAGGTTGAGCGAGTTGACCGAGGATGGCAAAGCCCGCGGGTAGCCAGCGCCGCCGGGCGAGCAGGATGGGCAGGCTGGCGAGGAGTAGCAGCACGAGGCCCAGACCAAGCGTCCCGCCGAGGACCGCGGCGGTGAGGCGGGTGGGGCCGGCGATGATGGCGACCAAAGCCCCAAGCAGGAGGATGCCAACGGCCAGGGCTCCCCAGCCGAAGGGGCCCCAGGCGGGCGGCTCCAGATGACGGCGCAAGATGCGCAGCACCGGGGTTGCGCGCAGGCGCAACACGGCGGGCAGGGCGAAGGCGAGCGTGATGACCGGCCCAGCCAGCAGGCCGAGCAGGGCGGGTATGGGGCCGGGTGGGGGCAGGTCGGCGGGGATCACGCCCTGCAACAGGAGAGGTAAGAGCGGCTGAATAGCATAACCGAGAAAGACGCCGATCAGGCTGCCGAGCGCGGCCGTGGGCAACAGGGCAAGCAAGGCGGAGATGGTGATGAAGCGGGCAGGGGCGCCAAGGGCGCGCAAGGTGGCGGCAGCATCGAGCTGGGTGCGCAGGCGCTCCTGCATACCGATGCCGACCGCGAGCCCCGCCAACAGCAGGGCGAGCAGGCCGCTGACGCGCAGCAGTCCCTCCGCGCGATTCAAGGCCTCGCGCAACTCCGGACGGGTCTCGTCCAGCCCTTCGAGGCGGAGGCCGCGCTCGGGGTGGCGCCGAACGTAATCGGCAAAGTCCCTCAGTGCAGCGGCATCGCCGGTCAGGTGTAGGCGAAAGGTTGCGCGGCTGCCAAAGCCAAGCAGGCCGCTCGAGGCAAGGTCGGCCTCGGCGATCATCACCCGTGGGCCGATGACAAACATGCTGGGGGCGCGGTCCGGCTCGCGGTCCAGTCGGCCACCCGCCTGGAGGGTGAGTTGGCCGAGGTTGAAGTTGGCACCTTGGTCGATGCCGATCGCGGCCAAGGCATCCGGCTCAAGCCAGGCCTGGCCTGCGGCCGGTGCATAGGCCGTGGTCCCGTTCACGCGCAGCTCGCCGAGCAGGGGGTATTCGGGACTGACCGCCTTGATCTCGACCAGGCGCGTCCGCCCGTTGGCCAAGATCATGCTCGGAAAATGGGTGGAGGAGGCGCTGCGCAGGCCGAGACGTTCTGCCTCGGTGCGGAAATGGGGCGGGATCGCGTGATCGGCGATCAATACGAGATCGCCGCCGAGCGCCTCGGTGGCCGTTTGTCGCAGTGCGCCGGATAGGCGTTCGGCAAAGGTGCTAACCGCCACCAATGCGGCAACACCCATGGCGAGCGCCATGACCATCCCGAAGGCACGCTGGCGCTGTCGGCGGGCATACCACAGCACCCCACGGTGCATGGCTTGGTTCATGATGGTATCAACCGCCCTTGGTCGAGGTGCAACAGGCGGTCGCAACGCCCAGCCAGGGCCGGATCATGCGTGACGAGCAGGAGGGTTGCGCCGCGCTCGCGGTTGAGTTCGAACAACAGGTCGATGATATGTGCCCCGGTGGCCTGGTCGAGGTTGCCGGTCGGCTCGTCGGCCAGCAGCAGCGGTGGCTCGAGGGCGAAGGCGCGGGCAATGGCCACACGCTGTTGTTCGCCACCGGACAGTTGGGCCGGGTAGTGATGCATGCGATGCGCAAGGCCGACGGCGGCGAGCAAATCCCGTGCGCGTGCCGAGGGCGCAGGATGCCCGCCTAGACGCAATGGTAACTCGACGTTTTCCTGCGCGGTCAGACCAGGCAGGAGCAGAAAAGACTGAAACACAAAGCCGATCATGCGCCCGCGTAAGGCAGCGCGCTCGTCCTCGGACAAGGGGCCAATGGCCTGGCCATCGAGCAGGATCTCGCCCTCTGTTGGGGTGTCGAGTGCCGCAAGCAGGCTAAGCAGGGTGGTCTTGCCCGAGCCCGAGGCACCGACCAGACCGACGCGCTCACCACGCACGAGCTCGATATTGATATCCTCAAGCAGGCGCAGTGGGCCGTTAGAGGTATGGACGGTCTTGCCAAGACCGCGGGTATGGAGGAGTGTGTGCATGAGGCGCTCTTGTGTCGGTTGCTTGGCCTATAGATTATGGTCGGTGCTTGCAGTTCTGTGTATCACACTCGTGGTGGGCCAGCCCGCCGTCCGGGCAGCCGAGGTGCTGCTGATCGTCGGCGATAGCCTGAGCGCGGGTTACGGGGTGACCCGCGCGCAGGCCTGGCCGAGCCTGCTGCAGAAGCGCCTGCACGATGTTGGGCTGGACGTGCGTGTAGTCAATGCCAGCATCAGCGGGGAGACCAGCGCATCGGGGCGTGCGCGCCTGCCCGCCTTGCTCGAGCGTTACCGGCCGCGCTGGGTGGTGATCGAGCTTGGTGCCAACGATGGCTTGCGCGGCCTCTCGTTGGAGGCGCTGCGCACCAATCTGCATGCCATGCGTGACCAGGTACGTGCTGCGGGTGCCCTTCCCATCCTTGCCGGCATGCGCCTGCCGCCCAACTATGGCACGCTCTACACAAGCCAGTTTGCCGCCATCTATGCCGAACTGGGGCGGGAGATCGTGACGATTCCTTTCCTGCTGGAGGGCGTGGCCGGTCAGCCGCAGTTCAATCAGCAGGATGGTATACACCCGAACGCGGAAGGGCATCGTCTGATCCTGGAGAACGTATGGGCCGTACTCGCGCCGCTGCTTGGGGTGGGGGCGCAAGTGCAGGTTGAGAGAGAAAAGAAAATAATGTTAGACTCCCTCTTATGAATAACCCTCCCTCCATAGGCCTGCCGCTCATCAGTGCCGGAAGTCTATTCGTATCGATGATCGCTTCTGGCTTCATCATTGGTTATCTGGTCGATGGCTGGTTTGATACGCGGCCTCTATTCATGGTGATCATCGGGGGGTTGGGGTTGGTCGGTGGCCTCCAGAGGGTCCACCAACTGCTTAGGATGCAGGATCGTGCCCGCGACCAGGATTGAGCTTCTCGCCCGTCGGCTGATGTTGTGGCAGCTGATCGCCACCACGGTCTTGGCGGTGGTCTGGGGGGGGCTCGGGCATGAGTTCGATGGGCTTGCCGTGGTGTATGGCGGGCTTGTCAGCATGCTGCTTGTCTGGCTGCACAAGCGGGGGGTTCGCAAGGCCGAACAGCGCGCCATCCTCGATCCGAAGGGCAGTATGCTCGTTTTGTACGTGGGTGCCGTCGTGCGCTTTCTGCTCCTCATCGTGCTTCTGGGTGTCGGGATGGGGTTGCTGAAGCTGTCGGCGCTGCCTCTGTTCGCCGGTTTCGTGCTCGCGCAGCTCGGGTTCGTCGTTGTTGCGCGGCGCTAGTTTTCGTCAAGCTTGGATTTGGGGAGTACAACCGTGAGCGCAGCGGAGAACTCGGGCGGCGGGCCCGTCGAGTACATTCAGCACCACCTTACCAACTGGTCGGTCGGCGAGGGTTTCTGGACCCTCCATCTCGATACCCTGATTGTAAGTATCATGCTGGGTGCCCTGATCGTGTTTGCGGCCATGCGCGTTGGTCGCAACCTCCAGGTGGGCGCGCCAAGTGGCTTCCAGAACTTTGTCGAAATGGTTCTGGAGTTCGTCGATAAGCAGGTCAAAGACTCTTTTGGCGGCAAGGATAACAAGTTGATCGCCCCGCTCGCCCTGACCGTGTTGGTCTGGGTGTGGCTGATGAACTTCATGGACCTGATCCCGGTCGATCTGGTTCCGGCCATTCTGCATAGTGTCTTCGGCCTTGAGTATTTCAAGCTCGTGCCGACCACCGACATCAACACCACCCTCGCCCTGGCGGCTGTCGTGTTCCTGTTGACCATCTATTACAACATCAAGGTCAAGGGCATCGTTGGCTATGTCAAGAAGTTCCTGTTCCACCCCTTCGGCAAGTTCCTGATCCCGGTCAATGTCATCATGACCGTCATCGAGGAGCTGGCCAAGCCCCTGAGTCTCGGCCTCCGACTCTTCGGCAACATGTTCGCCGGCGAGTTGGTGTTCCTGCTCATCGCCCTGCTGTCCGGCGCGGCGACGATCGGTGTGGCCCTGCTGATCTGGTTCCCGCTGCAGGTCGTGCTCGATCTGGGGTGGCTGCTGTTCCATATCTTCGTCGTCACACTGCAGGCCTTCATCTTCATGGTGCTGACCATCGTCTACCTGGGCATGGCACACGCCTCCGAAGATGAACACTGAGTCGTGGATGACAACCACCTTTTCAACCCTTCACCTTCAACAAAATCCGTAAGAGGAGAACTGACGATGAACGCAGACATGATCGCGATGATTTATGCCTACACTGCCGTAGGCGTGGGCATGATTCTTGCCGCCGCCGGCTTGGGTTCGGCCATTGGCTGGGGCCTGATCTGCTCCAAGACCATCGAAGGCATTGCCCGTCAGCCGGAAATGCGTCCGCAGCTGATGGTCAACATGTTCATCTTCGCCGGTCTGATGGAGTCCTTCCCGTTCATCATCTTGGCCTTCGCCATGTGGCTCCTGTTAGCCAACCCGTTCGTGGGCGCCCTGCAGTCCGCCATCCAGGCAGTCGGCGGCTAAGACACGGTGATCCTGGCGTGCGGGCACGGTGTCCGCACGCGGTTTTCCTGTGTCCTCTAGAGAGGTAGGCAACCGTGAACATTACGGTCACCCTGATTGCCCAGATGATCGCCTTTGTGGCGATGATCTGGCTGGTGAACAAATTCCTGTGGGCCCCGTTGTCCGCCATGATGGAGGCGCGTCGTCAGCGCATCGCCGATGGCCTGTCCGCCTCCGATCGCGGTAAGCACGAGCTCAAGCTGGCTGAAGAGCGTGCGGTACAGATCATTAAGGAAGCCAAAGAGAAGGCGAGCGAGATGCTGAACCAGGCCCATGCCCGCAGCAACGAGATCATCGAGGAAGCCCGCAACAACGCCAAGGCCGAAGCCGAACGCATCCTCTCCGGTGCGCAGGCCGAGATCGAACGCGAAGTCGAACGCGCCAAGCAAGAGCTCAGCAAGCAAGTCGCCGTGCTTGCGGTCGCTGGCGCTGAGCGCATCCTAAAGCGCGAAGTCGACGCCCAGGCACACGAGGCGTTGCTCGCCGACCTCGTGGCCCGCGTCTAAGGGGGCGCCATGTCCGAGAACGCAAAAGCCGCCCGCGCCTATGCCCGTGCCGCCTTCGAGGTAGCCCAGGCGCGGGGTCAGCAGGCCAAGTGGTCCGAGATGCTGGCCTTCCTGGCAGCCGTCGCCAACGATGCCGATATGAGGCGCATCCTCGCCTCACCGGCCATCGGTCGTGACCAACGGGCGGAGCTCATGCTCAACATCGCGCAGGGTCGCCTCAGCGCCGAGGGCGAAAACCTCGTGCGCCTGCTGGGCGAAAATGCGCGTCTTCCCCTTCTGCCGCTGATCGCGGTGGAGTTCGAAGAACTCCGCCGTGCTGAAGAAGGCAGGATGGACGTGCGTGTGGTTTCCGCCAAGCCGCTGAGCGCCGACGAGCAAGCCAAGCTGGTCGAGGCCCTTGGCAAGCGTCTGGGCAAGGTCATCACCCTGGTCAATGAAGTTGACCCATCCCTGATTGGCGGCGCCATCGTGTATGCCGGGGATCGGGTCATCGACGGTTCAATGCGGGGTCGCCTGCAGGGCCTGGCAAACGCTATGGTCCGCTAAGGAGTTATTTTCATGATTAATCCTTCTGAAATCAGTTCCCTGATCAAGCAGCGGATTGAAAGTTTCGAAGTCGGTGCGGATACCCGCACCGTTGGTACCATCGTCAGCGTTAGCGACGGTATCGTGCGCATCCACGGTCTGGCCGACGTCATGCTCGGTGAGATGATCGAGTTCCCGGGCAACACCTTCGGTGTGGCGATGAACCTCGAGAGCGACAGCGTCGGTGCGATCGTTCTGGGACAGTATGGTCACCTGAAGGAAGGCGACCAGGTCAAGTGCACCGGCCGCATTCTGGAGGTACCCATCGGCAAGGAACTGCTCGGTCGCGTGGTCGACACCCTCGGTCGTCCGGTGGACGGTAAGGGCGAGATTGGTGCCAAGCTAACCGCCCCGATCGAAGTCATCGCCCCGGGCGTGATCGATCGCAAGTCGGTCGACCAGCCGCTGCTGACCGGTATCAAGGCACTGGACGCCATGGTGCCCATCGGTCGTGGTCAGCGTGAGCTGATCATCGGTGACCGTCAGACCGGTAAGACCGCGGTGGCCATCGACACTATCATCAACCAGAAAGGCAAGGATGTTTATTGCATCTATGTGGCGATCGGTCAGAAGGCCTCGACCATCGCCAACATCGTGCGCAAGCTGGAAGAGCACGGCGCGATGGAGTACACCATCGTGGTGGCCGCCAGTGCCTCCGACCCGGCCTCCATGCAGTACCTGGCGCCCTATGCCGGTTGCACCATGGGTGAGTACTTCCGCGACCGCGGGATGGATGCGCTCATCGTGTATGACGACTTGACCAAGCAGGCCTGGGCCTACCGTCAGATCTCCCTGCTGCTGCGTCGTCCGCCGGGCCGTGAGGCCTATCCGGGGGACATCTTCTACCTGCACAGCCGTCTGCTGGAGCGCGCCTCCCGCGTGAACGCCGACTACGTCGAAAGGTTCACCAACGGCGAAGTGAAGGGCAAGACTGGCTCACTGACCGCGTTGCCGATCATCGAGACCCAGGGGGGGGACGTCTCCGCGTTCGTTCCGACCAACGTGATCTCCATCACCGACGGCCAAATTTTCCTCGAGACCGATCTATTCAACGCCGGCCTGCGCCCTGCCATCAACCCGGGGATTTCCGTATCCCGCGTGGGTGGTGCGGCCCAGACCAAGATCATCAAAAAGTTCTCCGGTGGTATCCGTACCGACCTGGCCCAGTACCGTGAGCTGGCTGCGTTTTCGCAGTTCGCCTCCGATCTGGACGAGGCCACCCGCCGTCAGCTCGAGCGTGGTAAGCGCGTCACCGAGCTGATGAAGCAGGCCCAATACAAGCCGCTGTCCGTGGCAGAAATCGCCCTCTCGCTGTTCGCCGCCAACGAGGGTTATCTGGACGACGTACCGGTCGAGAAAATCGGTTCCTTCGAGTCCGCGTTGCACGCCTATGCGCACAGCAACGCGAAGGAGCTGATGGAGGCGATCGGCAATGACGGTAACCTCAACGACGATATCTACGCTGGCCTGAAGAAAACCCTCGAGGCCTTCAAAGCCAACGGTGTCTGGTAAGAGAGGCAACTGTCATGGCCGGCGCCAAAGAAATCCGTACGCAGATCAAGAGCGTTCAAAACACGCGTAAGATCACCAAGGCCATGGAAATGGTCGCGGCGAGCAAGATGCGCAAGGCCCAGGAAAACATGGAGGCGACTCGTCCTTACCTGCAAAAGATCAAGGACGTGATCGCCAACCTCAGCAATGCCCATCCGGAATACCGCCACCCGTTCATGGTGGAACGTCCGGTCAAGCGTGTGGGGATGATCCTGGTAACCACCGACCGTGGCCTGTGCGGCGGTCTGAACGTGAACCTGTTCAAGCAGGCCCTCAAGACCATGAAGGGCTGGGCGGACAAGAACATCGAGATCGATGTCTGCGCCATCGGCAGCAAGGGCGTGGCCTTCGTCAAGCGCGGGGCCTTCAACCCGGTGGCCGAGATCACAGGCCTGGGCGATCGTCCGAAGTTCGTGAGGGTGCAGGGAGCGGTCAAGGTCATGCTCGACGCCTTCGAGGTGGGCCATCTGGACGAGATTTGGATCGCACGCAATGAGTTCGTCAACAGCATGACCCAGCGCCCTGTGATTGAGCGCATCCTACCGCTCATGCCGGTGGACTTGCCTGCACTGCAGCATCGCTGGGACTACATCTACGAGCCCGATGCAGAAGACGTCCTGGATCTGTTGCTCAAGCGTTACGTCGCGGCCAGCGTTCACCAGGCGACCATCGAAAACGTGGCCTGTGAAATGGCTGCACGTCGCATCGCCATGAAGAACGCGTCCGACAACGCCGGCGGGCTGATCCGCGACCTGAAGCTGAAATACAACAAGGCTCGTCAGGCAGCGATCACTCAAGAGATCGCAGAAATTGTCGGTGGCGCGGCTGCCATTGGTTGATCCCTCGCCTTCGCACCCTTGCGGCACCTTGTGCTGCAAGCTCCTCGGGGCGAGGGGTCGGGCTCAAGGCTTGAATTCTTACGTATTGATGATGAGGAACCGAACATGAGTTCTGGCAAGATTCGCGAAATCATCGGTGCGGTAATCGACGTGGAGTTTCCACGTGATTCCGTGCCGAAGATTTACGATGCATTGAAGGTCGACAGCACTGGTCTGACCCTCGAAGTTCAGCAGCAGATCGGCGATGGTGTGGTGCGCACCATCGCCCTTGGCGCGTCCGAAGGTCTACGTCGCGGCTTGTCCGTGACCAATACCGGTGCGCCCATCTCGGTCCCGGTGGGTAAAGCCACCCTGGGTCGCATCATGGACGTACTCGGTAACCCGATCGACCACGCCGGTCCGATCGCCACCGAAGATCGCAGGATCATTCACCGCAAGCCGCCGGCATTCGACGAG
Organism: Halothiobacillaceae bacterium; assembly: GCA_051297135.1. GTDB lineage: Bacteria > Pseudomonadota > Gammaproteobacteria > Halothiobacillales > Halothiobacillaceae > Thiofaba. Next base: position 10,540 of record JBEVAM010000029.1, read on the forward strand.
CAGGCCTCCAGCACGGCTTTGCTCGAAACCGGTATCAAGGTGATCGACCTGCTGGTCCCGTTCGCCAAGGGCGGCAAGGTTGGCCTGTTCGGCGGCGCCGGCGTGGGCAAGACCGTGAACATGATGGAGCTCATCCGCAACATCGCGGTCGAACACAGTGGCTACTCCGTCTTCGCCGGTGTGGGCGAGCGTACCCGCGAGGGTAACGACTTCTACCACGAGATGAGCGAAGGCGGCGTATTGGACAAGGTCGCCCTGGTCTATGGCCAAATGAACGAGCCGCCCGGCAACCGTCTGCGCGTCGCCCTGACCGGCCTGACCATGGCCGAGTACTTCCGTGACGAAGGCCGTGACGTGCTGATGTTCATCGACAACATCTACCGTTACACCCTGGCCGGCACCGAAGTCTCCGCTCTGCTCGGCCGTATGCCGTCCGCCGTGGGTTATCAGCCGACCTTGGCCGAGGAGATGGGCGTCCTGCAGGAGCGCATCACCTCCACGAAGACCGGCTCCATCACCTCCGTGCAGGCCGTGTACGTGCCGGCGGACGACCTGACCGATCCGTCTCCCGCGACCACCTTCTCGCACCTGGATGCGACCGTGGTTCTGTCCCGTGACATCGCCGCCCTGGGTATCTACCCGGCGATCGATCCGCTGGACTCCACCAGCCGCCAGCTCGACCCGCAGGTGGTGGGTGAAGAACATTACACCATCGCCCGCGGCGTGCAGAAGACCTTGCAGCGCTACAAAGAGCTCAAGGACATCATCGCCATCCTGGGCATGGACGAGCTGTCTGAAGAGGACAAGCTGGTCGTGGCCCGTGCACGCAAGATCCAGCGCTTCATGTCCCAGCCGTTCTTCGTGGCCGAGGTCTTCACCGGTGCCCCGGGCCGTTTCGTTCCACTGAAGGAAACCCTGCGCGGCTTCAAGGGCTTGCTGGAAGGCGAGTATGACCACCTGCCGGAGCAGGCGTTCTACATGGTCGGCGGCATCGATGAAGCGGTCGAGAAGGCTGCCAAGCTTGCCGCCAAGTAATCAGGAGGCTGTATGGCCATGACCATCCATGTGGACATCGTGAGCGCCGACAGACCGATCCTGAGTGGTCAGGCGACCTTCGTGGTCGTCCCCACCACGATGGGCGAGATCGGCATCACGCCGCGCCACACACAGCTCTTGGCAACCCTCAAGCCGGGCGAAGTCCGCGTGACCGACGAAAGGGGCAATACCAGCCACTACTACGTCTCCGGTGGCGTGATCGAGGTGCAACCCCTCAAGATCACCATCCTCGCGGATAGCGCCCTGCGTGAAGAGGATGCCCGTGCGGTGGAACTCGCCGCCGAGGAGGCCCGCCTCAAGGCCCTCGAGAGCAAGGGGACGATCGCCGAGGGCGCCGAGGTGGACTACTTCCGCTTGCAGAACGAGTTGATCGAAGGTGCCGAGCGCCTGCGCTGGATCCGCGAGATCCGCGGCGTGCGCAGCAACATCTCGCAGTAACCCTCGGGGTACGAAAAAAGGAGGCTGGGCCTCCTTTTTTGTTGCTCGCATTGGTCTGAGGGCGGGCCCCTCCCGGCCCCCCCTCTCGCAGCATGACGCTACGGCTCTCTCAGTCCTTCACGCAGTCGATGTGGTAGACGATTCGCCCGTCCACGTCTTCGGCCACCAAGCCATGGATGTCGGTCTCGAAGCCAGGGAATTGTTTGTTGAACTCTCGGGCGAACTTGAGGTAATCGACGATGGTTTTGTTGAAGCGCTCGCCTGGGATCAAGAGCGGGATGCCCGGTGGGTAGGGGGTGACCAGGCTTGCGGTGATGCGGCCCTCTAGCTCATCGATGGGCACCCGCTCGATCTCACGGTGAGCCATCTTGGCCCAGGCATCGGCCGGACGCATGGCGGGCACCATGTCGGAGAGGTACATCTCGGTGGTCAGGCGCGCCACGTCGTATTGCTTGTACATGTCGTGCAGCTTACGACACAGGTCCTTGAGGCCCATGCGTTCGTACATCGGGTGTTTGGCGATGAACTCGGGCAGAATGCGCCACAGCGGCTGGTTCTTGTCGTAGTCGTCCTTGAACTGCTGCAGGGCGGTGACCAGGGTGTTCCAGCGGCCTTTGGTAATGCCGATGGTGAACATGATGAAGAAACTGTACAGGCCGGTCTTTTCCACCACCACGCCGTGCTCGGCCAGGTACTTGGTGACGATGCCGGCCGGGATGCCCCAGTCGGCGAAGTCTCCGTCCACATCGAGCCCCGGCGTGATCACGGTGGCCTTGATCGGGTCGAGCATGTTGAAGCCCTCGGCCAAATCGCCGAAGCCATGCCAGCGGTCGCCCTTTTTGATCATCCAGTCTTCACGCCGACCGAGTCCCTCCTTGGGGAGATGATCCGGGCCCCAGACCTTGAACCACCAGTCCGAGCCCCACTCCTCATCGACCTTACGCATGGCGCGGCGGAAGTTGAGCGCCTCAACCAGGGACTCTTCCACCAGCGCGGTGCCGCCCGGCGGCTCCATCATTGCCGCGGCCACATCGCAGGAGGCGATGATCGCGTACTGCGGCGAGGTGGAGGAGTGCATCAGGTAAGACTCGTTGAACACGTCGCGGTCGAAGCGTCGCTCCTCGCAGTCCTGCACCAGGATTTGCGAGGCCTGCGAGAGGCCGGCCAGCAGCTTGTGGGTGGACTGGGTGGAGTACACCAGCGACTTCTTGCAGCGTGGTCGCCCCTCGCCGATGGCATGGTAGTCGCCGTAGAACTCGTGGAAGGCGGCATGCGGCAGCCAGGCCTCATCGAAATGCAGGGTGTCGATATGGCCATCCAGCAGCGCCTTGATGGTCTCGACGTTGTACAACACACCATCATAAGTGGACTGGGTGATGGTCAAGATGCGCGGCGTCTTGTTCTCGACATGGCGCGCGAACGGGTGCGCCTCGATCTTCTTTTGGATGTTCTCCGGCTTGAACTCCTCCAGGGGGATCGGACCGATGATGCCGAAATGGTTGCGGGTTGGGGTGAGGAACACCGGAATCGCACCGGTCATGATGATCGCGTGCAGGATCGACTTGTGGCAGTTGCGGTCCACCACCACGATGTCGCCCGGCGAGACCACACTGTGCCAGACCATCTTGTTCGAGGTGCTGGTGCCGTTGGTGACGAAGTACAGGTGGTCGGCGTGGAAGATACGGGCTGCATTGCGTTCGGAGGCGGCCACCGGACCAGTGTGGTCGAGCAGCTGGCCGAGTTCTTCGACCGCGTTGCACACATCGGCGCGCAGCAGGTTCTCGCCGAAGAACTGGTGAAACATCTGCCCCACCGGGCTTTTGAGGAAGGCCACGCCGCCAGAGTGGCCTGGGCAGTGCCAGGAGTAGGAGCCATCGGCCGCATAGCCGGTCAGGGCGCGGAAGAAGGGCGGGGCCAGGGTATCGAGGTAGGCGCGCGCCTCACGGATGATGTGGCGCGCAACGAACTCCGGGGTATCCTCGAACATGTGGATGAAGCCGTGCAGCTCCTTGAGCACGTCGTTCGGAATGTGGCTCGAGGTGCGCGTCTCCCCGTAGAGGAAGATCGGAATGTCCGCGTTGCGGAAACGAATCTCCTCGACGAAGGCGCGCAGCTGGCGGACCACATGCAGCTCTTCCTCCGGGTTGCCGGAGTTGAACTCCTCGTCGTCGATCGAGAGGACGAAGGCCGAGGCGCGGCTTTGTTGCTGGGCGAAGGTCGACAGGTCGCCATAGCTGGTGACGCCCATGACCTCCATGCCTTCGTCCTCGATGGCCTTGGCCAGGGCGCGAATACCGAAACCGCTCGCGTTCTCGGAGCGGAAGTCTTCGTCGATGATGACGATGGGGAAGCGGAATCTCATGGGCAACCCTTGCCAGTGGCTGAAAATGATGTGACTCGATACACCACACCTCGAGGGAAACACTGAAATAAGTTTGTGCTAACGGTCTGCTGCGTTGCGTGGTGCACCCTCCCGCGCCGATCGTATGGATATGTCTCGGTCACTGCGCACCCATCGCCGTGCATCCCGTCCTGTTTGCGGCCTTATTCAGCGTTTCCCTAGGAATTGTACAATCAGGGCGGTTTCTTCGTCTGCCCGAATTTTCCTCCCGGTGAGGATGCCGCATGGATATGGCAGCTGCATTTCGGGTCAGGTGGCCTGCGTCGGCGTTTTCGTGCGACGCATGGTCAGTGGATCCCCAGCATGGAAGCCGCAGGCGATGTTGGCCTGGTCGATCAGCGGCATCATCGTTGCATCCTCGTCCATGCGCCACAGACCGGGCCCTCGCCGAGGTCAAAGTTCAGTTTGACTTGGTTGGGTGAGAACATCCTTCATGTCGGATGTTGCCATCGTTTAGGGTCGCGTAAGAGAGATCATCCCATGAAACGTCCGCTTGGCCTGCTCCTCCTGGCGCTGCCCGCGCTGGCCTTGGCCGACATCACCGGCGTCTACCAGCTGCTCGATGGGCAACGGAAAGAGGCCGGTACGCTGATCGTGCAAATGAAAGATGCGCGCCACATCCGTTACGACATGCAGGGTGGGTCGCAGGGCACCGTTTCCATCCTGCTGGTCGGGGATGGGGTGTATATGCTCACTCCCCAGGGGACGGTGATGGACATGGACATGGTGGGGGCGCTGGCTGGGGCCTTCATGACCCCGCAGGCGAAGGCGGCCATGCAGAAGACGCCGCGGGTGGAGGCCACAGGGCGCCGCGAAACGGTGGCGGGGCTCAAAGGGGAGGTCTGGCGCTGGAGCGAAGGGGGGCATGCCGGCGAGGCCGTGCTCTCGGACGACCCACGCGCCCGCAAGCTTGGTGAGGCGCTGGAGCAGTTGGGTGACCGGATGGAGGTAAACTCTAGTTCTAACAATCGTGTGCAATAATGTATAATAGTCTCATGGAAAGCACCATGAGCACTGGCAAGGCGGCAAAGCTGCTCGGCGTATCGGTCAAGACC
>JBEVAM010000030.1:0-15293 GCA_051297135.1 Halothiobacillaceae bacterium
GACCAATCGTGCCCACGTTCACATGCGGCTTCTTACGTTCGAATTTTTCCTTAGCCATGACTTTTGGACCTCTGAATACTTAAAAATCAACCTTTTACGCCCTTGATCACCGCCTCGGTGACATTGCGCGGAGCCTCGGAGTACCTGGCGAACTCCATGGAGTAACTCGCGCGCCCCTGGGTCGCGGAGCGAAGATCAGTGGCGTAGCCGAACATTTCGGACAGCGGAACCTCGGCGCGGATCTTCTTGATGCCACCAAACCCATCATCCATACCCTGGACCATACCACGACGGCGGTTGATATCTCCGATGACATCCCCCATGTACTCCTCGGGCGTCTCAACCTCGACCTTCATGATCGGCTCGAGCAGGACCGGGTTCGCCTTGGCAGCGCCTTCCTTGAACGCCATCGAGGCGGCGATCTTGAACGCCATCTCGCTGGAGTCTACGTCGTGGTAGGAGCCATCGAACAGGGTCACCTTGACGTCCACCATCGGGAAGCCAGCGATGACGCCGTTCTGCAGGGCCTCCTGCACCCCCTTGTCGACCGCAGGAATGTATTCCTTCGGCACCACACCACCGACAATGGCATTGACGAATTCGTAGCCTTTGCCTTCCTCGTTCGGTTCGATGCGCAGCCAGACGTGACCATACTGGCCACGACCGCCGGACTGGCGAACGAACTTACCCTCCTGCTCCACGGTGCCACGGATGGTTTCGCGGTAGGCCACCTGCGGCTTGCCAGTGTTCGCCTCGACCTTGAACTCGCGCTTCATGCGGTCGACGATGATCTCCAGGTGCAGCTCACCCATGCCAGAGATGATGGTCTGACCGGACTCCTCGTCAGTATGCACCCGGAAGGAGGGATCCTCAGCCGCCAACTTGGAAAGGGCGATCCCCATCTTCTCCTGATCACCCTTGGTCTTGGGTTCCACGGCAATGGAGATCACTGGCTCCGGGAAGTCCATGCGCTCGAGGATGATGATGTTGTTCGGGTCGCACAAGGTGTCACCGGTGGTGACATTCTTCAGACCGACCGCGGCAGCGATGTCACCGGCGCGGACCTCTTTGATCTCCTCACGGCTGTTGGCGTGCATCTGCACAAGACGGCCAATGCGCTCACGGGACTGCTTGACCGAGTTGTACACGACATCACCCGCTTTCATCACGCCGGAGTAGACACGAATAAAGGTCAGGGTACCCACGAACGGGTCGGTCATGATCTTGAACGCCAGGGCGGAGAACGGCTCATCGTCACCGGAATGACGCTCGGCCGGTTCGCCACTCTCGAGCTCGCCCTTGATCGCAGGAACGTCGGTCGGCCCCGGCAGGAACTCGATCACGCCATCCAGCATGCGCTGTACGCCCTTGTTCTTGAAGGCAGAGCCACAGAAGGCCGGGATGATCTCGTTATTGAGGGTGCGGATGCGCAAACCAGCCCTAATCTCGTCATCCGACAGCTCGCCGGACTCAAGATACTTCTCCATCATCTCCTCGCTGGCCTCGGCCGCAGCCTCGACCATCTTTTCGCGATACTCCTGACACTGGGCCAACATACCCGCCGGAATGTCGCGGACCTCATAGGTCATCCCCTTGTCGGCCTCATTCCAGTAGATGGCCTTCATGCGGATCAGGTCGACGACCCCCTCGAAACTGTCCTCGGCACCGATCGGCAGAACCACCGGCACGGGATTGCCCCCCAGGCGCTGCTTGAGCTGATCCATGACGCGCAGGAAGTTGGCACCGGAGCGGTCCATCTTGTTCACGAACGCGATGCGCGGAACACGGTACTTGTTGGCCTGGCGCCATACCGTCTCAGACTGGGGCTGCACACCACCCACCGCGCACAGCACGAACACTGCGCCGTCGAGCACGCGCAGAGAACGCTCCACCTCGATGGTGAAGTCGACGTGCCCCGGGGTGTCGATGATGTTGAAGCGGTGCTCTTCGAACTGGCGATCCATGCCGCTCCAAAAGGCGGTGGTGGCCGCGGAGGTGATGGTGATGCCACGCTCCTGCTCCTGCTCCATCCAGTCCATGGTGGCCGCACCCTCGTGAACCTCACCGATTTTGTGGGACACACCGGTGTAATAGAGGATGCGCTCGGTGGTCGTTGTCTTGCCGGCATCGATGTGGGCCATGATGCCGAAATTGCGGTACCGCGCGAGCGGTGTCGTACGTGCCACGGATCAGTCCTCGTGCCTTACCAACGGAAATGAGCGAAGGCCTTATTGGCCTCGGCCATGCGATGCGTGTCTTCACGCTTTTTCACCGCAGAACCACGGTTCTCGGCAGCATCCATGAGCTCACCGGCCAGACGGTTCTTCATGCCTTTCTCGCCACGCTTACGCGCCGCCTCGATGATCCAGCGCATGGCCAGGGAGGTACGACGGGACGGGCGAACCTCGACCGGCACCTGGTAGGTGGCCCCACCCACGCGGCGGGACTTCACCTCGACGGCCGGGGCCACGTTATCGAGGGCGCGCTCGATCAATCCGACGGCATCGCTCTTGCCCTTGGCGGTGATGACATCGATGGCACCATACACGATGCTCTCGGCCACAGACTTCTTGCCGTCGCGCATGACCATGTTCATGAACTTGGTGATCGTGGTGTTCTTGAATTTCGGATCCGGCAGAACCTGACGAACCGGCACTTCACGTCTTCTTGGCATGACTGACTACCCAAAACCTGATTAACCCTTCGGACGCTTGGCGCCGTACTTGGAACGCCCCTGGCGACGCTTGTTCACACCCTGGCAGTCCAACGAACCGCGCACGATGTGGTAGCGCACACCCGGAAGGTCCTTCACACGACCGCCGCGAATGAGAACCACGGAGTGCTCCTGAAGGTTATGACCCTCACCACCAATGTAACCGATGACCTCGTAGCCATTGGTCAGACGCACCTTAGCCACCTTACGCAGCGCGGAGTTCGGCTTCTTCGGAGTGGTGGTGTAAACACGCGTGCACACACCGCGACGCTGAGGGCAATTTTGCAGCGCGGGCACATTGGACTTCTCGCTCACCCGCGTGCGGGGCTTGCGCACCAGCTGATTGACTGTTGCCATCCTAAACTCTCCAACAGCAAATAGGTTTAAGCGGGGGCGATCACAAGGCCAGAGCACCGCATTGAAAGGGGCTGGATTCTAGAGACCAGACCCACGCGTGTCAATGCCACTTAACGCCCCGTCGGTTTTCATTCCTCTTCCGAGTCGCTTGCGACCGCGGTTTCGACCGGGACACCGCTGCCCAGATCGACGAGTCCAAGGGCCTCCCGCATCTGACGGCGGCGCTCCTCGCGCCGACTCTGATGGTAGGCAAGCCCGGAGCCGGCCGGGATGAGGCGGCCGACGATGACGTTTTCTTTCAAACCACGCAGCTCATCCACCGCACCGCGCACGGCCGCATCGGTCAGCACGCGGGTGGTCTCTTGGAAGGAGGCCGCAGACACGAACGACTCAGTCACCAGCGAGGCCTTGGTGATACCAAGCAGCACAGGCTGATACTGGGCAGGCATCTTGCCCTTCTCGACCAGTTTGCGGTTCTCCTCGAGGATGCGGGCCTTATCGACCTGATCGCCGACGATGTAACCCGAATCCCCAGGCTCGGTGATCTCGACCTTGCGCAGCATCTGACGAATGATCACCTCGATGTGCTTGTCGTTGATCTTCACCCCCTGCAGGCGGTAGACGTCCTGCACCTCCTTGGTGAGATAAGAGGCCATCTCCTCGACACCACGCAGGCGCAGGATGTCGTGCGGGCTAAGCTCGCCGTCGACGATCACCTCGCCGCGGCTGACGTACTCGCCCTCGAACACGTTGACCTGACGCCACTTCGGGATCAGCTCCTCGTGCGTATCGCCGTTCTCGGCGGTGATCACCACACGCTGCTTGCCCTTGGTCTCCTTGCCGAAGCTGATGGTGCCCGAGATCTCGGCCAGGATGGCAGGATCCTTCGGCTTACGGGCCTCGAACAGGTCGGCCACGCGCGGCAAACCACCGGTGATGTCACGGGTCTTCGAGCTCTCCTGCGGGATACGCGCTATAAAGTCACCCACCTCCACGCGGTCGCCATCATTCAGGTTGACGATCGCGCGCCCAGGCAGGAAGTAATTCGCCGGCAGCTCGGTGCCCGCAAGCTTGAGATCACGGCCCTGCTCATCGACCAGCTTGACCAGCGGACGCAGGTCCTTGGCCGCACCTGCGCGCTGCTTCGGGTCAGTGATCTCCTTGGACGAGAGGCCAGTGATCTCGTCCACCTGCGAGTTGACGGTCACACCTTCGACGAAATCAACGAAGCGCACATAACCGGCTACCTCGGTGACGATCGGATGGGTATGCGGGTCCCATACCGCCATCGTACTCCCGGCAGGCACACGATCACCTTCCTTGACGCGGATGATGGCGCCGTAGGGGATCTTGTAACGCTCGCGCTCACGGCCGTGCTCATCGACCACACCGATCTCACCCGAACGCGATACGGCCACCAGGAGGCCATCACGGTTGGTGACGGTCTTCAGGTTGTGGAAACGTGCGCTACCCGCGGTCTTGTTCTCGACGCTGCTGGTCGCCGCGGAACGCGAGGCCGCACCACCGATATGGAAGGTACGCATGGTCAGCTGCGTGCCCGGTTCACCAATCGACTGGGCAGCAATCACCCCCACCGCCTCACCGACGTTGACCAGATGACCGCGCGCAAGGTCGCGACCATAGCACTTAGCGCAAACACCCCAACGCGATTCGCAGGTGATCGGGGAGCGGACCCATACCTCATCCACGCCCGCCTCCTCGATCTCGCGCACCTTGGCCTCGTCGATCAGCGTGCCAGCCGGGATCAAGGTGGCCTCGCTGCCCGGCACCAACACATCTTTGGAGGTCACACGGCCAAGGATCCGCTCGCCCAGACCTTCGACCACATCGCCACCCTCGATCACCGGCGTCATGCGCAGGCCGTTGCTGGTGGTGCCGCAGTCGTCGATGGTGATGACCAGGTCCTGTGCCACGTCCACCAGACGGCGGGTCAGGTAACCGGAGTTCGCGGTCTTCAGCGCGGTGTCGGCCAGACCTTTGCGTGCACCATGGGTGGAAATGAAGTACTGAATGACGTTCAATCCCTCACGGAAGTTCGCGGTGATCGGCGTCTCAATGATGGAGCCGTCCGGCTTGGCCATCAGGCCACGCATGCCGGCGAGCTGGCGAATCTGCGCCACCGAGCCCCGCGCACCCGAGTCGGCCATCATGTAGATGGCGTTGAACGAGTTCTGCTTGACCTCGTTGCCATTGGCGTCGATCACGGTCTCGGTGGACAGACCATCCATCATCGCCTTGGTGATCTGGTCGTTGGCGCGCGACCAGATGTCGACCACCTTGTTGTAACGCTCGCCGGAGGTCACCAGGCCACTGTTGAATTGCTCCTGGATCTCCTTCACCTCGAGTTCGGCGCGGGCCAGGATGTCGGCCTTGGCAGCGGGCACACGCATGTCGTCGGAACAGATGGAGATGCCCGCACGAGTCGCGAAGCGGAAACCGGTGTACATCATCTGGTCGGCGAAGATGACGGTCTCCTTCAGGCCGAGGTGGCGGTAGACGTAGTTCAGCAAGCCAGAGATGGCCTTCTTCCCCATGTCACGGTTGACCAGCTCGTACGGCACACCGGCCGGCACCACACGGTACAACAGGGCGCGACCGACCGTGGTGTCGACCAGGGAGCGGACGGGCTCCAGTTCGCCGGCCTGGTTGCGACGATGCTCAGTGATGCGCACCTTGACGCGGGTGCCAAGCTCAACTTGCTCGGTGTCGTAAGCGCGCTGGACCTCGTCGAGGTCGGCAAACACCATGCCCTCACCTTTGCCGTTCACCTTGGCGCGGGTCATGTAGTAGATGCCAAGCACAATGTCCTGCGACGGCACGATGATCGGATCACCGTTGGCTGGAGAGAGGACGTTGTTGGTTGACATCATCAGTGTGCGGGCCTCGATCTGGGCCTCGAGCGAGAGGGGCACATGGACCGCCATCTGGTCGCCGTCGAAGTCGGCGTTGAACGCGGAGCAGACCAGCGGATGCAGCTGGATCGCCTTGCCTTCGATCAGTACCGGCTCAAAGGCCTGGATGCCGAGACGATGCAAGGTCGGCGCACGGTTCAGCAGCACCGGGTGCTCGCGGATGACCTCCTCGAGGACGTCCCAGACCTCCGGACCTTCACGCTCGACCAGTTTCTTGGCCGCCTTGATGGTGGTGGCCAGCCCCCGGCGAACGAGCTTGGAGAAGATGAACGGCTTGAACAGCTCAAGCGCCATCTTCTTCGGCAGACCGCACTGGTGCAGGCGCAGGGTGGGACCGACCACAATCACGGAGCGACCGGAATAGTCGACGCGCTTGCCGAGCAGGTTCTGGCGAAAGCGGCCTTGCTTGCCCTTGATCATATCGGCCAGCGACTTGAGCGGGCGCTTGTTGGTCCCGGTGATGGCACGGCCGCGACGGCCGTTGTCAAGCAGCGCATCCACCGCCTCCTGCAGCATGCGCTTCTCGTTGCGCACGATGATATCCGGCGCGTTCAGTTCGAGCAGACGCTTGAGGCGGTTGTTGCGGTTGATGACGCGACGGTACAGGTCGTTCAGATCGGAGGTGGCGAAACGGCCGCCATCCAACGGCACCAGCGGACGCAGATCCGGCGGCAGCACAGGCAGCACGGTCAGGATCATCCATTCCGGCCTGTTGCCGGACTCTATGAAGGACTCGATCAGCTTCAGACGCTTGGAGATGCGCTTGATCTTGGTCTCAGAACCGGTCTCGGCCAGCTCCTCGCGCATCTTACGGGCCTCCTCCTCGAGATTCATCTTGCTGAGGATGTCGTGCAGGGCATCGGCGCCCATGCGGGCCTCGAACTCATCGCCATACTGCTCGATGGCATCGAGGTATTCCTCGTCGCTCAGCAGCTGGCTCTTCTTCAGCGGGGTCAGGCCGGGCTCGGTGACGATGAAGGCCTCGAAATAAAGCACGCGCTCGATGTCACGCAGGGTCATGTCCAGCATCAGGCCGATGCGGGACGGCAGGGACTTGAGGAACCAGATGTGGGCGCAGGGGGCAGCCAGCTCGATGTGGCCCATGCGCTCGCGACGCACCTTGGACAAAGTCACCTCGACGCCACACTTCTCACACACCACGCCGCGGTGCTTGAGACGCTTGTACTTGCCGCACAGGCACTCGTAATCCTTCACCGGGCCAAAGATCTTGGCGCAGAATAGGCCATCGCGCTCCGGCTTGAAGGTGCGGTAGTTGATGGTCTCGGGTTTTTTCACTTCCCCATACGACCAGGAACGGATCATGTCCGGCGAAGCGAGCGAGATGCGGATGAAGTCGAATTCTTCTTCCGCCGCCTGGGGCTTCATCAGGTTGAGCAGCTCTTTCATGGCGAATCTCTCAAAAATGCAGCGAGGGACGGCACGCCTGGCGCACCGCCCAGGCGGGGTCGATCAATCTTCTTGCTCAAGCTCGATGTTGATGCCGAGCGAACGAATCTCACGCAGGAGCACATTGAAGGACTCTGGCATGCTGGCCTCCATCTGATGGTTGCCGTCGACGATGTTCTTGTACATCTTGTTGCGGCCGTTCACGTCGTCCGACTTGACGGTCAGCATCTCCTGCAGGGTATAGGCGGCACCGTAGGCCTCGAGCGCCCACACCTCCATCTCCCCGAAGCGCTGACCACCAAACTGAGCCTTGCCGCCTAATGGCTGCTGAGTGACCAGGCTGTACGGCCCCGTGGAGCGGGCGTGCATCTTATCGTCGACCAGGTGGTTGAGCTTGAGCATGTACATGTAGCCGACAGTGATCGGGCGGTCGAAGCGCTGGCCGGTACGACCATCGTACAGATACATCTGGCCGCTCTCGGGCAGGTCGGCAAGACGAAGCATGTGCTTGATCTCAGACTCGTGTGCCCCCTCGAACACCGGGGTCGCCATCGGCACACCGCCACGCAGGTTCTTCGCCAGCGCGATCAGCTCGTCATCGCTCAGGTTATCGAGGTCGACATCCTTCACGCCGCGATGGTTGTAGACCTGATCGAGGAAGGCGCGCAACTCCTCGAGCTGCTTCTCGCGCTCGCGCTCGAGCATGGCGCTGATCTTGTGGCCGAGACCACGCGCTGCGAGACCGAGGTGGACCTCGAGGATCTGGCCGATGTTCATGCGCGACGGCACGCCCAGTGGGTTCAAGCAGATGTCGATCGGCGTACCGTCCTCCATGTAAGGCATGTCTTCCTCGGGCACAATCATGGAGACCACGCCCTTGTTGCCGTGACGGCCGGCCATTTTGTCGCCGGGCTGGATGCGGCGCTTGACGGCCACATACACCTTGACCATCTTCAGCACGCCCGGCGCCAGGTCGTCGCCCTGTTGGATCTTCGCCTTCTTGTCGGCGAACAGACGCTCAGCTTCGGCACGCTGCGCCTCGAGCTGGGTCTTGTAGCTCTCGAGCTCTGCCGCCGCCTCATCATCCGCCAGCCGGATGTCGAACCACTGCTCGCGCTTGATCTTGGCCAGCGCGGAGGCGGTGATCTTCTTGCCACCCTCGAGGCCCATGCCGCCAGCGGCGACCTGGCCGACCAGCAGGCTCTCGACCCGCTGGAAGATGTCATCCTCGATGATGCGCATGCGGTCTTTGAGGTTCTTGCGCACCGCGTCGAGGTCGGCCTCCTCGATGGCCTTGGCACGCGCGTCCTTCTCCACACCATCGCGGGTGAACACGCGCACGTCGATGACGGTGCCCTCGATACCCGGCGGCACGCGCAGAGAGGTGTCCTTCACGTCGGAGGCCTTCTCGCCGAAGATCGCACGCAGCAGTTTCTCCTCTGGGGTCAGCTGGGTCTCGCCCTTCGGCGTGACCTTACCCACCAGGATATCGCCTGGCCGCACCTCGGCACCGACGAATACCACGCCGGACTCGTCCAGCTTGTTGAGTAGGCTTTCGGAGACGTTCGGGATGTCCGCCGTGATCTCCTCGGGGCCAAGCTTGGTATCACGCGCCACGCAGGAGAGCTCCTCGATGTGGATCGAGGTAAAGCGGTCCTCTTTGAGTACGCGCTCGGAGAGGAGGATGGAGTCCTCGAAGTTGTAGCCGTTCCACGGCATGAACGCGACCAGCATGTTCTGGCCCAGCGCCAGCTCACCGAGGTCGACGGAAGCACCGTCGGCCAGCACATCCCCCTTGGCGACCCGGTCGCCTTCATGGACGATCGGGCGCTGATTGATGCAGGTGTTCTGGTTGGAACGGGTGTACTTGGTGATGTTGTAGATGTCGACCCCGATTTCACCGGGCTCGGTCTCCTCATCGTTCACACGCACCACGATGCGGGTAGCGTCGACGCGCTCGACCACGCCGCCACGGCGGGCGACCACGCAAGCGCCGGAGTCGACCGCCACCACACGCTCCATGCCGGTGCCCACCAGGGGCTTGTCGGCACGCAGGCAGGGGACGGCCTGACGCTGCATATTGGCCCCCATGAGCGCGCGGTTGGCGTCATCGTGCTCGAGGAACGGGATGAGCGAGGCGGCCACGGACACCACCTGCTTCGGCGAGATGTCCATGTAGTGCACCTGACTCGGGCTGGCGAGGGTGAACTCACCCGCCTGACGGCAGGCGACCAGCTCGTCGGTCAGGTTGCCCTGCTCGTCCAGGCTGGCGTTCGCCTGGGCGATGATGTACTGACCTTCCTCAATCGCGGACAGGTAGTCGACCTGGTCGGTGACCTTGCCATCGACCACGCGGCGATACGGGGTTTCCAGGAAGCCGTAGTGGTTGGTACGGGCATACACCGCCATCGAGTTGATCAGGCCGATGTTCGGGCCTTCTGGGGTCTCGATCGGGCAGACGCGGCCGTAGTGGGTCGGGTGCACGTCCCGCACCTCGAAGCCGGCGCGCTCGCGGGTCAAGCCGCCCGGACCAAGCGCGGAGACGCGACGCTTGTGGGTCACCTCGGAGAGCGGGTTGTTCTGATCCATGAACTGGGACAGCTGCGAGGAGCCGAAGAACTCCTTGATCGCGGCCGCCACCGGCTTGGCATTGATCAGCTCTTGCGGCATCAGGCCTTCGCTCTCGGCCAAGGACAGGCGCTCCTTGACCGCACGCTCGACACGCACCAAGCCGATGCGGAACACGTTCTCGGCCATTTCTCCAACGGAACGGACACGACGGTTGCCAAGGTGGTCGATGTCATCCACCTGGCCGTTGCCGTTGCGGATGTCGATTAACACCTTGATCACGTCCAGGATGTCTTCCTTGGACAGGGTGCCCGGACCGGTGATCTCTTCGCGGCCGACACGGCGGTTGAATTTCATCCGACCGACGGCGGAGAGGTCGTAACGCCCCTCGGAGAAGAAGAGGCCATGGAACAGTGCCTCGGCGGCCTCCTTGGTGGGCGGCTCGCCCGGGCGCATCATGCGGTAGATCTCGACCAGGGCCTCGAGCTGGCTGGTGGTCGTGTCTATGCGCAGGGTGTTGGAGATGAACGGGCCGCAATCGACCTCATTGAAATAGATGGTACGAACTTCACGAATGCCAGCTTCGTTCATCGCCGCAATCAGGTCGGCGGTGATGATGTCATTGGCGCGGGCGAGGAGTTCGCCGGTGCGCTGATCGATGACATTGTGAGCCAGGGTCTGGCCGATGAGGTACTCGATCGGTGCGACCTGGGCACCGACGCCGGCCTTCTTCATGTCACGCAAATGCTTGGCGGTGATGCGTCGCCCTGCCTCGACGATCACATGGCCGTCCTTGTCGCGGATATCGAACGGCGCGTTCTCCCCCTTGAGGCGGTCGATCACGAGATCGAGCTTGACCTCATGGGTCGACAGGAGGGTATACGTGGTGATATCGAAGAAGGTCGCGAGGATTTCCTCGTTATCCATCCCCATTGCGCGCAACAGAACGGTGACCGGCAGTTTGCGGCGACGGTCGATGCGTGCGTACAAGAGATCCTTTGGATCGAACTCGAAGTCCAACCAGGAACCGCGGTAGGGGATGATGCGCGCGGAGAACAGGATTTTGCCCGAGGAGTGGGTCTTGCCCTTGTCGGAGTCGAAGAACACGCCTGGGGAGCGGTGCAACTGGGACACCACGACACGCTCGGTGCCGTTGATGATGAAGGTGCCGGTCTCGGTCATGAGCGGCAGCTCGCCCATATAGACCTCCTGCTCGCGCACGTCCTTGACGACCTGGCTGCCCGCCGGGGCCTCCTTGTCGTAGATTACCAGACGCATCTTCACGCGCAGAGGGGCGGCATAGGTCAGGCCACGAACCTGGCATTCCTTGACATCGAAGGGCGGCTCACCAAGGCGGTAGCTTACATATTCGAGCGCCGCGTTGCCGGAGTAGCTTACGATCGGGAACACCGAGCTGAGCGCTGCATGCAGGCCCATCGGCTCACGGCCCTGCGGGTTTTCAAGCTGCAGAAAGCCACGGTAGGAATCAAGCTGGGTGGCCAGCAGATTCGGCACCGCGAGGATGGACTTGCGCTTGCTGAAATCCTTGCGGATCCGCTTCTTCTCGGTGATGGAGTACGTCATCGAATTTCCTCTGAGGAAACAGTTATTGACGCAGGGCGTCATCTCGAACCACGGTAGACTGTCGACCTGTCCCGGCGCCGCGCAGCGCTGAAGACATCGCAACAGGCCACTGGAAGTCCATCAAGCGGAAAAAGGCCGGCGGCCATCGCCGCCAGCCGGATACCCGTGTTTCGCAAGGCGAAAGCGGGATCGATTACTTGAGCTCGACCTTGGCACCGGCCTCTTCGAGCTTCTTCTTGATCGCCTCGGCATCAGCCTTGGCAAGACCCTCCTTCACAGTGGACGGGGCGCTTTCGACCAAGTCCTTGGCCTCTTTCAGGCCCAGGCCGGTGATCTCGCGCACGGCCTTGATCACGTTGACCTTGTTGTCACCGAAGCTGGTCATGACCACGTCGAACTCGGTCTTCTCTTCCACCGCCGGAGCGGCGGCACCTGCGGCCGGAGCAGCAGCGACGGCCACCGGAGCTGCAGCAGATACGCCGAACTTCTCTTCCATCGCAGAGATCAGATCGACGATCTCCAGGACGGTCATGTTGGAGATGGCCTCCAGAATGTCTTCTTTGTTGATTGCCATGGTTGTGTACCTAAAAGCGAAAGGATTGTTGAAAAGCCGTAAGTCTCACGCCGCTTGCTTCTTGTCGCGGATGGCGGCAACGGTGCGGACCAGCTTGCCCGGAACCTCGTTGAGGGTACGGACGAGCTTGGCAACCGGGGCCTGCATGACAGACATGAGCATGCTGATGGCCTGGTCGCGGGTCGGCAGGTTGGCCACGCGATCGATCTCGGATGCAGGAATGAGCTGGCCACTGAGGGCGACGAGCTTCACCTTCAGCTTGTCGTTCTCCTTGGCCGCATCGCGCATCAGGCGTGCTGCAGCGCCAGGATCCTCCATGGAGAAGGCTAGCACGAGCGGCCCCACCATCCCGTCGGCCATGCACTCGAAATCGGTACCGCGAACGGCGATGCGGGCGAGCGTGTTCTTCACCACGCGCAGGTAAACGCCCTCCTTACGGGCCTTCACACGCAGCGCGGTCAGTTGCTCGACCGTCATGCCACGATATTCCGCCGCAACGGCGGAATAAGCTTTGGCGGCGACTTCGGCTACTTCAGCGACGACAGCCTGTTTCTGATCGAACGTCAGTGCCATTGAAATAACCTCAGATCGCATACCCCAAGGGGTATGCATCGCCTTGAACCGGGGCCCCCAGAGACTGGAGACACCCGCCTTTACGGTGTCACACCAGGCAGAAATCCCTGGGCCTCACCGTCTGCGCAGGCGGAATTAAGCACTCGGAGACCTCGTGCGCCTGCGGTCTTGGACGCAGCCGGACACGTCCGGCAGCCCAAATTACGCGGGGCGGCCTCTCGCCACCCCGCCCCACATCAGCCCGCCAGACTGGCCTGATCCACCTGCAGGCCCGGGCCCATGGTGGTGGATACGGTGATACGCTTCATGTAGATGCCTTTGGCCGCGGAAGGCTTGGCCTTGTTCAGGTCTGCAATGAGGGCATTGAGGTTCTCGAGCAGGGCCTCTTCATCAAAGCTGACCTTGCCGATGGTGCAGTGAATGATACCGGCCTTGTCGGTGCGGTAGCGGACCTGGCCGGCCTTGGCGTTGCGCACGGCAGCGGCCGGGTCCGTTGACACGGTACCAACCTTCGGGTTTGGCATCAGGCCACGGGGGCCAAGGATCTGACCAAGCTGACCGACGATACGCATGGCATCCGGGGTAGCGATGACCACGTCGAAATCCATGTTGCCGGCCTTGATCGACTCCGCAAGATCCTCGAAGCCGACGATATCGGCACCCGCGGCCTTGGCCGCTTCGGCGTTGGCGCCCTGGGCAAACACGGCCACACGCACGCGCTTGCCGGTGCCGCGCGGCAGCACGGTGGAACCCCGCACGACCTGGTCGGAGCGACGCGGGTCGACACCCAGATTGACGGCCACATCGACGGACTCGACAAACTTGGCGCTCGCCAACTCCTTCAGCAGCGTGAAGGCCTCTTTGGCCGGATAGACGCGGGTCGTATCGACCTTTTCACGAATGGCTTTTTGACGCTTGGTGAGCTTGGCCATTACACCCCCTCCACATTCAGCCCCATGCTCTTCGCGCTGCCAGCAATGGTACGCACGGCGGCGTCCATGTCTGCGGCGGTGAGATCTGGCATCTTGATCTTGGCAATTTCTTCGAGCTGGGCACGGGTGATGGTTCCAACCTTCTTGGTGTTTGGATGGCTCGAACCACTCTGAATCCCCACCGCCTTCTTGATCAGCACGGTGGCCGGCGGGGTCTTGGTGA
Organism: Halothiobacillaceae bacterium; assembly: GCA_051297135.1. Classification (GTDB taxonomy): domain Bacteria; phylum Pseudomonadota; class Gammaproteobacteria; order Halothiobacillales; family Halothiobacillaceae; genus Thiofaba. The sequence continues at coordinate 13,865 of JBEVAM010000030.1, forward strand.
TAAAGGTGAAGCTCTTGTCGCTGTACACGGTGATAATCACCGGCAGCGGCAGACCGGGCTCTATACCCTGAGTCGCGGCGTTGAACTCCTTACAGAAGCCCATGATGTTGACGCCGTGCTGACCCAGAGCCGGGCCGATCGGGGGACTTGGATTGGCCTGACCGGCCTTGACCTGAAGCTTGATGTAAGCCTGGACTTTCTTAGCCATGTTTTACTCTCTTTGGGTACAAACGCCCAATGGGCTCCCCGACTGACGGTCAGACCTTCTCGACCTGACCGAACTCAAGCTCCACCGGAGTGGAGCGACCAAAAATACTTACCGCAACACGCAGACGACTTCTCTCGTAGTCGACCTCTTCGACCGTGCCATTGAAGTCGTTGAACGGCCCCTCGCAGATGCGGACCACCTCCCCCACCTCGAACAGCACCTTCGGACGCGGCTTCTCGGCCCCTTCGCGGATGCGATCGAGGATGACTTCCGCCTCCTTGTCACTGATCGGCGCCGGGCGATCTGGCGTACCACCAATAAAGCCCAACACCCGCGGCACGGAGCGTACCAGGTGCCAGGCAGCGTCATTCATGTCGATCTGCACCAGCACGTAGCCGGGAAAGAACTTGCGTTCGCTTTTACGGCGCACACCGTCGCGCATCTCGACCACTTCCTCGGAAGGCACGAGGATCTCGCCGAAGCGATCCTGCATGCCTTCACGCTGAATGCGCTCCTCCAGCGCACGCTTGACCACATTCTCATACTGAGAGAAGGTCTGGACCACGTACCAGCGCATGGCCATTGCTCAACCCCCCTGTCCTATGATCAGACGCACCGCCCAGAACAGCAGGGCATCCACGAGCCACAAAAAGATCCCCACGATCAACACGAGTATCAGGACCGAGAGCGTGACCTGCAGTGTTTCCTGCCGAGTTGGCCACACCACCTTGCGCAACTCGACCCGCGCCTCGCGGAAAAAAGCAAAAAAACCACGCCCCATCGCGGTCATCGCCACCAGCCCCGCCGCAACCCCCACCAGGCCGAGCAAAGCCAGCACGCGCCACGCCAGCGCGACGTGATCAAACCAATAGAAACCAACCACCCCGACGAGCAGGACAAGGAGCGCGAGCGCGAGCTTGATGTTGTCCAACGCTGACGCCGACGCTTCAGTCTTTGCGATCATCTGGTACTGCTTTCTATGAAGATAAATCCGTGCACCACCACAAAAAGGTGGCAGGGCAGGAGGGAATCGAACCCCCAACCTACGGTTTTGGAGACCGTCGCTCTGCCAATTGAGCTACTGCCCTCTATCGCGCGCACTTCAACAGGAAGCTGGAGATCTTAGCCAATCCCCAGCCAAAAGACAAGACTCGAGGCGAATTACTCGATGATCTTGGAGACGACGCCGGCACCGACGGTGCGGCCCCCTTCGCGGATGGC
>JBEVAM010000031.1:0-14527 GCA_051297135.1 Halothiobacillaceae bacterium
CGCTCCCAACGCTGCAAGGTCTTGACCGATACGCCGAGCAGCTTTGCCGCCTTGCCAGTGCTCATGGTGCTTTCCATGAGACTATTATACATTATTGCACACGATTGTTAGAGCTAGAGTCCACCTCCGACTGATCGGGTCGGAGCGGGTGGTACTGCTGCCGCCGGAAATCAACCGCACCATGTGGGTGTCCGGCTCACAGGCGTCAAAAGAATACCTGGAGGAAATGGGATTCTGGTACGCGGGCCTGGCACTCAACATCACACCCGCAACGTCGGAATACCAAAACAGCCTGTTCCTCAAGTTTGCGGCCCCCTCGGAGTACGGGCGGCTACAAGCCGAAATGGGCGCGCAGCGGGTGTGGTTCTACGTGGACCCGCCCACCACGCGCCCCATGACGCTGGCCGAGGCCGAGGACTACGACGCCCAAAGCCGTTCATCTGGCTGGCGGTCGTTGTGGTTTCGCGGCAAACAACCAGAGTGGTACTCGTTGCGCGGCCATCCCGTGGCCGTGTACCGGGGCCACGTAACGCTAGGCACGGACCACGCGGTGTTGTTGTGGAAAAAAGCAGACGGAGACGTCCGCGAGCTATCCATCCATCGCAGCGTGGCCCTGGAGCCTGTGAGTCGGCTGCCGGAGCGCCAGGCGTGCGCGGGGAATCCCGTGCTCGCTGGGCAACTGGCGCTGTTTTAAGACCTCACCGCGCTTCGGCGCGGTTTTTTTTTGCGCCTGTTCCGCGGGATGCTCGGCAGCGGTCGCCGCCGTCGGACCGGGGTTGTTCTGGCCAGAGCCGTTGCCGAGTCAGAGCGCCTTCGCCGACTCGTCTCAGTGGGGACGGTCTGGCCGAGACGGCGCCGTTGTCCACAGATTTTGTGGACAAGTTCTCCAGCACCGAGCGCAACCCCCATGGACAAGAGGGTGAGCGCTGGTTTGCTCAAAAAATGAGCACTCGGCGGGACGCTGCATTCATGATAACTGTCATTATCATGAATGCGATTTTTTGCGTGTAACTCGACCGATCCAGAAATCCGGGGAGAAAAATCAAGGTGAGACAAGGACTTGACAAGCCACTTGATGGCTGCTAGCATCGCGCCATACACCAAGGAGTGCGCGATGAAAATGATCACTCGACAGCAAGCCGCTGACCGGCTGGGCGTGCACGTGGCCTGGATCGATGTGATGATCGAGGCAGGCGATCTGCAATACCACGAAGGACCGGACGGCAAAGTCCTCGTCGATGCCGAGGACATCCAGGCGCTGAAGGGGGCCGGCGAGCCGCCGACCGTGCTGTCGCTGTCTCACGTTCGCGCCATGCTCCGGCGCGTCATGGGCGGCCCCGATAAGGTCGAGCAAGGCCAATAACCGACTGCGCCTGTTTTGCGTGTGGCCGTCCACGTCGGGGGACGGTCACGATCTTGCGCGCTTCTTCGCCTGCGCGCGGCGACATCTCCAACCCGACGCGCCCACCCCCTCGTCGCACTCATTACCCCACGAACCGCCCGTTTGGTCTGGCTAAACACAGCCTCGGCAGCCCATCGTCGCGCGGGCCGATCGTTGTACCGCCAGTGAACCGCCCGTGACTCTGCTGGACGAGACGGCGGCATAGCTGTATCGCCAGTGAACCGCCAGTGAATCACCAGTCGCAGCCGCGCCCGGCTCCATGTTCAACTGCTGCACCGTCTGTGCACTGCCAGTGACCTACCGCACTCTGGGCGGAGGGGCTTGCCGAGTGCTCGGTCAAGAATGGGTGAGCACCGCCGATACCTACGTCCGCGCCCGCATCGACACCAACACCAAGGAGCGCGCTGCTGACGCGCTCAAAGCAATGGGCCTGTCCATCTCGGACGCCATCCGCTTGCTGATGCTGCGCGTAGCCGATGAGCGCCGCTTGCCCTTCGACGTGAAAGTACCCAACGCCACCACGCGCAAGGCTATTGCCGAGCTGGAAGCGGGCAAGGGCAAGAAGTTCGCCAACGTGGATGATCTGATGGCGGATTTGCATGCGGACGATTGGCCGATCCTCGGCGTTCAAGCGCGACTACAAGCGGGAAGCCAAAGGGCGTTACCGCGCCACGCTCGATAACGATCTCAAGCCGGTTCTGGTCGCCCTGGCGACGGATCAGCCCTTGGATGCCCGCTACCGCGATCACGATCTTTCTGGCGATTGGGCAGGCTATCGGGAGTGCCACATCAAGCCAGACTTGCTGCTGATCTACCGCAAGTCCGACGCCGATACCCTCAGATTGGCGCGGCTCGGCTCGCACAGCGAGCTTTTCGGCTGATGCGCCGCATGGCGCCGCCCTCGATGGAGAAGCCTGAAGGCCGCGAGCCGCAGCGACGGCAGGAACGAGAGCGGCAAGTGCAGCGCAGCCGCGACCGGGACGTCGCCCCGGCAGTCGTTGCCGGCCTGAATCCGGCTGGCGCGTGATGGGACGACTTCGGCTGAGGGTTTGTGGCGTGCAGGCGCGCAGGCGTAGGAGGGCAGGGGGCCGACCGATGCCTCATAGCCCCGAAGCCACTCGACGATGCGCTGGGCGCCCTTTTCGCCGAGTTTGGGAACGGTCGTCCACCAGCGCTGGCCCCGCCGACGGATACGCTCGATGAGGTCGGCAATGGTGACGATATTTGCGCCCGCCGGGCGCTCGGCCAGGCGGTCTATGTGGTCGATCCGTTCGGGGTCAATGGCGATGGCGGCGCGGCCTTCAATGTCCTGGATCGCCTTGATGTGTGGAACCCGGATTGCGTGAGCGAGTCGGCGATCCTGGCCGACGCCCTGGTGATCGCTGAAAGCAAGGGCGACGGCGTACATTTCGATGAGTCGGCCAAGAACTTCTTGCAGGGCCTTATGCTCTACGTCGCCGGCCTCGATGACGTGGAACGCCGGAACCTGGGCGAGCTGCGGCGCTTGCTGACCGCCGGGGAAGCGGAGTTCTTCGACCTCCTGGGCATGATGGCGGCGGATGAAACGGCCGCCTTCGGCATCCCCGCCAAGGCGGCAAACACCCTCATGGGCATGGGCGACAAGGAACGTGGTTCGGTGCTTTCAACGGCCCGCCGCAATACGGCGTTCCTTGATGACCCGCGAGTGTCGGCCGCGCTGTCGCGCTCGGACTTCGACTTGTCGGAAATCAAGTCCACGACCATGACCGTGTACCTGGTCATGCCCGCCAATCGCATCGGCCCGAATGCCCGTTTCCTGCGCCTGTTCATCAGCTCTGTGATTGCGTCGATCACGTCGAGCAATGTGCAGCCGGCACACCGGGTCGCGTTCCTGCTCGATGAGTTCGGCCAGCTCGGCTACATGAAACAGATCGAGGACGCCGTTTCGCTGCTGCGCGGCTACGGCCTGGCCTTCTGGGTGTTCATTCAAGACCTGTCGCAACTCAAGGGCGCATATCCGAAATGGCAAACCTTCCTGGCCAACTCGGCCAAGTCGTTCTTTGGCACTGACGACTACGACACCGCCAAGTACATCAGCGACAGCCTGGGCAAAGCCACTGTCGAATTTGAGACGGAGAACACCGGGCGCAATAGCGGTAGCGGCCTGTCGGCCGGTGGCGGCTCAATGAACCGGGGCAAGAGTACCGGCACAAGCCAGCAATTCACCGGGCGCGAGCTGCTGACGCCTGACGAGGTGATGCGCCTGGGGCCTGAAAAGCCGATTGTCCTGGTGCGTGGCGAACGGCCGTACCTGCTCGGCCGGCTGAACTACCTGGCCGATCCCGAGTACGCCGGGCTGTTCGATGCCAACCCCTACCATAGCTGAGGGCTGAGGTATGGCGGCCATCATTGCGGCAGTTGTCGGCTTCATCTTCCTGGCGTGGTTCCTGCGCCGGCTGTTCCCTGCGCTGTTCGCTGCCGTGATCGTTGTGGCCGCTCCCGTCTGGCTGGTCGGCGGCCTGCTGCTCGATCTGCTGCGCCGGCCGCTGGCGTTCCTGCGGCCGCTCGGCGTCGGCCTGGCTCGCCTGGTGGGCTTCGTCCTGGTGCTGCCGCTACTGCCGTTCATCTTCGCCTGGTCGTTCCTGGCTGAACTTTTCCGGCCGTCGCGGCAACCTCCGGCCCCGGTGCAAGCGGCCGCCAGGCGCACGGCTGACGTGATCGACCTGGCGGCCTGGCGAAAAAAGAACTCAAAAATTCACACAAGTAAATGATGTTATGAGTTTTTAAGTCTGCCCCTCAAGTGTCAATATCAGGCCCGCCATGCGCGGGCCTTTTCGTGCCCTGCCTTCAAGTGCCTGGCCCCCGCGATGGTGCCGGGGGGTTTTATTGACACTTGAGGGGCGGGCATCACTCCCCGCCTTTCTTCCTGGTGCTCGCTGGCTTGCTTTCGGCCGGGTTGATCCGGGCCAGCAACGCGGCGGTTTGTTCCTGGTGCGCTTGTAGCTGGCCGGCCAGGCGGGCGGCTTCCTCGCGAGCGGCGCTGGCCTCCTTGCGTGCCTGGTCGCGTTCGGCCTGGGCGGTGGTCAGTTTCTCGGCCATGCGGTGCGCCTCGGTGGCGGCCTGCTTGCGCTGTTCTTGGTGCGCCTGGTCGGCGGCCTCGGCCTTGGCCTTGACGGTCGCCAGCTCGGCCCTCGCCTGCTCAAGTTGGGCAATCGTGGTCTGGTTTGCCTTCTGCTGCTCGGCCAGGGCGGCCCGCACCTGGTCGGCGTCCTGGTGCGCCCTGTCCAGCTCGGTGCGCAGCTCGGCGGCCCGGCGCTCGATCTCCTGGGCGCGTGCGTCGGCGGTGTGGGCCTGCTCCTGGGCGGCGGCCAACTGGTTGCGCAGATCGTCGGCCTCGATGCGTGCGGCCGCTTCGGCGGCCTCGATGGACGCCAGGCGGGATTGCAGCTCGTCAACCTGACCGGCCAGGCGGTCGGCCAGCTCGGTTGCCTCTACCCGGTCGGCTTCCAGGTCGGCGCGGGCCTTCTCCAGCGCCTCACGTTCGGACGCTAGACGGGCGTTCGCCAGCTCTAGGGCGATGCTCCAGACCTCGACCCCGACTTCGGCCAGGCGGTCGGCCACGGCCTGGGGGGCAGGCTCACGGATCGGCGCGGCGACGCTGGCCTGCTTTGCCTTCCACTCGTTCAGAACCGGGCTGATCGTGGTGTAACTGCCGCCGGTGATCTGGCGGACTGCCTCCAGCGTCGGGCGCTGGCCTTCGGCGGCGATCTGGTCAGCGGCGGCAAGGATTTGTTCTTTGGTGACGGCTATTTGTAAAACCTCTGTATGTTGTAGTATGTTGTATGATACTACTACATACTACAATTTACAAGGCTACAACTCGCCAAGCCTTACACCGGCCGCCACCTGGTCGCGGATCGGCCCAGCTCCGGCCCCTGGGAACCCGCCCAAACATACCGACCGCATAGAACGCCCGTAGAGGGGTTTTCAGGGGTTGGCGCATCTACCCCATTACCTAGCCCCGTTTCGCGCCTCCTGCGCGCTCCTGTGCGGTCTGTTGTGCCTCCTTGTTGGCGGTTGCCGCCCACTCTTCCCTTGGCGTTCAACCTTGCGGCCTTCCAGGCTGCACGGTCGGTCGGTGTTGGGCACGGCCTTTGGGTCTGCTGTTCTTACTGCTAAACCTTTGCGGCGGTGGAACTAGCAGGGTGCCCAAGATGGGCACAGGCGGTAGAGCTGGCACCGGCGCGGCGTGCCGCGCCTTGGTAAGCCAGTCCCCGGCCGCAGGCCAGGCATTTGATGGGGTGAAGGCCGAGGGGCATAGCCCCTGGGGTGCCGGGTGGGAAGCGCCGAAGGCGCGGGCGTAGGGCCGAAGGGCCGAAGGAGCCGACGGGGCGACGCCCCTAGAGGCGGTGCTGTTCCCTTCGCGTATTGACTGGCTTGGTTATCCACAGGTGCGGTGGATCGCCCGACGTTAAAGATATATATTGTTAAAAACCGCGCGCGCGCGTTACGGCCCGAAAAAACCTGTTTTTATCCTTATGTATCAATGCCTTGCGATGGCAAGGCGTGGGTGAAAACACGAATGGCCTGTGGGTGAAAACACGTGTCCATCCACAGGAAAGCGTGGGTGAAAACACGTGTCCATCCACAGGAGAAGGCGTCTGGCGTGGGTGAAAACACGATAGTTCGCTGGTGTGGGTGAAACGACGTGTGAAACGACGTGTCAGCGCCCGCCATCGACGCGCCTGGCGATGCCACGCGCCAGCCGTTGGGAGTCGCGGACGTAGAACGTCACGCGGTCGTCACCGCCAAGCACGAAGCGGTATTCCGGCAGACTGTCGTCGTCCTGGATGGCACGCAGCGCCCGCCGGAACTCGCGCAAGGATGACTTGCTGCCCGCCTTCTCCTGGAGCAACTCCAGGCTGATCGTCCACTGCGCCTGATGGCCGCAATGCTTGCGGGCGATCTCGTAGAGCCGCCGCGCAAGCGGCTTGCGCAACCGGAAATAGTCCGGGTGGATGGTCAGCACCTCGAAGGCCTGCACCGCGTTGTAGAGCCATTCAGACAGCGTGACCTCGACGGCAATCATGCGCTCGTCAGTTAGCGACTTCTCGATGATCTTCCAGCGGTCGATGATCCCGAAGCCTTCCCGAACCCTAGTTCCGCCGGTTCGTATATCGGTCGTGATGGTCGTGCCACGCAACCGCTCGAAGGCTTCGTGCAGCCGTTGATAACCGGTACCGCTCGTGTCCCGGTTGGTCGTCACGAGGAAGTCATACACCGTGAACCGCACCGTGCGATTCCTGGCATCCTCCCGGCCCCGGTTCAACCCTTCGATGAGTTGCGAAACCACGTAGATGAGAATGTCCTTGTCGTGCTGCGTGGCGCGGCCCAGCACGGAGGGAGCGACTTTGACGTACTTGCTGCCGTCCTTGCTGCGCCATTCCCAGATGCTCAGGTCGGGCTTGGTCGAGAGCGTGAAAATCGGCGCTTCCATGCTTGCGCCGTCATCCTTCATCGCGTAGTCGAACAGGTCGGCCAGGAAGAAATCACGGTTTGGGTGGCGCACCTTGACGAGTCCGCCCTTGCCGTCGCCGTCACGCGGCGCGTTGGCAAGACGGCGTTCCAGCGCCTTAAGGGCCTTCAATTCTTCCTGGGTCTCGGCCTCGATGGCGGCACGCTGCTCTTGCAGGCTTTTGAGCCGCGCCAGCAGCGCGGAGGCCTCGGGGGACTCCAGACGGCCGGTTTTACCCACGATCCGCGCGATGTCGCGGTTCGTGCTCACGATCAGCTCGGACAGCACGCGGTGATGCTCGCGCAGCCGCTCGATGCGCTGCCGGTGCGCTTCCTCTGGCGTGGATGGGATGACTTCAGGCGCGTCCTGGCACTCCATCACGTCCTCGAAACTCAAGGCGTCCTCCTCGAACGCGCCCATGCTCTCCGCGTCCTCGGGCGTAACTTCCAAGGCCACGCCAGGGATACCCGCGTGCGCCGGATCGCTGGACACGATACCGTCGAACAGCGAAGGTTGCTCATCTGCGGACGCGGCAGTCTTGGGCTTGCGCGGCATAGGAAACTCTTTAGCAGCTAAAAACTCAATTACGCCTTTACGATTGTCCGTATTTCTGTATAAGCAGCTCGCGCACCTCGTCGGCTATCTTCGTCCCCCGCATGGCGCACTGCGCCTTGATCGAGCGGTGCAGGCTCGCGGGCACATCGATGGTGAGGCGCTTCATCGGTTCCGGGCCATCGGCCGGAGTGCGGCTTTCCACCCACGCATCGGCGGCAGGCTTGGCGGTCGGTTTGGTTCCAATCGAAATCTTCTTGCTCATTTTGCGAACTCCATCAGCTCGGCCGTTACGGCCTCGATCTCGGCCGCTGCCGGGCCTTCCTGGTCGATCTCATGGACGGCCAGCCCTTGGGCTGCCGCCTCGGCAAATACCACGCGCTGCGTGACGGTGGCCGCCAGCGCGGGCACCGGGTAGGCCGCCAAGGCCTCGCCCACGTCGCGGCCGATAGCCGTGTTTGCGATTTTGCGATTAACAACAAAAGCGGCTTTCAGTTTTTCTTTATACACGCGGGCCTCGTCGATCAGCTTCACCACTTCGTCAGCCGCCCAAATGTCATAGGGCGATGGCTGCACCGGGATCAGCACCACGTCGGCGGCCATGATGGCCGACCGGGCAAGGTCGGTCACTCGCGGCGGCCCGTCGATGATGATGTGGTCGTATCCCTGGCCGATCTGCGCGATTTCCTTGTGGACGGTCGGCCGGGGCAAACCCACCACGGAAAACAGCGGCTCGCCCTCGCGGGCTGCTGCCCAATCCAAGGCGCTGCCTTGAGGGTCTGCATCGATCAGCAGAACCCGCGCCCCAGTGCGGGCCAGGCTGGCCGCCAGATTTACGCTCAAGGTGGTTTTGCCTACCCCGCCCTTCTGGTTCAGAAGTCCGACGATCATGTTTTCATCCTTTACGCTTTAGCGTGTGTGCGATTTTACAGAAAATCGCAAATCATGCGAGCGTTCACAGATGATCTTTGTCTGTCCTCTTTCCGGCCTCATCCCGCGCGGCCCTGGCGGCCGAATCCGCCACCGATTCACCAGGCCGCAGCCCGAAAAGCTGCCGCGCGGTCTGCGTCACGATGTACTGCGCCGGCGGCGGATCGCTGGGGCCTTCGTCATCGAGGAAGGCCGGGGCTTCGTCCTGGCGGCCGTCATCGCCGGCGGCCAGCGCGTCGGCTTCGGTCAAGGCGTCCTCGATGAACGCGCCGCGCCGGCTGGCCTCGGCCCAGCTCACTTCCTCGCTGCGCTCCAATGCCCGGTACACGGTGGCCCGGTGCACGCCCAGCAGCGCGGCGACTTCGGGCACGGTGCGGCCCTCGGCCAGCAGCTCGCGGGCATGGGCCACCTGCGCCGGGGTCAGGGCAGGGCGGCGGCCGAACTGCACGCCACGCCTCCGGGCGGCCTCGCGGCCGCGCCTAGTGCGCTCCACGATCAGGGATCGCTCGAACTCCGCGATGCCGGCAAACACGGTCAGAACCATCTTGCCCGCCGGGCTGGTGGTGTCGGCCCACGGCTCCGACAGGCTGCACAGGCCTGCGCCGATGACTTGCAGCCGCTCGGCAATCTCCAGCAGGTCGCGGGTGGATCGCGCCAGCCGGTCCAGGCTCGTGACCGTCACCACGTCGCCAGGGCGCAAATGGTCGAACATCCGGGACAGCTCCGGCCGGTCGGCGCGGGTGCCGGTGATCTTCTCGGCAAAGATGCGCGAGCAGCCGGCGGCGGCCAGCAGCTCGCGCTGGGTGGTCAAGTCCTGGGCGTCGGTGCTGACGCGGGCATAGCCGATCTGCATGCATCCTCCTGGCGTATCGCAAATATCTGCATGATAAGCATCATTAAGCGACAGATAAACGCGACAACGAACGCCAAGGGGAAGCGCGGGCGGGGCAGGGTGTCGCAGAAAGTAGGACATGTGCAACAGAGACAGGAAAGTCTTTTTGGATACACAAGCGTGTATCCATGAGATACTGTCACACTATGTCGAGCAAAGACGTTGGCCTCCGTATTCGTGTTGAAAGAGAACTCCGAGAGGCGTTCCAAGGGGCCTGCTTGGCTGAAAACCGGAATGCCTCGGAAGTGCTCCGCGAGTTCATGAAAGCATTCGCTGAAAGGCATCAAGGTGGCCTGCAACCAGACCTGTTTACAGCTCCGGCAGCCAGAAAGCCACGTCAATCAACCAAGAGAAAAGCAATATGAGCCAATTCAATTCTTTGGAAATGTGCGCAGGGGCTGGCGGCCAGGCACTCGGCTTGGAAATGGCGGGATTCGATCATGCTGCCTTGGTCGAACTGGAGCCTGCCGCGTGTGCCACGCTGCGGCTGAACCGCCCCACCTGGAACGTCATTGAGGATGATTTGCGCCGCTTCGATGGCCGCCCTTATAAGGGCATTGATTTGGTAGCCGGCGGCGTGCCATGCCCGCCCTTCTCCAAAGCCGGCAAGCAGCTTGGCGCAAAGGATGAGCGCGACCTATTCCCCGAAGCAATCCGCTTGGTCGATGAATGTCGCCCGCAAGCCGTGATGCTGGAAAACGTGCGCGGACTGCTTGATGCAGTCTTTGACGACTACCGAAACAAGGTCGAAAGACAGCTCAAGAAGCTAGGCTATGTTCCGGGGTGGCGGCTGCTTAATGCCTCGGACTATGGCGTTTCCCAGCTCCGCCCGCGTGTGGTGTTCGTGGGCATCCGCAAAGACCTTGCCGCCGGGTTCTCCTGGCCGGAACCTCTCAAGACTGAGCCGCCGACCGTGGGCGAGCTGCTGCACGATCTCATGAAGGCCAACGGCTGGCGCGGCGCTGACCGCTGGCGCGAACAGGCCAGCACCATTGCCCCGACCTTGGTAGGCGGCTCCAAGAAGCACGGCGGGCCAGACCTTGGTCCGACTCGCGCAAAACGCGCCTGGGCCGCCCTCGGCGTCGATGGAATGGGGCTGTGGGACGAGGCCCCGCCGCGTGACTTCGTGGGCATGCCGCGCCTGACGCCGCGCATGACGGCACGGATTCAGGGCTTCCCCGATGACTGGCAGTTCTACGGGCGCAAGACGGCCGCCTATCGCCAGATCGGCAACGCCTTCCCGCCGCCGGTCGCTGCGGCCGTGGCCCGTCAGATATTCGCGGCCCTGTCCGTGAAGCGCATTTTCAAGGTGGCGTGATGACGACGGCCGCCGGCTTCGTGGAAGCCCGCAAGGCGTTCCATGCCTCGCTGCTTCAATCAACCCTGACCATCAACAGCGCGGGGGTGGTCAGCAACGCCGACAGCAGCAACACGACGAGCAAGGCGATTGCCAAGGGCATTGCCGATCTGCTCAAGGCCGAAACCATCGGGGAGCGGATCGCGGGCCAGACCTCGGGCAACCAGTTCGAGGGCATTTGCGCGGCCTTCGTGCAGGAAACCTTCCTCAAGCTGGGGCACCTCCGCCCCGGCACCTGGGACGTGCATCAAGTCTCCGGCCGCAATCGCTTGGAAATCGCCCGGTATGAGCAATACGCGCACCTGGTCGCCCTTGACCGGGCTGCCAAGGCCGATGCCGAACTGGCCGCCGCCCTGGGAAGCGACTACACCATCACGCCGGATATCGTGGTCGTGCGCGACACCGAGGACGACGGCACCATCAATGCGCCGGCGTGCCTGGTCGATGACACCGTGACCACGCTTGCCAGCCTGCGGAAGAAAAACGGCGGCCTGCCGCTGCTGCATGCAAGCATTTCCTGCAAGTGGACGATCCGCAGCGACCGGGCGCAAAACGCCCGTTCCGAAGCGTTGAACCTGGTACGCAACCGCAAGGGCCGTCTGCCGCATGTGGTGGTCGTCACGGCCGAACCAACACCGAGCCGCCTGGCATCTATCGCCCTGGGCACGGGGGACATTGATTGCGTGTATCACTTCGCCCTGTATGAGCTGCAAGCTACCGTGAAAGCCCTGGGCATGGACGATGCGGCCGACCTCCTGGCGGTGATGGTCGATGGCAAGCGCCTGAAGGACATTTCAGACCTGCCGCTTGACCTGGCAGTGTGAGCCATGACGGCCGGCCAGCGCGAACAGGACGAGGCCGAAGCCACGGCCGACCCGGCCTATATTCAGCACGCACGCGAAGTCGCGGCGCGGGCCATGATCGAAGGCAGCGGGAACGTCTACGCCGACCTTGGGCACGACGACGCCGACGAAATGCTGGTCAAGGCGCGGCGCGTGGCCCGGATCGCATCTGCAATTGAGGCGCGGCAATGGTCGCATGAGCAAGCGGCCGATGCCCTGGGCCTGCCGTCGGCCGAGCTGACCGAGCTGCTGGCCGGCCGGTTCCGGGCGTATTCTGTCGATGGCCTGGAACGCCTCGCGTCGAGAATCGAAAAATGAAAAGGGCGGCCACTGGCCGCCCTTGTCGTTCCTGGTTGATGGCCTGCGCCTACCTGGTGGCGTTGAAGTCGGCCATCTTCAATTGCGCGATGGCCGATTCCGCATGCAGCCTGTCCATCGCAGCCGCTTCGCGGGCGCGGGCGGCTGCCAGCGATATCGCCAGCAGCTCGCGGCGCTCGGCCGTCAAGTCGGGTTCGCGTAGCTCGACCTCAATGCGGTCCAATGTGTTCTGCGTCCGGCTCGCCGTGGCCTGGTAGGCGTCATAGGCGGCTTGCACCGGGGCCATGATCGAAAAGCGGGCCGCGTCGGCAGGTTGGCCGGCGTGGGCAGCCGAAGCCACCAGAAGGGCGGCGACGGCCGCCAGCGGGAAGGAAGTGCGTTTCATAGCTGTTGCTCCAAAGGTTGAGGGTTCATCGGACGCCGCCGGGCGGCGTCCGGTATCGACCTGGGCGGGTGCCCGGCCTTCGGGTTCGTTGCAGGGCTTACCGCACTGCGCGGCGTTCGATCTCGGCCGCAACGGCCTGCGCCCGGTCTATCGGTACGGTCTGCGTGTAGATCCCGTAGCCGTAGCTGACCAATGAAACGGCTTCGCCCCTGGTGTTGACGACGACGCCGCCAGAGTTGCCGCCGATGATCGAAGCCGTCACAAGCATGAAGTCGTCGGGAGACAGCATCGCGGCATCACGGCCGTACCAGGCGACAATGCCCACGCCCACGGCGAAGCCGTAGCCGCCAGGCGAACCGATCGCCATCACGTCTTGCCCCTGGCGGGGCATAACCTCGGCAACCGGAATCGGGGGCAGGGGGTCGCCCTCGATCTCGATCAACGCCACGTCGCGGGAAACGTCCGCGCCGATTACGCGGGCGTCGCGCCACTCGCCGGCAGCGGTGCGCACGCGCAATGCCTCCTGGCCTTCGACGCAATGGGCCACCGTCAGCACCTGGTTCCCCGCGACGGCTACGCCGCCGCAGATGATGCGCTGCCGCCGCTTCGCGTCCTCCTTGGGCCAGTCTCGATGCCATCGGCGGCTACGTTCCTCTTCATCCAAAGAAGGAATCGCAGACAGGTCGCCGGAGGGAGGCGGCGCAGGCAGTGAGGTCCGCCGGTTCCTCTCCATTCGAATGAAGAGGAAAGAGCGACATGTTCCTTTAGTGTGTACGGAAAGAGGTGCCTATCGGCTCGTGATGCTCGGCGCCCTATATAAGGAAAATCGATGGTGCTACCTATCTGGTAAAGAAAGGAGACTGGCTGTGAGCGACAAGCATGACCTGGAGGCCGTCAAGGCGGCCCTGGAAGGCTACATGGAAGAGCTATACCGCAGGGCGACGGCTGTGGCGGAGGGCTACTACGGCTTCAAGAACGAGCGCAACCCACAAACGGATTGGCCGAAAAAAAGCTCGCTCAAGCCCAGGGTTCGGCAACTGGGGAACTCCATCGCGATGGAATGGTATGACAAGCGCTGGTATGGGTCTGCACAGAAAGGAAACCGCAGGCCGTTCGTTACCTACATCGCAAAGCCAAGGGGCACTGTCAACTACAACATGAGCAAATTGCTGGGGTACGCCCAAGACTGGGAGCGCGAGAAGGTGATCGAAACGGAGGTAGAGTTTGCGAAAATCCGACACGAGGCGGCCTGTGTGATGAAAGCGATCACCTATGTTCGCAAGGCCATGCAGCACCCGAAAACCCCGAGCGTTGCTGCCGACGAGGACAAGTAGCCCGCAAAACGGCGGGCGGCGGCTTCATAACCTGGCGCTGCGATGGTGTCAGGGCATCCGATGATGGAACGATGGTGTTCTGCGATAACGAGCCTCTCGATCCTTGGCTTGGCTCGCTTTGTGTTGAGGTGGGCCGCAAGCCTGGTTTGTACCAAAACAGTGCACCGAGCGTCTCGTTTTCGATCTAGCCAACCGCTGTGATGGTGAGTATCCTGCTTGGTACAGCGCCAAGCGCTGAACACAGAATGCTGAGGATGGTTCAATGGATAAACAAACCAGTATTTGGACTTATGCAGGAAGCCCCGAGTTTGCGTCTGTCGCTGTGGGAAGCGGCTCTCCAGAGTCGGGTGGCTACGTGTTGGCGATGCAGCTCAGCAACGGCAACATGCGCCTAGCTGCCACGCAGCACCCAGGCAAATACCTGTCTGCGTGGAAGCATAACGTTCGCCAATACGGCACACCAGAGGTAACGCGAGTGTATGTCTCCAAGCCCTACATCCGCTACGAGCGGATCAAGCGGATAATCGCTGAATCGATAAAGGAATTCAAAGCAGAAGAATCGGATCAATACCATATTGACGCCGAGACGCTGGAAAGCAAGGCAAGCGAAATATTCGAGTCGGTAAACCAACATGCCGAAGCCAAAAATTATCCGTGATTGGACGGCGGTAATGGTCATCGGGTCATTGATCGCAGCCTCCCAGGCGTCAGAGCGCGACGCGAGCATGCCGCTCGCGGCCATCGACCGGGAGCAGCGCGCCGCCATGCTGCAAGTGGCGTATGCCTGCAACCGTCCCGATAAAAGCCCACAGCAGCAGCGCGAGTGCGAAGCGCTCTACGAGCAACTGCGCAGGCAAATAGCCCAGCGCACGGCAGACGCGCACAGAAAAGCGCGCCCGCACGTGGACGCCTTGATCAAGCAATTGCCACAGCGGTAACGAGCGATGTTCGAGTCGGTTGACTTCGAGGAACCGTGGCGTCCCGTACACGAGTGGCCGATGGCCTTGTCGTGGTTGGCTGC
>JBEVAM010000032.1:0-13453 GCA_051297135.1 Halothiobacillaceae bacterium
GACCAATCGTGCCCACGTTCACATGCGGCTTCTTACGTTCGAATTTTTCCTTAGCCATGAAACACCCCCGGATGGGTCAGATGCACAAATGGGACGACGACAAACAGATGGAGCTCTTGACCAGAATCGAACTGGTGACCTCGTCCTTACCAAGGACGCGCTCTACCGACTGAGCTACAAGAGCAAAAACTGGAGCGGGTGATGGGAATCGAACCCACGTCATCAGCTTGGAAGGCTGAGGTTCTACCATTGAACTACACCCGCTCGAGGGGCAATTCCCATCATCCGCTAGACATCAGCGAATTTGGTGGTGGGGGAAGGATTCGAACCTTCGAAGGCAGCGCCAGCAGATTTACAGTCTGCCCCCTTTGGCCGCTCGGGAACCCCACCAAATCAAACAGATCGCGCATACTAGACGGACAAAAACGCACTGTCAAGCATGGTGCCGGCAGTGGGACTCGAACTCACGACCTACCGCTTACAAGGCGGTTGCACTACCAACTGTGCTATGCCGGCAACGATCGCGCATTCTATGCCATCCTGCCCTTGGGGACAAAGGGGTCAGCCGGCCTGTGCCATCAAGGCTATCCCTGCCAATACGAGGTCCGGCCGCAGCAGATACCCCCGCCCTAGCGCTTGCGCAAGCATGGTGGCATCGCCGCCGGTCAAATACACTCTCGCTTTCGCCCCTGCCTCCCCAAGGGCCGCGTCGATCACACGCAGCGCACCGCCGACAAACATGCAGCGCACCCCAACCGCCACGCCCGCCTCCGTACCGGACTGCAGAATCCCGCCTGAGTCGAGCACAGGGGACACGCTCCCCGCCCGTACCGCCGCCGTCCCAACCTGCAGGCCCTCAAACAGCAACCGGAGCCCCGGCATGATGACCCCACCAAGATGCCTCCCTTGAGCATCCAGGGCGTCCACCGTGACCGCCGTACCGGCATCCACCACGACGACCGGACAGCCCTCTGCACCAGCATGGGCTGCGACCAGCGCGGCCAAGCGGTCCACGCCAAAACGCTCGGGCTGCGCATAGGCCACCCGCACACCACAGCATTCGGCACGACTGACGAGAAAGGTCAGCGACACGCCAGGCCAACAGTCCCGTGCCGCTCGGCGGATGGCCTCGCCCACCGCCTCGCCGGCCACGCTGGCGACATAAACAGCCTCGGGCCGCGGCTGTCCCGCCCAGGACCGACGCAGCAAGGCCCGCAAGTCCCGCCCGCGATGCGCGACCGCCCGCACCTCTCCCTGCCCGAACATCCATTTGACCCGGGTATTGCCGACGTCGATCACAAGCCTCATTCGCTCAACCTCACGCTGACCTCACCGGCATGACACAGGCGTTCTCCGTCTGGGGTGATCACCCGCAGGGCGCCCTCCCTTGTCACGCCATCGGCCATGCCTTCCCAAACCTCGCCGCTCACCTCGCTCACGCGCACAAGACGGCCGGCCAAGACATCGCGACAGGCAAACCACGGACGCCACGCCCCATCATCCGAGCCCATCTCTGCCAGGATGGCATCGAGCACGACATCAAGCACCCGCGATCGCGGTGGGACGCGCCTCCCAAGGATATCGCTCAAACTGATGAGCGGCTGCCCAACCCTGCTCCGCCAGCCCCGAGGGAAGGCGTGGTTGAGCCCTACGCCGATGACGACCCCTGTTGTGTTGCCTTCGATCAGCACCCCCCCCAGCTTGCGCCCCTCCACGAGAAGGTCGTTCGGCCACTTAAGACGCACGTGGCGTACGCCCAAGCGCATACAGGCCCGCGCCAGCGCGACTCCGATCCGCAATGATAGCGCCGAGGACACCCGGCCACCGGGCAGGCGCGCACGGGGCCAGGCCAGCGACAACGCGACCCCCCCTCCAAGGGGAGTGAGCCAGCGACGCGCATGCCGCCCTCGCCCCTGGGTCTGTTGCTCGGCCACCAAGGCAAGCGGATGGGACAGCCCCTGCTTGAGTGCCCGTAATAGCTGGGCATTGGTCGAATCGGTTTCAAAGCAGGTCACCACCTGAAGGCGAGCACGGCGAGACGCAAGGGGGGTCACTGGGGTGCGTAGGCGCACGCCCCGTGTCCTGTCGAATTGTAGAGGTGCTCCGCGTCGAGTGTAGTCGCGCAAGGCGTGACGCAATAGCGACGCCCGAACCCTGCAGGACACCGCAGAGGACGCCAAGGCATGCCAATGACCGTCGCCAAGACAGGTCAGCAGACGCCCCCATAGCTTGTCTTGGCGAAGGCCTGGCCCGACAAACACGCGGGCGGATCTCACGCGCTTCCCAACCATTGCGCCCGGCGGCGCACGGCCTCCTCCTCCGCCTCGGGGTCGAATGCCAGCATGGCCCGCGTCATGGGGGGCGGATCGAGACAGAGCTGGACCTCGAGCAGCTCGTCACGCCGGAAGACATGGACCCGCACCGTCTGGCCGCACCCTAAGCGACGCAGCACACCCTCGAGACTCGCCGCATCCACACGCAGACCATCGATGGCGACCAACACGTCGCGCGGGGCCAGCCCCGCGCGATGCGCCGCAGCACCGGCATACACCGTGCCCAACATCGCCTCCCCCAGTGCCCCGGCACGAACCTCTGCCCCGAGCCATGGGCCCTCGCGCTCCGCCCCCCAGATCAATCGCAGCCCCAGGGTCGTCGCCACCTGCTCCAACGGAAGCTCGGCGGTGCCGCGCAGACCCGCCTCGAACAGATCAGCCAGCTCCACCCCCGCTCGACGTTCCAACCACGCCTCGAGCTCGTCCTCGCCGACCCCGCGCCCGGTCAAGCCGTATTCATGCCAGAGGGCGCGCAACAGCTCATCCAAGTTGACGCGATCACGGCTCCGCCGACGCAGCTCGGCATCCAGCACCCAGGCGAACAGCGCGCCCTTGGTGTAGTAGCTGATGCTCACATTGGCGCTGTTTTCATCCGCCTTGTATAGCCGCGTCCAGGCGGTGAGACTGGCCTGCTCGAGCGACTGGCGCAGGCGCCCTGGCGCACGACGCACACGACTGAGCGTGGCCGCGAGGGTATCGAGGTAGTCCTGCGGGGTGATCAGCCCTGCGCGGGCTAGCAGCAAGTCGTCGTAGTAGCTAGTCACCCCCTCGAACAACCACAGCAGGCGGGTATAGGCCTCCGCGTCCAACGGCAGCCCCATCAGGGCCGCGGGGCGAATGCGCTTGACCAGCCAGGCATGCAGATATTCGTGTGCACACAGGCCAAGGAGCTCGCGATAGGTAGCCGTGACCCCCGCCTCCCCAGGGAGCGGGAAGTGCTCCCGCCGGCACAGCAGCGCCGCGCCTTCGCGGTGTTCCAGGCCGCCGTAGCCATCGCCGGTGACCAGGGCAAGGAACAGATAACGCGGGAAGGGGGGCGGTTTTGCGCCGAACAGACCAACCACGGCCTCGCAGGCGCGCGCAAGGTCCGAGGCAAGGCGCACCTCGTCGAATGCGACCCGTCCGAGCCAGGCAAAACGATGCGGCACACCGCGTACCTCAAACGCCAACTCGCGCCATGGTCCGAAGGCTATAGGCGCATCAAGCAAGGCCTCGACATCCTCGGCAAGATAGGTGCCATAGCCTTCGCCATCGACCGCCTCAGGCTGTAACATGACGGCAGCCCTCCAGCCCTGCGTGTATGGGCTTTGAGCGCGCTGCACCCCAACCCGGCAAGGGACCCGCTCCAGACCGAGCGGCCGCAGCCACAGGGCAGCCCCGTCCGCGAACCCCCACAGGGTATCGAGGTAGGCAGTGCGCACCGACAACTCATAAGCGTGCACCCGCCAGCGCAGGGTCAACGGGCCATCGACGGGGGCCGCGCGCCAGGTCTGCTTGTCCACCCAGACCAGCGGCACGACATCGTCCTTGGCATCACGCGCCTCAATGTGTGTCACGTGCCGGGCATGATCGCGCACCATGTAGCTGCCCGGGGTCCAGGCAGCCATGGCAAAGGCCTGCCCTGCAGGATCGGGCGCAGGGACGGTCAGCTCAAGGGCATATTCGCGCGCCTCGGGATGAGCCGGGGCAATGCGGTATTCCAGCATCAATCGACCTGCTTGAGCAGGGATTCGTCAAACGAGGAGTCCATCACCATCAAATGATGCCCCGCCGGGTGTACTCGGTGGTGCTTGACCTCATCCGGATGGGCGTCACGGATCGCCCCCACCTCGACTTCGAAATACAGGGTACGTCCGGCCAGTGGATGGTTGCCGTCGAGGATCACCATCTCATCATCGAAGCCGATGATGGTGAACTCGATGCGCCCCTCCGGCCCCATGGTCTGGACATGGTTGCCGATCTCGACCACCACTTCGGGGCTCAAGGTGCTGCGCGGCACCTTGATGATGCCGGCCGGGTCGCGCTCACCGTAGGCCTCCGCAGGCGGGATGGTAACCTCGATGCGCTCACCACTGGCACGCCCCTCGAGCGCCCGCTCGAGTCCAGGAATGAGGTTGCCGTGGCCATGCAGGTAAGGGATGGGATCGCCGCCGACATTGCTATGGAGCACCTCTCCTGCCTCATCGCGCAGGGTGAAATGGATGTAAACGACCTTGTCCTTGCTGATATTCATGCAAACCTCAACGATCAAAAGCCCCAGAGGGAGATGCCAAAGACCCCTCCATGGATTTTTCCACTTCGTCTTAGCGCATCCCATGTCCACATCGTCGCTTGCTGCAACGATGGAACGCGGAGTGTTCCCCGACGGACTGCCAAGATCAAGCACTTGGTGGCGTGCTCGAGCGGCGTGCAAGCCCCCTGGCTTGCCTTGGGGGCCGTTGAAAAAACTTTCTCAACGACCTGCCAAGGTGCCAATCAGACCATGCCAGAGCGGCAGGGTGAACAGGCAAAGCAGGGTGGAGAGGGAGGCCGCGGCAGCATAGAGGCCCGTGTCGAGACCGTAACGGTCACACAACACCAGGCCGAGCACCATGACCGGCATTCCGGCCTCCAGCACCACGGCGGTCAATAATGGAGGCGAGAGACCGAGCATCAAGCCCGCCCCCCAGACCAGGGCCGGGGCCAAGACGAGTTGGATGACCAGCACCGGGCTGACCCGCGCGAGCGCGGCGGGCTGAAGGGCCTCCATACGCAAGCCCATACCGAGGGCGATCAGCATGAGCGGCACGACCCCCGCGCCGAGCCGCTCAAGGATACCCCCGAGCATGTCCGGCAGTGGCACGCTCGACAGATTGAGGACGACGGCCAGCAGCGCGGCCCAGAGCGCAGGCACCTTCAGGATGCCAACCCACAGTAGCTGGTCACTGTGAGGGCGGCCGTAGTACATGGCCATGGCAATACCAAGGCTCAGCAGCAGCGGGGTACAGGCAAACAGGTCGTACTGGACCGCCACGGCACGCCCGAAATCGCCATACAGTGACTCCAACACCGGCAGGCCGAGGTAGGTGGCATTGGGAAAGGCGGCGGCCAACAGCAGCGCCCCTTTCTGCCCGCGCGTGAGCCGCATGAAGCGCGCAAGCCCAGCCATCAGCCCCATGCTCGCCAACACCCCAAGGGCGGCAACCCCAGCAATGCGCAGGCTGTCGCCCCCGAGCGGGGCGCGCCACAGTACCCCAAGCACCAAGGCGGGCAGCAGCACGTAATAGACGAGGGTGGTCAGGGCGCCACGCGCCTGCACAGCCTCCCAACCACCAGGACGCGCCCACTGCCACCACAGGCCAATCAGGACCATGGCGGCCATCTGGCCGATGACGATGATCATGGTTCGTCCTTGGATGATGCGGCCAAGGCCGCACGCACCTCGTCCATATCCACCGCGCGCAGATACCCCACCAAGGCGAGCAGATCCTCGGCCGAAAGTGCCCCCGGTCGCAGGTAGAGCACCACACCCTCGCGCACTCCCATGAGCGTAGGCATGGAACGCACGCCAAACTGGGCCGCCAGGGCGGGTTCAGCGTCGACATTGACCTTGCCAAAGACAGCATCGCCGGTCTCTTCCGCCACCGATTCGAACACCGGCGCAAAGGCCTGACAAGGGCCGCACCACGGCGCCCAAAAGGCGACTATCACCACCTCGTGCTCGGCAAAGGCACGGGCAATGCCGGGCTCATCGAGATGCACGACTCGGGATCTTGCCAACGAAGCGCTCATCCCTCCTCCGCCCACAACCCCAGGCGGCGCGCAACCTCCTCTATGAGCAACAGGGCCTCGTCCAACCTCTCCGCCTCAAGCACCGCCTGACGCTCGACCAGGCGCAACGGCAGGCGCTCGGCCAAACGGTAAACGACCCAGCGAGCATCGCTCATCGGCTTGATCAGTGAAGCGGTCTCGACCTCCAGCAGGCTGGCGAGCAAGCGACGCATCGGCTCGGGCGGCGGCTCGCGCGCACCCCCTTCGTCCAGCCACTCGACCTGCGCCAACACCAGCCTGTCAGGTCGCGTCTCCATGCTGCGGATGCGGAAACGGCGCTGGCCACGGGTGTAGATGCCAAGCAACCCTTCAGCCCGCATGCCGGTGTCGATGATCAGGGCGGAGGTGCCCACCTCGTACGGCAAGGCCGGCTCGCCGACCTCGCGACCCTCGCGAATCAGGCACACCCCAAAGGGGCTCTGCCGACGCAGGCAATCGCGCACCATATCGATGTAACGCGTCTCGAAGACCCGCAGGGACAGATCCCCCTCGGGGAAGAGGACGGTGTGCAACAAAAACAGGGGCAGGGTGGTCGTGCTCATGCTCGCTCCCCCCAGCGCGGCATCAGACCATGCTGCAACTGCAGGTGGTCGAGGATACGGGCGACGACGAAATCGACCAAGTCCTGGATGCCGACGGCACGCTCGATCAGCGCGTCCGCAAGCCCCTGGGCAATGGCCGCGAGACTGCCGGTGGTGCAGGGGAAGATCACCACGGCATCTGGCGGATTGAACCCTGACGCCGCTGGGGCCAGCCCATTCTCGCGCCCAAAGACCTTCAGCCCCCCTGGATGCTGCGGAAATCGCGCGAGGAAAAACGCCTGCAATGCCTCAGGCCGTGCCGGCCAAGGCTCCGCCATCTCCAAGGCGGCCACCTGGTATGCGGCCTTGGAGACACACAACTCCACCTGTGCCCCCGCGGCCAGCATGCACTCGAGCAGGCGCTCGGCATAGACCAGGCCCGAGGCGCCAGTGATGCCAAGAAAGACGCGCATGATTCAGGCCTCGACCTGCGCTTGCAGGACCTCGAGTAACCGCACATGCGCCCCACCAAAGCTGCCATTGCTCATCAGCACGATGTGATCGCCTGGCCGAGCGGCGGCTGCAAGATCCTTCACCATGGCCTCGATCTCGTCGCCGCTCCAGCTTGGGCAATGCAAGGACTCGGCCACACGGCGCACATCCCACCTGGCCCCCTCGGGCTGAAACAGCCAGACCGCATCCGCGGCCGCCAGGGCAGGCGCGAGCTGGTCGGCATGCACGCCCATGCGCATGGTGTTGGAGCGCGGATCGAGCGCGACCAACAGGCGTGCTGCGCCGATCCGTGCACGCAAGCCCTCAAGGGTAGTACGGATGGCGGTCGGGTGGTGGGCGAAATCGTCATACACCGTCACGCCTCGCGCGCTGCCGCGCACCTCGAGGCGGCGCTTGACGCCGGTGAAGCGGGCGAGCGCCTGGATGCCGACCGCCACCGGCACGCCCGCATGCCGCGCAGCGGCTAGGGCCGCGAGACCGTTGTACATATTGTGGACACCAAGCTGCCCCCATGTCACCTCGCCCACGGCCTGGCCATGGAGGAGCACCTCAAAGCGGGAGCCATCCGCCACCGCATCGCCGATCGCCCACTGGCCGGTGTGACCGAAGGTCTCGACCGGAGTCCAGCAGCCGCGCTCGAGCACCGCATCCAACGCAGGACTCTCGGCCGGACGCACGATCAAACCGCCTCCGGGAATGGTGCGCACCAGATGGTGAAACTGGGTCTGGATCGCCGCGAGATCAGGGAAGATATCGGCATGGTCGAACTCCAGGTTGTTGAGGATCGCCGTGCGCGACCGGTAGTGGACGAACTTGGAGCGCTTGTCGAAGAAGGCGGTGTCGTACTCGTCCGCCTCGACCACGAAGAACGGCCCCTCGCCAAGACGCGCGGAGCAGCCGAAGTCGTTCGGCACCCCACCGATCAAAAAGCCAGGCTTCAGTCCCGCGTATTCAAGGATCCAGGCCAGCATCGCACTGGTGGTGGTCTTGCCGTGAGTGCCGGCCACCGCCAGCACCCAGCGCCCACGCAGGATATGACGCCCGAGCCATTCCGGGCCGGAGATGTAGTCCAGGCCGCGCTCAAGCATGGCCTCAATGATCGGCATGCCACGGCGCATCACGTTGCCGACCACGATCTCACCTGTGACGCCGTCGAGCTGACCTGGATCATAGCCTTCGTCCCAAGGGATGTCAGCGGCAGCGAGCTGGTCGCTCATGGGGGGATAGACATTGCGATCCGCACCGGACACCGCATAGCCCGCCGCGCGCGCAAGCTGGGCGATGCCCCCCATGAAAGTGCCGCCGATGCCGAGGATGTACAGGGAACGCCTCATGCCGGCGCAGCCGCAGGGAACACTGCGGCGATGATCAGGCTCGCGACCATGAAGTAGGCGAAGGCCAGCAGCAGCCCAAGACCGGCCCCCACCTCCAGAGCGCTGCGCCAAATCTGCCCCTGCGCAATCAGTGTCCACAGCAGGACCAGCAGCAATCCGACCTGGGCAGCGCTCAGGCGCGTGGACGCAGGGTCCAAGGGAGCCATGGCAAACAGCGGCCAAGACAACAGGGTGAGCAGGAGGTTGACCCCAAGCAGCGCAGCATAGGTCTGGATGAAACGCTCAGGGAAACCACGAAAACGCAGTACACCCCAGACAAAGGCGGCGAGGAGCAGGGCGTCGAGGCCCGCCTGGGCCGCGCCTTCGGCAAAGCTCAGCTGCGAAGCCAACACCATCCCACCGACCAAGACATAGGCGCCTGCAAGCCCAATGGGCAAACGAGGATGGACGGGCAGATCCTGCGGTCCCGCACGAAGAAGGCAGATGGCGAGGAATTGGTGGAGGAGGGCGAGCACGGGATAGGCCTTCTATTTCCGGGACGATCAGCGTAACCTATCGCCCGCCTATTCGACAACGCGTCTGGTGGCCTGAACGATCGGCGCTGCGGCGCCCCTTCACGCCGCCCCCCAGGTGTAGCGCTTAAACAGTGGGCTCGCCGCAGCGTTTGTTGGCCGGCACCGCGACATCGATACGGCGGGGCCGAGGCAGGTCCAGCGCGTTCATCTTGGCCACGAAGGCGGCGCGATCAAGGCCGACAATGTAAGGGTTGATCGCCTTTTCCTGGCCGATGGTGCTGACGCGTCGACCATGGTAGTCATGCCCCGGGAAGACCAGGGTCTCATCGGGGTAGGACAGTAGCTTCTGCAAGCTATCGTACAGCCTATCGGCACTGCCCTCCTGGAAGTCCGTGCGGCCGCAGGCATCGATCAACAAGGTGTCGCCCGTGAACAGGCGATCGCGCCAGCGATAGCTCATGCACCCCTTGGTGTGCCCCGGGGTGGCGATGGCATGGATCACCTCATCGCCGAAGGCAAGCGTGTCACCATCCTCCAGCAAGACGTCAGCACATGACAACCCCGCACCCCGGCCGGCCACGAACTGAGCACCCAGTGCTTTACGCAGACCGCCGCCGCCGGTCACGTGATCGGCATGCACATGGGTCTCAAGGATGTAGCGCAGGGTGACTCCCATCTCGCGGATGACCGCAAGATCACGCTCCACCTGCTCCAGTACGGGATCGATGATGACCGCTTCACGGGTACGTGGATCGGCAAGAAGATAGGTCAGCGTCCAGGTGGACTCATCGAACAGTTGGCGAAAAAGGATCATGCCTCCCCCTCATCAATCGCCTTGATGTACACATCATATATGATGCACATGCTTTCGATGACATGCCGCCGACCATGGAAAATCGATGCAAGCCCAGCACATCGCGCCAAGGCAGGTTGCAACGGTTGGGATCAACCCTTCTCAAGCGGCTTTGAGCAACCGTTGAAATGGTTTTTCGCTTCCTTTACAGCCTGCAGCTTCGAACATGCACCGGCGCCCGCGGGCGAGCCGAGCCCCTTTCTCTTGGGGGGCGGCCAGGCCGACCCAATGGATCATCCAGGTAACACCCTGAAGGGCGCGGAGCGAGGCACCATCCTCCAGACCTCTGTGCTTGAGCATAGCCCTTCCATGATCCATGGACATCGCGCGCAACACATGGATCGGGTTTAATTGGCTCATGGACCACCTTGCCCTCCTGCACCACCTCGGCATCGCCCTGGCGATTGGGCTACTCATCGGCACAGAGCGCGGCTGGCATGAGCGCAGCGCTAGCGAAGGGCATCGCGTGGCCGGCATCCGCACCTTTGGCCTGACCGGCCTGCTGGGCGGGGTGATCGGCGTCGTCTCGCTCAAGCTGACCGTTGCCTTTGCGGGGCTGGCCTTCGCAGGCTTTGCCGCGCTGGTCGTTGCCGGCCACTGGATATCCTCGAACCGTCAGGAGGCGCAGCTTGGCATCACCACCGAAGTCGCCTTGCTGGTCACCCTGGCCCTCGGCCTACTGTCCACGCTCGGCTTCCCACTCATCGCAGCCGCCAGTGCCGTCGTCACGACCATTCTGCTTGGCCTCAAACCCATCCTGCACGGCTGGCTGACGCAGCTGACCGAGGGCGAACTGCACGCTGCGCTCAAGCTCCTCCTGATCTCCGTCGTCCTACTGCCACTGTTACCCGATCGCGGTTTTGGCCCCTGGGAGGCCTTCAATCCCCATCTTGCATGGTGGATGGTGGTGCTGGTCTCCGGCCTGTCGTTCATCGGCTACTTCGCCATCAAGCTGGCTGGACCAAGACGCGGGATCATGGCGACTGGCCTGCTGGGCGGACTGGTGTCCTCCACCGCCGTGACCCTCAACCTCGCCCGCTATGCACGCGATGCCCGCTACCCCCCACAGTTGCTTGCTGCGGGCATGCTGGCTGCCTGCAGTATCATGTTTCCGCGCGTGCTCATCGAGGCCGGGGCGGTCCATGCCGAGTTGATTTCCGTCCTCTTCCCTCCATTGGCACTCATGACCCTCGTGACCCTCGGCGGAGCAATCTCTATGTGGCGCGGCATCACCCCGGAAGGCCCGTTCATGCAAGCCAATCTGCCCAATCCCTTCGAACTGGGCCAGGCCTTCAAGTTCGGGCTGCTGCTCGCCCTTATCATGGTGCTCGCCAGCGGCGCAAAGACGTGGTTTGGCCAGACCGGACTCTACGCCCTCGCGGCCGCCTCCGGACTGGCCGATGTCGACGCCGTGACCCTCTCGGTCGCAAAGCTAAGCCTGCAAGGGTTGGATCTCGAAGTCGCGCGCAACACCATTCTCATTGCCGTGTTCACCAACACCATCGTCAAGGTGGTGCTGGCCTTGGCCATGGGTGGCATGGCGATGGGCCAGCGTGTCGCGGCGATCAGTCTCACCGCCATCGCCCTCGGCGTCCTCGCCCTGTTTTTCTGAATAGCCATGGACCCTCGACTCGAATTGATCCAGCACTGGCTGCATGATGAACTTGGCCTTGCCGTGGGTGAGCTGCTCCCTGCCTCGTCAGATGCGAGCTTCCGTCGCTACTTCAGGCTGCACCGCCCCGGGGGCAGTCTGATCGTCATGGACGCACCTCCCGAGCACGAGGACATTCGCCCATTCGAGCGCATCCACCGGATCCTGGGGGGACAGGGTGTCCATGTCCCGCAGATCTACGCCAGCTGTGCGGAGCGAGGACTCCTCCTGCTGGAGGATTTGGGGACCACGCCCTATCTTGCCTGTCTGAACGAGGCGAACGTGGATCGGCTATATGATGATGCCATGATCACCCTTCTGCGCATCCAAACCTGCCCGACGGGGGGGCTGCCTGCCTACGACGATGAATTGCTGCTGCGGGAGATGCGCCTGTTCGACACCTGGTATCTGGAGCGCCACCTCGACATGCGTCTGAGCGAGGAAGAGCGCGAGCTCTTGGAGCGGACCTACGCCATGCTGTCCGAACGTGCCCGCGCCCAGCCACAAGTCTTCGTGCACCGCGACTACCACTCGCGCAATCTCATGCTGACCCAAGACCGCCCCCCAGGCGTGATCGACTTTCAGGATGCCGTCGTCGGTCCGCTGACTTATGACCTGATCTCACTGCTACGTGACAGCTACATCGAGTGGCCGGAGGAGCGGGTGAGGCACTGGGCATTCACCTTCTACCAGCGCGCCCATGCGGCGGGGCTTACGGATGCGGACTGGAGTACGTTCAGAACGGATTTCGACTGGATGAGCGCACAGCGCCACCTCAAGGTGGCCGGCATTTTTGCACGACTGCACCACCGGGATGGCAAGTCGGGCTATCTGAAAGATATTCCGCTCACCCTGCGCAACCTCAAGAAAGCCGTGAGCCCCTATTCAGAATTCACCGAGTTCCGCCGGTGGCTGGAGGCTCGTTTGCCGCAAGCGGTCTGGGCATGAAGGCCATGATTCTCGCCGCTGGCAAGGGCGAGCGCATGCTGCCCCTTACGCTGACCACCCCGAAGCCTCTGCTCCTGGCCGGAGGCATGCCGTTGATTGTGCATCACATACGTCGGCTTGCGCACGCGGGGGTGACTGAGATCATCATCAACACGGCCCATATCGGCCAGCGGATTCACGCCGAACTGGGAGACGGCGCGGCGTTTGGTGTACGCCTTCGCTATTCGCACGAAGGGAACAGCGGCCTTGAAACGGCCGGTGGGATCCGCCGCGCCATGCCCCTGCTTGGCCCCGCCCCTTTCCTGCTCGTGAATGCGGATGTATGGACCGATTATGCGTTTGAACGGCTGCCGACGACGCTCCATGGCCTTGCCCATCTCGTACTTGTTCCCAACCCTCCTCATCATCCGAACGGGGATTTTGCCCTTGAGGATGGGCGAGTTATGAACCAAGGGCGCACAATGCTGACCTACTCAGGCATTGCCGTGATCCATCCTCAGCTGCTCTCCGGACTGCCATGCGGCCCTGCCAAGCTCGCCCCTCTTTTGCGCAAAGCGGCTGAGGCAGGGCTCTTGAGTGGCGAGATGCATGCTGGGGCATGGGACGATATCGGCACACCGGAAAGGCTGAGCCGGCTTGATCGGCAGCTTGGTGCGGCATATTCGCCTGCGACATGAGCCTCACAGATTGAAAAAGGTTGTTGTTTTTCTTTCAGACTGTCTTGCCACGATCCATGTTCGCGGCAGGCTCCGCAGCTTGGGCACGCCCAGTCTCCGGGCGGGGTCCAAGCGTGCATGCATTGATCATGCGCTGCTGATCGTGTCGCGCTTTGTGCATTCACCCCCAAGGGTTGAGCGAAAGCGCAATCTGGGCGGCGTTATTTGGTATCAACGCGAATGCAGGGGTTTTGCAAAGGCCAATAAAAAACCCCCTAATTGTGTTAGGGGGTTGGGTGTTGTATGGGTGCTTGGCGGT
>JBEVAM010000033.1:0-12742 GCA_051297135.1 Halothiobacillaceae bacterium
AAGACCCGTCGGGGCAGGAAGAGAATCGTGCGCATATTTGCGCACTTTCTTGAGAGCAGTGAGACCTAGGCGCTGGTGGCGCCGTATGCTGGACGACGGCGCGGTGTACACCGCCAAGCTTGTCTGCGTGCTGCTGGACTGCGCCACCGCGCGCGGTTCCGAGTTGTCCTTTGCGATGTGTGACGAGGCGGGCCGACTTTAGCCCCGGCGCGGCAGGACGCGTAGTACGAAAAACGCCACGGCGGCGGCCACCACGATGGAGGGGCCGGCCGGGGTGTCGTATTTCAGCGAGGCCCCAAGCCCCGCCAGGACTGCCAACGCACCGATTCCAGCCGCCCCCAGTGCCATGTGCAGAGGGGTGCTCGAGAGACGCCGTGCAGCGGCGGCAGGGATGATCAGCATGGACACGGTCAGCAGGATGCCGACCAGCTTCATCGCCAGGGCGACGAACACCGCCAGCATCAGCATGAACACCAGGCGCAGGGCCATCACTCGCCGACCCTCCACGGCTGCCAGCTCCTCGTGCACCGTCAGGCTGAGCAAGCCCTGCCACAGCCAGGCCAGCAGTGCAAGCCCCAGCAGGTCAGCCACGCCGATCCACAGCAGATCCTCTGGCCGTAGGGCAAGGATGTCGCCGAACAGGTAGGCGAACAGATCGACCCGCACCTCTTCCATGAAGGCCAGCATCACCAGGCCCATGGCCAGGCTGGCATGCGCCAACAGGCCGAGGAGGGTATCCTCCGCCAGCCCTTCTGCCGGATGGCGGCGTGCCAGAATGATCGCGATCACTGCCCCCACCGCCGCCACGCCGATCATGGGCTCGAAATGCAAGAGCAGGCCAAGACCCACTCCAAGGAAGGCTGAATGGGCCAGGGTCTCGCCGAAATAGGCCATCCGCCGCCAGACCACGAAACAGCCGAGCGGACCGGCCAGCAGCGCCACGCCCACGCCACCGAGCAGGGCGTATCCGAGGAAATCGGGGAGGGGGAACTCCATCATGCCTGCACTCCTTTACCGTATTCTGGCCCATGTCCGTGGGCGATGACGTTGCCGTGGAGGTCGTGGTGGTGGTCATGCCGGTGCTGATAGAGTGCCAAGCCCTCCCAATCCGGACCGAACATGCGCAGGTATTCGGGATGGCGGCTGATCGACTCGGGCGTGCCGACGCAGCAGACGTGGCGCTCCAGACATACCACCTCGTCCGTCGCTGCCATGACCAGATGCAGATCGTGCGAGACCATCAGCACACCGCAGCCCGTTTCGTCCCGCAGGCGGGCGATCAGGGCGTAGAGTTCTTGCTGGCCGTGCACGTCCAGCCCCTGCGCGGGTTCATCGAGCACCAAGAGCTCCGGCCGACGTAGCAAGGCGCGCGCCAGCAGGACGCGCTGCATCTCGCCGCCGGAGAGGGCGCGCAATTGTCGCTGCCGCAAGTGATCCGCGCCCAAGTCATCGAGCACCTCGCTCCGACGCTCGGCGCTGCTCGTCCCGGCCAGACGCAGGAAGGCATCCACGTCCATCGGTAGGCTTGGCGGTGGCTGGAAGCGCTGCGGCACATAGCCCACCACCAGCCCCTTGCGACGCTCGACCCGTCCCGCATCGGCCTTTATCAACCCGAGCAGCACGCGCACCAGCGTGGTTTTACCGGCACCGTTTGGGCCGACCAAGGTGATGATCTGGCGTGGAGCGACCGCAAGGTCAACCTTATCGAGCAGGCGGGTGCCTTCGCGCTCGACCGTTATACCTGCCGCTCGGATCAGAAAAGAGGTTTCCGCCATGTATATCTCCATTGGCCTGTTTTGGCGCTATGATAATGTATTGTTATAAAGTAACGACAAAGGTGTCCTCATGCGATTGATCCGCTTTCTGATCCCTCTCCTTGCCATGGTTTTTAGTGCGCCGATCGCTGCGGCGGGGCTGGCGGTGGCCACCAGTATCAAACCGGTCGATGACCTTGTTCGCGCGGTGATGGATGGTGTTGGTGAGCCCACCCGCCTGATTCCGCCCGGCAGCTCGCCGCACACGTATGCCCTCAAGCCTTCCGAGCGGCTGGCGGTAGAGCAGGCGGATGTGCTGTTCTGGATTGGTCCGGAGGTCGAGACTGCGCTGGCCAAGGTTACCAAGGTCCTGCGCCCGGGTGCGCGGATCATTACCTTGTCGACCCTGCCGGATATGGAGCTTCTCCCTGCCCGCACGGGGGGCGACTGGGAGAGGAAGCGCCCCGTGCCGCAGCGCCATGGGCACGATGGGCACCATCACGGCGGCAGCTATGACGGCCATCTGTGGTTGTCTCCGACCAACGCTAGCATGATTGTGCGTGCCGCTGCCGCGACCCTGAGTGCGGCCGATCCGGTGCATGCTGCCCAGTATGCTGCCAATGCGGAAAAGGCCATCCGTCGGCTGGAGCTTTTGGATGACGAACTGAAGACGAAGCTTGCCCCTGTGGCGGACAAGCCCTTTATCGTCTTCCATGACGCTTACCAGTACTTCGAGCACGCCTATGGCCTGCGTGCCGTCGGTTCGATTCTGGTGAGCCCTGAGGCCATGGCCTCGGCCGGGCGGGTCCAGGCGATGCGCGAGAAGATCAAGCAACTTGGCGCGGTATGTGTGTTTAGCGAGCCGCAGTTCGAACCCAAGCTGGTGCAGACCCTGATCGAGGGTACCCAGGCCCGCACTGGCGTCCTTGACCCGCTCGGTGCTCAACTGCCGCCGGGGCTGGCTGGCTACGAGCAACTGCTGCGCCAATTGGCCGATAACCTGACGGGCTGTCTTGCGGCATCGCGTTAAGGCCTGGCCTTGTTGGGGCTTGGCTTGCTTGGGCACCTCACACGACGTATGGCATGCCGTGCTTCCAAGCTTACGCCAAGCTACTCACTGTCGTTTGGCTGTTGGATGCCTGCTGTACCGAGTCCGGTTGCGCCGCTCCCACAAGGCCACGGCCAGCGCCTTCCTCGCCACAGGCTTCATATTCGGTGGAACGTACCGTCGGGCCGCTTCGGGTGGCCAAGCCATGCGCTGGAGGTTCCTGGCCGCATGCACATCCTACGCCCCGGTGGCGCAATATGAAAGCACTTGGGCTTGGCACGATCATAGCGGCGCTGCCGATCTGCCATGCGCTCCGGTATCAGCTTTGCCTGCCGCTTCCCCTCGCCGCAAGGTCGTGCTGGATATGCCCAACGCTGTAGAGGCTTGACCGATCGAAACATCGAGGGTCTAAGTCAGCTTCGGCGATGTTTCAAGCCAACGGTTCATGGCCTTGTATGGGGAGGGTGAGGCGGAAGGGTTGGTTGGTCTTCGCTATCTCCGCCCCAAGGGCTGCTGGGCGCGACCTGTTACAATCGCATCCCTGTTTTTTCTCCTGATCCTGGCAGGTTTTTCGGCATGCCTTCTCTTACTCGCGCCCAGCGTCTTGCCATGCTCCATGCCATTTTGCGTGAGCGCATCGTCATCCTCGATGGGGCGATGGGCACGATGATTCAGCGCTACCGGCTAGACGAGGCGGCGTATCGTGGCGAGCGTTTTGCGGACTGGGGGCATGACCTCAAGGGCAACAACGACCTGCTGGTGCTGACCCAGCCTGCGCTCATCCGTGACATCCACATGGCCTATCTGGAGGCTGGCGCGGAGATTATCGAGACCAACAGCTTCAACGCTACCCGCATCGCCATGGCCGACTATGCCATGGAGGGGCTGGCCTATGAGATCAATGTTGCGGCGGCACGGATTGCACGCGAGGCGGCGGATGTGATGACGGTTCGCACGCCGGAGCGTCCCCGTTTCGTTGCCGGTGTGCTCGGCCCGACGAACCGCACCGCCAGCATTTCACCGGATGTGAACGACCCGGGGTTTCGCAACGTCAGCTTCGATCAACTGGTGGAGGCCTATGTCGAGTCCACCCGTGGCCTGATCGAAGGGGGTGCGGACATCATGCTGATCGAAACCATCTTCGATACGCTCAACGCCAAGGCTGCGATATTTGCGGTGGAAAGGGTGTTTGATGAGGATGGTGTGCGCCTGCCGGTGATGATTTCTGGCACCATCACTGACGCCTCTGGCCGCACCCTTTCGGGTCAGACCACCGAGGCCTTTTATAACAGCCTGCGCCATGCCCGGCCGCTGTCCATGGGGCTCAACTGTGCGCTTGGTCCGGACCTGTTGCGCCAGTACGTTGAGGAGATGGCGCGCATTTCGGAGTTCTACGTTTCTGCCCACCCCAATGCGGGGCTGCCCAATGAGATGGGCGAGTATGACCTCGATCCCGAGCCGATGGCGGCGCAGATTGCCGAATGGGCCGAAGCTGGTTTT
Source organism: Halothiobacillaceae bacterium (assembly GCA_051297135.1). GTDB lineage: Bacteria > Pseudomonadota > Gammaproteobacteria > Halothiobacillales > Halothiobacillaceae > Thiofaba. The sequence continues at coordinate 4,303 of JBEVAM010000033.1, forward strand.
CTCAATATCGTCGGCGGCTGCTGCGGCACCACTCCGGAGCACATTCGCGCCATCGCTGAGGCCGTGGCTGGCAAGCCGCCGCGTGTGCCGCCTATCCTCAAGCCCGCCTGCCGTCTCTCCGGGCTTGAGGCGTTCAACATCACGGAGGATTCGTTGTTCGTGAATGTGGGTGAGCGCACCAATGTCACCGGCTCCGCCCGCTTCCGTCGTTTGATCAAAGAGGGCGACTACAGTGCTGCGCTGGAGGTGGCCCGCCAGCAGATCGAAGCTGGGGCACAGATCATCGACATCAATATGGACGATGGCATGATCGATGGTTTGGATGCGATGGTGCGCTTCCTCAACCTGATTGCTGCTGAGCCGGACATCGCCCGTGTGCCGATCATGATTGATTCTTCCAAGTGGGAGATCATCGAGGCGGGGTTGAAGTGCATCCAGGGCAAGGGCATTGTCAACTCGCTCTCGCTCAAGGAGGGCGAGGAGAAGTTCATCGAGCAGGCTCGTCTGCTGCGCCGATACGGTGCGGCGGTGGTGGTGATGGCCTTCGATGAGATTGGTCAGGCCGATACCTATTCGCGCAAGATCGAGATCTGTGCGCGCGCTTATCGCGTGTTGGTGGACAAGGTGGGCTATCCTGCCGAAGACATCATCTTCGACCCCAATATTTTTGCCATCGCCACTGGGATCGAGGAGCACAATCACTACGCGGTGGATTTCATCGAGGCGACCCGGTGGATCAAACAGAACCTGCCGCACGCGATGGTCTCTGGCGGTGTGTCCAATGTCTCTTTCAGCTTCCGTGGCAATGAGCCGGTGCGTGAGGCGATTCATGCGGTCTTCCTTCAGCACGCCATTAAAGCCGGGATGACGATGGGCATCGTCAATGCGGGCCAGCTTCCCATCGTAGACGAGTTGCCGCGCGAGTTACGTGAGCGGGTCGAGGACGTTGTGCTTGATCGTCGCCCGGATGCCACCGAGCGCATGCTGGAGATTGCCGAGAAGTACCGTGGCACGGGTGGTGGTGCCGAGGTGAAGGAGGATTTGGCCTGGCGCTCCTGGCCGGTTGCCAAGCGTTTGGAGCATGCCCTGGTGAAGGGTATCGACGCCTTTATCGAGCAGGATGTCGAGGAGGCCCGCCAGTTTTTCGAACGTCCGCTGCAGGTGATCGAAGGCCCGCTGATGGATGGCATGAACGTGGTGGGTGACCTGTTTGGTGCGGGCAAGATGTTTTTGCCGCAGGTCGTCAAGTCTGCGCGGGTGATGAAGAAGGCCGTGGCCTATCTCATGCCTTATATGGAGGCTGAGAAAGGGGCGTGTCAAACCACCTCTGCTGGCAAGGTGCTGATGGCGACGGTCAAGGGCGATGTGCACGACATTGGCAAGAACATCGTGGGTGTGGTGCTGCAATGCAATGGCTTCGAGGTCATCGATCTTGGTGTCATGGTGCCGGCGCAGAAGATCCTAGACACCGCGCGTGAGCGGGACTGTGACATCATTGGTCTGTCTGGCCTGATCACCCCATCGCTGGATGAGATGGTGCATGTGGCCAAGGAGATGCAACGTCTTGGCTTTGAGATTCCGCTCATGATTGGTGGTGCCACCACTTCCAAGATCCACACGGCGGTGAAGATCGCTCCCGTCTATGACCACCCGGTTGTGTATGTGGCGGATGCCTCGCGCGCCGTGGGTGTGGCGTCGAGCCTGCTGGGGGCCGATCGCGAACGGTATGCTGCCGCGATCCGCGAGGAATACCGTGTTCTTGCTGAGCAGCGTGCTGCCAACCGTCGTGAGGGCAAGAGGGTGACGTTAGAGCAGGCGCGCCAGAACCACCTCAAGCTGCATTTTGGTTGTGTCTCTCAGCCATTGGGTCATAGGGCCGATGGCCTTTCCTGTGAGGTTGGCTGCTGTACCATGCCATCGCCTGGCTACCTGCCGCCCAAGCCGAGTTTTCTTGGCACGCGGGTGTTCGAGGATTATCCGCTCGAGGAGTTGTGCGCGCGCATTGACTGGACGCCTTTTTTCCAGGCTTGGGAATTGGCTGGCCGTTTCCCGGCCATCCTTGATGATGCGATCGTAGGTACGGAAGCTCGCAAACTCTACGCTGACGCCCAGATGATGCTGGAGCGGATCGTGCGTGAAAGATGGCTCAAGGCCGCTGCTGTGATTGGTTTTTGGCCTGCCAACAGTGTGGGTTTTGACGACATCGAGCTTTACACGGACGATAGCCGCCAGCAGGTGCTGGCCACCCTGCATCATCTCCGCCAGCAGATGGAACGTCCGGCTGGCAAGCCCAACCTGTGTCTGGCTGACTTCATCGCCCCCAAGGTGAGCGGTGTGCCGGACTACCTTGGTGGCTTTGCGGTCACTGCAGGGATTGGCATGGACGCGAAACTGGCTGAGTTTGAGGCGCAACATGACGACTACCAGTCGATCATGCTCAAGGCGCTGGCCGACCGTTTGGCCGAGGCCTTGGCTGAGCGCATGCATGAGCGTGTGCGTAAGGAATTCTGGGGCTACGCGCCGAACGAGGACTATAGCAATGAGGAGCTGATTGCGGAGGCCTACCGCGGTATTCGTCCGGCCCCTGGTTACCCGGCTTGTCCGGACCATACCGAGAAGGGCACCATGTGGGGGTTGCTGCGACCGGACGAGCGTATTGGCCTGAAACTTACCGAGAGCTATGCCATGTACCCGACTGCTGCGGTCTCTGGCTGGTACTTCGCTCATCCGCAGGCACGTTATTTTGGCACGGGCAAGATCGGCCGGGACCAGGTTGAGGACTATGCCCGTCGCAAGGGCTGGAGTGTGGCCGAGGCCGAGCGCTGGCTGGCGCCGATATTGGGTTATGATCCGGACTAGGCCTGTTTGAGCCTTCTTGGTGGGCATGAAAAAACCCGGTCCTTCCTTGCCGGGAGGACCGGGTTTGTGTGGGCTCGGTCAATCAGCTGATGGTGATTTTATGCTGCTTGACCTTTTCGATTTTGGGAAGGGTCAGCTCCAGCACACCGTCCTTGAAGTTCGCAGTGGCCTTCTCGGCATCAACGGCGGCGGGCAAGGTGATGCAACGCTCGAACGACTGGCTACTGATCTCTCGGCGGTGGTAACGTCCTTTTTCGTCCGCGACTGCCTCGTGCCGGCTGGCTCCCTTGATGATGAGATCTTCGCCCACTAAGGACACCTCGATCTCATCCTTGCTCAACCCGGGGATTTCGGCGCGCACTACGATCTCGCCCTCCCGGTCGATCACGTCCATCCTTGGGAAGCGTGCTTCCATGCTGGCCATCAGTTCACCCCAGGCGGGGCGCTCCCACATGGGACGCATCCAGCCTCGGGATGGGAAGAAGGCCTCGAACAACCGCTCCATCTCCTCGAACGGCGACAGGAGGGAGGGTGCCTTGCGCACTTCGACGGCTGTGCTCTTCTGCATGTCTTCTTTGGTCATGGTCTCATCCTCAACGTGTGTTCTACGCCGAACGAACGTTCAGCGTAAGGGTGAATGGGGATCGCCCTCTTTTATGTAGCAAAGAGAGAGTGCGTCCGCTATGGCATGGGAGAAGATGGGGACTCTTACGGTTTATTTGTAGAGTAGTGCGCTGACTCATGTACACAAGCGTCTGTAACGGTTACCATCGCATGCGGTCTCAGCATAAGCAGCACATCACCTGGAACCCACAAAGAACGCAGCATAACCCCAAGGAAGCGTAATACGAAGTCATCGGCGACGGAAGCGCTCGCGCTCGAGCGCAAGCTGATGAAGGAGGCCTTGCAGGAAGTACTCAAAGGCAAGATGACGGCATGCCTTAGAGCGAGCCGAAAAAGCATGGCCAAAAAAGTGAACAGGCGACCGGGCGGGCCACGTCAACCGCAACCGGCTAACCTGCATCGGCAAGCGCAAAGGACGCGTGTCGCGCGAGCGCAACGGCGAGCCCTCTACGCTCCTGGTGGCGCAAAAAAGCAGAGGCCACGACGTGCGATTCGATCCAAAAATCGCTCAACCGCGGCCATCATCGCCTTGGTGCCTTGACTTGACGCACACCCCGAAAAAAGGCCGGGTTGCCCCGGCCTACTCGATCAATCCCAGCTCAGTGCTCCACCCGTCTGATACTCTGTCACCCGGGTCTCGAAGAAGTTCTTCTCCTTCTTCAGGTCAATGGCCTCACTCATCCATGGGAACGGGTTGGTCGCTCCAGGATACTGCTCCGGCAGGCCCAGCTGGCTGCAACGGCGGTTGGTGATGAAGTGCATGTATTCTTCGCACATGTCGGCGTTCAGGCCGAGGAGACCGCGAGGCATGGTGTCGCGGGCGTAGGCGACTTCTAATTCGCAGGCGGTGCGAAGCATCTCCAGGACTTCGTCTTGGAAGGCGTCGGTCCACAGGTGGGGGTTTTCTAGGCGAATGGTGTTGATGACGTCGATGCCAAAGTTCAGGTGGATCGATTCGTCGCGCATGATGTATTGGTACTGTTCGGCGATGCCGGTCATTTTGTTGCGGCGGCCGAGGCTGAGAATTTGGGCGAAACCGGTGTAGAACCACATGCCTTCGAACACCACGTAGAACGCGACCAGGTCGCGTAGGAAGTTTTGTGCTCCTTCGGTGGTGCTGGTGTCGAAGTCGCCGTTCATCAGCCCTTTGGTGTATTTGAGTGCCCACGCGTCTTTGGCTGTGATGGAGGGCACTTCGCGATACATGTTGAATACTTCGCCTTCGGACAGGCCGAGGCTATCGACGATGTATTGGAAGGTGTGGGTGTGGATTGCTTCTTCGAAAGCTTGGCGAAGGAGGTACTGGCGGCATTCTGGGTTGGTGATGTGCTTGTAGATGGCGAGCACGATGTTGTTGGCTACTAGGCTCTCGGCTGTGGCGAAAAAGCCGAGGTTACGCATGACCATATGCCGTTCGTCCCGTGTGAGTCCATCGCGGCTCTTCCATAGCGCGATATCGGCCTGCATGGAGACCTCGGTGGGCATCCAGTGGTTGTTGCACGCGGCGAGGTACTTCTCCCAGGCCCAGGTGTACTTCATGGGCAGCAGCTGGTTGACGTCCGCCGTGGCGTTGATGATACGTTTTTCGGAGACGTCGATGCGTGCGGCGCCGCTGGCAATGGCACCAAGGCCGCTCGCGGCATGCCGTTCACCGTCGTGCGCCGAGCCATCGGCATCGAGCATCCGCAGGGCGGCATGGACCACGGTCGGTGGAACCGGTGCGGTGGAAGGCTTCGCTATGGTGGTTTTTTTGGTTGGTATGGGATCATCCCAGTGCAGCATGATGGTATCCTCCAATCCAACCCGCCTTATTGGCAGGCTTCACAGGTAGGGTCGAGCACCGAACAGGCCTTCGGCATGGCCGACTCGCCAACGTCCGCAGGCACCCCGCGCAGCTTGCCATCGAGCTTGGTCAGGGTGGTCTTCTCGACATGAGTCTTGGCCATGGCGCGCAAGTAGTAAGTGGTCTTCAGGCCGCGCACCCAAGCGAGCTTGTATAGGTTGTCAAGCTTCGGTCCGGACGGCTCGGCCATGTACAGATTCAGGGACTGGGCCTGATCGATCCACTTCTGGCGACGGGAGGCAGCCTCGACCAGCCAGCGCGGGTCGATCTCGAACGCCGTGGCATAGAGCCGCTTGAGTTCCTCAGGCACGCGGTCGATGGGCTGCACACTGCCATCGAAGTACTTGAGGTCGTTGACCATGACCTCGTCCCACAGGCCGAGCTTCTTGAGGTCCGCCGCAAGGTACGGGTTGACCACGGTGAAGTCGCCGGAGAGGTTCGATTTCACGAACAGGTTCTGGTAGGTCGGCTCGATCGACTGACTCACCCCGCAGATGTTGGAGATGGTCGCAGTCGGCGCGATCGCCATGACGTTGGAGTTGCGCATGCCATACTTCTTCACGCGCTGACGCAGACCGGCCCAATCGAGGGTCTGGCTGCGATCCTGCTCGAGATAGCCGCCGCGGGCCTGCTCCAGAAGGTCGATGGAGTCGATCGGCAAAATGCCCTTGCTCCACAGGGAGCCTTCGTAGCTGTAATACTTGCCACGCTCCTCGGCAAGCTCCGAAGAGGCCTGGATGGCAAAGTAGCTGACGGCCTCCATCGACGTGTCGGCAAACTCGACCGCCTCCTGCGAGGCATAGGGCAGGCGCAACTTGTAGAGCGCATCCTGGAAGCCCATGATGCCAAGCCCCACCGGACGATGGCGCAGGTTGGAATTACGCGCCTGCGGCACAGCGTAGTAGTTGTAATCGATCACATTGTCGAGCATGCGCATGGCAGTGCGAATGGTGCGCTCCAGCTTCTGCATGTCGAGGCCGTCCTCGTCCACATGTTGGGCGAGGTTGATCGAGCCTAGATTGCACACCGCAATCTCATGGTCATTGGTGTGCAGGGTGATCTCCGTGCACAAGTTCGACGAGTGCACCACCCCCACGTGCTGATTGGTGTAGCGGATGTTGCAAGGGTCCTTGAAGGTGATCCACGGGTGGCCGGTCTCGAACAGCATCGAGAGCATCTTGCGCCATAGTTGCACCGCCGGGATGCGCTTGAACAACTTGATGCGGCCTTCGTCGGCCATGCGCTCATACTCGACATAGCGCTTCTCGAAGGCCGGGCCGGTCAGGTCGTGCAGGTCCGGACAGTCCGACGGCGAGAACAGGGTCCACTCCTGCTCCTCGATCACACGCTTCATGAACAGATCCGGGACCCAATTGGCGGTATTCATGTCGTGGGTACGACGCCGTTCATCACCGGTGTTCTTGCGCAGATCGAGGAATTCCTCAATGTCCAAGTGCCAAGTCTCGAGATAGGCGCACACAGCGCCCTTGCGCTTACCGCCCTGATTGACCGCAACTGCGGTATCATTGGCCACCTTGAGAAACGGAACCACCCCCTGCGACTTGCCATTGGTGCCCTTGATGTGGGAGCCGAGGGCACGCACCCGGGACCAGTCGTTACCCAGGCCGCCGGCAAACTTGGACAACAAGGCATTGTCTTTGATGGCGCTGAAGATGCCATCGAGGTCGTCGGGCACGGTGGTCAAATAGCAACTGGAGAGCTGCGGGCGCAAGGTACCCGAGTTGAACAGGGTTGGGGTGCTGCACATGAAATCGAACGAGGACAGCAGCTCATAGAACTCGATCGCGCGCGCCTCGCGGTCGATCTCGTTGATCGCAAGCCCCATCGCCACACGCATGAAGAAGACCTGCGGCAGTTCGATGCGATGCCCCTGGTGGTGGATGAAATAGCGGTCGTACAAGGTCTGCAGCCCAAGATAGGTGAACTGCAGGTCGCGCGAGGCATCCAGCGCCTTGCCCAGGCGATCGAGGTCATAGCTGCGCAAGGTAGGATCAAGCAACTCGTGCTCCACGCCACGGATGATGAAGGCACGGAAAGCCTCGCTGTAACGCTGCCCCATCTCGGCCAAAGTGGCACGATTGGGGATCAGGTGGAGGTGGGTGAAGGCTTCGGTGCGCAGCTGATCCAGCAGCAGGCGGGCGGCAACGAAGGAGTAGTTCGGTTCCTTCTCGATCAGGGTGCGCGCACTCATCACCAGGGCGGCACTTACCTCCTTCTCGGATACCCCGTCGTACAGGTTGCGCAGGGTTTCCTTGAGCACCAGGGCAGCGTCCGTGCCCTCCAGACCGGCACAGGCCTCAGTGACCAAGGCGCGCATCCGCTCCATGTCCAACGGCACCATGGTGCCATCGCTCAGGGTCACGTTGAGGACTCGCTCCTCCAAAGCCGCTTGGGTCTCCTGCCCCATGGCCTTGGCACGCTCACGCGCCCGGGCCTCACGATAAAGCACATAGGCCCGTGCAACTTTATGATGCCCCTCGCGCATCAAGGCCAGTTCAACCTGATCCTGGATATCCTCGATGTGGAAGGTACCGCCACCCGGGGAACGGCGCTTGAGCGCGGCGACCACCGTCTCGGTCAGCGCTGCCACGGTTTCATGAATACGCATGGAGGCTACTGCCGTGCCCCCCTCAACGGCCAGGAAGGCCTTGGTCATGGCCACACTGATCTTGCTTGCGTCAAAGCTCGTGACCTTACCGTTACGGCGGATCACGCGAAACTGCCCCGGTGCAGGCGGCAGGGCATCGACCGCAGGCGCGGTCATTACGTGGGCAGAAGGGGTCTTGGGGTCGGGACTGGAAGTCGAAGCGACTGGAGGCATCACATCATCTCCAAGCGATACAGTAAAGCACATCATATAGTGTCAACAGGCGATGTCAAGCACTATATGATGTGTATAGACCTGTGCACAAGCCTGTCGCTCCGTGTGGAGAAGATGGGGAAAAAAGGCAGAAGCGGCACCAGGACAGGCCGAACGGCCGGATGCCACAGGCCATGGAGGCGGGTATCGGGGGGATGAAAATTTTGGAGAATGCCAATAAAAAACCCCCTAATTGTGTTAGGGGGTTGGGTGTTGTATGGGTGCTTGGCGGT
>JBEVAM010000034.1:0-12240 GCA_051297135.1 Halothiobacillaceae bacterium
AGCGGTAGGGGCTTGTTCATACGGCACCCTCTTCCCTATGAAAGAAATACCGAAAGGGCCCATCGATGGGCTTTTTCGATTCGTCTCATGGCAATCCATCAGTGCCATTGCTGGAACGACTATGATGGAGCGCGGGCTTACGCCGATTTTGCGTTGAGCACTTGCCGAAGGGCTGAGCTCGACACAAGGATGCATACCGCAACGACGACCTCCTCGAATCAACGGCTTACGCCGTGAATGGCGCTAGGGCATCCTACCCAAACAGAACCTATGCCTTCATTCAATCATGGTCTTTCACTGTTTGTCACCTCCTGCCCCCGCCAGGAGATACAGGCCGCGGTCACACAGGCTGGCATGGCCAGCAGGTTCAGTCCAGGGAGGAGGTGCAGCAGCTGTGCACCGAACCCAAAGCCGAGGCTGAAGCCAAGATGACGACGCACCATGCGGCGCTGGGCGGGGAAGTCGAGACCACGCAGGCTAAGTGGATAGTCCAGGTACTGCAGGGCCATCAGCCAGGCGCCAAGCAGCAGCCAGCCGAAGGGGGCGAGCAAGCCCAGGATGGGCACGAAGCCCAGCACCAGCAGAGCCAGGGCCCAACCGAGGAAATAAACCAGACGGCACATCTCCCCGCCAAGAGTGCGCCAGACCTCCACCCAAAGGGGTCGCGCGGGGATGTCCGGGGCATGGCCGAGCAGCGTCTCGACCCGCTGCGCAAGTAGGTTGTTGAAGGGTGTCGCCAGCAAGTTGGCCAACTGCGTGCTAAGCAGCAGAGTCAAAAGACCGAGAGCGAGTGCAAACACAGGGTAGAGCAGGCCGGCCAGCCAGTCGGGCAACCACTCGCGCAGAGTGGAATCCAGTACGCTCAGCAGCCAGACCATGGCGGCGATGAACAGGATGGCGTTGATGACGAGCGGGATGAGGACGTAGCGACGCAGACCGGGTTGCCACATCTGGCGCAGCCCACGCCAGGGAGCGCGCAGCCCATGGAAGAAATCCTTCATGCCGACAACCCCCTGAGGGCCAGACGTGCCACACCGCAGGCAGGGGTGACATCCGGACAGGAGACGACGGGTACACCAAGCAGGCGGGCACGGAGGGCCGTCCAGGTCGGATTGCGCGCCCCACCCCCCATGCTCAACACCCGCGTAGGCCAAGGGGCACCAAACTCATGCAAGCGGCGGTAGCCGTGACACTCGATGCGTGCCATGCCCTCGAGCAGACCGTGCAAAAAGCGCACATCGTCGCTCGGACGCGGATCCAGACGCGGGGCGAGGTTGGGATCCGCGATGGGAAAGCGCTCGCCTGGCACGGGCAGGGGGTAGTAGTCCAGACCACTGTCCTGTTCAGGGTCGATGCGCGCGGACAGGGCCTTGAGCGCCACATCATCGAAATACTGCCGCAGCACCGCACCACCGCTGTTGGAAGCCCCCCCGGCCAGCCACAGATCGCCCAGCCGATGACTGTAGATACCGTATTGCGGGGCGAAGATTGGGCGGTCGCAAAAGACCTTGAGTGCGAGGGTGGTGCCGAGCGTGGTGACCGCGTCACCGACCTGCGAAGCACCGCTCGCGAGGGTGGCGGCGATGCTATCGGTGGTGCCGGCGACGATGACGAGCTCCGGCGAGAGCCCAAGCTCCCCAGCCACCTCGGCGTCGATCCGCCCCAGCGGTGTACCCGGTGCGTGCGCCAGCGACAGGCGCGCCCGGTCGATCCCCAGCGTCTCCAGCCAGTCCGGCCAGCGACGCTCCAGCACATCATAGCCAAGCTTGAGCAGATTGTTCTCGTCACCGAGGTCGAAACGGCCGAGCAGGCGCCCGGTCACCCATTCCGCCTGGTGGAGAAAACGCGCATTCGAAGGCAGGCGGTGAGCCTTGAGCCAGAGCAGCTTGGCGAGGCTTGCGCTCGCACCGTGCGCACCGCTCTCGCGCGGGGCGATGACGGCGATGCGCGCGGCATCGCCCTTGGCACGGGCGTCATGGTACATCAGTGCAGGATGCAGGGGGCGGCCGTCGTCGTTGCAAGCGACCAAGGTACCCGAGGTGCCGTCGATGGCGAGCGCGCGCAAGCTGCCAAGATCGCACCGACGGGCCAATTCACCGAGCAGGGTGCGCAGGGCCGACCACCACAGCTCGGGGTCCTGCTCCTGTCTGCCGTCAGCGGACCCAAGCGGGGCGGGCAGGGGGACGGCGGCCTCGGCCAGACGCCGTCCTTCGACATCGAGCACGCAAGCGCGTACCCCCGAGGTGCCAAAGTCGATGCCGGCCACCTGAGCCATTGGACGAATCGGTGGTTACGGCAGGTCGACCTTGACCGGCGGCAGCCAGCCTTCCTTGCGATACTCGGCAATCACAGTGGTATAAATGCCTCCGCGCACGTTCCACTCACCGGTCACGCGCATGTAGCGCGGCTCGGTGGCGGCCACCAGGTCGGTGAGGATGCGGTTGGTCATCGCCTCGTGGAAGCCGCCCTCGTCGCGGAACGACCACATATACAGCTTGAGGGCCTTGAGTTCCACACATTTCTGGTCAGGGACGTAGTCGATGAAGATGGTGGCGAAGTCGGGCTGGCCGGTCTTCGGACACACGCAGGTGAACTCGGGCACGCGGATGCGGATGGTAAAATCGCGCTCCGGATTGGGGTTGGCGAAGGTTTCCAGGTCTTTGGACGGGCGGGTAGACATGTCTTTTCTCAGGCTCTGTACCAAGGCGCGGATTATAAGCGAATGCGCCAAAGGCCTGTTCTGGCATGCGGATCGGAACCCCGCATGCGGCTGATCGCCCTGCGTCTTGCCGGCTTCAAGTCCTTTGTCGAGCCCACCGAGATCCGCTTCCCCTCCGCGCTGGTTGGCATTGTCGGACCGAACGGCTGCGGCAAGTCCAACACCCTGGACGCCATCCGCTGGGTGATGGGTGAATCCTCCGCCAGGCACCTGCGCGGGCAGTCGCTCGATGATGTGATCTTTGCCGGAAGCAGCCAACGCAAGCCCCTCGCGCAGGCATCGGTCGAGCTGGTATTCGACAACAGTGTCGGCTTGCTCAAGGGCCCATGGGCGCGACAGGGCGAGATCAGCGTGCGCCGCGTCCTCACTCGCGATGGCCAGTCCAAGTATTTCCTCAACGGTACACGTTGTCGGCGCAAAGACATTGCCGACTTGTTCCTTGGTACTGGCCTCGGCTCGCGCAGCTACGCCATCATCGAGCAGGGCCAGATCAACCGCTTGATCGAGGCGCGCCCGGAGGAGATGCGCGCCACGCTCGAAGAGGCGGCCGGCATCTCGCGTTACAAGGAACGACGACGCGAGACGGAGGGTTCCATCCAGCACACGCGCGAGAATCTCGCCCGCCTCGATGACCTGGGCGAGGAACTCGGCCACCAGCTCGAACGGCTCGAACGGCAGGCCAGGACCGCCGAGCGCTTCCGCCAGCTGCAGGCCGAAGAAAACCGGCTCGAGCTGGCGCTGAACGCCCTGAAGCTTCATCGCCTGCGGGAGGAGCAACGGGCCGAGGAGGCCCGGCTCGCCAAGGAAGAGACCCTTCTGCGCACGGCCCAGATCGCCTTGGAGGAAGCGGCGAAGCGGCTCGAGCAGGCCCGTACCTTTGAAGCCGCAAGCCAGAAGGCCCTGCACCAGGCCCAGGCCGCTGCCTACGCCCAAGGGGCCGAGGTGGCGCGACTGGAACAGGCCCTGCGCCATGCGCGCGAGATGCGCGAACACATCGACCAGGAGGTGCGCGCGCTGGAGCAGGAGGCGACCATGCGCGCCCGCCTCGAGGACGAAGCCGCTGAGCAGCTGGCGCGTCTATTGCGCGCACGCGAGCAGGCGCGCGCGGCTATCGCCGCGCTCGAGACGGCCTGCCAGAATGCGCAGGACCATCTGCACGCAGCCGAGGCGGAGGCACTGCGTGCAGGTCGGGCCTACGAGGCAGCCCAGGCCCGTGCCCAGGAACCGGCCCAGCAGCTCCGTGTGGAACGCACCCAGCTGGAGCATGCCGAACGGCAGCAGCGGGCCCTGCTCGATCGTCGTCAGCGTCTGCGCATCGAGCAACTCGAAGACGAGGTGCGGCGACTGGAGGGGGAGCTGGCCGAGGCCCGTGCCGCATTCGATGCACAGGCTGCGGCCACCAAGGCCTTGGAACAGGCCGAGGCGGAGCTCGATGCGACCCTGCGCGAGGCGCGCGCTACCCTGGTGGCGGCCGAAGAAGCGGTCGAGGCCATACGGCGCGAAGAGTCAGGCGTGGCCGCTGAGCTGCGCGCCCTGCGATCGCTTGAGCAGGCATGCATCGGCGACGAGTCGCCCGCCCTGCGCGCCTGGCTCGAGCGGCAGGGGTTGGGTGAGGCGCGCGCGGGAGCGCGGGTCAGCCCCGCACCGGCCTGGGCATCGGCTCTGGATGCCGTGCTTGGCGAGGCCCTGCAAGCCGTACCGGTCGACACGCTCGATGCGTGGTGCGAACGTGCGAGTGAAGAGGATGCGCGGGGGGTGTGGCTGGTAGAGAAGGCCCCCGAACCGTCCACCGACGGCATCCTGCGGGGTGATTACGCCACCGCCCTGCTGAGGGGCTTGCGCCCGATCGCATCGCTCACCGAGGCCCTTGCTCGGCGTCATGAGCTCGGTCCCGGGGAGATCTGGCTTACGCCGCAGGGCGAGCAGGTTAGCCGCCATGCCTGGCGACGACCCTCGGCCCATGAGGTGGGCTCGGGCACCCTGACCCGTCGCCTGCGCCTAGCCAAGCTCGAAGCCGCGCACGCCGCTCTCCAGCCGCGTCTTGCCGAGGCAGAGGCCATGGCCCAGCAGGCTCGCCTGGCCCTGCAGGGGCTGGAGACGCGCCAGGCCGCGACCCAGCGTAAGGCGCGCGAAATCCTGCGCCGCCAGGGCGAGGCGGCCACCCGGGTCGAGCAGCTACGCCTGCGGCTGGAACAGGCGCAAAGTCGCCTGCGCGGGCAACGGCACGAACAGGACGAGGTGATGGCAGAGCTTGCACGCGTGGAGGCGGGGCTTACGGCGCATCGTCAAGCGGTGCGCGTGCTGACCGAGGCCGTGCGCGAGCAGGAAGCTGCCTTGGCTGAGGCCCGGACGGCGCGCGATGCAGCCGAGCAGGGCCTCGCCCAGGCCCGCGAGAGGATCCGCGCGGCCGAGCGTGACGAACAGGCCGCCCGCGCCCGCCTGCAGACGCTCGAGCGCGAGTGTGAACTGCGCGCCCACCAGCTTGAGCAGCATCGCATCCAGGCGGAGCGACTGGCGGCGCGACGTACCGAACTTTGGCGGCGCGCCCAGGAGGTCGAAGCCTCTCTTGCCGGCCTGGCGGCCGAGCTGGAGGCGGCCAGAGCGTCCGAGGCGAGGGCTACCGAAATCCTAAAGTGTGCCCAGCAGGAACTTTTGCGAGCGCAGGAGGCGACCCGCCAGGCGCAGGAAGCGCAGATAGACGCTGAGCGCGCGCTCGAGGGAGCGCGACGCACGGTCGAAGGACGGCGCCTGACCGTGCAGGCTTTGGCCCTACGCGCCGAGGCCCCTGCGGCCAAAGTCGCCGCGGCCAAAGACGAGGCCATCATCCAGGCCATGGCTGCGTTTGCCCACATGGATGTCGAAGCCTGTCAGTCGCGTCTTGACGAGACACGCACCCACATCGCCCGCTTGGGCGCGGTCAACCTCGCCGCACTGGAGGAGTTTGAGGAGGTGCGTCGGCGCAAGGCCCAGCTGGACGCCCAGCGGGCTGACCTGACCGAGGCCCTCGCCACCCTCCAGGCGGCCATCGCCAAGATGGACCGTGAGACGTGTGGCTGCTTCCGCGCGACCTTCGAGGCGGTCAACGAAAGGCTCAACGCGACCTTTCAGCGCCTGTTCGGTGGCGGCGAGGCCTATCTTACCCTCACCTCCGACGACTGGCTGGAGGCGGGAGTTCAACTCATGGCCCGTCCGCCAGGCAAGAAGGTCAGCCACATCCACCTGCTCTCAGGCGGCGAGAAGTCACTCACCGCCATCGCTTTGGTGTTTGCCCTATTCCAGCTCAACCCCGCACCATTCTGCCTGCTGGATGAGGTCGACGCCCCGCTGGACGAGGCGAACGTAGGGCGATTCTGTGCTATGGTGCGCGAAATGGCAGAACACGTGCAGTTCATCTTCATCACCCACAACAAGGCCACCATGGAGCTGGCCCATCAGCTGGTTGGCGTGACCATGCGCGAGGCTGGCGTGTCGCGAATCGTGGACGTCGACCTGGACGAAGCCGTGCGCATGGTCGAGACACGGGCACAGCCCTGAAACCTTAAGCGAGGCGAGCATGGAGGATTTGCTTTGGATCCTTCTTGGGCTGGGGGCTCTGGTGCTCCTTGGCCTGTATCTAAGCCGCAAGCGTCGTGGCGACACTCTCGTTCCCCTTGGTGACGAGTTAGAGCACGATCCCCTCGAGGCTACCCCAGTGGCGCGTCGCGCCGAACCGCGCATTGAAGACATTACCCACTGGGACGATGAAAGCGTTGGGCCGGTGCGCCGCCGCTTCCTTGACGAGGAGGCCAGCCAGCGCCCCAGCGGAAGCACTGGACCTACTCCCGCCACCGAGCCGCCCGCTGTCCCTCCTGTCCCGGATCGTCCGGTGGGGGAGCAACCCGCCGAGGCTGCTGCTCCTGTCGTGGTGCCGATCTACCTCATTGCCCGTGATCCGCAGGGTTTTGCCGGGGACATCCTGCTCGAGGTCTTCGCCCGTTACGGTTTTGAATTCGGCGAGATGGATGTTTATCACCATGTCGACGCCCACGGTCATATCCTGTTTAGCCTGATGAATGGCGTCGCCCCGGGCACGTTCGACCTGGTTACTCTGCCCAAGCTGCGCACCCCGGCCCTGGCCCTGTTCTTGCGTCTGCCGATCCCGATGCAACCGAGCCTTGTGTTCGAGCAGTTTATCGACATCGCCCACCGCCTGGCCGAGGAGTTGGACGCCACCTTGCTTGATGAGCGCCGCGAGGTGCTTAGTACCGAATCGATCGACCGCATGCGGGAGATCACCTTAGGGGAGTGAGGTGCTAATCACCTTGATTCATCCAAAAGCAAGGCCGAATACGACCATGTCTGCCGATCGCCTCTTCCAGCGCCTTCTTGAACTTCGTCGCGAGATTGCCCGGCACGACCATGCCTACTATGTGCTCAACGCGCCGCTCATCCCGGATGCCGAGTACGACCGGCTGATGCGCGAGCTGCGCGAAATCGAGGCCGCCCACCCCGAGTGGATCACCCCGGACTCACCCAGCCAGCGCGTGGGTGGGATGCCGCAGGCAGGCTTTGCCGAGGTAAGGCATGCCGTGCCGATGCTCTCGCTTGACAATGCCATGGATGATGACGGGCTCGCCGACTTCGACCGCCGGGTACGTGAGCGTCTTGGCATTACCGCGCCTGTGGAATACAACGCCGAACCGAAGATCGACGGCCTGGCCGTCAGTTTACGTTACGAGGATGGCCTGCTGGTGCGTGCTGCAACTCGCGGCGACGGTGAGCGCGGCGAAGATGTGACGGCGAACGTGCGCACCGTGCGTGCCATCCCCCTGCGCTTGATGGGCGAAGGCTGGCCGAGGGTCCTGGAGGTGCGCGGTGAGGTCTACATGCCGCGCAAGGGTTTGGCCGTGCTCAACGCGCGGCTCGAGCAAGCCGGCGAGAAGACCTTTGCCAACCCGCGCAATGCCGCCGCCGGCAGCCTGCGACAGCTCGACCCGCGCATCACCGCCACCCGTCCTTTGAGATTTTTCGCTTACGGCTGGGGTGAGGTGGATGGGTTTGTGTTTCCCGAACGCCACAGCACCATGCTCGAATATCTGCACGACTGGGGGCTGCCGGTGAATCCGCTCAACCGAGTCGTTCATGGTCTTGCCGGAGCGAGGAACTATGCCGCACGAATTTTGGCAAAACGTGATGTGCTCGATTATGACATCGACGGGGTGGTGTTCAAGGTTGATCGACTAGCCGACCAACAAGCGCTTGGTTTCCTTGCCCGTGCCCCACGTTGGGCCGTGGCGTTCAAATTTCCGCCTGAGGAGGAGCTGACTGAACTTCTGGGTGTGGACTGGCAGGTTGGCCGCACGGGTGCGCTCACCCCTGTCGCCCGACTCAAGCCCGTCCGTGTTGGTGGGGTTGTAGTCAGCCATGCCACCCTGCACACCATGGACATGATTCGGCAGAAGGACGTGCGTCTTGGTGATACCGTGATCGTGCGACGTGCGGGCGATGTGATCCCGGAGATCGTGGCGAGCATCCCGGAACGTCGCCCTCCTGACGCACGTGAAATTCACCTTCCCGCCACCTGTCCGGTGTGTGGGTCCCGTATCGAGCAGATCGAGGGCGAGGCGGTGGCACGCTGCACCGGAGGACTGTACTGCCCTGCCCAGCGGCGCGAGGCCATCTGTCATTTTGCCTCTCGCCGGGCCATGGACATTGACGGCTTGGGCGAGAAACTCATTGCGCAATTGGACGAAGCTGGGTTGATCAAGCGCGTGGACGATCTTTACCGCCTGCGGATGGAAGACCTCGTGCGGCTGGAACGTATGGGGGAAAAATCCGCACGGAATCTGCTCCAGGCGCTCGAGCGCTCCAAACATACGACCCTGGCGCGTTTTCTTTACGCCCTTGGCATCCGTGAAGTCGGTGAGGCCACCGCTCAGACCCTTGCTCGCCATTTTGGCACACTGGAGGCCTTGATGGCGGCAAGCATGGAGGAACTGCTGGAGGTTGCCGACGTTGGCCCGATCGTTGCTGCCCACATCAAAGACTTCTTTGCCGAAGGGCACAACCGCGAGGTGATTGCTGGCCTGCTTGCCGCAGGTATTCATTGGGATGCCCCCTCTCGACCTGTCAGTCGCCAACCTTTGGCTGGCAAAACCTACGTCATCACTGGCGTATTGAGCGGTATGACGCGCGAAGAGGCCAAGGCCCGTCTGGAGGCGTTGGGGGCCAGGGTGACCGACAGCGTGTCAAAAAAGACCACCGCCGTCATTGCCGGTGAGGCAGCGGGCAGCAAGCTCGCCAAGGCTCAGGCGCTAGGGGTTCCGGTGCTTGATCAACATCAGTTTGAAGCCTTGTTGAATGACCATTGAGGCGGGGAAGGGGTGTTGCCATTAAGGATCACGCCCTTCTCCGTCAATGCCACCGCTCCCGCAGATAGATCACGTTCTTGTTGCCACGGTACATGCCCCAAGAGGCCCGTCCGCGCGGGTCCTCGTCTTGGCCATTGCCATCCCAGTCATAACGCAGCCATGGGTAAGAGGCCACAACAAGCTCGGGGGTTATGTCCACAAACCCGCCATGGCCTTGTCCCGGTGCACTCAGGTTCAGATTCAACACACCGGAGTTCAGTCTATCGGCCCCGGTGAGGTTGACGGTACTGCCGCCCACGAGGATGGTGCCATCGCGCTGGTTGTTTTGCTCGTTGTTATCCAGCCTTAGATGGTTCGTATTCAGCGTGGTGCAATTATCAAGGGTATTGGTCTTGAACGTGCTTCCATCCCAGTATTGTGCCGTCAATGACAGGTTGATGGGGGCCGTTTCCAGGAACTGGTGTTTGCGTTCCACCGCCATGCGGCCAAAGCGCATGATGGTCTGTCCTAGCCGCTTGCGCTCATTGGTCTTGTCGCTATCCGCATCCATATCCAGGTCGGAGGCCTTAAGCGTTACGCCATCACTATCTCGCGGGGCAAGCCCGAGCTCGAGGAGATCGAAGGGGCCATCGGGCAATCCTGCGCGCGCAAACGTGAGACGAGCGATGATGGGCTTCAGCTCGCCCTCTAGCCATGAAACCGTAGGCGGGGACGCCAAGGTCAACCGATGTG
The DNA here is from genome assembly GCA_051297135.1 of Halothiobacillaceae bacterium. Classification (GTDB taxonomy): domain Bacteria; phylum Pseudomonadota; class Gammaproteobacteria; order Halothiobacillales; family Halothiobacillaceae; genus Thiofaba. Next base: position 9,802 of record JBEVAM010000034.1, read on the forward strand.
ACAGATTCTCCGTCCCGTTTTTCGCCCCAAGTGCAAACCCGGTCTGACCGATGGCACTCGACCAAAGCGAGGGTTGGGTTGGGTCGAGTTTGGCAAAGTCTCCTGAATAATTTTTCGTTCTCTCACCGCCAAGGGCCTTGGCCGTTAGTGTGAAGGACAGAGTAAAAGGCTGTTTCATGTAGCTGAACGTTCCGCAGGCCGGTACGAGCCTGGCGTCGGAGATTTCAAAATGGTGCGGATAGAACCGCCCGACATTGCCGCTGCTATTGCCGCTCACATTGCCTGCGCCGAGATAATTATCATCGGCAATGCTGGGAGTGAGCTCGATGATGCCGACCTCCTTCCATTGGAAGGTACCGCAGGCCACGCCGGGCGCGCTCTTTCCCGCGCAATCTGTACCAAAGGCTGCCATGCTGCCATTTAGCTCGCCTGGTTCTCCATTTGCTGGAGCAACCAGCTTCGAGCTTAGCTTGACGGACTCTGCGGGCGATTCACGTCCAAAGTTTGGCGTGGTGCTGCCATCGGCGCAGACCGCCTTGACCTCGACTTTGAAATTCTCTCCCGCCTTGCAGAATATGTCGCCACTCGCATCAGTGGCACCGGGATTGGGCGTGCCATCTATGCACCGGATGGCCGTGAGGTCAAAATGGTGGGGACGGGCAACAAACTGATCGGAGCCCGTCATCACCAGTCCTGCATCATTGGTTGCTTGACTGCCGTCGTAACGCACATCCAAGCGCATCTGGCCAACATCGGGGTAGCTTACCGTGAATTTTGCCTCACCGCTGATGTCGAAGTTTAGCGGGATGGGCACACCGGGCGAGGCTGCCGTCACCGGCTTGTCGTTGATGCGGACAGCCTTAGACCCTGAAGACGGGTTGATGTAGGTCGACCAGAATCGGACTGTTCGGGAACCCGTGAAGGCCGGCGCGCAGGAGGTGCTGTTGTCGTTTTTCTTGACCGCCCGCAAAGTCACGCTGGGTAAAGTTTCACAGGCCGTTAGATTGGGAACATCGAATACGAAACCGGCATCGGCAAAGTTCACCTTGCAGTTTGCCTGACTGACAAGAGCGCCATTGACAACGCACTTCCAGGCATTGATAGCAGAGGGCGTGACCGAGACGATGGAAAGCGTCGTATCGCCCGGTGTCGTTTTGGACAACTGCACATCGGTATGGCCGTTGAATGTCACGGGATTTGGAGACCATACCCCGCCGTTGTCCGCCGCCAGGTTCACCGTGACATTGCCGGTATATTTGGTGTTGCATGCCGCATCCGCGCAAGCCGTCAGCCTGATGCGCTCCGGCTGACAGGTCAGGCCCTGCCCATCGTGCTCGATGCGGATATGATCGGGCATCACTTGGCAGGGACTTAGCGCGGAGGATGGTATCGTGACATAATCCCCTGGCGTATTATCCGGCACATCCCAGGAAAGCCTGGCATAGGCCTGTACGCTTCGCTCATAATGTTCCAGCTTGATGGGTACGGCCATACCCTCGTTCAGGTTGACGACCGAAGAGTAGTCGTAGCGGGGAGCGTGATCATTCCAGGCATTGATGACTTGATTCCCGTTCACCCACAGGCGTATGCCATCATCACTGTAGGTTCTAAAGACATACCCACCGGTGCGTGGGGGAATCAAATAACCCTCCCAGCGGATACTGAAATCATCGCCCCGCGGCAAGATATCGGGTGTTGTATAACCCCATGAGAAATCAACATTGGCGTCATTGCGCTGGACCCAAGGCCCTGTGTGGTAATTCCGCTGGATGCCGTATTGCGAATAGTAGGTTCCTATGAGACCTGATGATGCGGAAATCGGGCGGGTGGTGGGGTTTGGGTTAATGGTGCGCCCAGCGGGCGAGGAAACGTTCTTGATCTGCAGCTGATATGTATTATTTGCTTGCAGGTTCTTGTTGAGCGTGAGGGTGACGGTATAACCATCGGGCGACAGGCTCGCGGACGTGACACTCAAGTCTGGTGTGGGAGATGAGCTGAAAACATAGTTTTGTACCAGTTCGGCACTGGTCTTACTCACCGGATAGGAGTATTGGACCTTGAGGGTGTTCAAGCTGCCGCAGGGTTGGATCACCGATTGCACATAAGGTTGTGGACGAAACATCAGGGCAGAATTCGCAGAAATGATCGACTGATTGAAGGAGTGCTTGATGACGTCGTCATTCGTCACTTCGATACCAATCGTCGCGCTTGCTCCGTTCCCTCTCATATATTGAAACTTGATTTCTCCTGTCTCATACAAAATGGCTTGGAAAGTGTATCTCGCCCTCGGTATGCTAATATGTGGAACATTACTCCAGCTTACGACCAAGCGCCGATTCGGGGCGCTGCCATGCGTGGCATAAGTGATCGACCCAAATACTGTAGGATTTAGGTCATCCCAGTAGGGCATGATCAGGGCGGATGTCGTTGGCTCCATCC
>JBEVAM010000035.1:0-11074 GCA_051297135.1 Halothiobacillaceae bacterium
CAAGCGCTCATGGTTTGACGACGCACCACACAAGGGCCTGCGTCACTTACCGATGCAGAAGCTAACGAACCGGCGCGAAGCCGCGCCGTTTCGTTGTCTTGCAAAACAGGGGGCTCATCGTGAGAACAAACATGGGAACACTTCGTGAAATGGTCTCCCATTCTGCCCCATCGAGCGCTCGCTGTCGCTCTTGAGGTAATATGAATCTGGCTGGGGCCGGTGGACCGCAGTCGAAGGGTCGTCGGCCTCATAAGCCGAAGGTGGCCGGGTGAAATTCCCGCCCCGACCCCAGTCCCTGTCTGGGCAGCGGGGCGACCGTGTCGCCCAGATCGCAAGGCTGCGAACCTTGCGAATGCCGCGAATTCCCGGCACGCAACGGACTTGTCCGGAACCTCATGGAATGCGAATCCTGCGAATGTCGTCGTCTGGTTCGCAAGCTTCGCATACGTTCGCTTCGCCGGAACCGTTCATGCTGGTGCGGTTTTTCGCGTCGTTCGCATGATTCGCAGGGTCCGCATCCAACGGCAAGACTGTCACCATGCCATCGCGAACCGCCACCAAGCCCGCTTCCGCCAGGCGATCGAGCACGGCATCGCGTCGGCTCTTGCTCCGCAGGGCGCCAGGCCCCAAACGCAAAATATCGCCCAATCTGATCGGCTCGCCGTGATTCAGTAGCCACTGGAACATAGTCAAGGCATGCGCGGCCACGGGGTTGGCATGACCACCTTCCATGGCAACTTGCCAGTTGCGCAGTGAATGGCGCACCAGGACGATGCTCCGCTCGGCACTCTCTGCATTGATCACATCACCCCCCGCGAAGGCCGTTTGAACACCCGCAATGCGAACTGCAAGCTCGGCGCCACGCAGACCAAATGGCTGAATCGGCTGCCAATCCCCACGACGGGAACGTTGTTCGCACTCCTCCAGAAATGGCGCCAGGACTGCGACCGCCCCCTCATCGAGCTCAAGTAGCGGGAGTTTGTCATTGTCATCTTGTAGCGGTAGGCGCAGAAGTTCGTTACAGCGCCGCCAATACGCCACGATGGACGGCGACGTTTCTGGATGAAAAGGGCGATACTTCCTTGGCTGCAATGGCTCGGGCCAAGCCAGCAAGAACCTCGGCCAGAAGCCGATATGCAGAAGTGCTGCATCGCTCATAACCTCGGATACCGCGGCAGGCTGCGCCATCAAATGCATCGATAGCCGTGTGCCATAACGCTCGAATCGCTCCGTTCCGGCTCGTGCTACCGAAAAACCCGTTCCATCCCAAAGGCTGCAAAGCGTCGCGGCTGTCTTGATCCGATTCTCCTGACTCAAGGCATGTCCGACAAGCACTGTCGCCGCTTCAGTAGAGAAAACTCCTTGGGATGAGATCCCTTTTTCGTAAGCTCGCCGCAGCCCTTCCGCCGTAATGTCCCGCGTGACTCGATATGGCTCGGGCGGCGGCACGTCGTCCTTGCCTAACCTGGCCATGATCCGCCGGTAAGCATTAGTGGCATCCCGCTGCCATTCCCTGATGGCGTGAAACGCCACGCCGTCGGCAGAGTCCTTGCCGTCGCCAGATTGCGCTATGGTCAATGCATATATGCTAAGCGGCTTGGCTCTGCCATCCGCACCCCGAACGTTTGCCACGCCTTGGATCAGCAACGCTGCCGCTGCGAGCACCGATTGCCCGGCCAGCGCCGGACTGCACTGCACGCCATTGGCAATCTCGCGCGCCGCCTCGGTCAGCGGGCCGAGCGCATCGAGGGGATAGTCGTTGTCAGCAGCCCTTTTTGGCGCCAGCAGCCTACGCACGCGCTCGATTGCCTGCATATGTCTGCTGGCGGAAATCATTTCATCCGGCATGGCGTCACCTCGCCGCCATGCGGCTTTCAATCCACGCCTCGACCTCCCGATACAGCCAGCCAACGGCTCGTTTGCCGATACGAACTGGGGGAGGGAAAACGCCTTTTTTGATCAATTCGTAAATGGTCGATCTGGCCAGCCCAGTAAGTTCCTCGACCTGACGGCGGCGAAGAATGGTGGATGCTGAATACTCTTTCGTCATGATTTTTCTCCGGTTATTACCAGGATCGGTACGGCAGGCATTTCAGCAATTGTTCCCTCGAAAACGAGGGCGAAAAGCGCACAAATCTGCACTGTTTCGACAAAGGCCACCGGATTCCAGATAATTCCGCGCAGGAGCCCCGACTCAACGCCAGGAAGGATCGATGCAGACCAAGGAAATCGCCCCGACCCTGACCGTCATCGACGGCGGCAAGGCGGACCTGGGGCGCAAGAAATGGCTGCTCTTCAATCGGCCATGGGCGCTTTCGCTCGATGAATTCGAGCAAGTGGCGAAACACTGCGGTCTAACGCGCGCCGAAGAATTCGATTTGATGCTCGAGCGCGTGCGCCACCGTGCCAGAAGGGACATCGAGGCCCGTTACCTTCTGGCCGTCCTCGAGGGCAGAAAGGCAGAAGCCGAGCGCCTCGGCAAGCTGCTGGAACGGCGCAACGCCCTTGGCCTGCGCCTCATGGAATCACCCGTCTCACCGCAAAAAGGAAACGACGATCATGGAGCCACATCCGGTCTTGAGTAGCTTTCGTGAAGGGTTCGTAGCAGGCATCGTCCCGTTTCGCCACGCCATGAAGATCGCCTTGGCCGGCATGGTGATGGCTGCCTCGTTATTGCTGCTGGGCGGCGGGTTGGTGGCAACGGCCGCCTACCTCTCTCCCTTCCCTGCCAGGATCGCCAAGGCAGCGGGCGAGGCGCTCATGCTGGCCGGCGGTCTCGTCAGCGTCGTGACCGCGCTGGCGGCTTGGCGCGAGATGTTCCGAAAAAGCTGGCCGGCCGGCCATCGTCGCATCTAGCCGGTGTCCGTACGCTTCTCCCGGCGGGCTGACAGACGCGCCTTCGTTCTTTATCATCTGTCACCGCCAGACCGTGGAGCAAGGTGTCCTTTGGCGGCTTCAGCCCAGCGCGCTTCGCCCTCTTTGCGAAGAACCCGCCGATGGATGAGACGATCAATAAGCAGCTCGCCGCGTAGTATCCCCCCTCAAGGCCGACGAATACCGGGGTCGTCGGAGCGCGGAGACGCGGGTGGAGAATCGGGATTCCCGCCGGTCCGGCGTTTTCCGCCACGCAGCTACTGAACCTGCTGCGACTGCTGCCGGCGCACCGCCTCGATGAATTGTTGGCGCAGCTGGGCCTGCTGTTCGGGTGTGAGCTGCGGCTGCATGAACATCCCGGCCGGGAGCGCCCCGGGCGGCAGGCGCGGGGCCGGCGCGCTCGGTGCGGAAGCTTGGGGCGCAGCCGACGCCTCCAGCAGCGCGACGATCTCGGCGGCGCCCGCTTCCCGTGCCAGTTCCACGGCGTTCTTGCCATCCGCCCCCTTGGCGCCCGGATCGACGCCGCCGCCGTCGAGAAAGAGTTTCACGGCCAGGGCGTCCTTGCGCCGCACCGCATCGAGAAACTGCGCCTGGTTGTGATAGCCGAGTCCCATGGCCGTGAGGTTTTTTCGCGCCTCGATCATGAGGGCGGTCTTATCTGGCTGAGCGCTCGCTGCTGCAGAGAATTGCGGCGCCGCGGCCGTGGCAGGCGCGGCAGCGGGAGCCACCATCGCTTCCCGGACGGGCTCGGGCGGCAGCAGGGCGGCGACGGCCTCGCGATCCGGCGCCTGCACCGGCAAGCCGGGCGCCTCGATGCGTTCGACCAGCACGACGGGCAGCTTCTTCTTCATGGCACCGATGAAGTCGTTGAGGCGCCGCGTCAGCCATTCTCCCGGCGTGCCGCGGATGGTTTTCGCAATTCCGGAAAACAGCCCGTGCGTGATGCTGCTATCGGCCGCATCGATATTGACCGCGCGCAGCCAGACCTTGGCCCCCTTGGCGAAGGGATAGATGCAAGCCTGGAAGAGGTCGCCGTTGTAGGCCATCTGCTGCCGCGCACCGGTCGTCTCCCGCCGGACCTCGGCAACGGCAGTCGAGCAATCGAGGATCTCGGCGGGCGTACCGCCAAGGCTGCCGCGCACCGCGCCGGGTTTGCCCGGTCTCGCCGGCAGGGGGTCGGGGATCGGCTTCAGGCTCATCGGCGCCGAGCCTATCCAGCCGGAAAGCGCATCCTGAACCGCCTCGATGGCCTGCATGGGCGGCACGTCCGGAATGACGACCTCGGCGTTGGCCATGGTGGTTTTCACGCTCACCGCCGCGGCTGGCCAGGCGGGCAGGGCGAGCGACAACGCGATGACGATCCTCGTCGTTCTCATGAAGGCTCCCTCACTTCGAAATTGACCCTGGATGCGCCGCCGGCGGGATTCCCGATATCCACCCGCATCTCCGCGGCGCGGGTCCGTGCATCCCGCGTCTTTGTGGCTGTCACCGCGGCGAGCTGTCTTGTCGATCGTGCTGGCACGCTGGTATCCCGGATCGACCGGGCGCATGGCCCGGGCCGCTGGGGCATCCGGTTTGCGTCACATTGCTCCACGGCCGGCGCGACGGGAAGTTTAACGCCGTATGCCGATGGCGTGTAGCATGCGCCGCATCGGGGGCCTTCGATCATAGGGTTATACTGATGCCATGATTCGCAGCGGCAACCGGATCAGACTGCACCCGGAAGATAGGAAGCGTCTCGCCCTGCTCACCGGCTCGACGCCCGACGGCGTGCGCACGGCAGAGGGCCTGAACCGCTTCATCGACATCCACCTTCCCCGGTTCACCCAGGACACGCCCGAGGCTCGCCTGATCACGCTGCTCCTGTGCGACGAGAAAGCCCTCCCGGCATCGATGGCGCGAGGAGCAGCACGGGCGGGAACGCTGAAACCAGGCGAAGCAGCTCGGGCAATTCGAAACGCGCCCCAAAACGCACTGTATAGCCCCTTGATCCGGCCATCGCGTGTGTTACGATCCGTGTCAGATTCAAGTCGCGAAACGCGACGATACGCGTGGTAGCTGGCCACACAAAAGAAACAGCTTCGAGACGCCGACCGTGGCAACGCTGCGGCGGCAGGTAAGCAGAAGGACCGACGTACTACTTTAGAAAGTCCTGCGCGGGCTCTCCGCGCATGCTATCCAAGCGAGCTTTGTTACCCTCGGTGGCAGGCTCACAACATCAAGCACGCCCTATCTCACTCAAAGAGACAGATGGCCTTCAATATGCGCGAAACCCAGACCTGGTCTGGCTTTCCGCCGCGTCGGCGGTTCCTGACGGCGCGCTAATACCCCAACCAATACTCTTCCCAAGTCCGGCAACGGGGGCCGCGTTTGCGGCCAGCGGGCTGGCAGCCTGCCATCCACGCGCCGGAACGGGAGAGGATCAATTACGACACGCAAGCGCACCGCCGGCCGCCACGCCGGCAGCCATCTCCCGCCGGGCTGACGCCTCTCTCGATGGCGTGCGCCAGCAAGCGGGCCTGAGGCCGCCCGTCACCCTCGCCTCCCAAGGTCGTCGCCGACGACCCGCGCTCCACGCTGCCCAGGCGTCACTGGGTCAACACTCACCACCCGCTGGCGGGAATCGGAGCGTGCCTGGACCCTGGACGAGCGACGTCGCGCCGCCATGCGGACGGTTTCGATTCCCGCCTGGGTGGCCGGCGTCCAGGCATCGGCATCACACCCATGTTCTTTTTTCAGGAGACGCTTATGTACAAATTTCCATCTACCCGCAACTTCGGCTACGGCAAGCAAATCGCCTGGGCTGGCCATCAGGCGCTACGCGCCTACTATGGACAAGGCCACTACGCCACGGTGCAGGCCCACTTTTCGCGCTGGCGTCAGTTCTGCGACTGGCTGCGGGCGTATTACGGCATTCATGATGCGGTCGAGATCAGGCAACATCACCTGAACGAATACGCCCAGCACCTCGCCCAGCAGGTCGAGGAAGAAGTCATGGCCGTGGCCTATGCCCAGAACCTGCTCTCCAGTATCAACACGACCCTCAAAGCCTTGCGCGGCGACGGTCGCTTGCGCATCGACTCGCCATCGAAGCAAGTCGGCCGGCGCAGCCACATCCGGCGCGAGCTGCCGAGCGGGTACGACTGGGAGCAATTCGAGTCCGCCGTCGACGCCCTGGAAAAGGCAAACCTGCTACGCGCATGCGCCGTGGCGCGGCTGTGCCGCACGCTGGGTCTGCGCCTGCGCGAGGCCGTGCTCGGCGACATTCCTCGCTGGCTGCGCGAGCGGGACGAGCGCGGCGAAATCGATGTCCGTGAAGGCACCAAAGGCGGGCGAGGCAAGGAGGTGGCACGCTGGGTGCCGGTCGATGGAGCAGGCGACTACGCGCTCGACTACGCCGACCTTATCCGGCTCGACTTGGATTGCGGCACGAATCTGCTAAAGCCCCACGAGTCCTACGACAGTCTCGTGAACGACGGCGAGATTCACAAGGCCCGGGCCATCCTGCATCGCCATGGCATCAAGGGCTATCACGACCTGCGTGCCGCGTGGGCTTGCGACCGTTACTACGAGCTTGCCTTCCGCCACCCGCCCGTGGTGCTGCAAAACGCGCCATCGGATGAAATGCCCGAGGACGAAGCCGAAGCAACAGAAACCCTGGCCAAGGAGCTGGGGCTGGAGCTTGCCCAGGAGCTCGGCCACAACCGGCTGGATGTGCTGGCCGCCTACATTGGCAGCCATCGCCGCTGAGGCAGGGCATGGGCGTCGCGATATTGCTGGAGCGCGCCCTGCCCGGCGCGAAGGCCTCGATCCGCGGCCACATCGAGCGTGGCGAGCGCCTCGCCCGAGCGATCCAGGAACGCTTCGGCGTGCGGGAACCCCGGCAGTGGCGGGCCAAGCACCTGCGCTGGGCGCTGGAGCGCTGGGCGAGCGGGCTTTCGGAAAGCAGCCGCTACGACTACTGGCGCACGGCGCGGGCCTTGGCTTCCGCCCTGGGCCGCTGGCCGGACTGGGAGCCGCATCTGCGGGGACCTTGGCAGCGGCGGGGGAAGGGGGGGCGGCCGGCCAAGCTGGCGAGAGCAGGAATGCGCTCCCGGCGTGAGGCCGAGCCGAGATAGCGTCTCGTCCTGACGGAAAGGGCGCAGCCCGAGGGGTTGTGCCCTTTCAGCGTACCGCCTGCGCACGGAATGCCGCCATGGGTCCGGATGCGGCACCCGTCAGCACTGTCAGCGCACCGTTACGCGACTGCCGTTGCGTTCTTGGTCAGGTCGTCCAAGCGCTTACTTACGCCGCAGCGCCCGCCTGAGGCGGCGCGGGCGGCCTGCCGCCCGGATGGTAGGTCACGTCGAACACCATGTCCGCCAGCCAGCGCTTGAAGTCCGGGTTATCGGAAAACTGCTTGAACAGCTCCGTGTGGTCGTCGAGCAGCTCCAGCACCACGCGGTGAAGCGCCCTGTCATGCTCCAGCCTGGCGTTCTGCCGGCCCGAGTGGGCCTGCGCGTTCTGGTAGGCCTTGTCCTGCGCCACGCGCGCCGGAATCTCTTCGGTGACGACCTTGCGAATCTTGTCGGCGTCATGCCACTCGATGTTGCCGAACAGGTCGTTGAACTGCTTGATGATGTTCGACAGCCTGTCCAGCTCTGGCTCGCCGCCACCTCCACCACCTCCCGGCGGTGGGGGTTCGACGAATGCGTCCGCATCGTCCATTGCCATCCGCATCGAAGCCTGGGCCTGAGCGCGGTAGCTGTCCATGTCGATGGCTTCCAGCACGCCCTTGGACAGATCCTCCTCCTTGGGCGCAGGCAGCTTCGGAATCAGGAAGTTGAGGAAGATCGACAGCTTCTCCCATGCCGGATGCCCATAGGGCAGGATGGCCGCGAGAAAGCCGTAGCTGCGGACGAAGGCTTTCGCCTTGCCCTTGAACTTCACTTGGTCGTCCTCAGCGAGCTTTTCGACGTATTCCGCGACGCAGGCATCGAGGATAGGGTCGAGTTGATCCCGCTCAGCTCCGCCAAGGTACTGCGCGACGAGGTCTTCCACCTGCTGCCAGCTGTAGACCTGCTGTGCGTCGAGATCGCTCTTTAGGTCGTGGAGCTTGTTCGGATCGGTCTCACCTTCCTGGATCGTGGCGCGGTAGTACTCCTGGAACGCCGCTTTGACGGCCTGCGCGTTGTCGGCGAAGTCGAGCACGAACGTGTCCGCCTTCTGCGGATGCGCGCGGTTCAGTCGCGAGAGTGTCTGCACAGCCAGGACGCCCGCCAGCGGCTTGTCCACGTACATCGTGTGCAACAGCGGCTCGTCGAAGCCCGTGACGAACTTGTTCGCGACGATCAGGAAGCGATACGGGTCTTGCCTGAGCTTGGCCGGAATGTCCTTGCTCGGGAATCCGTTGAGATCGGCCTCGGTCTTCTTTGACCCGCCGATCTCAAACTCGCCAGAGTACGCCACGATGGCCTTGTACGGGCTCTTGATCTCGGTGAGGTAGTCTGAAACCTCGCGGAAGTAGTCGATGGCCCGGGCGATGCCGTTGCAGACGATCATGGCGCGCGCTTTGCCGCCGATCTTCTTGGCGCCGATCACCTGCTCGACAAAATGATCGACCATGATCTCCGCCTTGCGGCGGATCGCCTTGTCGTGGGACTCCACGTAGCGCCGGATCTTCTTCAGCGCCTTGGCCTTGTCCACCTCCGGGTCGTGCTCGACGATCTTGGCGACGTGATAAAAGCTCGCCACAGGGGTGTAGTTGGCGATCACGTCGAGGATGAAACCCTCCTGAATCGCCTGCTTGGTGGTGTACGTCAGCTCTTCGGGCGAACGGAACTGCACCGTGTCGCCAACCACTTGGCGCTCGCCGAATAGCTCCAGGGTTTTGGTCTTGGGCGTGGCCGTGAAGGCGTAGTAGCTGGCATTGGCCAGCATCTTGCGAGACTCGATCAAGGCGTTGACCTTGTCCTCGACCGACTCCTCCTCTTCGTCCTCGCCGCCTTCCGCGGTGTGTCCGGACAGCGCCAGATGCATCTTGGCCGTCGTCTTGCCGCCCTGGCTGGAGTGGGCCTCGTCGATCAGCAGCGCGAACTTCTTGTCGCCGAGGCCCTCCAGCTCGTCCAGGATGAACGGAAACTTCTGCACCGTGGTGACAATGATTTTCTTGCCGCGGCGCAGGAAGGTGCGCAGCTCCTCGGCGCTTTCCGAGTGGCCGTAGATCGAAGCCACGTGGTCGTAGGACTTGATCGTGCGGGCAATCTGCGTGTCCAGCGCTCGCCGATCGGTGATGACGATGACGGAGTCGAACTGCGCCTGCCCCGCATCCGTTTTCAGCTCGACCAACTGGTGCGCCAGCCAGGCAATCGTGTTGCTTTTGCCGCTGCCGGCTGAGTGCTGAATCAGGTAGCGCTTGCCGACACCCTCCGCACGGCTGCGGCGCAGCAAGGCGCGCACCGTGCGCAGTTGGTGGTACCTGGGGAAGATCTGCTTGCGCGTCTTACGCTTGCGTCCTTTAGCATCTTCCTCTTCCTCCTCCACCACCTGCGCGAAGTTCTCGATGATGTTGGCCAGCGACTCCTTCGCCAGCACCTGCTTCCACAGGTAGTCGGTCTTCAGGCCATGAGGATTCGGCGGGTTGCCGGCGCCGCTGTTCCAACCCTGGTTGAACGGCAGGAACCAGGAGGTCTTGCCGGTGAGATGCGTGCAGAAGCGCACCTCGACATCGTCCACTGCCATGTGGGCAATGCAGCGGCCGAGCTGAAACAGCAGCTCACCCGGGTTACGGTCGGTCTGGTACTGCACCACAGCGTCCGCAACAGTCTGTTTGGTTAGCGAGTTCTTCAGCTCGAACGTGAGCACCGGCAGGCCGTTGATGAAGATCACCATGTCCAGCGCGCGCTGGGACTCGTCGTTGCTGTAGCGCACCTGCCGGGTGACGCTGAAAATGTTCTTGCCGAAGGCCTCGGCCGCGGCGGGGTTGCCTGGGGTGGGCAACAGCTTGTAGAGGTCCACGTGGACCGCCCTGTGGCTAACCCCTTTGCGCAGCACGTCCACCACGCCGCGCTTGGTGATCTCGCCTTGCAGGCGGTGTAAGAACTGGGTGCGTTGAATGCCTTCGGCGTCCAGGTTCAGCGTCTCGACCACCTTCGGCTGGGTCGCCCGCAGAAAGGCGAGCAACTGGGTCACGTCCAGCGCCAGGTCGCGGTTGTAGTCCGCGGCATGGCCCTGCACGTAGCCGCTGGCGACCAGGTCGCGCACGATCAGGGCTTCGAGGCCTTTCTCGCTGGTGTCAGTCACGCTCATGGGGTTTCCCCTTCGCGTCCGCCTTGGGGTCCGCCCAGCGGAAACTGACCTTCAAATCATTCATCCATGCGGGCTGGATAAGGCCTTCATGTTGCAGCCGCCCGACGACGATGCCCGGATGGATGGAAAGCCGGTTCGCGAAAGCAAGTACCGATGTTCTGGTCTTCAGCATCGGCAGCTCTCGTGCATCCGCTGGTGGGATCAAAAAATCTGCCGCCCAGCGATTGGCTTCATGTTCAAGCGCGTTTTCGCTCTCGCCCCCGTCGGGATCGTCAAGAAACACGGCCTTGCGCTCTTGCGTCGACGTTCCGTGCAAGAGGATGTGCGCCGCCTCGTGGAAAAACGTGAACCAGAAGCGATCGTTGGTTTTGCCATAGAGGGACAACTGGATCAGCGGTCGCGACGGCGACAACCACCGCGCCACTCCCGAGACGTGCGCCCGGGGTATGGCCGGGACCAAGGCCAGCGTCACCCCCGCATCGCGCAGCAGCCGCTTCATTTGCGGTTCGAACACCTGCGGCGGCTGCGTCGTCAGTAGGCGAATCTCCCCCAGGGCCTCTTCGAAACGCGCGCGGTCGAACTTAGGGGCATCCCAGCCTTCGGCCTGCTTTTCACCCAGGCGCAGCCAGGTTGCAATCGCAGCCAAGTCGCTTTGCTCGGCGCGGCTGCGGCGGTACTGTGCCTTCAAGTCGGCCACGTAAACGCCCTCCCACTCGTCGGGAGAGGCCACACCGAAAAAGCGCAAACAGGCCTCGACCAGCGCCGGCTTGTTCTTCTCCACCAGCCGCGCTTTGGAGACAACACCTTGCGCCATCAGCTCCTTGATGGGCAGCCTATCCAGCCAGTCCACCCACCCCGCGCAGCGCTGGGCGAACTGCTGGCGTTCCAGTCGCTCGCGATAAGTCGCTTCCTT
>JBEVAM010000036.1:0-11047 GCA_051297135.1 Halothiobacillaceae bacterium
GGCGCCGCTCCCATCCGCATCTGTTCTCAAAACAGGTTAGGAATCATCCGGGACCCGACAGATAGGCGTGGGAGGACGCACCACTGCAAACCGGTCGCGCAAACTTTTATTTCAGTGTTTCCCTAGATATTGTGTCTTGAATGATTCGCCCATTGGCCATCTTCCTGCGGGGTGTCTTGCTATAACAAGCATTGCCACTAAAAAAGATCTTGGGGCGTGTCAGTCCCATCCAGTAGAGACAATGGCAACCATCACACCCTGAGCTGTTCAACAGACGCGCAACCACAGCGGGAACACAACAGCCCTTCAAGGAGCGATCCGTTGCGTTGACGTGCTCGATCTTTGTGCAGACTATCCCTGAAACACCTCACGGCCAGGTGAAAAAAAGCCTCGCCTGCCTGCCTGCCACAAGCTTCACCTCGCGAATCTGCGCAGCAAGCGCAGCAACACCTGGAATCGGAGGATTTCGAGGAACAACCTCAACCGCATAATTCCCCTCCGGCAGTTGAACATAGAACAAAGGCCCATCGGATAGAGCATCCAGCACGACATCCCCCTTCGCATTGAACACACGCACCTGCATATCCCCCAGGTATTCACCATTTTTACGCGCCATTTCGATACGCAGGGAGTAGTCTCTGGCCCAACGCTCAAGCGCCACGCGCTCGGCCACACCCACTCCACCCCCGATATAGCTGATACCATTCTGCAATGAGGGAATAAGGATGACGCTATCGATCTCCTCCTGCGTCGGCGGCTGTTTGTCGACGCGTTCATCACCAGACTCAGGAGGCGACTGAGCGATGGCAACAGGACCAAGACCGAAAAGAAGGATCAAGAGCAGGCGGTCCATAGACACATCTCCGTCATTTACCCTAGGTTCGTGGCCGTAAAAGTAACAACATCACCTGAAAACCATCCGGCATGAATTTTTAGCCTGACAGTCAGGTTTTGGTGTCTTCCACCGGTCTTTCCGGGGCCGATGAGTGGCCTTTGGACGTAGCATCCCGCATGCTCCAGTCCACCCACTGCCCCTTGGTGAGCGGCACCCGACCCTGCCGCAGAGCCTCACGCAAGGCGTGTTGCCAAAACCTTACCACCTCAGGATAGGCAGCATCCACCGGATGCAAGCCCAGGCGCAAAAGCGGGTAGCGCTGGGGATGGGCGAGCCCATGGCGGAGCAGGCGTTCATTGAACAAGGCAGAAAGCCTCCTGCGCCAGACAGAGCGCACGCTCCATACCAGGCTGGGGGCACGCACTCGAGCACCCTCCGGCAGGAGGATGATGTCCTGCCGGGTCGTGGCATACGCATAGGGCCCCTCACGCAACGCGGCATGCGTGCCGGGTCCCATCAACCAGGCCGGGGCGACGAAGCCCCGCGGCACCCACCCCAAGGCACGCAAACGTCGCCATCCCTCTTCAAGGCGCCAGGCCGCCTCATCCTTGGACAAGGCGTCAAACTCCCCCTCACCCGCAGTGTACATGCGCCGCCTGAACCATTCACTCAGGCAACGCGGCGATGGAGCCTCGTCGAGGTGAACCAGTCCGTGCACCACCACCTCATCCCCGCGCGCCAACCGCCGCTCGATGGCAGCAAGAAAGGACGGAAACTGTTCAATCCCCCCCTTGTGGTGATGATCCACCACCACCAGCAGCGTGGCAGGCACCGGGGCCACCTCGTCCAGGGCCGCGAGCAGGCGCTCACAGGCCGGCCAGGTGTGGGGCGAGACATCATGCAGCACAACACTCACGGCCACAGGGCGCGCACTTGTCATCGACATGATCACTCCTCCGGCAGAGGGCCACCCGCCAACAGGCCCTGGTAGAGCCGACGCTGGCGGGCGAAAACAGCCTCCCAACGGTAATCGGCCTCCACCCGGGCACGCGCTGCCCGCCCCATGGCCTGCCAATCGGACGCGAACAATTGGCGGACGGCCTCGGCAAGCCCCGCTGCATCGCGCGGCTTGGCTAGCAGGCCAACCTCCGGAGAGATCAGTTCAGGCAGCGCCCCATCACGTACACCGACCACGGGCAGGCCCGAGGCCATGGCCTCAAGCACGATCAGACCGAAAGTCTCCTGGTCTCCGGCATGCACCAGGGCATCGGCGGAGGCCAACAGGCGGGCTAGGCGCTCTCCATCGCAAAAACGGCCATACACACTCACGTTGTCCATGCCAACAGCGGGCATGTCCGGACCGATCAATAGCAGGTGATAGCTCCGACCGAGCAGACGCATGGCGGCGAGCAGCACGTCGATGTTTTTCTCAGGCGCATAGCGACCGGCGAATACAAGCAAGCGAGTGGATTCCTTGAGGCCAAGTTCCTCACGGAGGGCGACATCGCGTCGCGCAGGGTTGAAGTGCTCGGCATCCACCCCCAGCGGCTGCCAGACGACGTGAGTCAGACCCAAATCGCGCAAGCGCTCTGCTAGGGCAAGGCTTGGGGCCTGCACCAAGGTAAAGGCCCCATACAGGCGGCGCAGATAGCTGCGCACGGCCCGCGCGCTCCACTGTCCACCACGGCGGCTGATCAGCCGTTCCACATCGGAATGCACGAAAATGGTCGTCGGGATGGCCAAACGCTCGGCGGCGGTCAATGCCGCCCTGGCAAGGCAATAAGGATCACCGGCCTCGATCAAATCGGGGGACTGCCTCACCAGAGCATCGACCCAAGGGGCACAGCGCAGCGGAAAGCGATAGCCATGCCCCCATGGCAGACGGGGAGCAGGCAGACTCAAATGATCACCGTGCCGATGCCTGCGCGCCGCTGGGGTGAGCAAGGTGTGACGATCCCCCAGCTGGCAGTACCAGCGCCGCTTGGCGTGCAGATAACGACGAACGCCGCCACTGTAAGGGGTATAGAACATGGTGATGTCGCAGACGTGCATTCGCCCTACCCTGCGGGATAAAGATGACAGCTCTGTGACTTCGGATGGTTCATTCGAACGGGATGATGGCGCAGCCAAGGGCAGGCACATTGGCACACGGGCAACGAACCCATAGCCCGATCCATGGTGAGGAGCACGGGCGCAAAGATGCCGTCAACATCGCTGCAGAAGGCAACGATGGAACACAGCGTACTCCCCCAACGCTGGGCATAGGGATGGGCCTTACCACAGGCCGCCTCATCCCGCATAGGCCTCATACCAATGTCTCCGCGGGCGCACAAGGCAGCCCAACCGGTCCAATGGAGAACCCGCGGTTATAGTAAGGCCATGGCGGTCTGCAGGCAGACGGCAGCCATGATGCCTGCCGCGATGTCATCCAGCATGATGCCGAGCCCACCGTGAAAGCGGCGATCCAGCCAGCCCACCGGCCACGGCTTGAGGATATCGAACATACGGAATGCCACCAAACCGGCGAGGATCCAGGGCCACTGAAGCGGCAGGCCGGTCAGGGCGATCCACACCCCCACCCACTCGTCCCACACGATGCTGCCGGGGTCCTCACGGCCCATCTTTCGCGCGGCCTCGCCACACAACCAGACGCCGGCGATGGCGGCGAGCAACACCACACCAAGGTAGAGCGGCAAGGCGAGCTGGGCCAACAAGAACCACGGCAGCAGGGCCACGAGGGTGCCGAAGGTGCCCGGGGCCGCAGGTACAAGCCCGCTGCCAAGGCCGTGGGCGAGAAACAGCACTGGATCGCGCAGGACCTGGCGGGCGTGGGTCTTAAGCAAAGTGGTCATGGCCTTGGTGCACAAGTGGGAAGGGAGAACCGTCCGGAGCGAGTAGACGCAGACCCGAGTCAGGGTCGATGCGCCCAATCACCGTGACCGGACCGGGCAGATCGGCCATGCGACCGACGTATTCCGGCGGGAGGGTGAACAGCAGCTCGTAATCGTCCCCTCCAGCCAATTGATGGTGCCAGACCAAGTCCTGCGGCAACGCGGCAAACACGGGGGAAGATGGCAGCAACCCGAGCTCGAGGGTCGCACCCACCCTGCTGGCGGCGAGGATGTGGCCAAGATCCTGCGCCAAGCCATCGGAGATGTCGATGGCGCTGGTGGCCATCCCCCGCAAGGCAAGGCCGAGCGTGACCCGCGGCTCGGGACGATGCAGACGGGAGAGGGCTTGCGCGGCCAGCCCCTCGGGCAGGTGATATTGACCCAGGCGGTGCGCAAGACCGACGGCGGCCTCGCCGGGGACCCCACTGACGCAGACCAGATCGCCCGGCCGTGCCCCGGACCGGCGCAGGGCCTGCCCTGCCGGCAACTCGCCCATGGCGGTCAGCCCGAAGGCAAGGGGACCGCGGGTCGTGTCACCGCCCGCCAGTACGGCCCCATGTCGCTGTGCCTGGGTGAACAGACCATGGGCGAAGGCCGCAAGCCAGCAGTCATCGACCGCCGGTAGGCTGAGGTTAAGAAACAGCCAACGCGGCCGCGCACCCATGGCCGCAAGGTCGCTGAGATTGACGGCAACAAGCTTGTAACCGAGATCGTACGGGGCGTCATCGGGCAGGAAATGGACACCGCTGACCATCGTGTCCGTGGTCACGGCAAGCGTCATGCCGGGCGAAGGCTTGAGCAGGGCGCAGTCATCCCCCACCCCGAGCATCAAACCGGTATCTTGGGCAGGACGCTGAAAATAGGCTTTAATCAGATCGAACTCCCCCATACGCCCTGTCATGCCAAGATTCCTCACCCTTGTTCTGCTGCTGGCCCTCGCGCCGAATGCCCTAGCCTTCACGGTACTGGAATACGTCGACCGCAAGGACAAGGTCTCTCTGATCACCTTGCAGGGAGGCTGGGCGCGCGGCCAGAGCGAAAAGAGCGACTATACCTATGTCTTGGCTGATCTCGAGGCACCCCGGATCTATTTCATCGACATGGGCGAACGCACGCTGACCGATGCCACGCGGGTGTTCTTCGGTGGCGAGCGTCTGTTTTTCGGCCTGGAGAAGGTCGGCGCGGGGCCGCGGGTCGCCGGCCGACCGACCACCGAATACATCATCCGCGACAGCAACGACACTCTCTGCAGCCGAATCTTCCTCTGGGATCGTCCTCCAGAGCGCGATTTACAGCAGCTGCAGGACTTCTTCGCTGCGGTGCGGGTGAACCCACGCGAGATCATGCCGGTGCTGGGGCCTTTGGCCGAAGGACTGCTCTCACCTTGTGTGCGCGCCGAGTTGGACGCCTTTGGTGCCCTGGCGCAGCGCGGCTTACCGGTGATGCGCATCAATGCCTGGCAGGAAACCACCTTCAAGGTTACCGCAGTGCGCCACGAGGAAGGCATCAGGCCCTGCATGCTCGCCCTTCCGCGGTCCTACGCCAACACACCGGCACCGGCATTGGCGCTGAAGATCCTCAATCGCGCCCTGTGGGGGGGACGGCCGAAGCCCCCCACCCCACTGACCCTCGAATGCCCCTGACTTAAGACCTGGTGGCCGCGGCAAACTCGGCGGCGCGCAGACGAGGCACCAGTTTGTCCAGCACACCATTGACGAAGCCATGGCTGCCTTCGGCGCCAAACATCTTGGCCAACTCAATGGCCTCGTTGATCACCACTCGGTAAGGCAGATCGGGGCAGTCGCGCAGCTCGAAGGCCCCGATCCAGAGGATGGCATGTTCGATCGGATCGACCTCCGCCAGCGGACGACTGGAGAGTGGTTCGATCAGGGCGTCCAGCTCTGCCCGAGCCGCAAGAATCCCCCGCAGTAAGCGACGGAAGTGCTCCAAATCAGCCTTGAGGATGTCCGGCTCCTCCATGAACTGCGCTTCGAGCTCGAGGGCCGTGATCGGGTTGATCTGAGTCTGGTAGAGCGCCTGCACGGCCTTGCGCCGAGCACGACGACGCGCCGCCATGCCCGGAGGGGCCGGACGGACGCGAGGACGAGAAGAGGTGGAGTGGTCAGTCACAATCAAACCTTGCAAAGAACACACGCGCCTTGGATGCGGCGCGGCACCAAGAAAACACAGCACAAAGGCCTCAGCTCGAGAAGAAGGTCTGGGGGCTTGATCTTTCTCGTAGGCAGCTCACCTTCGTCGCCCATGCCCCATCCCCGTTCGCGGGGGTGGCATCGCGCCTAAGGTTCAAGCCCGCGAAAGGTCCAGCCCCTCAGGCCTCGATCTGGTCGATGAGGTTCACCATCTCGATCGCCGTCATTGCGGCCTCGAAGCCCTTGTTACCGGCCTTGGTGCCGGCGCGCTCGATCGCCTGTTCGATGGTGTCGGTGGTCAACACGCCAAAAATGACCGGCAGACCAAAATCCAAACTGACGCTAGCTAGACCCTTGGCTGCCTCGCCCGCCACGTAATCGAAGTGGGCGGTGGCGCCGCGGATCACCGCGCCAAGGGCAATGATGGCGTCATAGCGCTCGGTCGCCGCAAGCTTCTGCGCCACCAGCGGCAACTCGAAGGCCCCCGGCACACGCACGACATGAATCGCCTCATCCCTCACCCCATGGCGCTTGAGGCCATCCAGCGCCCCCTGCAGCAGGGACTCGGTGATGAAGGCATTGAAACGGGTGACAAGGATGGCAAAGCGGCCATCTTCGATGTTCAGGCCGCCCTCGATGGTGCGAATGGTGCTCATCGTGATCATTCCTTACTCGGAGACATAGTCGACCACCTCCAGGCCAAAGCCTGCAAGGGCGTGGAAACGCTTGGGCGCCGAGAGCACGCGCATCTTGCGCACGCCAAGATCGAGTAGGATCTGCGCGCCGATGCCATAGGTGCGCTGCTCATGCGAGGCCCCATCCCCTCCGCGATCCTCGCCCCGCTCTCCCAGGCTTAGCATGCGGATGCGACGCACCAGCTCGTGCGGCTTCTCTGTCGGACGCAACAGGACCAGCACGCCGCTCTTGGCCTCGACGATGCGCCGCAGGGCATCATCCAGCGGCCAGCCGCAGCCGATCTCGCCGTGCAGCACATCGCACAGGGTGTTTTGTACCTGCACCCGGACCATGACGGGTTCATCGGCCCTGGGCTGCCCTTTGACCAACGCAAGATGGACAAGGCCATCGATCCGGTCCTGGTAAGCGAACAGGCGGAACGCGCCAAAACGGGTGGGGAACGGTGCCTCGGCCACACGCTCGATGGTTTGTTCGTGCTTGAGACGATAGCGGATCAGATCCTCGATGGTGCCAATCTTGAGACCATGCTCGGCGGCAAACCGCTCGAGGTCCGGACGGCGCGCCATGGTGCCGTCTTCGTTGAGGATCTCGACGATCACTGCCGCCGGCTCAAAACCCGCCAGCCGCGCGAGGTCGCAGCCCGCCTCGGTATGGCCGGCGCGGGTCAGCACGCCGCCCGGACGGGCCATGAGCGGGAAGATATGACCAGGCTGGACCAGGTCCTCCGGCTTCGCATCCTTCGCCACCGCCGCCTGCACGGTACGCGCACGATCGGCAGCCGAAATACCGGTGGTCACCCCCTCGGCGGCCTCGATGGAGACGGTAAAATTGGTGCCAAAATGCTCGCCCGTGCGACTGACCATCAGCGGCAGACGCAGCCGTTCACAACGCTCCTGGGTTAAGGTCAAGCAAATCAGCCCGCGACCATAGCGCGCCATGAAGTTGATGTCCTCGGGGCGCACCTTCTCGGCAACCATCAACAGGTCGCCTTCATTCTCGCGGTTTTCGTCATCCATGATGATGACCATGCGCCCGGCGCGGAGGTCGTCAAGGATTTCCTCGGTGCTGTTGAGGTTCATGGATACGCTGACAAAGCAAGGGACGGACAACTCTACCACAGCCGAGCATACCGTCACCCATCATCGATACCGGTATTAACGCTGGCCAAAACCACAGCGTAGCAAAAACGCCTCACTCACCCCGCCGCTCCCCTCGGCCGCACGCCCGCCCTGAAGCAGCCGTTCGAGGTAGCGGGCAAGAATATCCACCTCGAGGTTCACCTTCACCCCCGGCTGCCAGCCCTTGGCGGTCGTCACGCTCACAGTGTGCGGCACCAGATTCAGCTCGAAGCGCGCGCCATCGACAGCGTTCACCGTCAGGCTGATGCCATCCACGGTGATGGACCCCTTGACTGCAATGTAACGTGCGAGTTCATCCGGCGCACGCAGGCGGAAGCGGATCGAGCGGGCATCCTCCCTGCGCGCCTCGACCTCCCCCACCCCATCGACATGACCGCTGACCAAGTGACCGCCGAGCGGGCTGGAAAGGGTCAGGGCCTTCTCCAGATTGACTTCGGACCCGCTGCGCAAACTGCCAAGAGTACTGCGCGCCAAGGTTTCCCCCGATACATCGGCGGCAAAGCTGGTGGGGGTGAGCTCGACCACCGTCAGGCACACACCTTGGGTGGCGATGCTGTCACCAAGCTGCACACCTTGCAGAAACCCCGCGTCCGCCGTGATGACCAGGCGACGGTCACCGCCTGCATCGCGCATGGACTGTACCCTGCCGACCGTCTGGATGATGCCCGTGAACATGACCCCCTCCTTTTGAGAATGATGCGTCATTTTAGCCTGCCGAGATGCGCAAGAGGGCTTGACTCAAGGAATAAGATGATTACGATTGCGAATCGTTCTCATTGATGTATACGGTGAACTCCATGCCCTCCCGTTCCAAACTCGCCCCTACTATCTTCGCCTCCCTCATGCTAGCCGCCCCAGTGCTGGCCGACGAAAACCTGCTGGGCTACACCGTTGGTGCCGAGACCCTGCCAAAGGGCGCAGCCGAGGCCTACCTGTGGATCACCCACCATGGCGACAAGCGTCGCGGCAGCTATGCCGCGCAAACGATCCGGGCCGAATACGAGTACGGTTTCACCGACCGCCTGTCCGGCGCCATCTACCTCAATGGCTACCGCCATGACGTCGACTGCGGCCCCACCGGCTGTGCAGGGCCGATCGACAACGGTGAGTTCGCGGACCTCAAGATCAACAAGACCCAGTTCTCTGGCATCTCGGTCGAGGCGAAGAAGATGCTGCTCTCCCCTTATAAGGACGATCTGGGCCTTGCCCTCTATGGCGAGCTCACCTATGACAGTGTGGACAGCATCACCGGTGAAAAGGGCAACGGCTTCGAACTGGAGGGCAAGGTCATCTTCCAGAAGCCCTACATGGACGGTCAGCTGCAATGGCTGAGCAACATTGAGATCGAGGCGGAATCTTGGAGGCCCAAGGGCGACAGCAAAACGGAATATGCCATTGCCCCTCGCTTCCGGACCGGCGTGGCTTACCGCTTCGTCCCCAACTGGTTTATTGGTGTGGAGGGTTGGATTGATGCGGAGATACGCAAGCCGGGCGGTGGCTCCTGGGAGTTCGATCACTGGGATGTGTTCGGTGGACCGAGTCTCCACTACGGAGGCAAGGACTGGTGGGCCACCCTCACCTGGGCATCCCAACTCGCGGGCTCCGACGAGAGCGACAACAACAGCACCGGACTGCATCTGGCCGACCATGAGAAATACGAGGTCCGCCTGAAGATTGGCTACAACTTCTGAGGTCCCCAATGCGTGATTTTGTCTCTCTCCTTGTCATTCCTGCGGCGGCCCTGGTGGTTGGTCCGGCATACGCCACCGAGTACCTGAGCATCGAACAGGCGCAGAAGGCGATCTTTCCTGAGGCCGACCGCTTTGTCGCCGCACCGGTGCTGCTTTCCGAAGAGCAGCGTGCGGCGATCGAGAAGAGGGCCGGTGTCAAGCAGCGCTGGGAGCGGCAGGACGTCTGGCGCGCGGAAAAAAACGGCCAGTTGATCGGCTGGTTCATTGTCGACAACGTGGTCGGCAAGCACGAGTTCATCACCTATGCCGCAGGACTGCTGCCGGAGGGTAAGGTGAAGGGCGTGGAGGTGATGGTGTTCAAGGAGACCTACGGCGATGAGATCCGCGAGGCCAGCTGGCGCAAGACCCTGGAGGGCAAGACCCTGGCCGATCCATTCAGGCTGGATCAGGACGTGCCGAACATCAGCGGCGCCACGCTCTCCTGCCGCAACGTGATGAACGGGGTCAAGCGCCTGCTCGTCCTACAGCAAATTGCCCTGCCCGCACGCTGAGCCCGGCCATGTCCACCCCAGCCATCCGCCGGATGCGGCCGTTGCTTGGCACCTTCGTGGAGATCCATGTCCGCGCCCCTGCGCGTCTTGCCGAGGCGGGCATCGAGGCGGCCTTTTCGGCCATCGACGAGGTGCAGCGGCAGATGAGTTTTTTCGATCCGGACAGCGACCTCTCCCGGATCAACCTGTACGCCTGGCGCAAACCGGTCGCGGTCAATCCCTCCACGTTCCGCGTCCTCTGTCTTGCTCGCCATGTGGCGCGCCGCAGTCAGGGGCTGTTCGACTTTTCCGTCGGCGGGCGACTGGTGCGCGACGGACGCCTGCCGGATCACGGCTTCCAAGACCTGGACAGCGAGGGCTGGGATGCCCTCGAGCTGTTGCCGCGCCTGCGCGTGCGGCTCAAGCGCCCAATCGTCCTGACCCTCGATGGCATTGCCAAGGGCTTTGCCGTGGATGCCGCCGTGCACGCGCTGCTGGCTCACGGCGTGACCCGCGGCCTGGTCAACGCGGGCGGTGATTTGCGCCTGTTCGGCCCCGATCCCGTGCCGATTGCGGTACGCGAGGCGAGCGGTGCGATCAGCGCCCTCGGTGCATTCCGCAACACGGCGATGGCGACCTCCGCAGTCGGCCTATCGATCGAGGACCAGACGCGCTTCCCCTCCTGCATCGTCGCGCCTGCGGGCTGCGATGGTGCGGCGTGCCCGCATTTTTCCGCCTGCCCGCGGGTGTGGACGGTCATGGCTGGCGAGGCCTGGCGGGCGGATGCGTTGACCAAGGTCGCGGCGCTGGCGCCGGACCATGAGCGGCACGCGCGCATCGCCAAGCTCGGCGGTCGTCTGATCGATGCGGGAGAGAACGGTAGGAAACACTGATAAAATCCATCGCGGCAAGGCTCGTGACCCCCGTCCTCAGGCCGATGACCCACGCCTCATCGCGACGCGTCGGGTCATTCTCACAATCGTTTGTGGAGGTAAACTCTAGTTCTAACAATCGTTTGCAATAATGTATAATAGTCTCATGGAAAGCACCATGAGCACTGGCAAGGCGGCAAAGCTGCTCGGCGTATCGGTCAAGACCTTGCAGCGTTGGGAGCG
>JBEVAM010000037.1:0-10929 GCA_051297135.1 Halothiobacillaceae bacterium
TGCGGTCAACAAGACCCGTCGGGGCAGGAAGAGAATCGTGCGCATATTTGCGCACTTTCTTGAGAGCAGATTCATGTGAACGGTTATCCAGCGGGTTTCGTCCACATCCTTTGGATTACCCTCATCCTGCTGTTCGTCAGCGGCCTTGCGCTCGTGCCCAACGCACTTGATGCCCGGCTTGGTCTGGAGCTCGGTTTGTGGTCACTGGGGCATCGACGCACCGGGGTCGCCGCCCTCCATGCCGCGAGCTTCTTCACCACCCTGATGCTGCTCGGTGCGCTCTGGACCGTACACATGCGTGCAGGCTGGGTGAGGCGGGAGAACGTCTTTTCCGCCATCCTGCTGCTCGTGGCCTTCGGCCTGCTGACCACCAGCGGCCTTATGCTGTACTACGCGGGTGACGAGCTTGTCGGGCAGATCGCCCTTGGCATCCATCTGCTCGCGGGCTTTTCGTTGCCCATGCTCTTGTTCGCACACTTGATTGGCGCCCTTCAGGCCCGACGCCGCTGCGGCCTGCGTCAGCCGTGCTCGAATGCACTTCGCGGTGAATCGCACTAACCCGTCCATGGATGGATGGTTCCAGCGGTTTCTTTGGTGCTACGAGTCGAGTGAGAACAACAACGGCAGAGTGAAGCCCCACTGCCGACGCTCGACCCCGTCTGGGAAGGGCGGGAATGGGGCGGCCTTACGCACGGCCTCGAGTGCCGCCTCATCCAGCAGTTCACTGCCTGAACTCTCCACCACCCGCACCCCAGCCAGCCGACCATCTGCCTCCACAGTAAAGGCCACCACCACCCGCCCCTCGAGCTCCAAACGCCGTGCCACGCGCGGATAGTGCTTGTGCTTATCGATAGCCTGGCGAACGCGGGTGCGGTAACCGTCCTCCAGTGCAGGATCGGGCGCGGGTATCACCGGCTGCGCTGCCGGGGGTGGCACGAGGGGCGTGGGGGCCGGTGACGGAATGGCGACAGGAACCTCGGCAGCAGGTGCCGACTCGACCGGCTGCGCCCGAACAGGCGCGCTGGCTGACACGGCAGGCTTGGAGGGCGGGGCCTTGGCCGGTCTGGGCTGCACCGGAGCCGGCTTAGGTGCCAAAGGCTCGACGGGAGGGGGGGCGTCGGACGGGGCCGGCGGCGGGGGAGCCGCCTGCACGGGTGGCGACTCAGCCGGGGCGGGCGGCTCAACCGGCGCAGGGGCATGGAACATCGCAAGCTTGAGCGGTACTGGCGTGGCCAGCACGGAGGCAGGGCCAGAGTGCCCCGCCAGCCACCAGGCCACGGCGGCAACCAACACCCCGTGGATGACCAGCGAGGCGATCCATGCCGGGCGCTTCCTGCCTTCCTCCCCCCTCACCCCTTGCGTACCGTCACGATGCTCACCCGCTCGAGGTGGTATTTCTGCAGCAGGTCAAGCACTTGTACAAAGTCACTGAAGGGCACATTGGCGTCCACGCGCAGCAGAATGGTCTGCTCGCGCGCGGTATGGGCAAGTTGCGTATCCAGTTCGATCAGGTGCACAGGGGTCCCCCCAAGGTAGACCTTGCGCGCCTCGTCGATGCTGATCTCCATCGGCTTCTCGCTGGCAGGTTGAGGCTGGGCAGCGTGCTCGGCCTCGGGAAGCGTAAGTGGGATGCGCCCCTGGGCGACGAAGGTTGCCGTGGTGAGGACGATGACCAGAAGCACCAGCATGATGTCGATGAAGGGGATGACATTGATCTGGTCGAAGCGCTTCATCTCACAGGCCCTTGAGCGCCCGCCATTGGCCCATCAAGACCTCCACCCGCCGGGTCAGGCCGTTGTAGATCATGATCGAGGGGATGGCCACCATAAGCCCAGCCGCAGTCGCCTTCAGGGCAAGCGCAAGACCAAGCATGATGCGGCTTACATCCATCTGACCGCCCTGCCCCATCTCGTAGAAGGTGATGAGGATGCCGAACACGGTGCCGAGCAAACCGACGTAGGGGGCGTTCGCCCCCACCGTGTAGATCCAGGTCAGGTTACGGGTGAGTGCGATATGGAGTGTATCCGGATGGGTGAAGTCGGCCAGGTCGATCCGTCGATAATAGCTCCAGCGCTCGATCGCCATCGCCAGCATCATCACGCTCATCAGGCCAAGCAGGCCGATGATGGCGAAATCTAGGGTGGTCTTGAGGGATTCCAGCATCGGATGTTCCGTCGAACTGTAATCAGGAAAACTTATCACCAAAAGCCTTCGACCAAGCAAACCGTTCAGGCCGAAGGGTGGAGGATTAGGCGCAGATCGCCCCCCACCCGACGAACATCCTGCCAGTGCCAGTGCCGGGCCTGATCCAAGCGAGCAAGTTCCGGCAGGACCGCCAAAGGTTGGGCGGTATGCCCAAGGAGCATCGGCGCAAGATAAAGGATCAGCTCATCGACCAGGTTCGCGGTGAGCAAGGCCCCACCAAGACGTGCTCCGGCCTCGACCCAGACTTCGTTGATCTCGCGGCGGGCGAGGTCCTGCAGCAACCAGCCAAGGTCCAGCCCTTCCCCCATCGAGGGAGGGGGGGAGGAGCGTGGGGCATCCAGCACCACGGCCCCGGCCTGCTCCAAGGCTTGACGACGGACCTGATCCTGGCTTGCGGTGTAGATCCACAGCGGGCCGACCGCTAAGCCGGCTTCCCTCTCGCCCCGGGAGGACGAGGGGGAGGGAGCGAGGGGGAGTCTCTTCTCACTGTGCAAGGCCATGCGTAATGTTCGATCCAAGATCACTCGCACCGGCTGGCGCACCGGTCCTTCTATGCCCAGTTCCTCGGCGCTCAAACGCACATTCAAACGTGCCTGATCGCGAAGCACCGTTGCTGCACTGGAGAGGATGGCGGAAGACTGGGCACGCCAGAATTGCACATCGCGCCGGGCCTCGGGGCTGGTGATCCATTGGCTTTGTCCATTGGCCAAGGCGGTGCGGCCATCCAGTGAGGCTCCCCATTTGAGGCGGATATAGGGCCGCCCGGTTGTCATGCGCTGGATAAACCCGGGATTGAGCGCTCGCGCCTCGGTCTCCAAGACACCGCTGACCACCTCGATGCCGGCGGCGCGCAGCATGGCCTCGCCTCCCCCGGCCACCTTGGGGTTGGGATCGCGCATGGCCATCACCACGCGCGCCACTCCGGCCTCGATCAGGGCATGCGAGCAGGGGCCGGTGCGGCCGTAATGACAGCAGGGTTCAAGGGTGACATAGGCGGTGGCGCCACGGGCGTGCGCACCGGCCATGCGCAGGGCATGGATCTCGGCATGCGGCTCGCCGGCACGGACGTGGAAGCCCTCGCCGACGATCTTGCCATCGCGCACGATCACGCAGCCGACACGGGGGTTGGGGTGGGTGGTGTAGAGCCCGCGGCGGGCAAGTTCCAGCGCGCGGGCCAGGTAGCGCACATCATCCATGCTCATGAGCCATCATCCCGGCTTGCCATCGATGCGCGGACGAAGGAGCATCGGCGCATGAATGGCGAACACGAGGGCAAAGCCCAGCACCCAGAGCATGGCACCACGCGCGTGCCCATCACCAGCAGCACAGCAAGCACGCCCCCTGCCTCAGCGCAAGCCCCATGGCATGACC
Organism: Halothiobacillaceae bacterium; assembly: GCA_051297135.1. Taxonomy (GTDB): domain Bacteria; phylum Pseudomonadota; class Gammaproteobacteria; order Halothiobacillales; family Halothiobacillaceae; genus Thiofaba. Next base: position 3,577 of record JBEVAM010000037.1, read on the forward strand.
CGCCGCCCACAGGGTGGCAATAAGGAAGAAGGGCCGGAAACCCAGGTTGAACAGGGCGAAGCCTGTGGGCGGAGGAGTCCGTGGATCAAGGATCAGCATTCCGCGCCTCCCCTGCCGATCACGCCCCCCGCGCCTCCTGCTGCAGACGTTCGATCAGCTCACGGAAGGCCGCCACGTCCTCAAAGCTCTTGTAGACCGAGGCGAAGCGGATGTAGGCAACCTGGTCCAGCCTGCGCAGGGTCTCCATGACCATCTCGCCGACCACCCGCGCCTCGACCTCGCGCTCGCCACGCCTCATCAGCTCACGCTCGATGTGGGCAATGGCCTCCTCGACCCGCTCGGTGGGCACCGGACGCTTTTCCAGCGCCCGCAACATGCCACGCCGCAGTTTGTCCTTGGAGAACAGCTCGCGCGTGCCGTCGCGCTTGATGATGCGCGGCAACTGCAACTCGGCGGTCTCGAAAGTGGTGAAGCGCTCGCCGCAGATGGGACACTCCCGCCGACGGCGGACCTGTGTGCCATCCTGCGTGAGACGGGAATCCGCCACACGGGTATCTTCAGCGCCACAAAAAGGGCATCTCACGGCCCAAGCCCTCCAAACCCATCCGTTGCCCTGCCATCAACGCCCCACGGCCTCCTCGTTGCGCTGGTATTCCTTGAGGGTCGTCCCCGCAGCCTCCAGACGGCGTGCGCAATCCACCTCATCCGGGATGTTTTGGCAGGCCTGACGCTGGTCGAATTGCCCTCCGGCATAGCGCTCTGCTGCGATGTGCATGCCGTGCAGAGGATTCCCACCCCACCCACGCCCCCAAGGCGCAGCCGCGGCGTCCCATCCCCTCCCATCCTGCCCGGGGCCATTTCAAGCGTACACCGGCAGACGCTTGCAGACTTCCAGCACCTTGCCCTTCACCGCCTCGACGGTGGCGTCGTCGCCGCGCGCCTCGATGACATCACACATCCATTCGGCCAGGGCCATGCACTCGGCCTCCTTGAAGCCGCGGGTAGTGATGGCCGGGGTGCCGATGCGGATGCCGGAGGTGACGAACGGCGACTGCGGGTCATTCGGTACGGCGTTCTTGTTGACGGTGATATGGGCGGCACCCAGCCAAGCATCCACGTCCTTGCCGGTCAGACCGTGCTGGATGAAGCTCACCAGGAACAGGTGGTTGTCGGTGCCCTTGGAGACGACGTCGAACCCCCGGTCCATGAACACCTTGGCCATCACTTGGGCGTTTTTCACCACCTGCTGCTGGTAGGCCTTGAATTCAGGCTCCAGGGCCTCCTTGAAGGCTACGGCCTTGGCGGCGATGACATGCTCCAGCGGGCCGCCTTGGATGCCGGGAAAGATGGCGGAGTTGATCTTCTTCTCGATCTCCGGGTTGGCCTTGCCGAGGATGATGCCGCCGCGTGGGCCGCGCAGGGTCTTGTGGGTGGTGGAAGTGACCACGTCGGCATAAGGCACTGGGCTTGGATAGACACCCGCAGCAACCAGACCGGCGACGTGCGCCATATCGACCATCAGCAGGGCCCCCACCGCGTCGGCGATGGCACGGAAGCGCGCCCAGTCGATCACCCGGGAATAGGCCGAGAAACCGGCGATGATCATCTTCGGCTTGTGCTCGTGCGCAAGCTGCTCGACCTGCTCGTAGTCGATCTCGCCGGTGGCCGGATTCAGTCCGTACTGCACGGCGTTGTAGCTCTTGCCGGAGAAGTTGACCTTGGCACCGTGGGTCAGATGGCCGCCATGGGCCAGGGACATGCCCAGCACGGTATCCCCCGGTTGCAGCAGGGCGAGGAACACCGCGCCGTTGGCCTGGCTGCCGGAGTGCGGCTGAACATTGGCCCAATCGGCACCGAACAACTGCTTGAGGCGGTCGATGGCAAGCTGCTCGATCACGTCGACATACTCGCAGCCGCCATAATAGCGCTTGCCGGGATAGCCTTCGGCGTACTTGTTGGTCAGCACCGAACCTTGCGCCTGCATGACACGCGGGCTGGTGTAGTTTTCCGAGGCGATCAGCTCGATATGCTCCTCCTGGCGCCGGCGCTCGTGCTCCATCGCCTGCCAAAGCTGATCGTCGTAGCCTGCAATCGTCATGTCGCGGGTAAACATTTGGCGCACCCCATGCTGTCATCAAAAAACGAATACCCGGGACGGGCCGGGTTGGAAACTTGGGGCATAGTTTACCTCAGAAGCGGCACACTCAGCATGGCTGAGCGTGCATAACAGCATGAAATGGCTGCATTCCTTAGCGATGGCCTGGCGCTCCGGCCAGCCCCCGCGGCCGGGCGCGGGAGGAGAGGTCACTTCCAGCCAATGAACTGGGCGGCCTGCTCGACCACCTCGTCGCCGTAGAGGTCCATGAAGAAGTGGTCCGCCCCCTCGATGGTGACCGCCTGGATGCGCTGGCCATCCGCCACCTTGGTCATTTTCTCAGGCAGCCCCTTCACCGTGGTGTCGTTCGAACCCATGACGACCAGCACGGGTTTCTTGGTTTTGGCGAGCAAGGTCGGGGTGTCCATGCGCGGATCGTCCTTGTAGTAGCTGACCACACTCTTGGCCGCCGCGCGGGTCTTCTCGCAGTAGATGAAGTCCATGTCGATGAGGGTATCGCCCTTCCCCTCCTTGACCAACCTCTCAGCCCTCTCGAGCAACGGCGCAAGCTCGGTCTTGTAGCGCGCCTTGTAGTCCTTGGCCAGATACCCCGGCTCCCAGGTCTGCGGGGCGATGAGCACCGCCGAGGTGTAGACTGGGTCATCTCTCTCAGCCAGCGTCCATGCGGTCTGGTTGCCGCCGCGCGAGTGGCCCAACAGGGCGATGCGGGTGGCCCCCTTGTCTTTGAGCCACCGCGTCCAGGCAGCGATCTCTTCGATCGCGTCGGTGTGCTTGTGCACGTGCGGGATCGCACAGTCGTACATGCTCGAAGGGCGCGCATCGAGACCATAGCTAAGGTTGATCGCCAGGCTGTTGTAGCCCTTGCCCTGGAGACCATGCTGAAGGGCCTTGATCAACTCCATGCCGTTGTGCGCCAAGGTGCCGTGGGTGATCAGCAGCACGCCGTCCTTCACACTCTTGCCGGCGGCAAGCTCAAGGTTTGCACGCAGGGTCAGGTCACCGAGCTTCTGTGTCACCTCCTCCGCAGCGAGGGGAGCAGCAACGGCAACAAGGGCAGCGGCCATCAGGGTACGGAATGAACGAGACTTGGCATGATGCAGAGTCATGAAGGGCACTCCAGTGGATACTGCTTTTCAGCATGGTCCAAGAGGGCGCAAAGGAACAATCAAGGATCTTTCAATCTTCATCGAACGACCTTATAAACATTCCCTCTTCGACGTCACTAAACTAGCGACATCCCAGCCACAGCCCGAGGAACCTCCATGATGTCCCCTGAAGAACGCACCCGGCTTGCCAAGCTCCTGCGCGAGCATTGGTCAAGCGAGACGATGAAGTCCAGCGAGTATGAAACCTTTCTGGAATACTGTGAGCTGATCGAGTACAAGGAAGGCGAGGTGATTGCCGACATTGGCGAAGTTGGCGAAGCCCTCTATTTTGTGATCGAAGGCGAGGTCTCGCTGGTCACCGGTAGCCCGGTCAGCGAGGTCGAGGTGGGCCGCATCCACACCGGCGAGCTGATGGGCGAGATGAGCTTCTTCGACCGCAAGCCCCGCCAGGTGCGCCTCAAGGCCGCTACCCCACAGGACCGCCTGCTCAAGCTAAGCCGTCCAATGTACAAGCGCCTGCGCATCGAGCACCCCTACATCGCGGTCAACCTGCTTGAGCACGCCATCATCAGTCTGGACCACCTGTTCCGCCGAGCGAGCGAGGATGTGACCATCCTGAGTCATTATCTCTACGCAAGCAGCAAATTCTAATTTCTCTCACCAGTCCCCGCTTGGCTAGGTGCAGCGGGGATTCGGGCGCACGAGCGGGATGACCGGTCCGAGGATGGGCTGCCTACACCCTCCACCTCGCTGGAAGCAGCCTCACCTTTTCCGCATAATCCCGCTCATCTGCTTTCCTGACCGAAGAGTTTTGCATGGCCCAGTACATTTTCACCATGAACGGCGTGAGCAAGGTCGTTCCGCCGAAAAAATTCATTCTCAAGGACATCTACCTCAACTTCTTCCCGGGCGCCAAGATCGGTGTCCTGGGTTACAACGGCGCGGGCAAATCCACGCTGTTGCGCATCATGGCCGGTGTTGACAAGGACATCATCGGCGAGGCCCGTCCGCAACCCGGCATCAAGATCGGCTATCTGCCGCAAGAACCGCAGCTCGATCCCAGCAAGGACGTGCGCGGCAATGTGATGGAGGGCATCGGCGAGATCGTCCAGCTGCTCCAGCGTTTCAATGATCTCAGCCATGAGTTTGCCAATCCCGATGCAGACTTCGACAAACTGCTCGCCGAACAGGCCGAATTGCAGGACAAGATCGATGCTGTCGGGGGATGGGAGCTGGACCGCAAGCTGGAGATTGCTGCCGATGCGCTGCGTCTCCCGCCCTGGGATGCAGATGTCACCAAGCTCTCCGGGGGCGAAAAACGCCGCGTGGCGCTCTGCCGCCTGCTGCTCTCCAACCCGGACATGCTGATTCTGGACGAACCCACCAACCACCTGGATGCCGAATCCGTGGCATGGCTGGAGCGCTTCTTGCAGGAATACCCCGGCACCGTGGTGGCCGTCACCCACGACCGTTACTTTCTCGATAACGTGGCCGGCTGGATCCTGGAGCTCGACCGTGGTCAAGGCATCCCGTTCGAAGGCAACTACTCGCAGTGGCTGGAAGCGAAGGAGAAACGCCTGGCGCAGGAGGAGAAGGCCGAGTCTGCCCGCCGCAAGGCGATCGAGCAGGAATTGGAGTGGGTACGACAAGGTGCCAAGGGCCGCCAGGCCAAGTCCAAGGCGCGCCTTGCCCGCTTTGAGGAGATGCAGTCGGTCGAATACCAGAAGCGCTCGGAGACCAACGAGCTGTACATCCCGCCCGGCCCGCGCCTGGGCGACAAGGTCATCGAGGTGGAAAACCTTTCCAAGTCTTTTGGCGACCGCGTGCTTTACCAAGGGTTATCGTTCTCGGTGCCCAAGGGCGCGGTGGTTGGCATCATCGGCCCGAACGGGGTGGGCAAGTCCACCCTGTTTAAGATGCTCACCGGGCAGGAAAAGCCGGATTCCGGTAGGATTACCCTCGGCGAGACCGTGCAACTGGCCTATGTGGACCAAAGCCGCGATGCCCTGGATGACAACAAGACCGTCTGGCAGGAGGTCTCTGACGGGCTGGACGTGATCCAGGTCGGCAAGTTCGAGATGCCAAGCCGCGCCTACCTCGGCCGTTTCAACTTCAAAGGCGAGGCGCAGCAGAAGCTCATCAAGGACCTCTCCGGGGGCGAGCGCAACCGCGTGCACCTGGCCAAGCTGCTCAAGTCCGGTGGCAACGTGCTGCTGCTCGATGAGCCCACCAACGACCTGGACGTGGAAACGCTGCGCGCCCTGGAACAGGCGATCCTGGACTTTCCTGGCTGCGTGCTGGTGATCTCGCACGACCGCTGGTTCCTCGACCGCATCGCCACCCATATCCTCGCCTTCGAGGACGACGGTGGCGTGACCTTCTTCGAGGGCAACTTCCAGGAATACGAAGCCGACCGCCACCGCCGCCTGGGCACCGACGCAAACCAGCCCAAGCGCCTCAAGTACAAGCGTTTGGAGCAGTAAGCCTTTGCCTTAGCCCTCTGTCGAAGAGGGTGTTTCTGATGGGTGGTGGGCACGGATCAGGGCGTAGTATCATGTGCGTGCGCAAGACTGCCACATGACACGTCCCCTCCCCCTGGCTGGGGAGGGCGAGAGGATGCGTGTGTGTTTGATCGCCCTCCCCCATCGAGGGGAGGGGGCATGATTTCCACCCATCCATGAGCACCAGCTGCCATGAACCGGCTCCATGCATCACACACCTTGAGCATCGGCTTGCTGCTTGCCCTGAGCTTGGCCCTTTCGGCCTGCGTCGGCCTTGGCTCGCGCACGGCAAGCAAGGGGCCTTCGTCCCCTGATGACAGCCCGTTCCAGAAGCAGTTCGCGGTCGACGCCCAGACTGCCTGCGCCGCTGCCAACCGCGCCCTTCTCGGAGATGGTTATCTCACCGACACACTGTCCGCCGACAAGATCAAGGGGCGCAAGTCTTACCGCAATGACAGTGAGCGCAGCACGGTAGTGGAAATGACCGTGGTCTGCCTGCCCGACCCGGATGGTGGCAGCACGCTGTATGCCAACGGCCTGCGCAGCACCTATGACCTCAAGAAGTCCGCCACTCCGGCAAGCATTGGGGTGAGCGTGATCGGTTCGGTCTCGCTTCCCATTGGCCAGGGCGCTGACTCGATGGTCAAGACCACCGATGAGACCATCACCGAACGCGAGTTCTACCGCAAGTTCTTCATTGCGGTGGAGTCCATCCTGCAAAGCATGGGGGCCGAGACCGGGACGAAGGGCAAGACCCCGTCATCCCCACCCGCAGCTCCCTAAAGTGCTGCCTATCCGGTAAGGAGGCTCACCAGAGGATGGATATGAGTGCGCCACGGTACATCCAGGCTCGCGCCATGCTGATCGGCGACCGACTCGACCTACGCGCACTGGAGGCGACCGAACGGCTGGCCAGCGCCCCTTTGACCATTGCCGTAGGTGCACGTGGCCGCGCTGTGCTGTTCCGCTATGGTGCCGTGGTGTTGTTCGAGGTGGAGGCCATTGAAGAGGCGGCCTTCCTCGCTCAGCTCCGTCCTTTCATCAGCGAGCCGCTGGCCCAACCAGAAATGGAGACGCTGACCCTGCGTATCGACCCGCAGACGAATGAGGGCATGGATAAGGACGTCCTCGTGCTGCATGACATCAACGTCGAGCGTCTCCAGGTGGTGGCCGACGTGCTGGCCAAGAGCAGCGTGCTGGGGTTGTACGAGAAGCGGGTGGCGAGCAGCTTCGACCGCATCGAGCCCCTCGCGGAGGGACTGCGCCAACACGGGCGTGGCACACGACGTGCCCGTGACCTTCTGAGCCACATTGGCGACACCCTGCTCACCCAGCACCGCATGGTGGGGCGGGCGGAGATCATCGAGAAGCCCGAACTGCTATGGGAACGTCCTGAGCTCGAGGCCCTGTTTCTGCGCTTGGAGGACGAGTTCGAACTGAAGGAGGTGGACTCTAGTTCTAACAATCGTGTGCAATAATGTATAATAGTCTCATGGAAAGCACTATGAGCACTGGCAAGGCGGCAAAGCTGCTCGGCGTATCGGTCAAGACCTTGCAGCGTTGGGAGCGCGAAGGCAGGTTGATCCCGGTGGCCCGAACAGACAGCAATCGCCGCCTCTACACCGAGACA
>JBEVAM010000038.1:0-10571 GCA_051297135.1 Halothiobacillaceae bacterium
GAGCAGCTTTGCCGCCTTGCCAGTGCTCATGGTGCTTTCCATGAGACTATTATACATTATTGCACACGATTGTTAGAACTAGAGTTTACCTCCTCCTACACCACGTTCTGCGCCGCCCCCTTGATGGCATGGTCCAGAGCCTGTGCCGTGCGGCCCTCTCGCTCCAGCACGCGAGCGAGCAAGAGGTGAGCCTCAGCACTGGGGGCACGAGCCAAGGCGGCCTCGGCATGCCCGCGCGCCTTGCCCCACAGGTCAAGGGCCCAGGCCATGCGGGCGGCAAAGAGGTGCAGCGAGGCAGCAAGAGGCGCGTCTTCGCCATGGCGCTGCAGAAGCGCCTCGGCAGTCTCCAAGGCAGGCTTGGGGTGGGTTGGTCGCAACCCGGCCAAGACCTTCGCCAGGTGCGTGCTCGGGCGCTCACGCAGCGTCTTGAGCAGCAGATGGCTGGCGGCATCGCTCTCACCCGCCGCCGCAAGGGCGCAGGCATGGGCAGCAATCAAACGTTCGCGGCCGCGCAGGCTGCGGCGAAGATCACCCCAGAAGGCATCAATGGCCTCGCGCCCCCGGGGAATGAGTTGGGCCAAACGGCCTTCGACAGCCTTTTCCTCAAGTTCCAGCAGACGCTCTTCCGGCAAGGCACGCAGGCGAGTCAGTTCCGGCAGGCATTGCAGCACAGCGTCCCATTCGCCCCTGCGGCTATGCAGCTCGGCGAGCAGACGCAGTACGTGCGGCTGGCGCGGGGCCTCGGCATAGAGGGCCTGCAAGAGGCTCAGAGCACCCTCGTCGCGACCCTCGTCCAGCAGCATTTCGGCCTGGAACAGGCGCAGCGCCGCAGCAGCCTCGGGGTAACGTCGTTCGGCCAGGCGCAGAGCATCGTCGCGGCGTGCACGGGCGCCTTGACGGTGGGCCGCGAAGGCCATACCGAGCAGCCCAAGGAGGCCGCTCGAGGTATCGTCAGCGTGACGCTTGAACAACTGCTCAGCATCATGCCAGTGGCCTTCGATCAGGCTGATGGCACCGAAGGTCAGGTCGCGCAAGGCGCGCTCCTGCCGACGGCGAGCCTTACGCTGGCGCCAAAGCATGGGAACACGCAGGAGCAGACCCAACAGGCGCAGGAGAAGACCGATCAGCAGCATGCTAAGAAGCACGATGACAAGCAGGGCAGCAAGCGAGGTCTGCACCTGCCAGTCGCCCCAGCTAAGAGAGGCCTGGCCGGGGTCGCGCATGGCAAGGAGGGCAACGGCACCGGCGCCAAGCACAATCAGCAAAAGGATGATGAAGAGGCGACGCATCGGTCAGTCTCCCTGGGAGGCATCAAAGGCCGGAACCATACCGGCAGAGTCGGTGCGCAGAGCACGCAGGGCGGTAAAGGCCGGGGTCAGATCCACCGTGGTGAACGTGGGGCGGGCCAGTTCGGCAGCAATGGCGCCAAGCTCGTCCAGCGTGGCACGGACACGCGCATCGTCGGTCTGCAGGTGGGTATGGACGGTTTCCACCGTTTGGCGGACCAGGGCCAGAGCCTGGTCCATCTCGCGCGCAAGCAAGGCCCGACGGGCCTGGAGCAGGCGGGTGCTGGCCTCTGCCAGCGTCAGGTTGCGGTCAGGCGCCGGAGCAGTCTTGCGTTCAATGTGCAGCCAACTGCCCACCCAGGCCTTGGTTTGAGCCCACCAGCCTGCGGCGAGGGAGGGATCCATGGCCTCATCCGCGGGTTTGGCACGCGGCAGTTCGGGCAGGATCTCAGCCACTTGGGTGAGGCGCTGGGCGATGCCTTCGCGGTCAAGCGGGGTTACATTCGTGCCGACCACGGCCTGCTGCAAGGCCTCACGCAGGGGCAGGGCCTCGCCGCCAAGCGGGGCCGCAGTGCGGTCGGCCTCCTGCAGCAACAGGCGGGCAGTGGCCGCATCGTCGAGCAGACGCAGACGGATCTGGGCAGCGGTGAGCAGGCGCTCGATCTCGCCCAAGCGCCACAAGCGATCGTCACGTCCGGTCAAGGCACGCAGGGTGTCGAGCACCCGCTCCTGGGTCGCAAGCTCGGCGCGCAGGGCGTCGAGGCGGCTGGTCGTATCCTGGGTGATGGCTTGCTGCTGGGCATCGAGCGACTGGCGAAGGCTGTCCATGTCCCTGCGAAGCTCGGTCAGGGCGTCGAGCGTGGCGTGCCGGGCCAGTTGTTCGTGCATGCCGCGCTCGAGGTCGGCGAGGCGGATGACAAGCGTCTGGTGCCCTTGCCAGGCGTAGAACCCGACGCCGCCCACACCGATCAGGGCGACCAAGGCGAGCAGCAGGGCAAGCCCCGCACCACGGGGACGGGGTTGGTGGGCGGGCTTTTCCGCATGGGGCGAGATGGGCGTGGTGCCATCCGCTTCAGGGGTGCTGTGTTCTTCCGTCATGGCGGGGTCTCCAGTGTAAACGCCGAACAAAGCCATCTTTGGCTTGCTTCAACTCGTCTCACCGCGCCATGAATGCGCGGTGACCTGCGCCAATCCAGGGCGTAGGCCCTTGTTTGCGACGGGGTCTCCCTGCCCGGGATACGAGGCGCTGAATGACTCAGCGCCGTCCTGTGTGTGGGCGAGGCCGACGAGCGCGGCGAAAATCGCATCGTCGGCAGGGCTTCCCACGATGATGCCATGAAGCAGGCCAAGCGTGCGCCCCGTCTCGGCAATGCGGGGGTGGCCGAAGACGAAAACCTGTTCACGCAGCCAGTCCACGGTGGTTTGAGTATGGGCAGCGGCCACCAGCACGCGCAAGGCCTCCGTGGAAGTGATCACGAAGATCATCTCTCCCCATGCACGTAAGGCCACAAGGTCGGGCGGCAGAGGGCGGCGGCAATAGACTACGGCATGATCCACGTGGGCGCCGCGTTGGGTTAAGGTGTTGGCCAAAAGTGTGCGGCCGCCTTCGCCACGCACGATCAGGATGTGCCGATCGCGTACCTCGTGCATCTCTGTCAGGGCGAGGAGGGCTTCGCTGTCCGCCCCCTCGGCTGGCACGAGAAGATCGTGGAAACCGGCCTCGCGCAGAGCGCGTGCCGTGCCATGACCGACACAGGCCAGGCGTGCTCCACGCGGCCAGTCTGACGCCGACAGGATCCGTTGCGCCATGCGCACGGCATTCGGGCTGATGAATATAACGACCTCGGCCGCCTCGAGCTGCTGCTTCAGCTCATCGGGGTGGACGGGGATGGTCGGCGGAGTGATCTCGAGCAAGGGCAGGGCGATCGCCTCGCCGCCTGCAGCGCGGATGCGGTCGACCACGTGCACGGACTGGCCAGCCGGGCGGGTGATGGCGACGCGCAGGCCCAGAAGTGGAGTCAGGGACCGTGCCGCTAGGGCATCCCTCTCTCCTGGCCCCTCGCCCCTCGAGGGCAAGGGGGGAAGGGTTGCGGGGTCAGATAAGGTCGCCACGTTTGGGGTCCGTGCTGATGCCCACGGCGGCCAGAATCGCATCCGCCCCTCGAGCGAGCAGTTCTTCGGCCACCCGAACCCCCAGGGCATGGGCGTCGAGACGGTGAGCGCGGCCCTCGGCACGCAGGATTTGCTGGCCATCCAGCGAGCCGACCAGTCCCCGCAGCCAGAGTGTGTCACCCTCCAGCACGGCGAAGCCCGCGATCGGCACCTGGCAGCCGCCATTGAGTCGGGTGTTCATGGCGCGCTCGGCCATCACGCAGTCATGGGTGTCACGGCAGTTGAGGGGGGCAATGAGGTCCTCGATGGCCGCATCATGGGTGCGACATTCGATGCCGACCGCGCCCTGGCCGATGGCAGGCAGGCTAACCTCGGGCGGCAGGGCCATGCGGATGCGCTCGGCAAGACCGAGTCGCCTCAGGCCAGCGCAGGCGAGGATGATGGCATCGAACTGCCCCGCATCCAGCTTGGCAAGACGGGAGTTGACGTTGCCACGCAGGACGTCGACCCTCAGATGCGGATAGGCCTGCAGCAGCTGCATCTTGCGGCGCAGGCTGGAGGTGCCAACGATCGCGCCTTCCGGCAGCTCGTCCGGGCTGGTGTAACGGTTGGAGACGAAGGCATCGCGCGGGTCCTCGCGCTCTAAGATGGCCGCGAGGCGCAGACCCTCCGGAAAGGTCATGGGCACGTCTTTCATCGAGTGGACGGCGATGTCCGCCCGGCCTTCCAACAGGCCGACCTCCAGTTCCTTGACGAACAGGCCCTTGCCGCCGATCTTGGCAAGGGGGCTATTGAGCATTTGGTCGCCTTGGGTGGTGAGCTTGAGGTATTCGACCTGAAGGGCGGGATGCAGGGCCTTGAGGCGGCGCGCCACGTCCTCGGTCTGCCACATGGCAAGGGGACTTTTACGGGTGGCGATGCGGAGGGTTTGAATCGTCATGACATGCAGCAAATCCAGTCAGGCGGTCATCCTATGCCGGATCGCCCATCCATGCCAAGAATGCGTGCCGCGCCATGATTCGTCAGCTCGCAGCCGGTGTCGCCGAGCTGGTCGATGCTGGCGGCAACTATGACGTCAGCAGGCGCGCGTTTGCCGGCGCCTTGGGGCGCGCTCCTTTGCCGTGTTCAAGTCAGGCCTGGAGGGGATGGGGGGGAGGCGCGGGTGAGAGTATACTTGCCGCCATCCTCTTCAAGTCTTCCGGAAACCCAGCCATGAGCCTGGCCGACGATCTGACCAACGACACTTCCAAGGAGATGTGGGGCGGCCGCTTCACCGAGCCGGTGGCCGCGTTCGTCAAGGCCTTCACCGCCTCCGTGACCTTTGATGCGCGCATGTACCGCCAGGACATCGCCGGGTCCAAGGCCCATGCGCGCATGCTGGCCAAGGTGGGCGTGCTCACGGCCGAGGAGTGCGAGCGCATTGTCAAGGGACTGGACGATATTCTGTTCGACATCGAGCGCGGCGATTTTGCTTGGTCGGTGGCGCTCGAGGATGTGCACATGAACATCGAGGCGCGCCTGATCGAGCGCATCGGCGAGGCGGGCAAGAAGCTGCATACCGGCCGTTCGCGTAACGACCAGGTGGCGACCGACATGCGCCTCTATCTGCGTGATGAGATCGACCGTCTGACCGGCCAGATCCGCGCCGTGCAGAAGGTCTTGCTGGATTTGGCCGAGCGTGAGGCGGACACCATCCTGCCGGGCTTTACCCACCTGCAGGTGGCTCAGCCGATCAGCTTTGGCCACCACATGTTGGCCTGGTTCGAGATGCTCGACCGCGATCATGACCGCCTGCTTGATTGCCGCAAGCGGGTGAACGTCATGCCACTTGGCTCCGCTGCCCTCGCTGGCACCAGCTACCCGCTGGATCGCGCCTACACCGCCGAACTCTTGGGCTTTGAGCAAATTTCGCGCAACTCGCTGGATGCGGTTTCCGACCGCGATTTCATCATCGAATTCTTGGCCGCCGCCAGCCTCATCATGGTGCACCTCTCGCGCATGGCGGAGGAACTGATCCTCTGGTCGTCTGCCCAGTTCGGTTTCGTCGACCTGCCGGATCGCTTCTGCACCGGTAGTTCAATCATGCCGCAGAAGAAGAATCCGGATGTGCCGGAATTGGTGCGCGGCAAGAGCGGGCGCGTGGTTGGTGCCTTGGTCAGCCTGTTGATGTTGATGAAAGGTCAACCGCTGGCATACAACAAAGACAATCAGGAGGACAAAGAGCCCCTGTTCGATGCGGTGGACACCCTGCAAGGCTCCTTGCGCGCCTTTGCCGAAATGCTGCCGCACCTGATCGTCAACCGTGAGGCGATGCGTCGGGCGGCCCTGCGCGGTTTTTCCACGGCCACCGACCTTGCCGACTACCTGGTGCGCAAGGGGCTCCCCTTCCGCGATGCCCACGAGGTGGTGGGCAAGGCTGTGCGATTTGGGGTGGAGACTGGACGTGACCTCTCCGAGATGTCGCTTGATGAACTCAAGCGTTTTGATGCGCGCATCGAGGCCGATGTGTTCGAGGTGCTGACACTCGAGGGTTCCGTTGCTGCGCGTGACATCGAGGGCGGCACGGCCCCGAGCCAAGTCCGTCGCCAGATTGCCGCCGCGCGGGAACGTCTTGGGCTCTGATCGTCTGGGTCAAGCCACACTACTGCCCCTGCTGCGTGGTGCAAGGGGATCGCTCCGGGGGCGGGGAAGCTGCGCTGGGATGAAGGCATGGCGAGGAGGTTGTCCATCCTTCGTCGCTGGTTGCTGCGTGGCCTGCTGATCCTGTGTTTGTTGTTCCTGCTGGTGCAGGGGTGGTATTTCGCTCACATCGTGGCCTGGCGCTGGGTCAATCCTGGCTCGACGGCCTTCATGGATGCCCGCCGTGCAGAACTGCGCGAGACCATGCCGCAGGCTCGTCTGCGCCAGCAGTGGGTGGACTATGCGGCCATCTCGCCCCATCTCAAGCGTGCCATCCTCGCCGCTGAGGATGCAAAGTTCCTCGAGCACGGGGGGTTCGACTGGGAGGGCATACAGAACGCGCTGGAGAAGAATCTGCGTCGGGGGCGGGTAGTGGCGGGGGGCTCCACCATCAGCCAGCAGCTTGCCAAGAACCTGTTCCTGTCGGGCGAGCGTTCCCTCATTCGCAAGGGGCAGGAGGCCCTCATCACCCTCATGCTCGAGGGTGTGCTGTCCAAGCGCCGGATCCTGGAGCTGTACCTGAACCTGATCGAGTGGGGCGATGGCGTATTTGGTGCGGAGGCGGCGGCACAGCATTACTTCGGGATTTCGGCTGCGCGACTCTCGCCTTCTCAGGCGGCCTGGATGGCTGCCATCGTGCCTAATCCGCGCCATTATGACGGTGGCACCACCACGGCTGCGTTGAACCGACGCCTTGAGCGTATTCAGCGGGACATGGGGGCGGTGAGGATGCCATAGGACGCCTTATGTTCGTTCCAACAACCTGATCCAGCGTTGTCGGAGATCGAGCGGCAATCTCATTGTTTCGAACAGGGGTTCCACCTGCTCCGGTGTGGGTCGTTGCCAGTGGGTGCGTACTTTTTCCCCCAGTGGCACGTCACAGACGATGTGGGTCAGTTGGCGCGCCATGCGCACGGTCTTTTCGTGCTCGAGCATCAGCCTTTGTGCTCGTGGTGCGCCGCGGAATTTCTGCGCGCCGATGGCGTGCAGGTTGGCCAGGATCCCGTCCAGGCTGCCCCACTTGCGCAGCATGCGCGCGGCGGTGGTGCGGCCGATGCCGGGCACGCCGGGAATGTTGTCGACGGCATCCCCAGTGATGGCGAGCAGGTCGGCGATGAGTCTTGGTGGTACGCCCCAGATGCGTTCGACACCACGCGCGTCCAGCACCTCGGAGCGGCCATGGTTCCACCAGTGGTCCCGGTCTTCGAGCAACTGGGTGAGGTCTTTGTCGGCGGTCAATAGGGTGATGGCCAGGCCTTCGGTGCGCAGCCTTGCGGCCAGTGTGCCGATCACGTCGTCGGCCTCGAAGCGGTCGGAGGTGTGCACCGGTAGGCCGATCCCCTCGGCAAAAGTGCGGCATAGATCGAACTGTGGGCACAGATCGGCGGGAGGGGGTGGACGGTGGGCCTTGTAGTTGGGATAAATCTCGCGCCGGTAGGGACGCTCCTGAGGAATGTCGAAGGCGAGCGCGATGCGATGGGTGCCTACGTCCTCGAGGATGCGCAGCAGGAACTCGACAAAGCCATGCACGGCGTTGAGGGCGCGGCCCTCGGCATCGCGCAGGCTTACGGGGTGGGTGTGCCAGGCGCGGAAGATGTAGATATTGCTGTCGATCAGATAGGCTCGCTCGCCCGGCTGGGGCGTGGGAGGGGGGGGGTTAGGCAGGTCAGGCACGGGGATAAGGTGTGTATGCTCGACGTGCCACGCCATCGTGTGCGGCGGCCTGGGCCACGGCATGCGGCAGACGCTCGATCAGGCGCGGGTCGAAGGGTTTGGGCAGGATGTAGTCCGGGCCAAAGCTTAGCGATTGGATGCCGTAGGCCGCCAGTACTTCGGTCGGCACCGGCTCGCGCGCAAGTTTTGCCAGGGCCTGCACGCAGGCGATTTTCATGCCTTCGGTGATGCGGCTGGCGCGGCAGTCCAGTGCGCCGCGGAAGATGTAGGGGAAGGCCAAGACGTTGTTGACCTGGTTGGGGTAGTCGCTGCGGCCGGTGGCCATGATCAGGTCGTTGCGTACGCTGTGGGCCACTTCTGGGGCAATTTCCGGGTCTGGGTTGGCGAGGGCGAATACCACAGGGTTGCTGGCCATGCTCGCTAGCATTTTTGGGGTGAGCACGTTGGGTGCGGACAGGCCGATGAACACGTCGGCCCCACGGCAGGCGTCTTCCAGGGTGCGGTCGGCGGTTTCGACGGCGAACTGGGCGTGGTGTGGGGGCAGGTCTGTCAGTCCTGTGTGCAATACCCCCACGCGGTCCACGGCGCGGATGTTTTCGCGTTGTGCTCCCATACCGATGAGCAGCTTGAGGGCTGCGGTGCCTGCCGCGCCCACGCCTACCAACACGATGCGTGCCTTTGAGAGATGCTTGCCTTGGATGTCGAGAGCGTTCAGCAGGGCGGCGGCGATGATGATCGCGGTGCCGTGCTGGTCGTCGTGGAACACTGGGATGTCGAGCGCCTCGATCAGCTGTTCCTCGATGGTAAAGCAGTGGGGTGCAGCGATGTCTTCGAGGTTAATGCCGCCGAAGCTTGGAGCGATGGCTTTGACCACGTCGACGAAGTGTTCGGGGGAGCGTTTTTCGATCTCGATGTCGAACACGTCGATATTGGCGAAGCGTTTGAACAGTACGCCCTTGCCTTCCATCACTGGTTTGGACGCGAGCGGGCCGAGGTTGCCGAGGCCGAGGATGGCGCTGCCATCGGAGATGACTGCCACGAGGTTGCCCTTGTTGGTGTAGGTGTAGGCAGCATCGACGTCCTGCGCGATGGCCCGTACTGGTTCGGCCACGCCGGGCGAGTAGGCCAGGGCGAGGTCGCGGGCGGTGGCGGTCGGTTTGGTGATGGCGGTGGCGATTTTGCCGGGTTGTGGTAGGCGGTGATAGTCGAGGGCGGCTTGTTTGGGGGTGGACATGGGTTAGTCGAGGATGCGCAGCATGGACGGATGGGTGAGGCGGATGCGGGGCTCTTTGCCTTCGGGGCGGGTAAGCCAGCCGCGCACTTCGACTCGCTGGCCTTTCAGGTGTTGGAGGTCAAACCCTTCGAACCAGGGCAGCAGGTCGTGGTCGATGCGCAGGGAGACTCCACCCTCGAGGTTGATCCATCGGGCGTGACGACTGCTGCCGACGCGCTCGACCCGTCCTTGCAGCAGCATGTAGCCTTTTGCATGGTTGGGGAGTTGGCGTGAGTCGATTGGTGTGCGATAAGACGGAAGGGCCCACAGGCCGCGTCCGGCTGCCCGCGCGGCGTCCTCCACTTGGGCCAGGCAGGTTTGGTTCCAGAGGTTAGGGGGGATTGCGACGCGTGTGGCGAGTCCTTCGGCCAACATGCGTGCCTCGATGCTTTCTCCGTTGGGCAGGTAGACGTGGGCGAGGAGGCGGCCATGATGGTCGAGGGGGTCCTCGCCCAAGCGCAGTTTGATGCGGCCGTTGGCCTTTTGTATGAGCTTTTTTAGCAGTGTGTAGGCTTCTTCGGCCAGTGGTTCGGCGGGCTGACCGTCGTGTGCGCGCTCGGGGGTATTGATGCCGATGAAGCGCACCCGACGGCCGTCGGACAGGCGCAGGGTGTCGCCGTCTGGCACGCTGGCCACGTGCACCTGCTCATCGATGCGGTCGGCGGGGCAGAGTGGGGTGGCGAGGGCGATTGGGGTGAGAAACAAAAAAAGAGCGCCCGTGATGGACGCCCTTAGAAGGTTGGTCAGTCGGGTCATGACATGCCGTAGCGTTTGCGGAACTTGTCCACTTGCTTGGTGGTGACGACGTTTTGTTGCTGACCGGTAAAGAAGGGGTGGGACTTGTAGGAGATTTCCACTTTTACCAGCGGGTACTCGTTGCCGTCTTCCCACTTGATCGTCTCTTTGGTGGCGATGGTGGAGCGGGTGAGGAAGCTGAAGCCGCTGGCCAGGTCTTGGAAGACCACGGGGCGATAGTTTGGGTGGATATTGGGTTTCATGGTGTCTAACCTTGCTGTTTGCCGTCCCAGTACGGTTGCTGGGGCGGATGGAAAGGCGTCATTATTCATGCACTTGCTTGGTTTGGCAAGTAGGGGTGTCTGGGTTCTCAGGCTGCGGTGCAGGTTGAGGACTCGAAGGCCAGGGTGAGTCGTCGTGCTGCTTCGGCCTCGCCTAAGGTTTTGGCCAGATAGAGGATCTGTTCACGGGGGCTGCTGCGAAGCAGTTTGAGGGTTTCTTCCAGGTGCAATTCCGAGAGTTCGTGGGCGATGGCTTCGGGGAGGTCGTGGGTTAGGCGTGCGCAGGCATGGTGGGCAGCTTCCCATACCAGTTCGGTGAGGTGGTGGGCATTGTGTTCGGCGTGGGCGATGAAATGGGCGAGGGTATCGTTCATGGTCGTATCCACTCCGCGGTGAAAGGGGTGTCTGTGCTGCTCTCAAGAAAGTGCGCAAATATGCGCACGATTCTCTTCCTGCCCCGACGGGTCTTGATGACCGCATTCGTATCTGACAGGCGTGACTTTCCCGACTACTCCTGGAACCCCTCCAGGA
>JBEVAM010000039.1:0-10287 GCA_051297135.1 Halothiobacillaceae bacterium
TTTCCATGAGACTATTATACATTATTGCACACGATTGTTAGAACTAGAGTCCACCTCCTTGTGCGGGGCGAGGCCAAGCACCTCGGCCACACGGGCGTGGGCAAAGGCCGCAATCTGGCTGCGCGGCAAGCCGGTAGGGTCGATGGGGGGCAAAAAGTACACCTCGGCGCGCAAGCCATCCTCGGCCACCACGCGGCGGAAGGTGTCCATGAAGCTGTCGCCATGCGCGTAGGCCGCACGGGGGTTAGGCTGGCCTTCGGCGTCAAGGTAGCGCAGAGCGACCGGCTGGATAGGCGTGCCGGTCTCCACCGCAGGCTGCAGCAGGCGAGGATGGAAGCGTCTTAGGCTCAGTCCATCCGTGGTGGTGCCCTCGGCAAACAGCAGCACCCCCTGTCCTTTGCGCAGGGCCTCGGCAATCTGCCGACTCGCCTCGTGTTGGCCTTGACCGCGGGCAATGAACAGGGTACCAGCCCGGCGGGTGAGCAGGCCAATCAGTGGCCAGTCGCGCACCTCAGACTTGGATAGGAAACGGACACCCTCGATCTGGCTGCCAAGCACCGGGATGTCCAGCCAAGAGACGTGATTGCTGGCATACAACGCCCCCGGCAGCGGCTGGCCATGCACCACCACCTCGAGGCCGTGGGCACGGCATACCGCCGTGTGCCAAGCGCGGATGACACGGGCATGGCGTGGCTCGAACGGATTGCGGATGAACAAGATGCGTAAGACACCCCACACGAGCTGCAGGGCGACTCTGAAGGTCTTAAGCCACCTCGCGGGCAGCCGGGCGGGCTTCATGCTGGATGGGGGCCTGGCGAAGGACGAAGTGACGATGATAACGCGCCTGCAGGTGATCGACATCGAGCAGGATGAAAATATCCGCGCAGCCGAATGCCGGGTCCCAGCACGGCTCGCCGCAAATCTGCGCACCCAGGCGCATGTAGGCCTTGAGCAGGGGAGGCATGCGCACCTTCCCCTCGACCTTTGCGGCGGCATCAAGCCTCGGCAGGGCTAGGCGAGGGATCACGCGACGATCCTCCGGACTCATGAACTTGCCGCGCAGTTCGTCCATGATCAGGCGCGCCGCAAGGCCACCGTCCTGCATCGGGATGCTGGCACAACCGAACAGGTAGCCAATACGGTGGATCTCCATGAAGCGGGCGAGTCCCTGCCACAGCATGCCGATGGTGGCGCCATTGCGATGCTCGGGGTGCACACAGGTGCGGCCGATCTCCATCATCCGGCCGGGCAGGTGGTGGATCATGTCCATGTCGAATTCATTGGCGGAGTAGAAGCCGCCGGCAGCCCGGGCCTGCGTGTCGGTGAGGATGCGGGTGCTGGCAACCACGGTGTCGCTGTCCTGATCGATCACCAGCAGGTGATGGCAGAAGGGATCATAGCGGTCGAACTCCAAGCCGTTTTCGACCTGAGCATTGCAACCCATTTCCTCGACGAAGACCCGATGGCGCAGGCGTTGGCTGCTCTGAACATCATCCGCATGCGCGGCAAGCTGGACCTTCAGGCGGGACCCATGGGCATTCGTGGTCATGGCGCAGACCTCCGGATACAACGTGACGGACCATGCTAGGCGTCCTGGGTTGCACTTTCGTGGCAGAGAGATGAAGTCCTGATGACGCGGTGGTGGCTGGGGTAGGGCGGCTCATCGCCCTAAGACGCGTGCGCAGGGTATGATGCAAGGCTCCTATGGAGCGACATGCATGACATCTCTGCGCACCGATGCCCCCAACCTGGCCCCGCTGCGGTTGAAAAAGAACGAGGACCGCCGCGTGCGCGCCGGCCATCCCTGGATCTACAGCAACGAGGTCGACACCAAGGCAACCCCGCTGACTGATTTTACCCCCGGGCAACAGGCGGTGGTCATGGCCCACAACGGCAAGGCCATGGGGTTGGCCTACGTCAATCCGCACTCCCTGATCGTTGCGCGCATGTTCGATCGCGGCGAGCATCGGCTCGACCGTTCGCTGATCGTGCACCGGCTCAACATCGCCCTCGGCTTGCGCGAACGTCTTTTCCCAACCCCACACTACCGCCTGGTGCACGGCGAGGCCGACGGCCTGCCGGGTCTCGTGGTCGACCGCTACGGCGACGTGCTGGTGGCGCAGATCACGACCGCTGGCATGGATGCGGTGCGCGAGGCGCTTGTCGAGGCACTGGTCAAGGTGCTCAAGCCGTCCGGCATCCTGCTGCGCAATGACACCGCCAGCCGTGAGCTGGAGGGGCTCGAGAAGGGCGTCGAGCTGGTCTTCGGGGAGGTGCCAGAGGAGGTCGAGCTGATCGAAAACGGCGCGACCTTTCGTATGCGCCCGTGGGATGGGCAAAAGACCGGCTGGTTCTACGACCAGGCCGATAACCGCGCCCGCCTACCCCGTTACGTGAAGGGCGCACGCGTGCTCGACCTGTTCAGCTACATGGGCGGTTGGGGGATTCAGGCCTTGCGCCACGGGGCGAGCGAGGCCGTGTGCGTGGACACCTCCGCGCTGGCCCTCGAGCAGAGCCGGGTCAATGCCGACCTAAACGGCGTGGGCCAAGGGCTACGCACCATCGAGGGCGACGTGTTCGAAGTGCTGCGCAGACTGCGTGAGGAGCGCGAGCGTTTCGATGTGGTGGTGTGCGACCCACCGGCCTTCATCAAGCGCCGCAAGGACGTCGAGGCGGGCCTTGCGGCCTATCGCCGAGTGAACCAGATGGCCATGCAGGTGCTCTCCCGCGACGGCATTCTGATCGCCTGCTCCTGCTCGTACCACCTGCAGCGTGATAAACTGCTTGAACTGATGTGGGCCGCCGCGCGCCATGTCGACCGCTCCATGCAGATCCTCGAGTGCGGCCGCCAAGGTGGGGACCACCCGGTCCACCCGGCCATTCCCGAGACGGACTACCTGAAGGCTATCTACGCCCGCATCCTGCCCGCCTGACCGCCGATGCCGCCATGCTCGTCTACCCGCACATCGATCCTGTCGCCCTCCAGCTCGGCCCGCTCAAGGTCCACTGGTACGGTCTGATGTACCTGGTCGGCTTTGCCCTGGCCTGGGGCCTGGGCCGCCTGCGCGCCGAGGCCAAGGGCTTTGGCAAGGAGGAGCCGGGGGACATGCTGTTCTACATGGCGCTCGGGGTCATCCTCGGCGGGCGGATCGGCTATGTCTTGTTCTACAAGTTCCAGAGCTTTCTTGCCGACCCGCTGATGCTGCTGCGCGTGTGGGAGGGCGGCATGTCCTTCCATGGCGGTCTCTTGGGCGTGATCCTGGCCATGGCCTGGTATGCGCGCAAGGTGGGCCGCCCCTTCTTCGAGGTGGCCGACTTCGTCGCCCCCCTGGTGCCGCCCGCGCTGCTGGCCGGGCGCATCGGCAACTTCATTAACGGCGAACTCTGGGGGCGACCAACCGACCTGCCCTGGGGTATGGTGTTCCCGCACGTGGACCAGCTGCCACGCCATCCCTCCATGCTCTATGAGGCTTTCCTCGAGGGCTTCGTGCTGTTCGTCTTGCTGTGGCGGTTCTCGGCCAGGCCCCGCCCACGCATGGCCATCTCCGGCCTCTTTTTGTTGCTCTATGGTTGCTTCCGCTTTGCCGTGGAGCAGGTCCGGGAGCCGGATACCCATCTTGGCTTCATCTTCGGGGGCTGGCTGACCATGGGCATGTTGTTGTCCCTGCCAATGATCCTCGTTGGGGCACTCTTCCTCATCATGGCCTATCGCAAGCGACAACAAGCATGAAGCAGTACCTTGAATTGATGCGTCATGTGCGCGACCACGGTATTGAAAGGCGCGACCGCACGGGGACTGGCACACGCAGCGTGTTTGGCTACCAGATGCGCTTTGACCTCTCCGAGGGGTTTCCTTTGGTTACCACCAAAAAAGTGCATCTCAAATCCATCATCCACGAGCTGCTGTGGTTTCTGCGTGGGGAGAGCAATATCGCCTATCTCAAGGAGCACGGTGTCAGTATTTGGGATGAGTGGGCTGACGAGCGTGGTGATCTTGGGCCGATCTATGGGGTGCAGTGGCGCAGCTGGCCGACGCCGGACGGGCGTCATATCGATCAGATCAGCCAGGTCATCGAGCAGATCAAGACCAACCCGGACTCGCGCCGCTTGATCGTTTCGGCCTGGAACGTGGCCGACTTGCCTCGTATGGCCTTGCCGCCTTGTCATGTCCTCTTCCAGTTCTATGTTGCAAACGGGCGGCTTTCTTGCCAGCTTTATCAGCGTAGTGCGGATATTTTTCTTGGTGTGCCGTTCAATATTGCCTCTTACGCCTTGCTGACCATGATGGTTGCGCAGGTGACGGACCTTAGTCCAGGCGAGTTCATCTGGGTGGGTGGTGACTGTCATCTCTACCTCAACCATCTCGAGCAGGCCGAGATGCAACTGGCGCGCGAACCGCGCCCCCTACCGCGCATGCAGCTCAACCCGAAGATCAAGGACATCTTCATGTTCCGTTACGAAGACTTCACCCTTGAAGGGTACGATCCTCATCCTCACATCAAGGCACCGGTAGCGGTTTAAATCCCAGGAGTGACGCGCATATGTCTGAACAAACGTCTCAAGTGCTCAAACTCAAACGTGCAGTGGATACGGGGGGGGTCCTGTTCATCGGCATGCTGCACAATCTCATGTTGTTCGTCATTGCCGCGGCCACCATCTGGTCAGCCTATGGCGAATTCACTCATATCTTCGAGGGCGATGCGGCCCCCACCCTCAAAGACATCCTTCTGCTGTTCATCTATCTGGAAATCCTCGCCATGGTGGGGGTGTACTTCCGCACCCATCGTCTGCCCGTGCGTTTTCTGGTCTACATTGCCATTACCGCGCTCACCCGGGTGTTGGTGGTGGATGTCAAGCTCATGGATTTGCGGGAGATCATTGTTTTTTCCGTGAGCATTCTGGTGTTGACTCTGGCCGTGCTGGTCCTGAAATTTGGTTCGACCCGCTATCCCAGCCAACCTTCTACTGATTAGATCAATGCGTGTCACCATCATCGCTGCCATGGACAGCCAGCGCCTGATCGGCAAGGGCAAGGGTTTGCCCTGGCGTTTGCCCGCCGACCTTCGGCACTTCAAGGCCATGACTTTGGGCAAGCCCGTCATCATGGGGCGCAAGACGTTCGAGACGATCGGGCGCCCCCTGCCGGGCCGCACCACCATCGTGATTACCCGTGACGTGGGCTATCAGCCCGAGAGCGTCATCGTAGTGCACACCATCAACGATGCGCTGGAGGCGGCACGTGAGGTGGTGGGGGATGCGGGTGAGGCCATGGTGGCGGGTGGTGCGAACGTCTATTTCCAATTCCTGCCACGTGCAGAGCGCATGATCCTCACCCTGGTTCATGGGCGCTTTGAGGGGGACGCATGGTTTCCGGCCTATGACCGGCGTGACTGGGGCGTGATCCACGAAGAGCACCACCCCGCGGACGCCGAGAACGGTATGCCTTATAGCTTCATTACCCTGGAGCGCCGTCATGCTCACGGGCGCGAGGCTGGTACGGTCAGTTTCGGGCGCTGGTAAGGCGCGGCGTGCCCAAGCCTCACGGCGTTGTGGCTTGGAGGATTCGCCCATGGGCCATCAGTGGGGCATGAATGTTTGATTGAAAAATCCGGGGCGTGGAATGTGCATGCGGCCAGGAATCGCTTGGCGTATGGCTTGGCCGCTCAAAGCGGCCCTACGGTGAGTTCCGCCGGAAGTCAAGCCTGTGGAGGGGAAGGGGTTGGCCGTTACCTTGTGGGAGCGGCGAAACCGGCCTCGTTGAAGCAGGCATGCAGCAGCAAAGCTATGGGTAGCTTGGCGTAAGGTTGAAAGAACGGTTGAGCGCTGGCCCCACAGGCCTTGGGGTATGTCAGCCTCATCCAGTAAGTAGTCATGATGGCCGCCATCACACTCTGAGCTGTTCAACAGGACGCGTAACCACAGCAGGTTTAGGTGAGCATTTGATGCAGACACAGGCGGAAAACCTGGAATTCATCGTTCTAGGGATGGGCTGTTTCTGGGGGGCGGAGAAGCGCATGGCCGAGATTCCCGGCGTGCTCGACGTCGAGTCTGGCTACGCCGGTGGCGATGCAGAGAAGGTGGGCTACTATGATGTGCTCAACCTTGAGAAAGAGCTTCGGCGTGGCATGACCCGGATGCGCAACCACGCCGAGGTGGTCAAGGTGACCTTCGATCCCGCCCGGGTGAGCTTTGAAACCATTCTCGCCCATTTTTGGGAGAACCATGATCCGACCCAGGGCGACCGGCAGGGCAACGATATCGGCAGCAACTACCGCAGCGCCATCTACTACACCTCCGAGGCACAGAAGGAGGTAGCGCTGAAGACGCGTGATATCTATCAGCAGGCGTTGGACAAGGCGGGGCGTGGCCGCATCACCACAGAGATCGCCCCGCTGCGCAACTACAACCGCGCCGAGGACTACCATCAGGACTACCTGAAGAAGAACCCCCAAGGCTATTGCGGCTTAGGCGGGACCGGTGTGGCCTATCCGGATGGTTCGGTCAAGGCGGCGCAGCCTTCTCTGGATGCGGCCAAGCTGAGTTTTGCTCGTCAGCTGATCGTGTTCGAGGCGGAAGACTGCCCGTTCTGCAAGCAATTCCGTGCCGAGGTCCTGGACGGCTGGCAGGCCCCAACGCCGATCGTCGCGACTCGCGCGCCGAACCCGCCCAAGGGGTGGACGCTGGAGCAGGCGCTGTTCGCCACCCCCACCATCGTGCTGTTTGAAAAGGGCAGGGAGGTCTCGCGCTACACCGGCTATGACGGCAACAAGGAACGCTTCTGGAGGTGGCTCGGCTTCCATCTGCTGACGCCGGAGCAGCGGCGGATCGCCTTCGAACAGGGGACCGAGCGCCCCTTCACCGGCTCACACCTGGACGAAAAACGCCCGGGGACCTTTGTCGACCCCATCACCGGTGCGCCGCTGTTCCGCTCGGAGGCCAAGTTTGAGAGTGGCACGGGCTGGCCGAGCTTCTTCAACCCCGTCGAGGGGGCAATCACGCTGCATGAGGATCTTTCGCACGGCATGCGCCGCATCGAAGTGCGCAGCGCAAGCTCGGGCATCCACCTTGGCCATGTGTTCGATGACGGTCCGCCACCGACCTACAAACGCTACTGCATCAATGGCAATGTGCTGAAGTTCGTCCCGGATCGAGACTGACCTCGGTCCTTGCTGCGCGACTTCATGCCAAGGCGGCCTTTCGGTCGCCTTTTTTGTGAGCCTCCAGGTGTGTGACATAACAGATCCGTGACTGCGTCATATGCCTCAATCGTAGGGAGGGGGATGCGGTATGTTGACCAAAAATCAGTGCCTTATGTTTTGGCATAAAGGATGCTTCTAGGTTTTTTTGATCGGCTTATGGCCGGGCACAACCCATACAACCTAGGAGTCACGCATGGACCTGATCGGTCTTTATCCCACCTGGTACGAGCCGGGGATCGGGAGCGGCTGGGTGGTTGGCATCATCGCCACTGCCCACGTGCTGTTCTCCCACACCTCGGTCGGTGCCGCCCTGTTTTTCATGGCCCTCGCGACCATCGCCTACCGGCAGAACAGGCCGGAGCTCCTTGAATTCATCAAGAAGTACGGCCTGTTCTTGCTGGTGTTCTCGTATATCCTGGGCTCCATTACGGGCCCCGGGATCTGGTACTCCACCACGGTGGCCAGCCCGCGCGGCATTTCGGCCCTGATCCACAGCTTCGTGTGGAAGTGGGCCACCGAATGGGTGTTTTTTGTCATCGAGGTGGTGGGTGTCTACATGGTCACCTACCTGGTCGGTAAGGTCGATCAAAAGACCCACCTGCGCCTGACCATCATCCTGGGTCTGGCTTCCTACACCACGATGATGATCATCATCGGGATCCTGAGTTTCATGATGTGGCCGGGCAAGGAGGTGTGGTTCACCGAGGGTGGTTACCTGAACGGCTTCTATGGCGAAAACACCTTCGCGCAGCTGGCCATGCGCACGGCCTTCATGTTTGCCATCACTGCTGTTGTGGGCAGCATCGTCACCGCGGGTTTCAAGGATCAGGTCTTCCGTGCCCAGATGAACCGCTGGCTGGCCATCATGGGCATCGTAGCGACCGTGATCGGTGCGTCCCTGTTTGGCTGGTACCTGGATACCCTGCCTGAAACCGCCCATCTGGTGATGGAAAACCGTCTGCCCGCGTGGTTCTCCACCAGCCTGTATGCCGTGCTCGGTGGTATGTTGGCCTACTTTGTCTTCATGCTGCTGACCCCGCGCATGATCACCACCGCTGTAGCCGGGGTGGCCACCGTAGCCATGCTGGTGTTCGGTCTGTGGCCGGAGGAAGTGGCGCGCGAGTCCATCCGCAAGCCCTATATCGCCGGCCAGTATGTGTACTCCAACCAAGTCATCGCACGCGATGTGCCCGGCATGGGCATCAAGAGCGAAATCCCAGTGCTGGAGGCGCATGGCTGGCTGAAGAGCAGTGTGTTCCTGCCGGTGGAATTGCGTGAGGTCACCCCGCACAACGCTGCCCGCGTGGGCGAGGCCCTGGCCATCACCATGTGTTCCAATTGTCATTCGCTCTCTGACACCGGCATCCGTCCGCTCAAGAACTATCTGGGTGGCAATACCGATGTGAAGGCAATCAAGACCTATCTGCAGGCCGCCCTCACCACGGGCAATACCCTGTACATGCCGAAGATCCCCATGAAAGACGAGGAGGCTGAGGCCTTGGCCGTTTACCTCGCGACCCTCACCGACAAGACCGTGGCCACCCGCTACGCCGCCGAGAAGGGGGCCATGGCCCAAGCCGCATTCGTAAAGGAGTAATCAATGGACGCACAAGCCCTGTATGCCCTGCGGGACGTCGCCGGCGTCCCCAGCCATCCGGTGATCTTCTTGATTCTCGGTGTCGTGACCTTCGCCCTGCACATCGCCGCCGTGCAGATCATGCTGGGTGCCTCCGGCCTCACGATCTGGGGCGCACTGAGTCAGGATGCGCACAAGCGTCGTCTGGCCCAGTCCATGGTCATGGTGGCCAAGTTCATGCTCTCGATTGCCATCTTGGTTGGGGTCGCGCCGCTGCTGTTCGTGCAGGTGATCTACGACCCGTTCTGGTACACCTCCAATGTGCTGTCTGCCTGGTGGGTGATTGGCTTCATCATCATCCTCACCGTCGCGGCCCTGTTGTGGTTCTTCTTCAATGCGAAGAACGACGAGCTTGGGGATACCTCCCGGAAGGTCTTCTGCCCAGGCTCGGCCATCCTCTCCGTGGCCTTGTTGCTGGTGGTGGGCTTCATCATGCATGTGCTGACCTACCAGATGCTCTCGCCGGAGAAGTGGTTGGAGTGGTATGCGCCAGATGGGATGATCGACCCTTCCGGTCGCAGTCTGCATGACTTCAACCTGGCGCGTTTCCTGTTCTTCATCAGCCTGAGCGTGCCGGTCATCGGTGCAGTTCTGGTGGGCTATCGTCGCTTCTACCTGCCGCGTCTGGGCGATGAATCCCTGAACATGAGCCGGGAGTACCTGGACTGGACGGGGCGTCTTGGCCAGAACCTCATCGCCGTCGGCGGCGTGGTGAGCGTGATCATCGGTGCCTGGTGGATGCTCACGCTGCCGGAAAAGCTCGCACACTTCGCCCTCTCCCCTTGGGTCATGCTCTCCTTGGCTATGCTGCTTGCAACCGTCGGGTTTGCCCAATGGGTGCGCATGGGGCGCATGGATACCCTCTGGGCCTATGCCGTGCTGCCGGTGGGGGCCGTGGCTCTGATCGTGGTGGCCGCCGCCCGTGAGGCCCTGCGCTGGAGCATCCTGATGGGAGTGCATGGCTACAACGCCATGGACTACCCCATCAACATGGACTGGTACAGCACCATCCTGTTCTTCGGCACCTTCTTGCTCGTCGGTGGCGGATCGCTGGCCTATATGGTGACTGTGGCCTGGAAGGCCGGGCAGACCGCAGGGGTCTATACCCCCAGCCCTTTCATCACGCGGATGGGCAATATCGCCATCGGTCTGATTGTGCTATGGATCATCCAGTACTTCGCCGTGGGTTTCTATACTTGGCTCAGTTAGAAATTTATCCATCCATAAATAAATCAAAGGCTCTAAAGACTTGATCCATGGGGGCGGCGCAGATTAAAAGAATGCGCATCCATTGATGGATCCATTAAAAACCCAGACAAAACGGGGTATTGAATGTCGTTCAAAACAATAACGCTCGGCCTGGTTTTGGCCGGTTCGATGATGGGAGGCTTGGCTTTGGCCGGGCCATCGGGCGAGATGATGGCGCAGACCTGCGCGGGCTGCCATGGAACG
>JBEVAM010000040.1:0-8109 GCA_051297135.1 Halothiobacillaceae bacterium
GCTGACTCAGGCCATCCACCGTCAGACGATATGGGTGGTGCTGGCGATAGGCGGGGTCACGGGCCTGATCCGTTGGTTGGATGTGGTGTTGCAATAATGGTGTGGGCTTGTTCGAATTCCATGCGACGTTCAATGTCGCATGCAATGCGATCAAAACACTCATATCGCGATGCCAGTGCTCCATCCTGAGGCCTTGAAGACCGTGAGCACGGATTTATCCTCGATGTAGCACAGCCAGCCGATCTTGGGCACGTAATACTCCCACGCGCCCGCGATACGCACCGCGATCTGATTTGTCTTGCCGGCCCAGGCGCCAGCGGCAGCAGCAGGAATGATATAGCGATCGCCATCGACCGGACTGGCCGGCGGTGTAGCCAAATCCCAATCCTTGACCGAGAGCCCAACCACCGCGCCGAGCCGTTTCAGGTTTGCGTCCATGCTGGTATTCCAACCAGACTCGCCAAGCGTCCAGCCGTAGGTGAGTCCAAGATTCGGATCAATGCTTGGCATCAGATACCTCCGTAGTATTTGCCGTAGTTGAGCCCGTAACCTGTGCGGCCAACAATAATGACCTGCTTTTGCAGGCTGGTGAATGTGCCTTTCGCGTCGGTGCGGCTGGCCTCGATCTCGATGCGCACCGTGTTTGATGCGCCAGCGCGCCGCCTCGCCCACGTTGTAGCCAAAGCCTGGGTCGATGCGCGCGGGCACGGTTACCACTTCGCCGGTCTTCGGGTTTTGCCATTCGACATCTGGCTCGTCTGGCGGGGTATGCTGCAGATCAGTGCGCGTCTGGTATTCGGCCTGCCGCATGGGCACGGCGCGGCAGCGGCAGCGCCAGCCGTTGGGCGGGTAGTGGGTCTGCCACCATGGATCATCCACTGGCAGGGTCACGTTGTGCCATGGGCGATGCGAGGCACGCACGCGCTCGTCGGCGCGGGCGACATAGCGCAGGTAGGGATGCGACACCTTGGCCGCCTGGATGCGATCCCAGCGCCCGGCGGCATAGGCCATGCGGGTGTTGACGTCGAAGATGAGCTTGAGCCGCGCCGGGGTGAATCTGGTCTGGCGCGCCACGCCATCGGGACCGATGACGGTTTTCGTGCCCCACCAGCCTGCCTCGGCGAGAAGTGCTTTGGCGTCGCGCATGCAGTCGCGGCGGGTGAGGTCGCCCGCCACGCTCTTTGCGATGCCATCGCGCAGGGCGGCGAGCAGGTCGGCGCGCGTGCTCTTCGTGCCAGAGTTCATGCCGTCGGCCCCGGTTGTACGCGAACCCGCGCCGATGATCGGTCCGACTGCGCCAATCCACGATTCGTTCTCAGCGGACTTCTGGTGGGTGACGGTGTCCGAATGGACACCTACCGCGCCCTCGTGGTCACGCAGAGGCGTCAAGGTCTATACTCGACGCCGTGCGCGGCGAACCCGAGCGCTGCGTTGGCTTGACGCGCTGGTCATCCATGTGCAGCGGACAACCAAGGGCCGTGACACATGTGCAAGTCGCGGTGCGGAAAGACCGTGTGCGTGTGCTTCGGCGAAGAAGTTGGCGCAGGTTAGAAAGTCGAACCGGGCGCGTTCGGGCGCTGAAGTTGGCGACCGGCGGCACACGCAGAACGGCCTGGAACCCCGCACCGTCTGCGGAACCCGGATACGAAAACGCCCAACCGATAGAGGTTGGGCGCGAAATGGTGGTGGCCAGGGAGGGAATCGAACCCCCGACACGGGGATTTTCAGTCCCCTGCTCTACCAACTGAGCTACCTGGCCGCTTGAGGACGCACATTAAAACCCCGCCACGAGGCGGCGTCAAGATTTTTCATTCAACGCGTTTCCGCCACGCGTAAGCTCATTGTATGCTTCCCTTATCATTCGCCTGTCATGAAATCCATGAGCCAAACCTCGCGCCAAGCGTACGTTTCCCGGGACACCCTGGAGACCCGTGTGCGCGTCCATCTCGACCTCGACGGCACCGGCCGCGGCGAGTTCCGCACGGGCGTGCCGTTCCTTGAGCACATGCTGGACCAGATCGCCCGTCACGGCATGTTCGACCTGACCGTGGAGTGCGACGGCGACCTGCATATCGATGATCACCACTCGGTGGAGGATATCGGCATCACCCTCGGCATGGCGCTGGCACAAGCGGTGGGCGACAAGCGCGGCATCCGCCGCTATGGCCATGCCTATGTGCCGCTGGATGAGGCGCTCTCGCGCGTGGTGATCGACCTCTCAGGCCGCCCGGGCCTGGTGTTCGAGTGCAACTTCACCCGTACCACCATCGGCCACTTCGAGACCCAGCTGGTGCAGGAGTTCTTCCAGGGCTTCGTCAACCACGCGCGGGTGACGCTGCACGTCGATAACCTGCGCGGCGCGAATGCCCATCATCAGGCGGAGACGATCTTCAAGGCCTTCGGTCGCGCCTTGCGCATGGCCTGCGAGCCGGACCCGCGCCTGGGTGACGCCTTACCATCCACCAAGGGGGCACTCTGATGGTCACGGTGGCAGTCGTCGATTACGGCATGGGCAACCTGCGCTCGGTCGCCAAGGCGATCGAGCATGTGGCCCCGGCCGGTGTACGCGTGCAGGTGACCTGTGACCCCAGCGAGCTGGCCGCTGCCGACCGTATCGTCTTCCCCGGCCAGGGTGCAGCACGCGACTGCATGCTGGAGCTGGACCGGCGCGGCCTGCGCGCCCCCCTGCTGGACGCCGCCCGTGCCAAACCCTTCCTCGGCATCTGTATGGGCATGCAGGTGTTGATGGAGGACAGTGAGGAAAACGGCGGCACCGCCTGCCTCGGGCTTTACCCCGGCAAGGTGCACTTCTTCGGCCATGAGCTGAAGGATGCAGGCGGCGCAAAGCTGAAGATTCCGCACATGGGCTGGAACCAGGTGTGGCAAACCCACCCCCACCCGATCTGGGAGGGCATCCCGGACGGTGAGCGCTTCTATTTTGTCCACAGTTACCATGTGGCGCCCAAGGACCCCGAGCTTACCCTTGGCACCACCGATTACGGCATCCGCTTCGTTTCCGCCATCGCGCGGGGCAACGTGGCCGCCGTGCAGTTTCACCCGGAGAAGAGCGCCGAGGCGGGACTGAGCCTTTTGCGCAACTTCCTCCACTGGAATCCCTAAAAACCGTCCGAGGACCTAAAACGTCATGTTGCTGATTCCTGCCATCGACCTCAAGGAAGGCCAGTGTGTGCGCCTGCGCCAGGGGCGCATGGAGGACCACACCGTCTTTTCCAGTGATCCGGTGGCCGTGGCTGCCCGCTGGGTCGAAGCTGGCGCGCGCCGCCTGCATCTGGTCGACCTGGATGGCGCCTTTGTTGGCAAGCCGAAGAACAAAGAAGTGATCCGCACGATCGCCAAGACCTTCCCTGATCTCCCCATCCAGGTAGGTGGTGGCATCCGCGACGAGGCGACCGTGGAGGCCTACCTCGATGCAGGCGTGAAATATGTGATCATCGGCACCAAGGCGGTCACCACGCCGGGCTTCATCAGCGATCTGTGCGTATCCTTTCCCGGCCACATCATCGTCGGCCTGGATGCAAAAGACGGCAAGGTGGCGACCGAAGGCTGGTCCAAACTCTCGCACCATGACGTGATCGACATGGCCCAGCACTTCGAGCGCGACGGGGTGGAGGCGATCATCTACACTGACATCAGTCGCGATGGCATGATGCAGGGTGTCAACATTGAGGCCACCGTGCGCCTGGCGCAGGCGGTGCGTATCCCGATCATCGCCTCCGGTGGCGTGACCTCGCTGACCGACATCGAACGCCTGTGCACTGTGGCCGACGAAGGCGTGGCCGGCGTAGTCATTGGTCGCGCCTTGTACGAGGGCGGGCTAGACCTCAAGGAGGCCCAGGCCTACGTCGATCAACACTGCCCCAACTGAGGACATGGACATGGACAAATCGAAGTCGCGCGATGACTTCTCCATCATCCGAAGGCTGCATGCCGCCGAACTGGACGCGCACTTCCTCAAGCTGGTGGAAAAATCCGGCCTGATGCTCGAGCAGCGCGGCACGGCCCATCCTGTGCGCTGCATAGGGTGGAGGATGAGTGATGGCTGGAGCGCGCCCATGCTCGCCTTTGCCAAAAATCCACAAGAACTTACTTTGATATCCTCCCTCCCCCTCGAAGAAGGGCAGCGCCTGATCCTTGAGCGCGACGACCGGCTCGACAAGGATCGCTTCGTCGAAGGCATCATCCGGCATAGCCGACGCGGCAGTCGACCGAACGACGATGACCATGTCTTTGTTTCTACTATGAAGATCACCCACGGTCATTTCTAATGCTCGCCAAGCGCATCATCCCCTGCCTGGACGTAGCCGAAGGGCGCGTCGTCAAGGGTGTCCAGTTCCTCGGCCTACGCGATGCCGGCGATCCGGTTGAAATCGCCCGCCGCTACGACGCCGAGGGCGCCGACGAGCTGACCTTCCTCGACATCTCCGCCAGCCACGAAGGGCGCGAGACCATGCTCCATGTGGTCGAGCAAGTCGCCGAGCAGGTCTTCATCCCACTCACCGTTGGCGGTGGTATTCGCACGGTCGCGGACGTGCGCCGTATGCTCAGTGCGGGCGCGGACAAGGTTTCCATCAACACCGCCGCCGTGACCAACCCGGATTGCGTGCGCGAGGCGAGCGACAAAGTCGGCAGCCAATGCATCGTGGTTGCCATTGACGCCAAGCGTATCTCGGCCCCTGGCGAGCCGCTGCGCTGGGAGATATTCACCCACGGCGGACGCAAGGCGACCGGCCTAGACGCCATCGCCTGGGCACGCAAGATGGTCGACTACGGCGCTGGCGAGCTTTTGGTCACCAGCATGGACCGCGACGGCACCCGTGCTGGCTTTGATCTTGAACTCATGCGCGCCATCAGCGAAGCTGTCGACGTGCCTGTGATCGCCTCCGGTGGGGTCGGCAACCTCGACCACCTGACTGCAGGTATCCTCGAGGGCAAGGCTGATGCGGTGCTGGCCGCCAGCATTTTCCATTTTGGCGAATATTCCGTGCACCAGGCCAAGGAGCACATGGCGCGCGCCGGGATTGAGGTGCGCCTGTGAGCTACCTCGACCAGATCAAGTGGACGCCGGATGGTCTGGTGCCGGTGATCGCCCAAGACGCCACCTCCGGCCGCATTCTGATGTTTGCCTGGATGAACCGGGAGGCCCTGGAAAAGACCGTCGAGCTGGGCGAAGCTGTATACTGGTCGCGCTCGCGCAACAAGTTGTGGCACAAAGGCGAGCGCTCCGGCCATGTGCAAAGGGTGCGCGAAATCTGGTTGGACTGCGATGGTGACGTCCTCCTGTTAAAAATCGAGCAGATGGGGGGTATTGCCTGCCATACGGGGCGCGAGAGCTGCTTCTACTCTCGCCTTGAGGGCGGCGCGTGGGTGCCCATCGACCCGGTGCTGAAGAACCCCGAGGAGGTCTATGGCCCATGAGCAACGACATTCTGAACGCACTGCACGCGGTGCTCGAGGCGCGCAAGCAGGCCGCCCCAGAGAGCTCCTACGTCGCGAGCCTCTATGCCAAGGGGCGGCCGACCATCGCCAAGAAGGTCGGCGAAGAGGCGGCGGAGATCATCATCGCCGCCCTCCAGGACGACCGCGAAGCGCTGGTGTACGAGACCGCCGACCTATGGTTCCACAGCCTAGTGCTGCTGGCCGAGGCTGGCATCCCGCCGCAGGCCGTGCTGGATGAGCTAGCGCGCCGCTTCGGCCTTTCCGGCCACGCAGAGAAGGCGGCGCGAGCCAAATCCTGATAATGTTTTACCAACCGTGACGGCCTAATCGGCCATATTCCATCTCTATATGAGGAGCATTTCCCATGGGCGCATTGAGCATCTGGCATCTTCTGATCGTCCTGCTGATCGTGATCCTCCTGTTTGGCACCAAGCGCCTGAAGACCCTCGGCTCAGACCTTGGCAATGCCATCAAGAGCTTCCGCTCCGCCATCAAGGACGAAAACAAGGAGGGCGAGGCCAAGCCTGAAACGATCCAGACCGCGCAAAACCTGCCCCCGCAGAGTGGCCAAACCTCGGCGCAAGGCCAGCCGCAGGGCCGCGTGATCGAAGGCGAAGCCAGCCGCGACCCCCACAAGTCCTGAGTGATGGGAAATCAAGGCCCGACTGCCACGCGCAGACGGGACCCCTTTCACGAACCCCAGCATGTTCGATCTCAGTTTTTGGGAAATCACGGTCATCGCGATCGTAGCCGTCATTGTCGTCGGCCCCGAACGCTTGCCCAGTCTTGCCTACACGGTCGCTCGGTGGATCATCAAGGTGCGCCGCTTTGTCGCCAATGCCAAGGCGGAGATGGAAAGCGAACTCAACACCGCCGAACTGCGCAAGTTACTCTCCGCCCAGGAAGAGGAAATGCAGCAGCTCCGCCGCCTAATAGAGGAGACCCGCCAAGAAGTCGAGCAGGAAGGACGACGCCTGACCGAAGTGCTGGAACACAAGGTTGACACGACGGCCGGTGCAAGCAAGCCAATCCCGCCCGCCCCATCCAGCCCGAACACCTCACCTGCGCCCCGCACACTGGAGGATGACATGCACGCCCTCAGCCAGGAACTCGGTGAGACCCTGCATCGCCCGAGCTTCGGCGGCGAAGACAAACCCGAGCCATCCCCGCCCTCCCCCACCAGCAAGCAAGCATGACGGATCACAACACCAACACCCCCGATCCTGAGCTATCGACAGGCCTCAAGGGGTTCATTGCGCACCTGATCGAATTGCGCGACCGCCTATTGCGTGCCGTGCTAGCCGTCATCGCACTCATGGTGCTGCTCTTTCCCTGGGCCAGCGAGCTGTTTCATGCCTTTGCCACGCCGGTGCTGAATAGCCTGCCGGAGGGCCAGAGTATGATCGCCACCGGCGTCATCGCGCCATTCTTCATCCCGATCAAGCTCGCCGCACTGGCCGCCGTGTTCCTGGCCATGCCCTACCTGTTGTATCAGCTGTGGGCCTTCATCGCCCCCGGTTTGTACCAGCATGAGCGTCGGCTTGCCATGCCGCTGATCATCTCCAGCTCCGTGCTGTTTTACATTGGCGCGGGCTTCGCCTACTTCATCGTCATCCCGGCGGTATTTCACTTCATGGGCATGTTCGCACCGGAAGGGGTGTCGTTCATGCCAGACATCGGCAGCTACCTCGACTTCTCACTCACCCTATTCTTTACCTTCGGGCTGGCCTTCGAGGTACCGGTGGCGGTCGTGCTGCTCTCTGTCATCGGCGTCGTCACTCCCGATCAGCTGGCCGAAAAGCGCCGTTACGCCATCCTGGTGGCCTTTATCATTGGTGCCATCTTCACCCCGCCGGACGTCCTCTCCCAATTCATGCTCGCCATCCCGGTGTGGATGCTCTACGAGCTGGGCATTTTGGTCGCGCGCATGATGGTGCGCGCAAAGGCCAAGCGCGCCGAAGCCGAACAGGCTGCGGAACAGGGGTTGCTGCCTGCCGCTGGCGCAGTCCTCCCCACGTCAGCCGACGGCGACGATCGGCCGCCTGCTCCGGAGGGTGAGGCCACCTTCCGCCCACTTACTGCGAACGAGATGGACGCTGAGCTAACGCGTGCCGAAGAGGAGGAGCGCCGACTGAGTCAGGGCACAAACACTTCTCAAGGCGTGGGCGAGCCGTCGGCCGGACAACCCGGGGATGAGACGCCCGAGCCCCCTCCGCCTCACCTGCGCGATGACCGCAACACCCCGCTGCAGGACCCGGACCGCAAGGACTAAGACTCTCACTCATGGGCCATCGCCATGGTTGAGGTCTGGCCCAAGAGATCATGCGGGAACTTGATGCAGGTTGTGTACGTCAAGCTTGGTTGATCTCTGTCACGTCCCGGATGATGCGGCTTGACTTCTG
This sequence comes from Halothiobacillaceae bacterium, assembly GCA_051297135.1. Lineage (GTDB taxonomy): Bacteria > Pseudomonadota > Gammaproteobacteria > Halothiobacillales > Halothiobacillaceae > Thiofaba. The sequence continues at coordinate 7,860 of JBEVAM010000040.1, forward strand.
GAGAAGACTCCAAGGCGGCTCGAACGGCTGGGCGTGCACACCGCAGCGTTCATCGAACGCGGTACTTGCCCTCTCGAGCCGTGGGCAAACCTGCGTGGCTCCTTGGTCGCGCCACTTGTTGGCAGATGAAGCGCCTGCGCGTAGTCTACGGTGAGATCATACGAGCCGATCTTTCTGAAGCGATGCGAGGCTGAACGATGGGGGTTGCACTCAGGCTTTACGAACAGCTCACCGACGCCGGTGAGGACAA
>JBEVAM010000041.1:0-6594 GCA_051297135.1 Halothiobacillaceae bacterium
GGATTGACAACCACCAAAGGCCTTGGTGCATGCCTGCCCATCCAGTCCATGAGCGAGCGGCTCGAGCGCGCCCGTCTTGACCCATGAGCGGATGAGCGATCAGCTTAGATTACGACCCCATCACCGCCTCATCTCATGCCAGAAACCGGGCTTTTGCGAAGAACCAGAACAATCGCCGCGTCATGTCATGCGACACTCACCATCCTTCGATCCAAGCCCCAGGGAAACGGCGTACCGCCGCGATGGAGTCATGCAATCGCGGCTGGAGGTGTTTCAAGGCTTACTCGGCCTTGAGGGTGTCCATCAGGTCGATCATGAACTCGGTCTCCTCCCGATCGACGGCCTCCCAGCCCTGGAAGCCGAGGGCCTTGAGCACACCGGGGCCTTTTTCGATCTCGCCCATGTGCACGAGCAGGTCCTGGATCTCCTCCGCGGAATCCATCAGCCGCGGACCGACCAGGAAGGCATGCTGGATGTCGAAGATCTGGCTCGTGACCAACGGGCGCAACTGCTTGCGCACCACGCTGGAGAGACCATCCCAGGCATCCTTGAGGAAGAAACCCACATCCGCCTCGCCCTTGAGCAGGGCCTTGGCCACCAGCACGTAGCCATCGGCGATCACCGCCTGGATATTGGTCTTGTTGAGGTCGGCCGGCTCCAGCATGATCATGCCAACCAAATGGATGTCCGGGTCGTCGGTGCTCACCACCCGCACCCCAGGCGCAAGATCCTCGACCCGCTGGGCCGGGCTGTCCACTGGCACCGCGATCACGCACTCGTCGGCCAGCCCTCGTGGCCGAGCCACGGCGCGGAAGCCCTTCTCACGCACCAGCATGGAGGCATCGTAGGGGTTGGCGTAGATCAGGTCCACCCGGTCCGCGCGAATGGCCGCACGCTGGGTCTCAAAACTGTCATACATCTCCAGGTGGATGTGCAGACCGAGGTTGCGCTGCAGCCAGGTGTTGAAGATGTACCAGCCGGGGATGTGGTCCGGCGTGAAGTCCGGGCTGACGGTCAGTTGGTAGACGGTTTCCATATCAATCCTCTGGGCCTTCCCAGCGGCTGCCTTCTTGTTGTTTGAGCTGCTTATAGAGCTGGATGGCGGCCTTGATCTTGCTGCGCGAGGGCTTGCGACGCACCGAGGTGTAGCCCACCACCTTGCCGTCCCGCACGTTGGGGATGACGGTGGCATAGACCCAGTAGAACCTGCCATCCTTGCGCAGGTTTTTCACATAGCCATGCCAGATCTTGCCGGCCTCGATGTCATCCCATAGACCCTTGAAGGCCACGGCGGGCATGTCCGGGTGACGGAGGATGCTGTGCTCAGCCCCCATCAGCTCCTCGCGGCTATACCCCGACATATCGACAAAGGACTGGTTGCAGTGGGTGATGATGCCGCGAACATCGGTGCGCGAGACGATCAGCTTGCCATCCGGAAAGGGCACTTCCTCGTCGGTGACCAGCAGCTTGCGCGGTCCAACGCCGTAGAGGTTCAGGGTGTACTCACGATACGGGCCGGCAACAAACGCCGGCTGCATGTCTTTGAGCATTGATGCCATTCCTCTGGAAGGGTATGCCTTGGAGGCAGACCGGTGAACACCAGACGCCCACCGCTAGGGCAGATGACGGGAGCACGTCGTCCGGTCGCTTAGATGACCTTGGTGACCGCCTCAGCGGCTCGCTTCACATCGAGGAAGATCAGACCCAGCTTGGCCTGAGGCTTGGCCAGCACCGTCAGCACCGCATCCTCCCCCGCGTGGGTCATCAGAATGTACCCCCGGTCGCCCTTGATCAGCACCTGCTCCAAACTGCCGCGAGCCAGCTCCTTCGCGGTGCGATCGCCGAGCGAGAGCAGCGCCGCGCTCATCGCTCCCACCCGGTCCTCGTCCATGCCCGCAGGAAGCAGGGCAGCCATCATCAGACCGTCGGTGGAGACAATGGCAGAGGCCTCGATGTCGGCCGAGGTGCCATTCAGCTCGGAGAGAATGGAAGTCAGCATGTCAGCGCGCATGGGATGTATTTCCTTTGCGTAGAGAGCCCCGTAATGGGCATATTACCAGGTTTCCCGGCAGGTGAGACCTTCGGCGTGATACTCCGAGTCCACATGCAGAGTGATGATCTTCTTGCCGGTCACGGACTCCACCGCACCGTCAATCAGACCGAAGCCAAAGTGACAGAGCGCATGCCTTCCAGCCTGGATGCCGCGCTCGTTCAGTACCAATCCGATCTTGCAGCCAGAGAGCGTGGCGGCCTGCCCGTCCAAGGTGATCGCATCCATGAATCCCTTGTCATGGAAGAATTTGGCGATCAGGGCGCGGGCATCGTCTTCCGTGCCCACATGCCCTTCGCCAAGACGCTTGCCCAGCTGCTTGCCCGCATAACGGAACACGCTGACAGCACCCTTTTCGCCGATCAGCGACTCCACTTGCTCAGCAAGGTCGGCCAACAGGCTGATGATCTCACGTGTCTCCATTGCACACGACTTGGTGCCCATGATACCTACCTTTCTTTATATGGACATATAGTAAATAAAGCCAAAATAAAAATATGCCCATATGAACTTTTTATAGGCAAGATATTTCAATGGGAATTTCAAAGAGAACGCCGCGGCCTTCGACCATCACCCGCGCAGGTCGCGAATGACCCCAAGCTCATCCGGCTGCACCGAAACCAGGCGATCCATGTGTAAATTCCGGAGGATCGCCGCCCCCCTGTCGTTATCGGCCATCTCCAACAGGACCTTGCGCAGCGCATCGAGCTGGTCGGCATGCCGCGGTGCAAGCATAAAGCAGTGGTAGACACTGCGCTCGGCAGTCTCGCCCACCACCCGCACTTGCTGGCGGGAGAGTCTGCTCATGCCCTCATAGAAGTCCTTGTAGAGGATGCCAAAGCGCGCCTCACCCTTGTACAGGGCTTGCACCACACCCATCCAATGGGCCGCGGGCTGCAGCTTTTGGGGCGCGATGCCAGAACGGGCGAGCGCTTTGAGCGCCACCTGGGTGACCAGCATGCTCGGCACGGTGACAACACTCGCCTGGTGAAAATCTGCGGCCGCGGCCTCGCATTCGGCACAGGTGACCAGCACGGCCTCATCGAAGAGATTACTCGCACGCGCCAGCGGCAGGTAGCCATGCCCATCCAGGAGCTTCAGTGCATGCTGGGGATTGGCATAAACAAGGTCCGCCCCCAGCATCTTCGCCTGAAACTCGGCGAAGTCCAGGCTCTGCTCGAAGTGCACCGAGTGGCCCGTGCGCTGACTGAGGTACTGGGCGAACAGAAACCAGCGCTCCGGGTTTTTGGCCGTGTCGTGTGGACAGACCTTCATGTCGAGTCTCTGCATGTCGGGGCCCTCCTCGGGGCTTGCTGGCAGGCTCAGCTGCCGTAGCGACGGAACAGCATCCAAATCAGGTCCAGGGTAGCCGCCTGTTGGAGGTTGGGCGTGCCACTGATGATCAGCACGAACCGGTAGCGGCCAACAAACAGCGGCCAGAAGCCCATCTCACTCATGCCCGCAGCATTGATCACCGCCCAAGCGTTGGTATGCAGGCCAAGGTTGCCCTCCAGCAAGCCGATATGACGGGTGTGGAGGGAGCCGAGATCGGCGGACAGGCCGGCCAATTCCTCGGCCGTCTCGTGGCGAAAACCATGGGTGGCAAGATAGAAGCCTTGCTCATCGGCCAGCAGCGCCTTGCCACGCCCGGCCAGATCAGCCAGGATGCCAGGCAGGGAGGTTTCCAGACTGCCCTGCGGGCTGTGGCGCGGCTCGCTCAGGCCCTGCACCAGGCCGAGCTCCTGCAGACGGTAGATATGCTCAAGCGCGGCCTGTTCATCGTTGAGGCCGGTAAGCTCTCGCAGCAAGCCTACGGTGAACGGGGGGCTCTCGGTATAGCTAAGTAGACGGATGAGGGTAGCGCGCGCAGGGTCATCCAGCGGGCTCGAGGCCGCGTAATAGGCACCTGCCGGCGAAGGGGCGATATGCAGCCTAGGGAGCAGTTCGTACTCAGCCATCGTCACGCATTCCCGGATCGATCGAATAAAGAAGAGCTTGCACCAGCAGGGCCATGTCGCGCTTCTTGCGCGCGTCCACCTCGAAAATGGGGGCCTTGTAGCCAAGGCTGGCGAGGTGGGCGTTGTAGCGGGACAGGTCACGCTCAGGGCGCTCGTCCATGTGCGTCACGCCGATCACCAGTTGGGTCCGGTCGATAAATTCGCGGAAGGCATTGACGTAGAAGCTCATGTCTTGGAGCGGATTGATGCGCGTGTTGTCAAGCATCAGCACCAGGCCGAGCCCGCCCTCGGTCAGGATATCCCACATGAAGTCGAAGCGCTCCTGGCCGGGAGTGCCGTACAGGTGCACACGCTCGTTGCCATCCAGCTTCATCAAACCATAGTCCATCGCCACCGTGGTCTGCGGTTTGCGGTTGACGGTCATGTCGCTGGCATCCTCGTCGGTGCTGACAATGGGGATGTCGCTGAGCGTGCGGATGGCGGTGGTCTTTCCCGCCCCCACCGGGCCGGCAAAGATGATTTTGTATTGCGCCATGGTGGAGCTCTCCTTGGACTATAGGGAACACTGTATCAGTGTTTCCTCAACTACAACCTTATCCCAAACCCAGTTTGCTCAGCATGCGCTTGAACAGGCCGCGCCGATCCTGGGAAACCCCCTGCGCAGACAAGGAGGTTGCGCCCGCCGAGGCGGCCGCAGCCTCATCAACCAAATCAAGGGCCTGGCAGGCGGTGAAGAAGCTGAACACGTAGCGGTACGGTAACCCAAGGTGCTCGGCAGTCGCCATCAGCCCGCTCGGCTGCTTGATCCATAGCGCAGCGATTTGCATCGCGCCAGGGATGAGTTGGAACCGGGTGAGGTTAGGCCAGGCACGCAGAGCCACGGGCGCCTCGAGGATGGTGCCATGCGGGACCCGACCGCGTGCCGTCCACAGGGCAATTTTCCACAAGGTGGCATCGATCCGCTGTAGGCGGGGATCGACCGAGGTGGTGACCGGCATCTCCTCCGGCGGGATGGTATGCACATGCATCGGGGTCTGACGACGCAAGCGGGTACACAATGGACGCAAATACTGCTCGCGCATATCGCTGAACAGGTGCCTTTGGTCCGCGCAGAGGATAAGCGAACGTCCCAACCCTTCCACCATGACCGGCATACGGGAGGCCTTGACCAGGTCCAGGGCCTCGCGCATGACACCCAGCAGGGTATCCTCCGGAGCGAAGAATAACTCGGCGCGTCGGCGAGGATCGCGGTAGACCTCATCCGCCAGATCACCACAGCATTCATGCACACGGCGCTCCTCGAAAGCCAGTTTGGCCGCGCGGGATGCACCACCGCCACGCTCCTCCTCGGCGGTGCCGCCCCGAGCCGCTGGAGCCGAAGCCTGCGCTTGCCTTTCAGCCTCCGCTCTTTGCGTGGCGGTGTGCACCTCATCATGCCCTATCACGGCAGCACTCTCGGCCTGCACGGCCTTGGGCTGCGAGACCGCAAGGGTGTCGAGCTCGATGCGTATGCGCTTCACCGCGTCGATCAGCGCATCGGCCCGAATCGGTTTGGGCACCCAGATGCTGTGGCGCAGCTGCTTCTCGCGCACCGAAAGCACCAGCGCGGGACCGGAGAAGCGGCGGCGGACATCCAGCCATAGACGATCGGCACCTATGCCATCGAGGTCCACCACCACAGCCTCCTGCTGCCCTTCAGGCACCACCACGCAGCATCCGCGGGCAGGACCGGCGAGAAACATACTGAACATCTGCGCGGCACGCTCGTCCATGCCGTGCAGGGTCACCTTGAGAGGGGCGAAGTCATTCATGAGAAGTACGGATCAAGACGCGACTGCAGGCCAGGCCGCGGGTGCACGACCAAAATTGATCAACATCTGCTCGCGCATGGCCTCCCTGCGCTCGAGCGCCCCCATGCGAGTGTAGAGTTCCAAAAGTTCGGCGGCGATCTCCTCCTGGTCTGGATCGCGCAAAAGGGCATCTTCCAAGGTTTCCAGGGCCTGTTCGAGCTGGCCGTATTCAATCAGCTCGCGCGCCTCCTCCAGCGGGGTACGCTCCAGCGCACTTCTTTGCACTTTGTGGCGTAATACGAGCGGATGGTTGCCGCAGGATCCAGCCCGCAGGAGGGAGGCGCGCACCCGCGCGATGTCCAGATTGCAGGCATCGACACCAGGCTCCAGCTGGCGCTGGAGGAACGCCAGCGAGGTACGGTTGAGCAGCGGGGTGGCAAGATCGAGCATGCGTCGCTTGAGGGCCAGGCCCTTGTCACCCAAGGCAATGAGCAGATCCACCAGGGCACCGTACAGCGATGCGCCATCCTCTTGACGAATCAGCAACAGGATGCGCCGCACATGACTGCGCAGATCATGGGGGTGGTTCACGATGCAATGGCCGAGGTAGTGCAGGGCGCTGTCGACGTCACACACATGCCACAGCTGAAGGCTGTCATGGCCATGGATGGCCATGTGGGGGTCAAGCACCATTTCCGCAGTTGGCAAACTGGCGGGTTCCCCCTTGAGACGGACGAGCGGTAGGGGCTTGTTCATACGGCACCCTCTTCCCTATGAAAGAAATACCGAAAGGGCC
>JBEVAM010000042.1:0-5811 GCA_051297135.1 Halothiobacillaceae bacterium
GTGCTCATGGTGCTTTCCATGAGACTATTATACATTATTGCACACGATTGTTAGAACTAGAGTTTACCTCCCTGTCACCCACGGTGCAATCACATAATTATTGCATCATTATTACTATTTTTGTTGAATCGAGCAGTGCCGTGGGTCGCCGCGATGAAATGCGGCCGCAATTCGTCACGCAGGGTCAAGGCATAGGAATCAGTCATACCGGCGATCATGTCGGTCAGCAACTGGGCCTCGCGGTAACGCAGGGGCATGGCGTTACGCGGAGACTCGAATACACGCCGGTAATTCTCCGAGATTCGCCCATAGGCATAGGCGGCGAACGGTGTGCGGCGCGCCGACGCGGGGCGTGAGGGATCGACGCGATCGGTGATGGCAAACCAGAGCATGTCCATCAGCTCGTGGATGACCTCAAAGCCCGTCAGCTCCACCTTCAGCACACTCGGGTGGCGATAGATGTGACGCAGGTTGAACTGACGCAGGGCGCCGATGAGGGCCCCTGCGCTGGAAGCGGCGAGCAGCTCGCCTTCGAAGCGGCCGGCGAGCATCGCCTTGTGGTGGCGTAGCCAGGCCTCCGTGAGGGCACGGGTCAGGGCGCCGATGGCGCGGATGCGGAATACCTGCATCGAGATGTCGTTCAGCTCCGTCGGCGACAGGCCCGCCTCGCGGTAGCCATTGTGCTCACGCTCGGCTGCATCACATACCCAAGCCACGGTTGCATCTGAGCCCGCCGCATGGCGCAGGTAAGCAAGGATGTCATGAAACGACAGCAGGCGCTTCTTTACGGCATCCTCGGCATCCAACACGCAGTAAGCGATGTCATCGCAGGCCTCGAGCAGGAAGCAGAGCGGGTGGCGCTGCCCCTCGCCAAGCCCGGTCATCGCCCATACCTCCTCGACGAGGTCCGCCTCAGACTGGAAGAACCCATGCTTGCGCCGCACCGGCACGTCTTTGTCAGTACGATTGGAAGCCACCGGATACTTGATCAGCGCCGCCAGGGTGGCATAGGTCAGGTTGAGGCCGTAGTCATCGTTGAGGATCTGTAGCTTGGTAAGCAAGCGCAAGGTCTGGGCATTACCCTCAAAGCGCAGGAAGTCCAAACGCATCGCCTCGCTCAGGCCATGCTCCGGGCCGAGCACGGCGTCCGCATGGCGTTCAAACCAGGTCTGGATCGCCCGCTCGCCCTGATGACCGAAGGGGGGATTACCAAGATCGTGGGCAAGCCCCAAGGTCGCAAGCAGGGCAGGGATGTCGCGCTCCACATGCGGCCGCCCCCGCCCGACACCGTGGTTGAACACCAGGTCCACCCCCATCGCCCGCGCAAGATTCGCCACCTCATGCGAGTGGGTCAGGCGGGTACGCACCACGTCGTTGCGCTCGAGTGGGAAGACCTGCGTCTTGTCCGCCATGCGACGCACCGGCGCGGCATAGAGCACGCGATCGTAATCCCGCTCGATCTCGGTGCGCACTTCATGCCCACCAAGCGGCATTGGCGCCTGCGAGCTAGGACGGCGACGGGCAGCGTTGAGCAGTGAATTCCAGTCGGCCATGGACTTCTCCGTGGCGGCGGTCTGTGGCCGCGATCAGTACAATCCCGGCAAGGATAACGAATAAAGGGGATGAAGCCATGAAGATCAGCCTGCTCGGTACCGGCCTGCTCGGCGCGGCGGTGGTGGAACGCCTGCTCGCCCAGGGTTTCGAGGTGACCGTTTGGAATCGCACGCCGGAGAAGACCACCCCTCTGGCGGCGCGGGGTGCGCACATCGCCGTCAACGCCGCCGAGGCCATCGCCACGCATGACCTCACCCTGCTCTTTCTTGCCGACCGTACCGCCTGCGAGGCCGTCCTGTTCGCCCCCGCCACACGATCAGCCCTGCCTGGCAAGACCCTACTGCAGATGGGCACCATCGGACCGGATGACAGCCGCCAGCTGGCCGAGACGCTGACGGCCGCTGGGGCCCATTACGCGGAATGCCCCGTGCTCGGCAGCCTGCCGGAGGCGCGCGCAGGCACGCTGATCCTGATGTACGGTGGAGAGGAAGGGTTGTTCGAACGGGTCGAGCCCATCCTGCGTGCACTCGGCCCCGAACCAAAACGCATCGGTACGGTGGGGCAGGCTGCGGCACTCAAGCTGGCCCTGAACCAGCTGATCGCAAGCCAAACCGCCGCCTTCGCCATGAGCCTCGCCCTGGTGCAAGCCCATGGGGTGGCCGTCGAGGACTTCATGCACATCCTGCGCGGCAGCGCCCTGTACGCGCCGACCTTCGACAAGAAGCTTGATCGCATGCTGTCCGGCCACTTCGCCAACCCCAACTTCCCGCTCGATCACCTGATCAAGGACGTGCGCCTGTTCATCCGTGCCGCCGAAGGGGTAGGCATGGACACCAGCCCCCTCGCCGCACTGGAGGCCGTGCTGAGCGAGGTTGCCGCCCGGGGTCATGGTGGCGAAGACTACAGCGTGCTGGCCGAGGGTTTCAGGCCCATATGACTGGCGGGTTACAATTTCATCATTGTCGTTGAAGCGAGTACCACCATGCACCAGCCGCCTACCCCGATTCGCCGCGCCCTGCTCTCTGTCTCTGACAAGACCGGCCTGCTCGACTTTGCCCGCTTTCTGGCAAGCCGCGGTGTGGAACTGCTGTCCACCGGCGGTACGGCAAAGCTGCTGCGCGAGGCGGGCCTTGAAGTGAAGGACGTCTCCGAGTACACCGGTTTTCCGGAGATGATGGACGGCCGCGTGAAGACCCTGCACCCAAAGGTGCACGGTGGCATCCTCGGTCGTCGCGACGTAGACGACGCCATCATGGCCGAGCACGGCATCGCCCCGATTGACCTTGTGGTAGTCAACCTCTATCCCTTTGCCGAGGCCACTGCCAAGCCGGATTGCAGTTACGAGGAGGCGGTGGAGAACATCGACATCGGCGGCCCAGCCATGGTGCGTGCAGCGGCCAAGAACCATCGTGATGTGACCGTTGTGGTGAACCCAGACGATTATGATCGCGTGCAGGCGGAGCTCGAGGTTCACGGAGGCGTTACCGCGGCCACCCGACTGGATCTTGCCGTGCGCGCCTTCGAGCATACTGCCGCCTATGACGGCATGATCGCCAACTACTTTGGCCGTCGCGTGCCTGCGCACAGCGCTGCGCCGGTGGCCGAGGCCTGCTGGGACGATCCTGCCCACTTTCCGCGCACCCTCAATATCCAGGTCGAGAAGCTCATGGACCTGCGCTATGGAGAGAACCCGCACCAGCGTGCTGCGTTCTATGTCGAGTCCAACGCCCCGGCTGGAAGCATTGCCCGCGCCACCCAGTTTCAGGGCAAGGCGCTGTCTTACAACAACATTGCCGACACGGATGCGGCCTTGGAGTGTGTGAAGCAATTCGACGCCCCGGCCTGCGTCATCGTCAAGCACGCCAATCCCTGTGGGGTGGCCGTGGCCGAGGACATTCTTGCTGCCTATGAGCGCGCTTACCAGACCGACACCGAATCGGCCTTCGGTGGCATCATTGCCTTCAACCGCTCGCTTGATGCCGTCACTGCGCGCGCCATTATCGAACGCCAGTTCGTGGAGGTGATCATTGCCCCCGAGGTCACCCCAGAGGCCCTGCAGGTCACTGCTGCGAAGAAGAACGTGCGCGTGCTTGCCTGCGGGCTGTGGGGCGAAGACGACACGGTTCGCCTTGACTACAAGCGCGTTGCTGGCGGGTTGCTGGTGCAGGACCTTGATCGGGGCATGATCACCGCTGCCGACCTGAAGGTGGTGAGCCAGCGCACTCCGACCGAGGCCGAGCTGCGCGACATGCTATTCGCCTGGAAGGTGGCCAAGTACGTCAAATCCAACGCCATTGTGTACGCCAAGGACGAGGCGACCATCGGCATTGGCGCGGGGCAGATGAGCCGCGTCAACTCCGCCCGCATCGCTGCCATCAAGGCCGAGCATGCGGGTTTTTCGGTGGCGGGCGCGGTGATGGCCTCTGATGCCTTTTTCCCCTTTCGCGACGGGATCGACAGTGCCGCGGCCGCTGGCATTACTGCCGTGATCCATCCGGGTGGGTCGATGCGCGACGAGGAGGTGATTACCGCGGCTAACGAACATGGCATGGCGATGGTGTTCACCGGCATGCGCCACTTCCGTCATTGAGCGGCCACTGGGGCGACACGCCGCTCCCACGAGCGCGTCCCATGGTGCTGAGATCTGCGCGTGGCGGCGACGCCCTCCCACCCCAACGATACGCCTTATGCTTCGCATCCTCACGCTCAATGTCAATGGCATCCGCTCTGCCGCAAACAAAGGTTTTTTTGCCTGGCTGCCCACGCAGAAGGCCGACATCGTCTGCCTGCAGGAGCTCAAGGCCCGGGTCGATCAGCTTACCGATCCCATCTTCTGGCCCGAAGGCTACTACTGCTATTACGAGCCGGCCGAGCGCAAGGGTTACAGCGGGGTGGCCCTGTATGCTCGACGTGAGCCGGACGACGTGATCGCGGGCTTTGGGGTGGAGGAGTTCGACCGCGAGGGGCGCTACCTGGAGGCACGTTTTGACCGACTGAGTGTGGTCAGCCTTTACCTGCCCTCGGGTTCCGCTGGGCCAGAACGCCAGGCGAGCAAGGATCGCTTCCTTGAAGTCTTCCCGGCGAAGATGCGCGAACTCAAAGAATCTGGACGCAGCGTGATTCTGTGCGGCGACTGGAACATCGCCCACAAGCCGATCGATCTGAAGAACTGGCGCGGCAACCAGAAGCATTCCGGTTTTCTGCCGCACGAACGCGCCTGGCTGGATGAGTGCTACGACAAGGAAGGCTGGGTGGACGCTTTTCGTGTGGTGAATCGGGAACCTGAGCAATACACCTGGTGGTCTAATCGTGGCCAGGCATGGGCGAGGAACGTGGGTTGGCGGATCGACTACCAAGTCGTTACGCCGGACCTTGCGGACAAGGTACTTGCGGCCTCGGTGTGGAAGGAGACGCGCTTCTCAGACCATGCCCCGCTGATCATGGACTACGACCTGCCAGGTTTTGCGGAATTCCCTTCCTGATCTTTGCTTATCGGGGTTTGTCATGCGGCGAGCTTGCGCTGCTCCAGACGGCATGATTGAAGCCTAACGGCAGGTTCTGGGCGGGCTGCGAGGTACGCTCTGGAGGGCTCTCCTGCCCTGCTCGCCGCTTGGTGGCCTGTTTCACGCAGGCAATTCAGACCCGGATTTGGCTAAGACTTGGGCAGCGCTCCTGCATCCGTGTTGCTTCTCGCCCCCTCCCTTGCGGCTAAGTTGGCATGATGGCGCCCATGACCGCGTCACGCATCAAGCCCTTGTCCTTCTGGCACGCTCGGCCTGACACGGAGCTGTTCGTGCACGAAGAACGCCAAGCCAAGCTTGGCAGCTTCATCGCCAACCTGGCGGCGATGGATGCATGGATCGACATTGCGGCCATCGCCGTCCAGGTAGGCGCCCTCATACCGCTTCAGCTCTCGGAGTTTTACGAAGTGTCCTAGAACGCGTCGAACCCCAGTCACTCGAATCAGCGCGGACACGTTTGATGAGCATGGCGAAGCCTTTGCTCCCGCGTCGACGAGACGTGGGTGTCAAATCGTGCCTCTCTCACCAAGGTGAGCACGAAGGACTTCATGGTGTACTCGAAGAACTCGGGCAGGCTGCGCTTCTCAATGGGGCCGCTCGTTGGCAGGTGAGGCGCCTGCGCGTAAGCCATGGTGAGATAACATTAACGGGCCGATCTTTCTGAAGCGATGCGAGGCTGAACGATGGGGGTTGCACTCAGGCTTTACGAACAGCTCACCGACGCCGGTGAGGACAA
>JBEVAM010000043.1:0-5295 GCA_051297135.1 Halothiobacillaceae bacterium
GGATCGGGACAACTCGTGAGCATGGCGGTCTCCGACCAAGCGGTGGCGGGGATGCTCGTGGTCGCCATCCCGCCCATCGCGGCGGCCCTGGTCAAAGGCGGCGAAGTCGGACTGCAAGCGGTCGCGGGCCTGGTCAGTGCGCCCCGCACGGCGGAGCGTCAGGCAGCCGATGTTGCCAAAGGGAACGAGTCCGTGGGACAGTGGCGCACAGCCGGTATGGTGGAATACTCGACCACACCCACGCCGGTGCTGGCGCAGCGAGGCGCGGATGGCAGCTACACCTACACGCACCCGGACGGCTCGACCACGTTCAACGTCAGCACGGCAATGGACCGGGCGTCGTTCCGAGTCTCATCCGCAGGCCGTGAAGCGCGGGCGCTCACACAGCAATCGGAAGCGGTGGAGACGGCGGCCATCTCACAGACGCTGAGCGCTGGCCGGGAAATCGCGGCGGCCTACAGCCGCGTGGGGGACTTTGTCCGCTCGCACGGCAAAGAGGCAAGCAGCGGAACCGGCTTCACGGACAGCGATGCGGCCCGCATCAGCAAAGCGTACAACGAGGCCCAAGACATCGCTCGGCGCTTTGCGCAGAAACACAGCCTGACCGAAGAGCAGGCGGCGCAGGTACTGGGCTCGGTACAAGCCGGTGCCGGACTTGAAGTCCTTGGCTCCGGCATAGCCGCGCAGGCGAAGTTTGTTGGTAACGCTAACGCAGCGGAATCCATCGGCAAAGACAAGGAAAACGCCTTCAAGGAAGCCAAAGCGTTCCAACAGGCGATGGAGCGCGTGCGTCAAGTGGCGCGCGAGGAAAAGTTCAACACTGGCGAAACCTCGGAAGCCAAGGCGATGCGCGGCGTAAGGGCAAGCCTGGACGAGGCCAAGCGCCAGTCGGATCAGGCGGCGGCCAGTTGGCAGCAATCCTTGGCATACAAGGAGCTGGCGGGATATGCCCGCGAAGGGTCGCTGACGGTGGATCAAGACTTGACCACCCGCATCATGGATCGCCTCGCCACGGAGAGAGCCACCATCGACGGCCACACCTACAACGGATTCCGCCGGGATGAAGTGGATGCCCTCATGCGCACGAACAGTCCTGAGATGAGGGCGCTCGTGGATCGCATCGCCAATGAAGAAACCGCCAAACTGCTGCAAGAGCGATATGGCAACCTCACGTCGCCAGAGGACGTGCGCGCCTTCTTCAAGCAAGGGCTAAATCAGGTGGGCGACCGAGACGGCGTGGCGGCGCAGGGTCGGCAGTGGCTGGGCGATGTGCGGCAACAGGGCCTAGCCGCTGGCGTCAACCCGGACAAGAACGTCACCAGCAACCTGCCAGGGCGCGTCAACGAGCAGATCGGCAAGGTCGAGGCGGGTGTCAACCAGAGGCGGACACACGTGGGCGGTGCCGGACAAGAACTGCGGGCGAGCGTCGAAAACGAACTCAAAGACCCATCGTTGGTGGCCCGCGCGGCGTCGAATGCGTCGAACGAAATTCTCCCGAAAGGTACAGTATTCCTTCTCGACAAAATCGGCATGGCCCCCGGCTCGTTTGCGCAGCGCACGGCACAGAATTACGAGGGAACGGCGTGGCAGGCGGCGGGTGAAACGTTTCTATTCGCGGCAACGACTGTTGTCGGGAGGTCTTTGGGCAGAGCCGCTGGCGAAGCCGCCGCACCATTTGTCGGACGAAAAGCGATACGCGAAGCCGAGGAAAAGATCCTCGCGGAAAATGCGACCAAGCTTGAAGCGCAACAGGCGGGCAGGGAAAAGCTCGCCGAGATCAGTGCTGCTGCGGCACGGGATGGACGCTTATTGGGCTACGGCGCAGGTGCCGTAGTCGGCAATTATGCTGCTGAGAATTGGCAAAAGCCCGTGGTGCTGCTTCAGGGAGCATGGCAGCAAGGTGAGCAATGGGCGTCTGGGCCGCAGCGTGCCGAAGCCGGTATCGGGCAGCAGCCGCAGCAGCCGCAGCAGCCGCAGCAGCCGCAGCAGCCGCAGCGTGCCGAAGCCGGTATCGGGCAGCAGCCGCAGCAGCCGCAGGTACAGCCGCCCTTCGCGGATCAGGGAACCGTCTTCGCGGGGCAGTCTGGCAGATCAAGCATAGAGAAACTGTTGGGCGGCCAAAAAGCAACGCCGCCACAGGCGCAACCTGCGGCGGCGCAGCAGCCAAGCATCAAGACCGAGGATTTGCCGAAACCAAGGTGATCGTTATCTCGATACTCGGCCTCGACACTCAAGATCATTGCACAGGCTACCAGGGAAGATCGTGATGTCTTCAGGAGGGGCACTTTTGCTCTTCCTGTTTTCCTTATTTGCTTCTAACACCTCATCAACCTGCTTCTTGAGGGGCATGAGCAAGTCGGCACGTTGCTGAGACGTGAGCCGTTGGAGTTGCTCTATCTCGTGCTTCGGAACGCCAGCTTGCTCAAGCAAGTCCCAGCGGCCTTGCAGAGCAAGGTCGATCACGCTGTAACGGGGTTCGCTGTAATGGCGTTTGCCGGTTTTTAGACTAAAAAGGCCACCCATGACCGCAAGTATGCCCAGTGCGGACATAGCCACGTAATAACCTTCGAAGGGCGTGGATTTTGAGTTCGATGTCAATCCCCCTAATATAGCCACAACACTTGCTAGGCCAACACCAAATAACATGAAGGCCGAAAATATTTCGCCGAACTCATGGCGCTCAAGCAGGCGCGGCCAGAAGGGAATGGAAGCCAACAGGGGCACAAAGAAGCTGACCAAGAAAGCCAAAGCGAATTGCTTCTCCGTCATGATGACGCCCTCCAAAAAGAGTCGTTATAGGCAACATAACGCATCTCGCGCATGGGTACAAGGGGTGCCGCTGGGAATCCGACGAACGGTCGATCGCCGCTATTTATATATATAGGGTCCGATTTCGCTGTCCGGCGGCAATCAATACCGACATCTGGTGGGGGGGGGACACTTGCGCGTCGCTGAAATGTGCCTATAATGGTCGCCGTTCGATGAAAGGATGTGCACCATGCAATACACAGCCCACCATCTCGACTTGATTGACCGCGAACACCGGGTCTTTACGGCCTTTCAGACTGCTATCGCACTCATCGATCCACAGGCGGAGCGTGAGCCGCTACAGGTGGCGGAGTTGCTCGATCTTCTGATTGACGAGTACCAAAAGGTACGGGCAGAGATACAGGTTACACTGAACGCCCAAGGAAAGGCTGGGGAGGGGCACTAATGCGAGAGATGCCAGCATTCGGCATTCTTGTGGCTGGTGCGCTCGTGACGGCGATAGCCGTGGCTGGCTGCACCGACAATCCCGTCTCTCAGGCGGCGCAAGGCGCTTGGAAGCAGGGAGAGGATGCTGCGGGAAGGCTGCTCGAATCTGTGGGTGCCGAGCGATCTATCGACCAAAGCACGCTCTGTACCGTCTCAGACGTTGCGGTGGTCTTCGGTGCCAACCTCCCGTGTCAGGCGGGCCAAAAAACCGCTTTCCTGCCAAGGCAGTTCGGTAACGAGCAGTTGCCCATCATGTTTGCGGCGAAGTTCTGCGACTTGCGCTACCAGATTGTCTGGAATCCTGGTGGTGTGGTCTGCATATACCGCCCGCTATCTGCCACGACTGAATAGAAGCAAGAAGAATCGGGCCAGCAAGGCCGAGAGTAGTAGATCGGATAGCTTATCTCGGGAGAGTGTCGTGAAAAGAGCCGTTGTTTTGTTCACGATAGTCGGTCTCATCGCCGCAAACCCAGCACACGCTTTCGGCGTTGGCGACCTGATTGGAATCGGCCTGCATGCGGGGGCCGAGCTTGCGGGGGCCGCCGTCAGTAAGGCGGTCGATAGCGTAAAGGAATCGATGCGCGATCCAGAGGCAGAGGCCAGGGCGAAGGCAGAGGAAGAACGCAAGCTGGCCGAAGCATTCCAAAAGCAGGTGGAACAGATCGAGGCCGAGCGCAACTTGCGCCCCATCGACCGGGAACGCCTGATTCTCAAGCTGCGTCGCCAGCAGCAGTGGGCGCAGCAGGTGCAAGCGATGGCGGAGGCCGCAGAGGCTCGACAGAAAGCCGAGCGGGACAAGATTTTTACCACCAGCGGCTTTCTTGGTGTCGTGGCCGATGCCGCGATGAGCAGCCCGAGTGCCGTGGTCGCCCAAGCCAAGCTGATGACGGAAAACCCCCTCTGGCGCGCGCAGCAGCGCTTGAACAACGAGATCATCTTCGCCCAGGCCAACGCCCAGGTTGAGGCAGGCATCCCGCAGGCCAAGGCAAAGGTGGCGCTTGCGCAGGCGGACGTGTTGCAGCAAACGGGCATTCCGCAGGCTGCAACGGAAGCGGTAGTCGAAGCTGCCAAGGCGATGGCGCAGGCAGGCACCGACATCAACGAGGCTGCGGTGGCGATCGAGTCTGCGTCCGATGCCGCAGATGTCGCCAGACCTCGTTTGGAGAGATCAACCGTCACCAGCGAGTCAACCGCAGCCGCTGTGCAGGCTGAGCCAAACGCCTTCACCCCCGACCTTGGGCGTCGTATCTTCATCGAGTTCGTTGGCTCGCCGGATGAAACGACGAAGTTGCGGCAGCGGCTGGCGGCCAACGGACACCATGTCGTCGAAACGAAAGAAGACGCCGACGTGGTGTACATCGTGGAGGGCGAGTTTTCAATACCCGAGACCAAAAACCACGAGGGCATGACCTTGGCGTTCGGCGGCCTTCTCCAGTCGCCAGACAAGCCCATCGATCCGCCAGCCAAGAAAATCACCGGCACCATCTCACAGGGAATTGGCCGCTTTCTTCTCAGCGCGGCAGCGGCCCAGGGGCAACCAGTGCCTGCTGGCGCGGTTCCAAAGAGTGGTGTCTATCAGCAGGAAGCGCTGCTCGTCATTGCGCGGCAACCCAAGGACGGCAAGGAGACGCGCCACTCGGTGGTCAAGAGCGCCAACAGCGAGTCCATCATCGCGGCCAAGCTCGCGCAAGAGTCGGTCAGCGAGCTTTACGCGGCGTTGGGGATCGATCAATGAACCAGTGCGCGACAAACCCTGCCGTTCAAGCGGGGAGAGATTGCCAAAGCGCCGTGGTGACGGAAGTGGTTGGCCGAGGCATGCGCCGAATCGTACTGTCCGACTATGCGAGGCAGTTGGCGCAACAGCTTCAGCAAGTCCGCGCCGCGGAGTACGAACAGCAGCGAGCCAAGCAGGTAGCGATGGCAAGCGCGGTTGATGAGCGGCAACGTGAGTACGCGGTCGCCGCCAAGCAAGCCTTGCGGCGACTGCGGCTGCTCCAGGCTTGGCAGCAGTGGAGGCAGGCGGCCAGACTGCAAAAACTC
>JBEVAM010000044.1:0-5187 GCA_051297135.1 Halothiobacillaceae bacterium
AACCTGCGGCAAGCTGGCGGATGCTTGCGTTGATCCCGCCGCGCCGGTGAGTGGTCAAGGCTTGGGCCAGTGAGGGCATCCTGTCCACAGAGGACGGTGCGGTGCGCCCAGCGACTGACCACGTGGTACCAGGGTGTGTCGTCCAGCACGACGAGTTCAGAGTGCAGGCGGGGCGTGATTTCAGGCCTCGTCTAGCAAAGGGTTGCGGGGGATCCAAGGTCCGAGGGTGTCTTCTAAAGGGGGGGCGGCAAGCACATTTCTTATGTGCGGAAGGCCACGACGTGGTCCACCGCCAATCTGATGCCGATCTTTTCGCCGATGGCGTGATTGTGATGGGAAGGCACCAGCGCCAGGACTCGATTGCCGCCCGGCAGTCTCAGGGTATAGAGGAACTCGGCGCCACGGAAGACCTTGCGCTCGACCTCCGCGACGACTGGGCTGGTGTCGTCATGGATGATGTCGTCGGGTCGGATCAGCACCTCGACATGGCAACCGTGCCCGCATGGGACACAGCCATCCTGATTGGTGCATTCGGCGGGGATGACGCCGTTGAGTACACCCAGTTCGATCTGAACCTGGCGGTCGTTGAGCGCCTCACCGGGCAGCAGCACCCCCTGGCCGACGAAATCGGCGACGAAGCGGTTGGCGGGCTGATGGTAGAGTTGATAGGGCGTGTCCCATTGCTGGATCCGTCCCTGGTGCATGACGCCCATCACATCGGCCATGGCGAAGGCCTCGTGCTGGTCGTGGGTGACCATGAGGGCGGTGATGCCTTCGCGCTTGAGGATCTCACGCACCTCGAGGGCCAGCTTTTCGCGCAAATCGACATCCAGGTTGGAGAACGGCTCGTCGAGCAGCAGTAGCTTCGGGTGCGGTGCGAGGGCACGCGCGAGGGCCACGCGCTGCTGCTGCCCACCGGAGAGCTCGTGCGGATAGGCGCGGTCACGCCCAGCCAACCCCACGGTATCGAGCATGTCGCGCACACGCTGTTGACGGGACTCGCGGTGCAAATGACCGAGGCCGAACGCGATGTTCTGGGCGACGGTGAGATGCGGAAACAGGGCGTAGTCTTGAAAGACCATGCCGATGGCTCGCTGCTCTGGGGGGAGGACGGCACCCGGCTGACTCACCACTTGCCCGCCCAGCCGGATTCGGCCAGCAGTTGGCGCTTCAAAACCGGCGATCAAACGCAGGACGGTGGTCTTGCCACAGCCAGACGGACCGAGCAGACAGCCGATCTCCCCTTCGTCGAGCGTGAAGTTGACACCTTCGAGGAGCGGCTTGTCGCTGTAACGGTAGGCCAGTTCGACGACTTCGATGACGGCAGTCATGTCGATAGGGAGGGCGTGATCGGACGCGGGCAAGTAAATGAGAGTCAATATGATAGATAATAACGCCCTGTTTGCTCAAAGGTCCGCCCCTCATGAAAAAACGCCATGCAGTCCTGCCCATGGTCGCTGTGGCGCTGGCACTCCTGGTTTCGATACCGGTGGGCAGTGTCGTGCTCCACGTGTTCATACCGGACGAGCAAGAGGTCTGGGCCCACCTGGTGGAGACGGTGCTGGCCGATTACATCGTCAACAGCCTGATCCTGGCCGTGGGCAGCGGGCTGGGTGCCGCCCTGCTGGGGATCGGTACAGCCTGGTGGGTGGCAATGTATCGCTTTCCTGGCCGCGGTGTCCTGGAGTGGGCCTTGCTGCTGCCCCTGGCCATGCCCACCTATGTCATTGCTTATGTCTACACCGATTTGCTGCAGTATGCCGGCCCGGTGCAGACGGCGCTGCGTGATGCTTTCGGCTGGGAACGGGACGACTACTGGTTTCCGGATGTGCGCTCCTTGGGCGGCGCCATCGTGATCTTTAGCCTGGTGTTTTACCCCTATGTTTACGTGCTGGCCCGTGCGGCGTTCATAGACCGTTCTGGCAACCTGATGGAGGCCGCTCGCAGCCTGGGTCTGACGCAGGGCCAGGCCTTCTACCGTGTCGCCTTTCCCTTGGCGCGCCCGGCGGTGGTGGGCGGGGTGGCGCTGGTGATCATGGAGACCCTCGCCGAGTTCGGCGCCGTGTCCTACTTTGGCGTGCCCACCTTCACCACTGGTATTTACCGGGCCTGGTACGCCTTTGGCGACCCGGTGGCGGCCTCTCAGCTCTCGGCCAGCTTGCTGGTGGTTGTGCTGCTGACCCTGTTGCTTGAGAAGGCGAGCCGGGGGCGGGCCCGCTATCACGACAACGGTGGCCGTCCTCATGTCCGTCCGCGGCTGCCACCGTTGCGCGGTTTTCTGGTATGGGTTAGTTGCATGACCCCCCTGGCTGGGGGCTTTGTGTTGCCGGCCGGACTGTTGCTGCGCATGGCGACATCCGATGGCGACGTGCAGTTCGGCGAGAAGTATTTGACCCTGGCCGGCAACAGCCTGATGTTGGCGGGACTGGCCAGCGTTCTTGCCGTGCTGGCTGCCCTGCTGTTGGCCTATGCTGGCCGACTGTATCCGGGCCGTCTGATGGCAGGTATCAAACGCCTGGCCACCTTGGGCTATGCCGTGCCCGGCACGGTGATCGCCGTCGGGGCACTGATCCCACTCACTGCGCTGGATCATGTCCTGATTCACTGGTTTCGTGAGCGCTTCGACATCAACCTGGGGCTCATCATCACTGGTAGCGTCACTGCCCTGGTATTTGCTTATCTGGCCCGCTTCCTGGCTGTGGCCGTACATTCCGTCGAGGCCGGTCTAACCCGTATTCGGCAGAGTCTGGACGAAGTGGCGCGCAGTCTGGGGGCGACACAGACGAGGTTGCTCGCCCATGTGCACGTACCCTTGCTCTCTGGCGGACTCCTCTCCGGGCTATTGTTGGTGTTCGTGGACGTGATGAAGGAGCTTCCCGCGACCATTGTTCTGCGTCCTTTCAACTTTGAGACTCTGGCCACCCAGGTTTTCATTCTGGTGGCCGACGAACGCCTGGCCGAAGCGGCTACGCCGTCCCTGGCGATCGTGGCGGTGGGGTTGATCCCGGTGATACTGCTCTCGCGCAGCATGCGTCGAGAGTGATCCCCCACCGCGGCGGGGTGGTGAGGTCTATTTCCAGCCTGCCTGGTCGATGAGGCGTTGCGCCTTGGTGGTGTTCTTGGCCAGTATCGACGCGGACAGAGGGTCTACCTTGAAGTCACCCATCGTTGCCAGTTGGGGATTGTCGATGCGCACATTCGGGACCACCGGCCATTCGTTGTTGCCGTTGGCGAAATAGGCCTGGGCCTCATCGCTAGCCAGATATTCCAGGAAGCGTACGGCGGCCTCCTTGTTGGGGGCATGTTTGAGCATGCCGCCCCCGGAGATGTTCACGTGCGTACCGGGGCCTTGCTGATCGGGGAAGACGATGCCGACCTTGCGAACGACTTCTTGGTCTTCGGGTTTGTTCGAGGCAAGCAACCGAGCGTAGTAGTAATGATTGGTGATGGCCACGTCGCATTCGCCGGCGGCGACGGCACGGATCTGGTCGGTATCGCCGCCTTTCGGATCGCGCGCCAGGTTGGCGACGAGACCACGCAACCAGGCCATTGTGCGATTTTCTCCTTCATGATGGAGGATGGCGGCGACCAAGGTGCGGTTGTAGACGTGGCCGCCGCTGCGCACGCAGAGCTTGCCTTTGAAACGGGGATGGGCCAGGTCGGCCATGCGCGCCACCTCTTCGGGTTTGACTTTGTCGCGTGCATAGGCGATGACGCGGGCGCGGTAGGAGTAACCGAACCAATGCCCTTCTGGATCTCTGAATTGCTCGGGGATGCGTGACGTTAGCGTGGGGGAGCGCACTGGTGCGAACAGGCCGACATCATTCGCTGCCTGTAACCGGGCCGCATCTACAGTGAGGAAGACGTCGGCCGGGCTTGCTGGGCCCTCGTGGCGGATACGTTCGAACAGCTCGTCTTCCTTGCCTTCGATACGGTTGACGCGGATGCCGGTCAGACGGGTGAAGTTGGTATAGAGGGCCTCGTCGGTCTGGTAGTGGCGGGCAGTGTAGAGGTTGAGCACCTGGGACGAGGCCAGAGTGCTGCTGCCCGCAGCCAGGAGCGGGATCGCGATTGCAAAGGCGGTGAGGAGTCGTTTCATGGATGAAAATCCTCTCATATCAATGTGTTGAATGGACGGAGGAGGAGCGTGAATCGACGCGCCGGTCGGCCTGACGCTGCCTCCTCAGGCATACTAAAACACGAATGATAATGGTTATCAACTACCAAGTGAGTGCGAGATATCAATCAAGCGGGTGTGCTGGAGGTTGGGGCTGGAGGCGATCAAGACGCAGGGCGGTGGTGAGGCTGATCCCGAACACTGTGTCGTATCCGACCTCGTGATCGTGCTGGAGGGGCGTGAAGCTGGACTGATCTACGGAGATGGGCTTGACGGGGCGCAATGTGTCGATGTGCTCAGACTGATGCTCATGCAGACCCGCATGGGATGGGAGCGACTGAGGAGCTTGCGCATGTCGGGGCCGTTGTTCGAGCTATAGCTTGGTCTTGCCATGGCGCGACGAAGGGCCAGGGTTTCGGTCCTCACGCACAGCTTGGTACCCTGCTGGACGGTGCGTCACTGCACGCTGTGTTTCTTGGCTTCAACGCTGTCGATGTGCGCCGTATGGATGGGCGCGGGGGTTGCGTATCTGGCTTCGTTGGTGGGTGATTTCGGTGCTTGGCACGGTGCCTGGGTTCCTGTGGCACGGATCCTAAAGTAGTGTCTTTGAGAGTCGTATTCCATCGGATTGATAACACGTCTGTGGAACGGCTCGGGGTATGGTGTGCTGACTTATGTGCAAAAGCATCTGTAGGGGGTTACCGGCGAGTGTGGTCATGGTAAGCGGTTGAATGTCGAGATTGATCTTGAGTCCTGAAGGAAGGCCTACCATGGCCACGAGGAAGCGTCATACGAAGTCGTCGGCGGTGGAAGCAGCCGCGGGCGACCGCGACCTGATGAAAGCGCTGATGCAAGGAGTATGGCAGGAAGTGCTCGAAGGCGAGATGACGGAATGTCTTGAGGCGGTCTGAGGAGCGCGAGCGGAAGGGCGAACTGGCTTACCGGGCGGGCAACGGAGGCCGCAACCTGGTGACCTGCATTGGCAAACTGGAATCCTCCACGGCCCTGTTCGAGCGCTACGCGCGCAGCGAGAAAGTCCTGGTGGCGACGCTGGCACGAGATGTACGTGC
>JBEVAM010000045.1:0-4966 GCA_051297135.1 Halothiobacillaceae bacterium
CTCATGGCGCTTTCCATGAGACTATTATACATTATTGCACACGATTGTTAGAACTAGAGTCCACCTCCTTCATGGGCGAGCCCGGCCAGCGGGTGGGAAATGGCAGGTCATCAAGCACGCCTTCGCGGTCGAGCGCGAGCAGGTCGGTGTGACCACCGATTGGGCGGTCATCCATGATGACCTGCGGGAGGCTGGAGCGGCCGGAGTGCTCCACCATCTCGCCCCACAGGGCGGCGCCGTCCACGACGACGGGCGTGAATTTTACCCCCTTGGTGTTTAGGAGGCGTTGTGCCATCGCGCAGTAGAAGCAGGCGCGTCTGATGTAGACGGTGGCGTCTGCCTGGGGCATGGGTTTACTTCTTTTTGAGTGGCAGGCCGCTGTGTGTCCAGGCCATGATGCCACCCGCCAGATTGTAGAGCTTGGTGAAGCCGTGCTTGGCGAGCAAGTTGCAGGCCGCGCCGGAGCGGTGACCGCTGCGGCAGTAGATGATCACGGGCTTGTCTTTCCAGGACTCGAGCTGGTTGATCTTGCCGCCCAGCTGGCCGAGCGGGATGTGTTTCGCATCACGCAGGTGGCCTTCGCGGTATTCGTTGATTTCGCGCACGTCAAGCACCAGCGGCTCCTCGTGACTCATCATGCGCGAGGCCTCGGTGGGGCTGATGTCGGCATACTTGCGGGTGAGGCGCGCGACCTCGGAGGCGATTAGCATGAACACGATGCCGACCGCAGCCGCGGTCAGCATCCAGTGGCGCTGGAGAAAGTCGAGAAAATCCATGCGTGCTTACTGGGCGCGGCGTATGCCCATCTTCTCGCAGAGGGTATCCAGCGGGCAGAAGCGGGTGAAGCCGCTCTGGAACAGGTTCAGGCCGACGAAGGCGGTCAGCCACAGCCAGCTCATCTTGCTCATGTCGATCTGGCCGGTAAAGTGGGCAAGGGCCAGGGTCAGCAGGATCATGAAGCCGGCAACGATGCGTACAATGCGGTCGGTGGTCATCTTCTGGTCTCGTCAAATGTTTCAGGAGGAATGAGGACAGAATACTTCCTGCATCATACCGATCAGACGCAGGGTGCGTGCGTCACTGACACGGTAGTATACCCGGTTGGCGTCCTTGCGCGAGGCAAGGATGCCCTTGTCGCGCAGGATGGCAAGATGTTGGGAGATATTGCTCTGCGTGGTGCCGACGGCATCGACGATGTCCTGCACGCTGATCTCGCGATCGCCCAGCACACAGAGGATCTTGAGTCGCAAGGGGTGAGACATGGCTTTGAGGGAGCGCGCGGCGCGATCGATGTCTTCCATGCGGGTCATCAGGCGCGGGGCGCAGATATCGGCGTCGTCATGCACCATGGGTGGATTCCTGGCGTGGCCATAGGTCAAATCAGAATATGGTGATAGATGGTAAACCTTTTCCCGCGAACTGCCCATGTGCTCGTCGTGCTCGTCTTCATGGGGGGGCTCGCGGCTTCGGCCGGGGCGGATGATGTCGCACAGAAGGCCAGAGAGCTCAGCGAGTTACAGAAGGCCCTTGAGTCCGCACGGTCTGAATTGAACAGCTTGAGCGCGTTGCGTAACAATGAAGAGCGGGCCCTACGCAGCCTTGAGAACCAGCAGGCCGGCGTGGCCCGGGCGCTGCACGAGACGCGCGAGGCGCTGTTTGCGCAGCGGGCAAAGCTCGAGGCGTTGCGTGCCCGCCAGGCGGCGCTGGAAGGTTCGATCGCGCGCGGTCGGCAGAGGCTGGCCGCAAGCGTGCGCGCACTGTATGCCCTGGGGCCAGACTTGCCCCTGCAGGGGGTCCTGAGCCCCGAGGGGCGTGCCGACAAGATGCGTATGGAGGGGTATCTTGCGGTGCTGCGCGAGCGTTATGCTCGGGCTTTGTCGGGTCTGCGCGCGGATCTGGACGAGAGCGCGCGCGTTGTGGCTGAACTCGAGGGCGGTTTGGCCCATCTCATTGCGCTGGAGCGCTCGGCGCGCGAGGAGCAGCAGCGTCTTGACGAGCTTCGCCAGAGGCAGCTTCAGGCCATTGAGGCCCTGGAGGCCCGCCTGAAGGCCAGTGAGGCACGAGTCGAGCAGATCAAGAGCGATCAACGCGATCTTGCGCGGCTGGTGGAGAAGTTGGAAGAGGCGGCGAAGCAGCCCCCCCCCTCTCCTCAGCCCAAGGCCCAGCCACCTGCGCCGCGCAGACAGGCCAAGGATGGCGGGGATAAGGCGGTTTCCAAGGGCGATGTCGCCCTGGCCCCGGCAGGCACGGTGGGAGACATCCCGGTGGCGGGGCGCCTGCTGCGCAAGTATGGTGACCCGATCGGCTTGGGGGATCTGCGTTCTGACGGTCATTTCTATGCCGCAGCAGAGGGGGCGCCGGTGCGTGCGGTCGCCGATGGGCGAGTCGTGTTTGCCGACTGGATGCGCGGCTACGGCCAACTGGTCATCCTGCAGCACGCGGGGGGGTATCTGAGCCTCTATGCGCACAATGAGGCGATCTACAAGGCCGTGGGGGCACGTGTGCGCCGCGGCGAGGTGATCGCTGCGGCGGGCCGCAGCGGCGGGGCAGGTCAGGCGGGGCTGTATTTCGAGGTCCGGCGTGGTGGTCAGCCGATCAACCCCTCGCGCTGGGCCGCCATGCAGGGGGGGTAGGGTCGGGACAGGGCTGACTCGCCCTGATAGACTTTCGATAACAGATTTTTCGCGCGGGCCATGCCCGTGCCCATGAGGAGTGCCTTCCATGCAACAGCGTATGCGTGCCGTGGCCCTGGTGGTGACCGGCGTGGCCCTCGGCTTCGGGCTGACTTTCGGCGCGGGCGTGCTGGCGGAGCGTGCGTCCCCGGCCGTCGCGATCGAATCCCTACCGATCAATGAGCTGCGTACTTTCACGGAAGTTTACGCGCGCATCAAGGCGGATTATGTCGAGCCGGTGGACGACAAGACCCTGCTGACCCATGCCATCCGCGGCATGCTCGCCGGCCTGGACCCTCACTCCAGCTATCTTGACCCCGAGGAATTCAAGGAGCTGCAGGCGGGGACCAGCGGCACCTTCGGCGGTCTTGGGATTGAGGTCGGTATGGAGGATGGCTTTGTCAAGGTGATCGCGCCGATCGACGACACCCCGGCACAGCGCGCCGGCTTGCAGGCGGGCGATTTGATCATCCGCCTGGATGATAAGCCGGTGCAGGGCATGAGTCTGAACGACGCGGTCAAGCTGATGCGCGGCGAGCCGGGCACCAAGATCAAGCTGACCGTGGTGCGCAAGGGGCAGGAGAAGCCGTGGGAGCTGACCATCGAGCGCGCCATCATCCGGGTCAAGAGCGTGAAGAGCCGAGTGCTTGAACCGGGCTATGCCTATGTGCGCATTACCCAGTTCCAATCGCAGACCGGCGAGCAGTTGCGTCAGGCGCTCGAGGATCTGCAGAAGCAGGCGGACGGCAAGCTCAAGGGCCTGGTGCTGGATTTGCGCAACAATCCGGGCGGCGTGCTGCAGGCCGCGGTGAGTGTGGCCGATGCCTTCCTGGAGGACGGCCTGGTGGTGTACACCGATGGCCGGGTGAAGGATGCCAAGCTGCGCTACAGTGCGCATGCCGGCGACCTGCTCCATGGTGCGCCGATGGTGGTCCTGGTCAATGGCGGTTCGGCCTCGGCCTCTGAGATCGTGGCCGGGGCCCTCCAGGACCACAAGCGTGCGATCGTCATGGGCAGCAAGACCTTCGGCAAGGGCTCGGTGCAGAGCATTCAGGAGCTGGCCAACGGTGGCGCAGTGAAACTGACCACCTCCCGCTATTACACCCCGTCTGGCCGCTCGATTCAGGCGGAGGGCATCGTCCCGGACATCCTTCTGCCGCAGATCACGGTCGATAAGGTCGAGATGGATGATCATCGCATCAAGGAGGCCGATCTTTCCCGCCATCTCGAGAATGACAAGCGGCCGGGCAACGGCGCGGCGAAGCCTGTTGACATGGTCAGCGGCGAGGACGGTAAGCCGCTGGCGCAGAGCGACTTTGCCTTGTTCGAGGCATTGAATATGCTCAAGGGTATGGTCATTCTCGGCACACGCTAAGGAGGTTGTCATGCCGCGCGTCCTGGTTCCCCTCGCCCCCGGCTTCGAAGAGCTGGAGGCCATCTCCATCACCAACATCCTGCGCCGTGCCGGGATCGAGGTGCTAACCGCCGGGCTGCAGCCTGGACCTGTGCGGGCGGCGCGTGGCACGGTCCTTCTGCCGGACACGAGCCTCGACCAAGTCCTACATGAGCGCTTTGACCTGGTTGTCCTGCCCGGCGGCCTGCCGGGGGCGGACAATCTGCGCGACGATCCACGGGTGCTGCACATCCTGCAGCGCACCCATGCCGAGGGGCGGTTGGTTGGGGCGATCTGTGCCGCGCCCAAGGTGCTGGCACATGCTGGCCTGCTGCATGGGCGTCGGGTCACCCATTATCCTGGCGCCTTGAATGCCGAGGAGCTGGCTGGCGTGACGGATAGCTCTGCTGCAGTCGAGGTGGATGAGCGCATCATCACCTCGCGTGGTCCCGGAACGGCCATGGACTTTGCCCTGGTGTTGGTTGAGCAGCTCATGGGGCGCGCCAAGCGCGACGAGGTGGAGGCCGGACTGGTTCGCTGATCCCGTGGTGCCCCGCCCCTGAGGCGGCACACGCATGCGACCACAGACTCAGGCCGAGATGCGCAAGCGAGCGCTCAGTCGGGGCTATCCTGGCTCAGCGCTTTGGTCTATACCTCTTCGTCATCGCTTGACGCGGACACCGGTTCAGGAGGCCAGTCCTCACCCTTTGCACGTTGGCGAAGGGTGCGAGGCCCCTCCTGCGGTATGTGTTGCGATCAACGATCATCATCTGCCAAGAAAGCCTTGGCATGTCCGTCCCATCCAGGCCATCGGGATGCGGCACTATGATCTCAAAGAGTTCACGCTGTCGGAGAGTTTTTTCATTTGCATGGAGATGGTGGGCTGGGTGAGGTGCAGCTC
>JBEVAM010000046.1:0-4649 GCA_051297135.1 Halothiobacillaceae bacterium
GTTGGCGTGCCGGCGGCAGAGCAGACGGCCTTATCCCCTGAGGCTGGCCTGCCGCGCCTGAGCATGATTGTGCGCAACCAATATGAGCATTACGCCGTGATCGATGGCCATCCCCGCCGTGTTGGTGAGCAATGGGCCGGTTATCGCCTGCTGGCCATCCAGCCCTCCTCGGTCTTGTTGGAGCGTGATGGAAATCAGGTGGTGGAACTGGGCCTGCTGCCTGATGTTGTCATCAAGAAGCTCATCTTGAATGATCCCGTTGGAGGATCTTCACAAGGTGACACCCGAAGGGCGGAATCCAGGGAGGGGTTTCGCAACAACGCCGAAGGGCATCCGCATCCATGAAGACCATGAATATCCCTCTGTTGCAAAAAACCGTTCTTGCCCTGTTCATCCTGGCCCTGTTTGGGCTGATTCAGGGATGCACCACGCCGCGCACCGACCCCGAATCGAGGTTGGAGCGGATCGAATCTGCCTTGCGTTCGGTACCCCCCATGCCTTCGGCCGCTGTTGTTGCGCCTCCGCCCGCCGTCGAGGCGGCCTTGCTCGCACCCGTGACGGATGATCTGGCCCGTCTGGCGCCAAGCAAAATGGCCGGTCGTTTCGATGTGACGGTCTATAATGCGCCGGCGCGCGAGTTTTTTATGGGGTTGGTGCAGGGCACACCCTACAACATGGTCGTCCATCCGGACGTGCAGGGCAGCATTGATCTCGAACTGAAGGGCGTCACGGTAGATGAGGTGTTGAGCCTGGTGCGCGCCAGCTACGGCTACGAATACGAAAAAGATGGTCTGAATTATGTCATCCTGCCGCCGCGCCTGCAGACTCGTATGTTTCAGGTCAGCTATCTGAACGTCAACCGGGGCGGACAGTCGGGTACTCAGGTCAATTCCGGCCAGATCAGCCAGGCACTGGGCTCGTCCTCCACGGGTGGGGGTGGGACGGGTATGGGAAGCGGCACCACCCAATCTGCGGGCACGGGGACAAGCTCGCCCTATGGTAGCCAGATTCACACCCAGTCGCAGTCTGATTATTGGCGTGAATTGGCGGCCTCGCTCTGCACCTTCCTTGGCTTGCCGCTTATCCAGGACCAGATGTCCATGGCGGGCGGTTCGCGCTCCATCAGCACCCCGCTTGGCTGTAACGGTGCCTCCCTGCTGGATGCTTCGACAACTTCAGGGTCGCAAGGAACGGTCCCGGCACGTCCGGCCGAGAGTCGCAGCATCGTCATCTCGCCGCAGTCTGGCCTGGTGGTGGTGCGCGCCCTGCCCCATGAACTGCGCGAGATTGAGCGCTATCTCAAGCAGTCCGAATCCAATGTGCAACGCCAGGTCATCCTCGAGGCCAAGCTGATCGAGGTGGAGCTGAGTGACGGTTTCCAGAGCGGGATCAATTGGTCTGCGTTGCGCTACTGGAATGGCGGCAACAATGGACTGCTGTTGGGACAGACCGGCGGCGGTACTCTGCTCAATGGCGGTCAGTCGGAGATCGCTGGTAATACTGGTGTGCTCAACCCGGACGCGAGGCAATTCATCGAGAGCACTGCCGTTTCCGCCTTTGGTGGCATGTTCGCCGCTACCTTGGCGACAAAGGATTTCACCGCCTTCATCGAACTGCTCAAGAGCCAGGGCAATGTGCAGGTCCTCTCCAGCCCGCGTGTCTCCACACTCAACAACCAAAAGGCGGTGATCAAGGTTGGCAGCGACGAGTATTTCGTCACTGGCGTGTCCTCCACCTCGACCAGCACCGCGGCAGGCACCAGCGTGGTGCCGGACATTCGGCTCACGCCGTTCTTCTCTGGCATTGCGCTGGATGTAACGCCGCAGATCAATGGCAACGAGGTGGTCTTGCACATCCACCCGATGGTGACCGAGGTGGTCAACCAGACCAAGGAATTCACCATCTTCAACCAGACCCAGCGCCTCCCGTTGGCCTTTTCCAAGGTACGTGAGGCGGACACCATCGTGCGTGCCAAGAACGGTCAGGTGATCGTCATTGGTGGCTTGATGGAGGATGCAGGCCGCCTGAACAACGCCAGCTTGCCGGGATTGGGCGACATCCCTGGGCTGGGTGAGCTGTTCAAGCACCGCAAGAACTCCAGCCGCAAGACCGAGCTGGTGATCTTGCTGCGTCCGGTGATTGTGAATGGCGATGGTGACTGGCAGCAGGAGCTCGATGTCACCCGTACGCGCATCCAGAACTTGCGCGCCATTACAGCGCCGTCGGGCTCTCGAGGGCCGAACCCTGAAGGGGCTTCGACCATGGATTCTGTCGACAAGGCAGGCCAGCCTCAATTGATGATCGAGTAACCATGTACCTGCGCCATTTTGGCCTTCGGGAACATCCTTTCAGCCTGACTCCGGATACTGCGTTTTACTACGCCTATGCGTCGCATCAGGAGGCCATCAATGTGCTCTCGATCGCCCTTTTGTTTAACCAGAGTTTTGTCAAGGTGATCGGGGAGGTGGGCACGGGCAAGACCCTTCTTTGCCGCAAGCTGTTGAATTCACTTGATCAGAATGCAGTGACGGCGTGGCTGCCCAATCCTCAATTGGATGCCATGGCCTTGCGCCGAGCCGTTGCCGACGAGCTTGGCTTGGAACCCACGGGATTGGATGACCACCAGCTCCTTAAACGACTGAGCGAAAGGCTGATTGAATACCGTGCCCAAGGTCGGCGAGTCATTCTGGCCATTGACGAAGCCCAGAATCTCACCGAGGAAGGGGTGGAGGCCCTGCGTCTTTTGACCAATCTGGAAACGGAAAAGAGCAAGCTGCTGCAAGTGGTTCTGTTCGGCCAGCCGGAACTGGACAATCTTCTTGCACGGCCCTCGATCCGCCAGTTGCGCCAGCGCATCACCTTTAGCTACAGGCTTACTCCGCTCGATCCGGCCAGCGTTGGGGATTACGTCATGCACCGCCTGCGCCGGGCTGGCTACAATGGCCCGGTCTTGTTTGGTGAACGCTCTGTCCGCCTGCTCGCGCAAGGCAGCCGCGGTGTGCCTCGGTTGATCAATATTCTCGCGCACAAGGCGTTGATGAGTGCCTACGGCAAGGGCGAGCGCAAGATTCGTCCGATCCATGTGCTGCGTGCCATTGACGATACGGAAGACGCCACTCGACCGCGCTGGGGCGGCTGGTTTGGGTAATGCCGTGAGTTTGATCAACGATATGCTCAAAGACTTGGAGGCGCGTAGGGCCTCAGGCGGCCAGCCTCCCGGCGAGATGGCTCAGATCCATGAACTGCCAGGGGTTCATGTCGATGATCTGCGGCATACTGATGTCACTCCGCCCATCGAAAGGGACATGCAACGTCGGCTGTCCTGGCTGTTTTGGCCTTTCCTGTTCGTTCTGCTGGCGATGGTCGCAGCCTTGTATCTGTGGCGTTCGGGGGACTACGCCCCGCTGGCTGGCCAAGGGGACGCGACGCATCCCTCCGGCGTGGAGATTCACCAGGCGCCCCATGCGACACCCGCCCCGGAGCCTTCTGTCACTGTGCCCTCGCAGCCGATCGAGGCGAGCGATGTCCATGCAGGGCGTGAGGCCCGTCTGGTCATGCTCTCGGCCGTGGATGAGGGCCGGGCGTTGCGTCTTGAGCTTGCCTTCGATCACCCCCTGCGGGAGGCCGTGCGTCTAAGCCGCGTTGGTGAGCAGGTCGAGCTCTACCTGCCGGGTATCCGCTCAGCGACGGTGGAAAGCCCGCACCCTCGCCTGCACGGCTGGCGAAGCGAGCGGGCGGGTGACGTTTGGCGGCTTGGATTCACTTGGCCTGCAACGGCCGATGTTCGGCTTCAGCCGCGCAGGGGTGATGAGGGCGCGCAGCACTGGGAGCTCATCTTGGCTTGGCCTGCGTCGGTGGGTCGCGAGGCAGCCCCTCTTCAGGCCAAGGGTGCGCATGATCTGCCCATCACCCCAAGTTCTGTGCAGAAAGAGACGTTGCAGGCGCCAACGACGCCATTGATCGCTCAAGGGCCGCACCCTGCTGAGGCTTCGCCCAAGGTTGCTAGTTTCTCTCCCAATCTTACGCCAGCGCAGCGGATGGAGGCGCTTTACGCCGAGGCCTGGCAGTTGCAGCAGAAAGGCCGCATTGAGCTGGCGATAGAAAAGCTGCGCCAGGTACTGCAGATCCAACCTGAGTATGTTCGCGCGCGCGAACTGCTGGTTCGTCTGCTGATGTTATCCGGTCAGTTTCGCGACGCGGAGATTGAGCTGGTGCGTGGCCTGGAGATCCAGTCTCGTCAGCCGGAACTGGTCGAGCTGATGGCGCGGATGCTTGCCGACCAGGGACGTGTACAGGAGGCCCTGGCGTTTTTGCGGGCAAGGATGCAGACGGATCGCCTTGCCCACCAAGCCCTGTTCGCGGCGCTCGCCGCACGCGCGGGCGACCATCTCGAGGCGGCCGAGGCCTACCGTCATGCGGCTGAACTGGATCCGCGCGATCCGCGCTGGCTGCTTGGTCGCGCCATTGCCCTGGAGAATAGTGGACAACCAGCCGCTGCACGCGCGATCTATGCCCAGGCGCTGGGTCTTGAAGGACTGGATGCGGCCTTGCGCGCCTATGCCCAGGAGCGCCTCCAGCACCTTGGTCAGAGGGAGGTAAACTCTAGTTCTAACAATCGTGTGCAATAATGTATAATAGTCTCATGGAAA
>JBEVAM010000047.1:0-4464 GCA_051297135.1 Halothiobacillaceae bacterium
AAGACCCGTCGGGGCAGGAAGAGAATCGTGCGCATATTTGCGCACTTTCTTGAGAGCAGTAAGTCATGGTGCAGGCAGTTCCGAAGAGATTGCGGTTAGGCGACCTGCTGGTCCAGACCGGAGAGATCACCGCTGAACAGCTGTCGATAGCGCTTGATGAGCAGAAGCGCAGCGGGCACAAGCTTGGCGCTACGTTGGTCGAGCTTGGCTTCATTACTGAGCAGCGTATCCTCGAGGTCCTGGCAAGCCAGCTTGGCCTGCAGCTCATTGACTTGCGTCATTACCGTTACACGCCGGAGGTGGTGAGCAAGTTGCCCGAGCACATTGCTCGCCGCAACCGCGTCATCCTGCTTGATGACAATCCTGAGCAGCCACTCATCGGCATGGCCGATCCGACCGATCTGTTCGCTTATGATGAGGTCTGTCGTGTGCTGGGCCGGCAGGCCAACGTCGCCGTGGTGCGCGAGGCCGACCTTTTGGCGGTGTTCGACAACGTCTATCGGCGCACTGAGGAGATCATTCAGCTGGCGCGTCACCTGGGCCAGGAGTTGTCGGCGAGCGATAGCGATATCGATCGCATGCTGCGCGCCGAAGACGTGGCCGATGTGCCGGTGGTCAATCTGCTGCAGTCGTTGTTCGAGGACGCCGTCGCCAGTCGTGCCTCTGACATCCATATCGAGCCGGACGAGACGGTTCTGCGCATCCGCATGCGCGTGGATGGGGTGCTGCAGGAGCAGGTGATGCCGGAGAAGCGCATCGCCTCCGCCGTGGTCTCGCGCCTCAAGCTGGTGGCTGGCCTGGACATCGCCGAGCGCCGCCTGCCGCAGGATGGGCGCTTCAATATCAGTGTGCGCAACAAGAACTTCGACGTGCGTCTTTCCACCATGCCGACCCAGCATGGCGAGTCGGTGGTCATGCGTTTGCTCGATCATGATCTTGAGCATTTCGATCTGAAAAAGCTCGGCATGCCGGCGGTCATTCTTGAGCGGTTTCGCCGCCAGTTGCGTCATCCGCACGGCATGATTCTGGTCACTGGCCCCACCGGCTCCGGCAAGACCACCACCCTGTATGCTGCACTGCGTGAGCTAAACAGCCCGGAGCGCAAGATCATCACCGCCGAGGACCCGGTCGAATACCGGCTGGAGCGCATCAATCAGGTCCAGGTCCATCCGAAGATTGGCCTGACCTTTGCCAACATCCTGCGTGCTGCCCTGCGTCAGGACCCGGACGTGATCCTGGTGGGCGAGATGCGCGATACGGAGACGGTCGAGATTGGTCTGCGCGCTGCCATCACCGGTCACCTGGTGCTCTCCACCCTGCACACCAACGATGCCATTAGCACTGCCGACCGTTTGCTCGACATGGGAGCCGAGGGCTTCCTCGTCGCCGCTGCGCTGCGCGCCATCATCGCCCAGCGCCTAGTGCGGCGCGTGTGCGAGAACTGTGCGCAGGAGCACATCCCTGACCCACAGACAGCGGCCTGGCTGCAAGGGGTGGGGAGCGACCCGGCCGCCATGCGCCTGCGCAAGGGGCGCGGCTGCCCGCAGTGCAACAATACCGGTTACCGGGGTCGCATCGGTGTGTACGAGTACCTCGAGCCGAATGCTGCTATGCTTGCTGCGCTGCGCCAGGGGGATGTGCACGCCTTTGCCGAGGCAGCCCCTCACAGTCCGCACTTCCATACCCTGCTGGAGAGCAGCCTTGATTACGCTGCGCAGGGTCTGACCACCGTGGAGGAGGTCATGCGCGTGGTGGGTGAGGTGGAGGAGGTCAGCGGCCCGTGAGGGGTCAGAGAACCGTGGCAAGGGGTCAAACCGTGTCTCACTAACACAACTAACAACGGACATGCCCATCTATGTCTACAAGGCCCGCGACCAACGCGGCCAGCTCCAGCAAGGCCAGGTCGAGGCAGCCTCGACCGAGGCGGCGGCCAGCCTGTTGGGTGGTCAGGGTCTGATCCCGCTGGAGGTGCGGGAGAAGAAGACGCGCGCTAAGCCGCTGGATGATCTCAAGCGTAGGTTCGGCATCGGCCAGCCGGGCCTTGAGGAGTTGATCCTCTTCTCGCGCCAGATGTACAGTTTGACCCATGCCGGGGTGCCCATCATCCAGAGCCTGACCCGGCTGGCGGACTCCACTGCCAACCCGCGTTTTGCCGAGGTGCTGCGCGAGATCGTGCGCGATCTCGAGGGTGGGCGCGACGTGGCCAGCAGCTTCGCCCGCTATCCCGCCATCTTCGGCACCCTGTATATCAGCATGTTGCGGGTGGGCGAGCTATCCGGTCGCATTGACGAGGCCTTCTTGCGCATGTACGAGTACCTCGACCGTGACAAGGTGGTCCTCGACCGCATCAAGTCGGCCATACGCTATCCCAGTTTCGTTGTCATTGCCATCCTCATCGCCATTGGTGTGCTTACGGTGCTGGTCATTCCCGCCTTTGCCAAGGTGTTTGCAGGCTTTCAGCTGGAGTTACCCCTGCCGACGCGCATGATTCTTGCCTTCTCGGGGTTTATGGCTGCGTACTGGCATATCATTCTTGGTGGCATTGTACTGGCCGTATTTGCCTTCCGGCGCTGGATTGCGACGGAAAAAGGCCGCCTGTGGTGGGATCGTGTCAAGCTGCGTATTCCCAAGATCGGCGACATTCTGTTGCGTGCCACCCTTGCCCGTTTCACTCGGGCCTTGAGCATGGCGCTTGGTTCTGGTGTGCCCATCACCCAGGCGTTGATTGGTGTGGCGCACGCCAGCGACAACATGTACCTGGCGGAAAAGGTGCTTGACATGCGCATGGGTATCGAGCGTGGCGGTACCATGCTGCGCAGCGCCATCCAGACGGGGCTGTTCACTCCCGTCGTGCTGCAGATGCTTGCCGTGGGCGAGGAGACCGGCCAGGTGGACACCATGATGCGCGAGGTGGCCGACTTTTACGATCGCGAAGTGGAGTACGACATTGCCCATTTGTCGGCCATTATCGAACCCATCTTGACGGTCGTGGTTGGGGTCATGGTTCTGATGCTCGCCTTGGGCGTGTTCCTGCCCATGTGGGAGCTTACCCAGCTAGCCAGCCGACGCTAAGAAATCGGTTGTCATGACTCGACAAAAGGTGTATACAAGAAGGTAATCACTCCTTGGATAACCCCTTGCCCGCTTGGGTGAAGGCAGGGGTGAGAAGATCCATGCTTATTGAGGAGGCTTACCTATGAAAACCCCACGCGCCCAAAGCGGCTTTACTCTGATCGAACTGATCATTGTCATTGTCATCCTGGGCATTCTGGCGGCCATTGCCCTGCCGAAGTTCCTCAACCTCCAGCGCGACGCGCGCATTGCTCAGCTTGCGGCCATGGAGGGCTCGATGAAGGCGGCTGCGGCCATTGTCTATGGCAAGGCCCTTGCCACAGGTGCCGATACGGCAAGCGCGGACGTCACATTCCCCATCAACGCCGACGGCGTGACCAGTGTCACTCTCGACTTTGGCTACCCCGAGGGCGGTACCGCTAATGGCATTGCCCAGGTGGTGGACTACAGCACTGGCGATTGGACTGTGACGCACACTGCCACCGGCAACACCACCACTTTTCAGTGGAAGAACGTCGCCAACTGCAAAGTGGACTATGTGAGCCCTGCCGCCGCCAATAGTCGGCCGACCATCACGGTGACCAAGAGTGGTTGCTAACCCTTTCGCATGACCTCGAACAGTCTGTTGCAAGCCGCTTGCGGTGGCCCTATACTGCAGAGTAAGGACGGCTTGCACAGAGACCAAAGTTCTGCTTTTACGTCTTGAAGGAGACTTACCCATGCAAACGAAAACCCCACGCGCCCAAAGCGGCTTTACCCTGATCGAACTGGTCATTGTCATTGTCATCCTGGGCATTCTGGCCGCGGTGGCAGTGCCAAAGTTTGTTGATCTCTCTAGGGATGCGAGCACCGCTGCCGCCGAAGGTGTGGCCGCCTCCATTACCTCGGCCAGCGTCATCAACTTCGCGGCCAGGAGGGCTGGCAATTTAAGCGCCATTGTTCTCAACCATACGAATGTCTGCACAAATATCGTTCTTCAACCGCTGGTACAAGGTACCAGCCTGGTCAGTACTGCACCCACAACTAGCAAGCAGTTCCAGGTCGGCGGTACGGGGGACTGTTCTGGTACTGCTGACTTTGTCACCTGCACCATCAAGGGCAAGGATGCGCCGGCCGCGGTCAATGCGGTGGTTTACTGCGCCCGCTGATGGTCTAGGGAGTGTAAAGAGCGGCTGGGGGCTTGAGGAAAGTGTCTTGGCTTAGCTCGCGCGCATCCAACCCTGCCAGCAAAGGCGGCCTCAGGCCGCCTTTATCGTCATTGTCCAGGGGAGGCTTCACCCTCATCGAGCTGGTCATGGTGATGGTCTTGCTCGGCATCCTTGCCGTTGTCGCCCTGCCGCGCCTGGACGATTCCGTCTTCAGCAAATACGGTTACTTTGAGGAGACCCGCTC
>JBEVAM010000048.1:0-4440 GCA_051297135.1 Halothiobacillaceae bacterium
CTCCATCGATCTCAAGGATCAGGAACGGGTACGGCTACGTCGCCCAAGGGCCAAGCCCGCCAGTCCCAGCAATGACCATACCCCAAGCGCCCCACCTCCGCCAGAGGCCGGTGCGGAAATAGGCATCGGCTGGGTGGTGCTGGTGAAGCTTGCACTCACCCCACCCACCGTCAGGGTACTGGTCACCGCGGTGCTGTACGTCGTGGCCGAGGTGTGACGCACGCATACACTCTGCCCATCGTTCACCTCCCCCGGGCTGCGGGTGAAGCTCTGCGTACAACCCAGGCTGTATTCGCCATTCTGGATGCTGATGGAGGTGGCATGCCCAAGGCCGCGGATGACGATGGGCTCGGAGGTGACGGCGGTGGCCAAGGGGACGTCGTTCCGGGGCAGAATGCTGAACGCATCGGGCACGAAATCCACGCCCTGCGCGGCCAGCACGGCCCAGTCCGCACGGACGATGCCTGCACCGCAGGTTGCTAGGGAGCAATCCCAGCTGGTGCCATACTGCGAGAAGGGGGTGGCCGTGGCGCGCAGGGCATCGCGCGTCTGCGCACCGGTCAGCGCCGGGTTGGCCGCACGCATGAGGGCTACAAGGCCAGACACATGCGCTGCCGCCATGCTGGTCCCAGCGGCGAAGGCATAGGCATCCGCCCCAGGCACGGTAGTGCCGCTATTGGAGAGGGACAGGATGCCGGGATCGACGCCGAAATCCCCCCCCGGCGCGCTCACCGTCACCTCAAGACCCATATTGCTGTAGCTCGCCCGCTGCCCCTGCTGGTCAGTCGCGCCGACCGTGATCCCCCCCTTGCAGTTACCGGGAAAGTGGTTGCCTGCGCTGTCGGCATCGTTGCCGGCGGCCACGACGACCGTGGCACCGGTGGCAGTAACCGCGTCGAAGGCTTGTTGAAGGCTCCGTGGACAGATACCGCGGCCACTGAGACTCAGGTTGAGCACACGCGCTGGATTCGGATTGGCAGGCACATTAGGCACCGCAAGTCCGGCCGACCAGTACAGGGCATCCACGACATCGGACAGCAGGCCGCCGCACTTGCCCAACACCCGCACCGGCAACAGGCGGGCCTGCCAGTCGATACCGGCCACCCCCTTCGCGTTGTCCGTGGACGCAACAATGGTGCCGACAATATGGGTGCCATGCCATGAGCTGTCCGCCACCTTGCACTCAGGGTGGAGCTTGCGGTCATCCGCCGAGACCCAGTCCCCCGGATCTAGCGGATCGTCATCCCGACCGTTGCCGTCATTGGCATAAAAGAAGTCATCCTCCACCCCGTCCCCATTGGTGTCGACGCCAGAGATGAAGTCATAACCTGGCAGGATGCGTCTGGCATCGATGTCTGCATGCGGCAGCAGGCCGGTGTCGAGCACCGCCACGACCACCGCTGAGCTGCCCACCGTGACATCCCAGGCGTACGGCAGGTTCAGGCCATAGTTGTTCTGGCCATAAGGCAGTCCGGTCACGAGGGAGTGATAGTGCCACTGCCTCGGATAGTCAGGATCATTGGGCACCCGGCTCGGATAGACGCGTACATCCGGCTCTGCCATGCGCGCCACGCCGGACTCGACCAGCCGCCTGGCGTAGACCCGCGCCTCATCCGGACGCATGGGGTGAGGCAGCCTCAGCACCTGCGCCTGGCCGGACAGGGGGCGCACATGCCCCATGACCACCCCGGCCGCTTGGATGAAGGGGGCCATGGCCGCGGCATCAAGACGAGAAGCATGGGCCGCATGAAAGTTGCTAGGCTGGACGATCAACTGGGTGACCATCGCCTCTTCCATAGAGGCAGCGGCTTGGGCAAGGGCCCCCACTTGGACAGCAAGCAGGGCGAGGATGAACGGGTAGGTCTTCATGGGCGCATCACCTTTTGCTCCAACTCAGCATATTCGACCTCCGGCAGCGCTTGAAGGGCACGCAGCGCCTGCTCAACCTGCACTGGGGTGGCCGCGGCGGGGAAACGCAGGACATGGGCCTGACCGGACATGGGACGCACATAGGCAAGCTCCAGTCCCGCCACGTGCGAGAGCCTGGCAAGGCTTGCGCGCACCGCGCGCTCGTCGCGTCCATCCCTGAACTTGAGCATGAACTGCTGCACCGCCTGCGGATTCATCGCGGCAGGCTCCGGCGGCATGACCGTGGAGGAGAACGCGCCACCAAGGCAGCCCCCCAAAAGCGGCAGCACCAAGACACCGAGAAAGACTGACAAAGACATCGGCATGGCGGGAACACCACAGGTTGGATGAGGTGATGCTCGCCTCATCCAAGCAATCTTACAACCCTCACTCCATCCCCAGTTCCTTCATCTTCCGCGCCAGGGTGTTGCGGCCCCAGCCAAGGAGCAGGGCGGCGTCCTGCTTGAGACCACGGGTCTTGGCCATGGCGGACTCGATCATCACCCGCTCGAACATCGGCAACGCTAACCTGAGCAGGTCACGCTGGCCAGCCTCGAGGCGGGCATCAGCCCAGCGACGCAGTAGGATAAGCCACGCCTCCGGGGCCTGCGCGGGCAGGTCGGCCCAGGCCGCGTTTGCTGCGGCCAGCGCCTGTCCGCCCGGGTGTAGGATTTCCGGCGGCAGGTCGGAGGGCAGCACCTCGCGCCCGCTGGCCATGACGGTCAGCCAACGGCAGGTGTTCTCCAGCTGGCGCACATTGCCGGGCCAGTCGTAGGCCTTGAGCACGTCCAGCACCTCTGAGGTGAGCACCTTGGGGGGGCCGCCCAGTTCCCTCGCTGCCCGCTTGAGAAAGTGCTCGAGCAGCAGCGGGATGTCTTCGCGCCGATCACGCAAGGGCGGCAAGGTCAAGCGGATGACATTGAGGCGGTGCATCAGGTCCTCGCGAAACAGGCCGTCGCGCACGCGGGCAGCGAGATCCTGATGCGTCGCGGCAATGATGCGCACGTCCACCTTGACCGGGGTATGGCCGCCGACGCGGTAGAACTCGCCCTCCTGCAGCACGCGCAGGAGACGGGTCTGCAGGTCGAAGGGCATGTCGCCGATCTCATCGAGGAACAGGGTGCCGCCGTCGGCCTGCTCGAAGCGCCCACGTCGCTGGGCCTGGGCGCCAGTGAATGCGCCGCGTTCGTGACCGAACAGCTCCGACTCGAGCAGATCCTTGGGGATTGCGGCGGCATTGAGGGCGATGAACGGACCTTTGGCGCGAGGGCTGTGCCGGTGCAGGGCCTGCGCAACCCGCTCCTTGCCCGTGCCAGACTCACCGGTGATGAGCACAGTGATGCTGGAGCGTGAGAGGCGGCCAATGGCACGGAAGACCTCCTGCATGGCCGGCGACTGGCCAATGATGCCGGTCTGCCCCTCGGCTTCCTCCGCCCCCGCCCCGCCAGCCTCGGCGCGGCTATCCAAGGCGCGACGCATGAGGGTGAGCGCCTCGTCGATGTCGAAGGGCTTGGGCAGATAGTCGAACGCACCGCGTTCGAAGGCGCTCACGGCGGCGTCGAGATCAGCGTGCGCAGTCATGATGATGACCGGCAGCCGCGGGTAGCGCTCATGCACCTCATGCAGGAGCGCTAGGCCATCGATCCCCGGCATGCGGATGTCACTCACCAGCACGCCCGGCTGCTCGCGACGCAAGCTCACAAGGACCTCTTCGCCAGACTCGAACAGGCGCGGACGCCAACCCGCCTTGCTCGTCGCCCGCTCGAGCACCCAGCGGATGGAGGGGTCATCGTCGACGATCCAGACCTCTGGCGCGGCGTTGTTCATGAAACACACTCCAAGGCGGGTACTTCGATGGGCAGAAGGATGGAGAACAAGGTGCAGGCGGGGTGGCTTGTGCATTTGATCAAGCCACCATGCTGGGCCATCAGCGACTGGCTGATCGCAAGCCCAAGCCCGGTCCCGCCTGGCCGGCCACTGACCATGGGCAAGAACAAGGTATCCTGCAGCGAGGGCGGAATACCCGGACCGTTGTCCTCGATGTCGATGCGCGCCACCAGCCGGTGACGGTTATGACCCAAGGTGAACTGGCGCAGCACGCGGGTACGGATGACGATGCGGGCATCGGCCTGACCCGCCAGGGCCTGCATGGCATTGCGCACGATGTTGAGCACGGCCTGGATCACAAGGTCCGGATCGGCGTACAACTCAGGGATGCTCGGGTCGTAGTCGGTGACCAGGCGCACATGGCCATCCTGCATCTCCATGCTCACCAGTCGTCGCACATGCTCGAGCGGTTCGTGCAGGTTGAGTATGCGTTTCTTTGGCGGCACGCGCGGACCGATCATGCGGTCGACCAGCGCGCGCAGGCGGTCCGCCTCGCGCATGATCACCGCGGTGTACTCGCGTAGCTGCTATCAAGAAAGTGCGCAAATATGCGCACGATTCTCTTCCTGCCCCGACGGGTCTTGATGACCGCATTCGTATCTGACAGGCGTGACTTTCCCGACTACTCCTGGAACC
Organism: Halothiobacillaceae bacterium; assembly: GCA_051297135.1. Classification (GTDB taxonomy): domain Bacteria; phylum Pseudomonadota; class Gammaproteobacteria; order Halothiobacillales; family Halothiobacillaceae; genus Thiofaba. The sequence continues at coordinate 4,432 of JBEVAM010000048.1, forward strand.
CCTCCAGGA
>JBEVAM010000049.1:0-3867 GCA_051297135.1 Halothiobacillaceae bacterium
GCCGGTGGTGTTCAGGGTATACCACAGCTGGCGATAGAAACTCGTATCGTGCAGGCCGGACTTGGATAATTCTGCAGGCGTCTTGCCTCGCACCTCATCCTCCGAGTACCCCATGATGCGGGTGAAGGCTGGGTTGACGGCGATGATGCGTTGTTCGGGGTCGGTGATCATCAACGTCTCGTCGAGGTGGTCGAAAACGGTCTGCGCGAGGCGCAGGCGGGTCTCGGCGGCGCGCTGAGCGGTGACCTCCTCTCCCACGGCCAGCACCATGTCGTCGAGTCGGCGCAGCGACCAGTGGATCCAGCGTATCGAGCCGTTGGCGGCCAACAGCGGGATCGCGACACCACCGATCTCCTGCAGCTTCTCGTCGCGCAAACGGTCGAACAAACGCGGGAATGCCTCCCCGAGTTCTCGCGCTAGGATGGAGCACGGCTGTCGGTCCAGCGCCTCCGGGGGGCGGCCGAGCAATTCGGCAACCTGCCGGTTGGCCAGCACGATGCATCCCTCGTCATCCACGGCCACCACCAGCGCCGGCAGGGCCTGCAGCAGGGCGTGATTGAAATCGCGCTGCTCGCGTAGAGAACGGGTCTCGCGCTCAAGCCATTCCACCATGCGGTCGAACGAGGCGGTCAATTCCGCCAACTCCAAGACCCCTTGCGTTCCCACCCGCGCGCCAAGATCCCCTGCCATCACCCGCCGGGTCACCTGCCCCAGGGACTGCAACGGCGCAGTGACTCCCCGGTGCAGCCAAAAGGCAAAGGCGATCATAGTCAGCAGGCCGAGCACGAGCAGTGGTAGTTGGTTGCGCAGGTTCTCCGCGCGTCGCGCGGCAAGTGCCCCACCAAGGTCATGCTCGATGTGGATCACCCCTCGGCGGACATGGCCCGGCTCGTCCGGCCTCGGTGGGTGGGCATAAGGGAAGTAGAGCATCAGCCGCAATCCATCGCGCACGATGAGCGGCGCAAGACTGCGGCTGACGGCGGCGAAGCGGGCCGGGTCGAAGCCAGGCACGACCTCCTCCGCCGGCCGACCCACCCAATCAAGCCGACTGGCGTAGAGCACCACGCCATCCGGGGCGATCAGCGCGGTGTGTGCCAGTCCCTCCTCGATCGCATGAAGCATGATCTCACGCTCGATCCGCGTGGGGTCGCGTGCAAGATCGATCTCGGTCCGGCGCGCAAGACCCGCCCCTTCATGGCGTAGGTGCTCCTCCAGCTCCGCGATCAACGTGGTGCGCTCGCTGATGTCGAACACCACCAGCGACAGAAGGCCAAACGCCAGGGTCGCACCAAACATCAACAACGGCAGGAGGACCGTGAGGCGGCGGGGTAGCAGACGGCTCATGCGATGGGCAGGTACTCGGCGTGAACCAGGTCGTTGAACAGACGGTGCTCCAGGATGCCATGGTCGGCGGGTAGGATGCCAGCGCCTTGCAGGATCGCCGCCACTTTACGGGCACGCTCGATCAGGAGCGGATGGGCGCCACCTAAGAGGCGGCGGTTCTGCTCAAGGTTGGTCCACTGGAGCCCGCGCAGCCCGGCGAGCACCCTCTCCGGCCTCTGCCTGAGCCGTGCGCCGATGCGGTAGGCGGCGTCCATACGGTGAACGTTGAGGTCATGCACGGCGCGTAGGGTGGCCTCCAGCAGCTGCTGCACTGCAGCTGGGTGATGGGTGAAGGCGGAAGGCTGGACGGCCAGCACGTCGATGATGGTGTCAGGGAGGAGGCGTGAGTCGAAAATGCGCACGGCCCCTTCCGCCTCCAGCGCGCTCAAGGTCGGTTCGGCGGTGATCAAGGCATCGATGTGGCCCGCGCGCCAAGCCGTCGCATGTTCGTGGAGGTCAAGGGTCACCGGCTGGACCTGATGTACCTCGAGCCGGCCATGCTCCAACAGGGCCGTAAGCATCAGCGCGCCCACTGCCGACTGCTCGACACCAATCCTTAGCCCTGCCAGTTCCGCAAGATGCATGGGGTGGCGGGCAAGAACGCCGTCCGCGCCGAGGGAGATGTCGAGCACCATTGGCACGATGAGCGGCAATCCCAAGGCGCGTGCCCGTAAGACCTCGTCGAGCGTCAACGCCGCCGCCTCCACGAGTCCACTGCCGATCAGGCGCAGGGAATCCGTGGCCGAGGGAGTCTCCACCAGCCGCACGAAGCCTGCCTCCAGCCAACCATGCTGACGGGCGAGAAACATGGGCTCGTACCCCAGCCGGGCATGAACGGCCACACGCAGAGGTGGGCGCGGAGTGCAGCCACCGAACAGGAGCGCAAAGGCGGCGAGCTTGATGAGAAAGCCTCGGCGGGAGAGCGTGTGCATCGGTGTCCGTTGGATGGACATAACCATCGCATCATAGCCGAGGAAATGCTGAAACACTCCATTCATGGAGTGTTTCAGCCCGACTTGCTGCGCGAGGTCCATGTGCCGTGAAACGGTAGCTTGCGCCCTGGTTACATGCCCGGACGGGAAGTTCTGGATGATCAGCGTTTCTCTCAGGCTGCAGGTGACGTGTCTGCAATAGTGTGGCCTAAGCCTTAAACTGGAGGTTTCCGTAGGGAAACACTAGTTTACGCGACCGGTTTGCGGCATGGCGCGGTGCACCCATCGCCTTGCATCCCATCCCGCTCGCGCCCTCATTCAGCGCTTCCCTAGGTTTGCCCGCCCCGCAGCCAGGCCGTCCACGCTGCGAACAGGCGCGCATCCCCGGCGCATACGGCGGAGCGTTTCTCGAGCGTGTTGTTGAACACCGCATCGCCCTCCAGCGTGCAGCTGTGACCACCAGCCTCCTCGAGGATGAGATGGCCACCAGCGTAATCCCACAGCCCCTGCTTACCGTGCAGGTAGACATGGAAACGTCCAGCAGCGACCCAGCACCAATCGAGGGCGACCGAGCCGATCGAGCGCTGTGAGCTATACGGCGCATGGAGCGCCAGCCGGGTGGCGAGCGCAGGGGAGAGGCGCTTGAAGTCTACACAAGCAAGAGCTTGACCAAGCGGAATGTCCGTCGCAGGCGGCGACAGTCGTTCACCATTGAGCCAGGCCCCCTGGCCCTGGGCGGCGCTGAAGCTCTCATCGCGCATCACGTCGAAGACCACGCCGAGCACCACCCGACCACCACGGATCAGGGCCAGCGAGGAGGCAAAGATCGGCACGCCCGCGGCGAAGTTGCTGGTACCATCGAGCGGGTCGAGGATCCACAGGCCGCGGTCGGCGTGTTGCATCAGGCGCTGCTGCTCGTCCTCGCCCATTTCCTCGCCAAGGAAGGGGATGTCCGGAAAGCGCGCGGCCAGTTCACGCTGCACGCGGGCCTGCATGGCGAGGTCCGCCTCGGTCAGCCAGGATCCATCGGTCTTGAGGTGGTGCGCAATGTTGCGGAAGCGGGGCAGGATTTCCTCGCGCGCGGCATGGCGGATGAGGGCGGCGATGTCAAGGTGGTTGGGGGTAGGCATGGTGGGTTTTTGCTCAAGTGTCAGAGAGTTCAGACCCTGCTCAACGCTCGAAACTATAAAACACATCCCCCCCCGCCTTCACCCCGCTTCGCTCCTGGACATGGATCAGTCTGGCCATCGCCAACCATGAGCGGGCAGGCTGCGCGATCAAGCCCTTGCCGCGCACCTGCACCCCCCGCCCAGCAGCTTGAGCAGGGCCTCAACCTGCTATCAAGAAAGTGCGCAAATATGCGCACGATTCTCTTCCTGCCCCGACGGGTCTTGATGACCGCATTCGTATCTGACAGACGTGACTTTCCCGACTACTCCTGGAACCCCTCCAGGGGCAGCGCCGCCGTTGCCGGACGGACTCGCCACGGGTAAGAGCAGTTACGGTTGCCAGCCGTTCTAGATTCAGCGCGGCATTGAGGTCGCGGTCATGG
>JBEVAM010000050.1:0-3300 GCA_051297135.1 Halothiobacillaceae bacterium
CCCCCATGCCAGCGCCACGGTTGGGCTGGCCCTCACTCGGCGCGAAGTAACGTCACGCGACGCCGCGCCAACGCCCACCCTGCCACGCTTGCCCTGCGCCGCACGTGCAGGCCTGCGGCTTCGCGGCAGTAGCGCAGCGAGCGCCCGGGTGCCACCCCGCGCCCTGCTAGACCATCCCATGCACCGAGCGCACACCAAGCAGGCGTAGGGGGGTATGCAACTGGTGCAAAGTGGTGTAGAGTGCACCGCATGGATGCTGCAACTCCAGACAAGCCCAAGACCATCCGCCTGACCATTCCGGTTGATCAGGAGGTGCACGCCACCTTCGCCAGGATCGCCAAGGCGTCCGGTATGCCCATAGGCCGTGCCATGGCCGAGTGGATGGCCGACACGCTCGATGCGGCCGAATACCTGGCCGAGACCCTGGAGAAGGCGAGGGCGGCTCCTCGCCTGGTCGCTCGCCAACTCCACTCCTACGCCATGGGACTGGCGGACGAGACCGGCGCACTCCTGGAGCAGGTCCGCCAGGACAGCCGCACGCGCATCGGACGGGCGCAGACCGGCCTGGGCGCGTCGGGTGGCCTGGCGGCCCCCCCGTCCTGTAATACGGGGGGGAAAGTCCCCTCCAACCCCCCAAAACGTCCCCGGGGGAATGCCCGATGACCCAGGCAACGAAAACCACCATCGACTGGTTACGGTTCCGCGTCCAGGCCGAACCTCGCGACATCCTCCAGGCCATGCGCCCCATGTTCGGTCGGTGGGGACAGTACCTTCGCTTCGGTGACAACGCCCGGGGGCTCTTCGGCTACAAGCAAGCGCTCCACATCCAGATTGCCGACAGCACCGTTGTTGGCCGCATGGATTTCGGGGGTGCATCCCAGCGCGGATGGGTCCGCGTCGATCTATCTGGCAAGGGCTGCCAGTGGGTCCAGGACTGGGATGCCGTCGAGGAGGTCGAGGCCCTGCCGTGCGCAGAGCCGCGCCGTGTCGATATCGCGCTCACCACCTGGGATGGTGAGATCACCCACGAGATGGTCAAGCAGGCCCATCAGGAGGGCGGTTTCACCACGAGGGGCCGTCCTCCCAACATGCAGGAGATCGTCAACTCCGACAAGCACCGCGGGCGCACCATCTACATTGGCAGGCGGGACGGTGACAAGTTCGTCCGAGCCTACGAGAAGGGCTACGAGCTTGTCTCCAGGATGCCGGTCTCCCAGGAGTACCGCGAGGGCATCCACGAGATCGACGGTCACCGCATCGAGGATATCTACCGCGTGGAGCTCGAGCTCAAGGCCGAAGGCACCGAGTTGCCATGGGACGTCATCCAGCGGCGCGATCAGTACTTCGCCGGGGCTTATCCCTTCCTGGGGCAGATCCTCCCTGACGTGGAGCCCGACATCCTCCAGCGTCGTCCGGAGCGACAGCCGCAGAGCGATCTACGGGCCGCCCTGGAGAACGTCCGCATCCAGTTCGGTGCAACCCTTTTTACGGCCCTGCACGCGTATCACGGCGACATCGGCGCCGTGTGGGATCGCATCGTTGGCAACAAGCACAACAAGGCCCTGCTCGAGGCTGGCGTGCTCCTTGTCGATCACGACTGATGGGGGTATGGGGGCTGCGCCCCCATGCCAGCGCCACGGTTGGGCTGGCCCTCACTCGGCGCGAAGTAACGTCACGCGACGCCGCGCCAACGCCCACCCTGCCACGCTTGCCCTGCGCCGCACGTGCAGGCCTGCGGCTTCGCGGCAGTAGCGCAGCGAGCGCCCGGGTGCCACCCCGCGCCCTGCTAGACCATCCCATGCACCGAGCGCACACCAAGCAGGCGTAGGGGGGTATGCAACTGGTGCAAAGTGGTGTAGAGTGCACCGCATGGATGCTGCAACTCCAGACAAGCCCAAGACCATCCGCCTGACCATTCCGGTTGATCAGGAGGTGCACGCCACCTTCGCCAGGATCGCCAAGGCGTCCGGTATGCCCATAGGCCGTGCCATGGCCGAGTGGATGGCCGACACGCTCGATGCGGCCGAATACCTGGCCGAGACCCTGGAGAAGGCGAGGGCGGCTCCTCGCCTGGTCGCTCGCCAACTCCACTCCTACGCCATGGGACTGGCGGACGAGACCGGCGCACTCCTGGAGCAGGTCCGCCAGGACAGCCGCACGCGCATCGGACGGGCGCAGACCGGCCTGGGCGCGTCGGGTGGCCTGGCGGCCCCCCCGTCCTGTAATACGGGGGGGAAAGTCCCCTCCAACCCCCCAAAACGTCCCCGGGGGAATGCCCGATGACCCAGGCAACGAAAACCACCATCGACTGGTTACGGTTCCGCGTCCAGGCCGAACCTCGCGACATCCTCCAGGCCATGCGCCCCATGTTCGGTCGGTGGGGACAGTACCTTCGCTTCGGTGACAACGCCCGGGGGCTCTTCGGCTACAAGCAAGCGCTCCACATCCAGATTGCCGACAGCACCGTTGTTGGCCGCATGGATTTCGGGGGTGCATCCCAGCGCGGATGGGTCCGCGTCGATCTATCTGGCAAGGGCTGCCAGTGGGTCCAGGACTGGGATGCCGTCGAGGAGGTCGAGGCCCTGCCGTGCGCAGAGCCGCGCCGTGTCGATATCGCGCTCACCACCTGGGATGGTGAGATCACCCACGAGATGGTCAAGCAGGCCCATCAGGAGGGCGGTTTCACCACGAGGGGCCGTCCTCCCAACATGCAGGAGATCGTCAACTCCGACAAGCACCGCGGGCGCACCATCTACATTGGCAGGCGGGACGGTGACAAGTTCGTCCGAGCCTACGAGAAGGGCTACGAGCTTGTCTCCAGGATGCCGGTCTCCCAGGAGTACCGCGAGGGCATCCACGAGATCGACGGTCACCGCATCGAGGATATCTACCGCGTGGAGCTCGAGCTCAAGGCCGAAGGCACCGAGTTGCCATGGGACGTCATCCAGCGGCGCGATCAGTACTTCGCCGGGGCTTATCCCTTCCTGGGGCAGATCCTCCCTGACGTGGAGCCCGACATCCTCCAGCGTCGTCCGGAGCGACAGCCGCAGAGCGATCTACGGGCCGCCCTGGAGAACGTCCGCATCCAGTTCGGTGCAACCCTTTTTACGGCCCTGCACGCGTATCACGGCGACATCGGCGCCGTGTGGGATCGCATCGTTGGCAACAAGCACAACAAGGCCCTGCTCGAGGCTGGCGTGCTCCTTGTCGATCACGACTGATGGGGGTATGGGGGCTGCGCCCCCATGCCAGCGCCACGGTTGGGCTGGCCCTCACTCGGCGCGAAGTAACGTCACGCGA
>JBEVAM010000051.1:0-3098 GCA_051297135.1 Halothiobacillaceae bacterium
ATCGGCCTTCCCGCCGTCAGGGAACACCGCCGCAAACGGCTCGTAGCTGAGCACGAGGCACGCATGGCAGCGCTGGCGATTGCTACAGCCTGCACGCCGGATCTCAATGCGGTGCTGATGCTTCGCATTGGTCACGCGGGAGGTGCGCCAGCATGACCGCCTGGGTTGACCGCATCCTGAAGGAGTTTCCCGCCGATCTGGCCCGGCTCTGGATCGTCGCCGACCCCGACGATGTGTTGCTGCAGAGCCAAGTGTTGGCGGGACTGCGCGAGCGTGGTTTTGAGGTGCTACCTTTCGAGGACAGCATCGCCTTCCGGGCAGAGTACGAAGAACGCTATCGGGCGGCGTGGGACCGGGGCGAGCCGGCGCCCTCCCGCGCACTCATCCTCCATCTGCGGGGAATGAACATCGCCGACCTGCCTTGGGACTACCTGCGTCAGGCGCGGAAGCTCAGCCTGAGTCTCGCCGAGTTGTTCCCCAAGCTGAGCTATGCCGTGGTGAGGCAGCTGGGTAGCGAAATGCTGCCATCCCTATTCGAGGTGCAGGCAAGGCACGCCCATCAGTCGCTGGGCGAAGCCGCGACCAAGGAGTTCGTGCTGACGCACATCTTTCGGATCAGCCCTCACCTCATCACGCGCCCGGAGGACTTCTGGCGTGAACTCCTTCGTCTGCACTACCGCGAGGCGGTCCTCCCGCCCGTGCTTGCGCAGCACGTGGGGCAAGTGCTCAGTGAGAGAACGATCTTCAAGGACATTCCTGTCGCTGAGCTGTTCATGCAGAAGAACCTCACACTGCGCTTGGTGCAGGACGCCTGGTATCGCTATCTGACCAAACTGGGGCTCACCGGCACTCGAACGGGAGAGCCCGTGTCGCCGGACTACCTACCGCAGGCTGACATCCCATTCGATCATCACGACATCCGCGTGATCGTCGACTCGATGTTCCTGGACGGCACGTTGCACCCGCTGGTGGTCCAGGGCGTGCCGGCCACCCTGCCTGAATGGGTCAAGGCGGGCGTGTTGCAGGACCCGGCCACAATGCGGAACCTAGTGTGTGACGGCATCCAGAGCCTGAAGGCGGAAGTGCCGACCATCGAGTCATCACACCGCGATTGGACCCATTTCTCGCGTCGGCTCGGCGAAGTCATCGCGCGTTTCCATCGATTGGATGCGGCCCGAGCGGAAGATATCGAGGACGCAATGCAAGAGCTGATTATCTCTGCCGACGACCAGCTGCGTGAATGGGTCGGCAAGCATTACGCAGACCTGCCGTCCTTGCCAGCCGCCAAAGGGCCGATCATGGTCCACCACGTGCCACGGTATCTGGCATTGCGCCGAGGCAACGGCGAGGAGAAGATCGCGCTGGTGGTATTCGACGGGCTGGCCGTAGATCAGTGGATTCAGATCCGGGAGACCGTGATCAATCGGTCGCAGCGGTTGATGTTCGACGAGAGCGCCTGCTTCGCGTGGCTGCCAACCCTGACTTCAGTGTCACGGCAGGCGCTGTTCTCCGGCCAGCGCCCACGTGAGTTCACCGACAGCATCGAATCAACCTCTCAGGAACCCGCGCAATGGACACGGTTCTGGCAGGACCATGGTCTTCGCGCAAACGAGGTGCTATACCGCAAGTCAATTAAACGCACCGATGACCTCCCCGCGCTTGAAGCAGCACTGACCCATCCGGCTGTGAAGGTGGCCGGCCTCGTCGTGGACACCGTCGACGAGATCATCCATGGGGCAGTGCTCGGAAAACGGGGCATTGCTGCCCAGATCGCAAGCTGGTGCGAGTCGGGCTTCGTGGATCGTCTGTTCTCAATGCTGCTGGACAACGGATTTCACGTCTACCTGACCGCAGACCACGGCAACGTCGAAGCGGTGGGCATTGGCCGCCCGAACCAAGGAGTCGCGTCGGAACTGCGCGGGGAGCGCGTCAGGATTTATCGCAGCGAGGCTTTGATTGCTGAGACAGCAGCCGCCAATCCGGGAACCTTTCGTCTGGATGTCGCTGGACTACCCGCGAACTTCATGCCGCTATTCGCAGGAGGGCGCGGGGCGTTTGTGCCAAAGAATAACCAGGTCGTGGTTCACGGCGGCATCTCCGTGGAGGAGTTGATCGTGCCCTTCGTCAAAGTGAGCTACGCGAATTGAATCGAATGGCGTCGTCATCACCCCAGATTGGCTTTGATCGCTTTATAGCGATCGAATGGGCAGCTGCCGCGCTCAAGGTACGCGCCGAACTCGGCACGCTCGATGAGCTGAATGCCCTGCTGGATGCTGCTGGACTGGGTGTAGCAGCACGAAAGAAGACACGGACCGTGCTGAATCGTTTGTGGCTTGCGCCACGCCCGGAACTCGCCGACTTCGCCGAGCGTGGCGTCGCGATCTTCAAGGCCGACCCGAGCGTCCCTATCGCCGCCCTGACCTGGGGCATGGCCATTGCCAGCTATCCATTCTTCGGCAAGGTGGCGGAGCTGGTGGGGCGCCTCTCGGCGCTGCAGGGTGATTGTGCTTCGGCGGAAGTCCATCGCCGAATGAGCGAAGCCTATGGCGAGCGTGAAGGCACGTACCGGATGACCAACATGGTGCTTCAGTCGCAGGCGAGCTGGGGCGCAGTGGAGCGGGTCGAGAAAGGCAAGCGTCTTGCGCGCATGAAGCCGACCGTGGTCAGCAACGAACAGGCTGTGGCCTGGCTGCTCGAGGCGGCACTGCATTACGTCGGCAAAGCGGTATCAGTCCCGACGTTGTCGTCCTTGGCGGTGCTTTATCCCTTCGTATTAGACCAGCCGCTTGGCTACCTTGCGTCGAAGAGTCCGAACCTGGAAGTGAGGTTGGAAGGAGCCGGGAACTCGTTTGTGTGCCTCCATCCTGGACGGTGACAATCGCTCATGCCCTTGCCAAAAGCCATAGAGCCCACCGTCGCACGCACGAGGAAGACGATTCGGCGACGAATCATCGCGAGTTGTGTGCGTCAAGTTGTGCAAATATTCTGACTAGCTCATCGGTCGATTGCTCATATGCATCATATGCACCGCTGTTGGTGCTTCGGCCGCGCCCTCCGCGGCAGCGGCATCAGCAGCGCGGTTGCTCATCCGGCCAGTC
>JBEVAM010000052.1:0-3072 GCA_051297135.1 Halothiobacillaceae bacterium
CACCATGTCAAGGTGGTGCTCTAACCAGCTGAGCTACGCGCCTGAAATTGAAACCCGGCAGGGCCGGGTCGTCTGCTTATTGGGAAACCGATCAGATCGCTTTCCGAAATCTTTGGTGCCTAGGAGAGGACTCGAACCTCCACGGTGTTACCCGCTAGTACCTGAAACTAGTGCGTCTACCAATTTCGCCACCTAGGCAATCAGTGGATGCGCATTTTAGAGGGTTCCGCGGGGGTGTCAAGGGGCTCCGGCAAACAGTGATCTATTTTTTTGCGGCCGGTATAGTGAGCCGCGTCGTCAAGACCCGAGCAAGGCCAACGCATGGACATCGTCTTCATCTCCGATCTGCGCATCGAAACCATCATCGGCATCTATGACTGGGAGCGGGTGACCCCGCAGACCGTGCGCCTGGACCTGGACATGGCCTGGGACAATCGTGCCCCGGCCGAGCATGACGACATTGCCCGCGCGCTGGACTACAAGCAAGTCTCCAAGCGCCTGATCCAGTTCGTCGGTGAGAGTCGCTTCCTGCTGGTCGAGACCTTGGCCGAGCAGGTCGCCGCGATCGTGCGGGACGAATTCGGCAGCCCCTGGGTTCGCGTGCGCGTGACCAAGCCGGGGGCGGTGAAGGGCGCAGCCGGGGTGGGCGTACAGATCGAGCGGGGCAGCCGGCCGTGAGGTGCGAGACTCCGCGTGCACGGCGGAACGATGGGTTGCCCGCCCTCCCGCCCGAGGTCTTGGCGCACGGCGAGCAGGTACTCAAGCACCTGCAAGGCCGCATCGAGGCGGCCGGGGGGGCGCTGGATTTCGCCGACTTCATGCGCGAGGCGCTGTACGCGCCGGGGCTGGGGTACTACGCGGCGGGACTGCCGAAGTTCGGCGCGGCAGGGGACTTCGTTACCGCTCCCGAGGTCTCGCCGCTGTTCGGCCGAGCCCTGGCGCGGCAGGTGGCGGAGGTGCTGGAGCGGCTTGGAGCAGGCGACGTGCTGGAGTTCGGCGCCGGGTCCGGAAGGCTTGCGGTCGAGCTTCTGCTCGAGCTGGAGCGGCTCGGTTGCCTGCCTGCGCGCTACCTGATCCTGGATCTCTCTGCGAGCCTGCGTACGGTGCAGCGCGAGCGCCTTGAAGCGTCAGCCCCGCACCTGCTCGAACGGGTGGAGTGGGTCGAGGCCTGGCCCGAGGGCTTCACCGGCGTCATCGTCGGCAACGAGGTGCTCGACGCCCTGCCGGTGCGCATCCTCGAGATCACGCAGCAGGGGCCGGTGCGCCTGGGCGTGACGCTGGAGGAGGGTAGGCTGGCCTGGGCCCGCCTGCCGGCGCTGGACGCGGACCGCGTTGTGCTGGCCGAGATCGAGGCCCGCCGCGGCGCGCCCTTCCCACCCGGTTACCGGGTCGAGTTCCATCCGGAGCTGCCGGGCTGGGTCGCGGGCCTCGCCCATACCCTGCGGCAGGGCGTCGCCCTGCTGTTCGACTACGGCGGTAGCACGCGCGAGCTGTACGCCCCGGAGCGCTGGATGGGCACCCTGCGCTGCCATCTGCGCCACCATGCGCACGACGACCCGCTGCTCCATCCGGGACTGCAGGACATCACCGCCTGGGTGGACTTCTCCCGCGTTGGGGCCGCAGCCCAGGAGGCAGGCCTCGCGGTGCTCGGCTACACCATGCAGGCGCATTTCCTGCTCGGCTGCGGCCTGGCCGAGGTCTACGAGCAGGCCTTCGCCAAGGCCGGGGGCGAGGCCGACCAGTTGCGCCTGGCGCAGGGCTTCAAGACCCTGATGATGCCGGGCGAGATGGGGGAGCGCTTCAAGGTCATCGCCCTGGGCCAAGGCGTGGACGGCCCGCTTGCGGGCTTCACCCTGCGGGACTTCCGCGACCGGCTGTAAGGCCGCCTTGCCAGTCTTATTCGAACAGCCCCATCTGTCCTGTCGTGTCCGGCACCCTGAAGTGTGCCACGTCCAGCGGCGGCAGGTGACCGAAGCCGAGCCGGCGGCGGGCGATGTCGAAGCGCTTGCACAACAGCTCCGCCCACAGTCCACGGCCGGTCATGCGTTCGCCGAACGCGGACTGATAGACCTTTCCGCCGCGCATCTCACGCAGGCGTGACCAGACATGCTCCGCGCGCAGCGGGGCATGCGTCTGCAGCCACTCCGCGAACAGCCCCTCCAACTCGTGCGGCAGGCGCAGCAGGACATAGCCCGCGCTCTCGGCGCCCGCCTCGCGGCTGTGTTCGAGGATGGCCTCCAGCTCGTGGTCGGTCAGCGCGGGGATGACGGGCGCCACCAGCACCCCGACCGGCACCCCGGCCTTGCGCAGGCGGGCGATGGCCGCGAGCCGGCGCTCCGGGCGCGCCGCGCGCGGTTCCATGCGCCGGCACAGCTCGTCATCCAGGGTGGTGATCGACAGCATCACCTGCACCAGGTTGCGCTGCGCCATGCGGGCGAGGATGTCGAGATCACGCTCGATCAGTGCGGACTTGGTGACGATCGACACCGGATGGCCGAAATCCTCCAGCACCTCCAGCAAGCGGCGCGTCAGTTGGGTGCGGCGTTCGACGGGTTGCCAGCCGTCAGTGTTGATGCCAAGCGCGAGTGGTTGGCAGCGGTAGCCGGGTTTCGACAGCTCCTTGCGCAGCAGCATGGGCGCGTCCGGCTTGTGGAACAGGCGGGTTTCGAAATCGAGGCCGGGCGAGAGACCAAGATAGGCATGGGTTGGGCGTGCGAAACAGTACACGCAGCCATGCTCGCAGCCGCGGTAGGGGTTCACCGAGCGGTCGAAGCCGACGTCGGGCGACCGGTTGAAGCTGATTACGCTGCGCGCGGTGTCGATCCCGAGCGTGGTGGTCGGTCCGGGGTCTTCGCTCAGGGCGTCGAGCAGCCCCCAGCCGTCGTCCTCCAGCGTGCTGGAGTACGCGCTGTAGCGGTTGTCCGGGTTGGAGAGGGCGCCGCGCCCGCGCGGCGGCTTGGGAGGGATGATTGCCATGCCATCAGGATCGGTTGAATGCCCGTTGGACGGTCCGCCTCCCTCCAGGTTCCAGGCGATCAGGCCATCTCCCCGGCAAACGCCGCGCGCCCCTTC
>JBEVAM010000053.1:0-3064 GCA_051297135.1 Halothiobacillaceae bacterium
CAGGATATCCGACAGAACCATCGCCGCCACTCCACCTGCAGCGATATGAGTAAAGGCCATCATAGGGCACCTATACTGTATGGGCGCTGTGCTTGCTCGAATTAAATGCGACGTGTGCTCGAATTCCATGCGACATGACTCGTCGCATGGAATTCGAGCAGCCAACATCGATCAGCAGCAGACCCCGCACTGAAAACGAGCCGCGGGCGAAGTTTCGGCGCAGCCAAACCCAAAGACAAGGACGGCTACGCCGTCCGCGCGCGCCGATCCCGCCCTGAACGGCGGGGCTTGCCGCGCACCGGGTCAATGGTGCAGTCCGTCGCTGGCATCCACTGGCAAAACCACCCTGCTCACGCCAGCAGCCTCGCCAGGGTCATCCTTCGACCCACTTGGTGCGCCGCGTCGGTGGGGCGGTGAGTGGATCCTCCGGCCATGGATGTTTGGGGTAACGTCCGCGCAGGTCTTTGCGCACGTCCTGATAGGGCCCACGCCAGAAGCTCGCCAGGTCCTGGGTCACGGCTACCGGCCGCTGCGCGGGCGAGAGCATGTGGATCATCACCGGCACCCGCCCCTGGACGATCCGCGGTGTCTCCAGCAAACCGAACAGCTCCTGCAACTTGACTGCCAGCACCGGCAGCCCCTCGCCTTCGAGCACCGGACTGTAATCCAGAGCAATGCGCGAACCGCTCGGCACCTCGAGGTGGGTGGGGGCGAGCCGATCAAGCTCCTGCTGCTTATCCCAAGGCAGTAGGGCGCGCAAGGCGGCATCAAGGTCGAGCCGGTTGAGGTGAACCAAACGGGTCATGCCATCAAGCCAGGAGCCGAGCCAAGTGTCAAGCGTGGCCAGCAGGGCGACATCGGAGAGGTCCGGCCACACCTCGCCGAGCGTGCGGCGCAGCAAGGTCACCCGCCCCCGCCATTGCTGATGGCGCCCCTGCCATGGCAGGCAGGCCAGGCCAACCTGGCGAATACCTTCGAGCAAGGCGGCACGCACACGTTCAGGGTCAGAACGCTCAAGCGCTCGATCTTCCAGCACCAGGGCGCCCAGGCGGCGCTGGTAACGGGCCCTGACGGCTTGCTCGCGCGCATCCCAGGCCACCTCCTCCACCTCCTCGATCCGGGCAGCAAAGGCCTCCTCGATGTCGTTCAACGTGAGTTCTGCGGCGAGGAACACGCGCGCATCCCGCCGCACTCCATCGGTATGGCCATCAAGATGGGCGATGGCAAGCCAAGGCGCACACGCCAGGGCATCGCCCGAGTCCAGCTGCGCACCCCGTCCATTGGCGAGCACGAAGCGTCCAGGCTGGCCCATCCGTCCCTGTGCCACGCGCTCCGGATAGGCCAGGGCAAGCAACAAACCAGCGGCATGGACATCTCCTGCGGCACCGGCACGCTCGATCCGCATACGTCGGGCAAGATCGCGGGCCGATTGACGAACACGCATGCGCATGCCTTCATCGAGCACAAGGCCAGGCGGCAGGGCCGCGCTACCACGCCACAAGGCATCGATGCGCAGACCCAGGTCAACAGGCGTAGGCTCGCGGCCCGTGCTGCGTACAAGATCACGCTCAACCAGCAGAGCAGCCAACTCGCAGGCCAACCCGCCATGCCCAAGACGCGTTCCCTCCATCAGCATGTGGCCAAGACGGGGATGCAGAGGCATGCGTGCAAGCTCGCGGCCATGCGGGGTGATATGCCCTGCGGCATGGACGGCACCGAGGCCCCGCAAAACCTCACCCGCATGGTCGAGCAAGGCCGCAGGCGGAGGGTCGAGCCAGAATAGCTCGCTTGGAGCGGCCCCCCACTGGGCCAGCTCGAGTGCGAGCGACAGCAGGTCGGCGCGCTGGATCTCGGGCTCGGCCTGCGCCGGCAGGCTCATGTGATCACCCTCTCCCCACAGGCGGATGCACACCCCGGGCCCGAGGCGCCCCGCCCGTCCACGGCGTTGCTCGGCGCTGGCGCGAGAGATGCGCTCGGTGACGAGGCGGGTCATGCCGCTTCCAGGATCGAAGCGCAAAACGCGCGCAAGGCCCGAGTCCACCACTACCCTCACCCCCTCGATGGTCAAGCTGGTCTCGGCGATGTTGGTGGCAAGGATGACCCGACGGCGCGCATGGCGGGGCTTCAGTACGGCATGCTGCTCGGCAAGACTCATCTCACCGTGCAGGGGGAGGATATCCACCCCTGCAAGCACCCCAAGCCCCATCGCCACCTGCTGGATCTCCCGCTTGCCCGGCAGGAAGACCAGGATGTCGCCCGCATCCATCGCCAAGGTGCGCCGCACCACGGCAGCGCAGTGGCCCTCCAGAGATTGATCGCGCCTGGGAGGTTCGTAACGCACCTCGACCGGGTACATACGGCCCGCGCTTTTTATCACCCTAGCCTGCAGACGTTCGGCCAACGGCAGACCCTCAAGCGTAGCGGACATGATCAGAATCCGCAGGTCCTCGCGTAGCATCTGCCGCACCTGGAGGGTAAAGGCCAGACCAAGGTCAGCCTGCAGGCTGCGCTCGTGGAATTCGTCGAAGATGACCAACCCCACCCCTTCGAGCGCGGCATCATCCTGCAGCATGCGTGTAAGCACGCCCTCGGTGACCACCTCGATGCGGGTTGCGGGACTTACCCGGCTCTCCAGACGCATGCGATAGCCGACCACCCCGCCCACAGGCTGGCCCCAAAGCTCTGCCATACGCTCGGCGGCGGCACGCGCAGCAATGCGCCGAGGCTCGAGCATGATGATCCGCTGCCCAAGAAGCCACGGCTCATTCAGCAAGGCAAGCGGCACGAGGGTGCTCTTGCCCGCGCCAGGCGCGGCCTCCAGCACGACCACACCGGATACGGCGAGGGCATCGCGCAATTCAGGCAGAACATCGACGATGGGCAGGTCGATCCGGGCGAAGTCAAACCCTCCGGAAGGGTCTTGGACATGCATGGTGGACATGAAAAATCACTACAAAACAAGCTTCCCGCTTTTTGGACTTGGCTCACCCCAAGGTGGGGTGGCTCGCGGGCCGTGCCTTACCAAGGCCTTGACCATGGATGACCCAAGAGAAAGCCCCACGGC
>JBEVAM010000054.1:0-2605 GCA_051297135.1 Halothiobacillaceae bacterium
GAGCTGCACCTCACCCAGCCCACCATCTCCATGCAAATGAAAAAACTCTCCGACAGCGTGGGCATCCCTCTCTTTGAGATCGTTGGCAAAAGAGTCGTGTTGACCGATGCAGGACGAGAGCTAGCTCAGGTCAGCCGAGACATATTCGCCATCTTGGACCGTTTTCACATGGCGGTCGCCGAGCGGCAAGGGCTCAAGCGTGGACGGCTCAGGCTTGCCGCGATCACCACCGCCGAGTATTTTTTGCCACGCTTGATCGGCGAATTCTCAAGCGCTTATCCTGGCATCGAGGTCACCCTCAAGGTCCACAATCGCGAACAAGTCTTGGCAAGTCTGGCCGAAGGTTTGGACGACATCTACATCTTTGGCCAGCCCCCTGAAGGGATCGAGGTCGTCGCCCGTCCGTTCATGGACAACCCCCTGGTGGTCCTCGCCGCCCCCGATCACCCGCTTGCTCACATGCGCCATATCCCTCTGGCGCGCCTGGCCAAGGAGCCATGGATCATGCGCGAGCCCGGCTCGGGCACACGCACGGCCATCGAGCGGCTGTTTGCGGCGCATGGATTGAGTCTGCGGGTGCGACTGGAGCTGGGCAGCAATGAAGCCATCAAGCAGGCCATACTCGCCGGGCTTGGCATCTCGGTGCTATCACATCACACCCTCGTGTTGCACCAGCCCGGACAATTCGCCCTCCTCGACGGCCAGGACTTTCCCATCGTGCGCCAGTGGTATGCAGTCTATCCCGCCAGTCGCACACTGACACCCGTCTGCCGAACCTTTCTCGATTTTCTGGTCAGCCACGGTCGGCAATATGCCGCCCGGCTCTCGAACACCTGAGTCGGCGACAATAGCCCCTCGCCGACGCAGCGCTCAGTTCTGCAACTCCACCTGGGTAGTAAACATCAGCAAGCCATAGTCGCGTTCGTATTGCGACTGCAGGCGCTCAACGATGCGACCAATGAGAGGCGCATCCCCCACCACCTCGATGCGGATGTTACTGCTCGCCGACCACTTGCCGCTGCGCACGCCGTGCGCACCACTGCCGCGCGCCTCGCTGATCGAGTAACCCTTGGCCCCGAGACTCATGAGCTCTTCGATCATGATGTCCTCCAGGACCGCCTCGGTGAAAATGGTAAGCAAAACCTTCGGTTGCGCCGGCATAGGATGATTAACCTCCGTGGATCGTGCGAGCCATCCATAGATAGATGGGGATGCCCAGGAAGATGTTGAAGGGGAAGGTCATGCCCAGGGAGGTGCCGATGGATAACGCCGGGTTGGCTTCGGGCACGGCGATGCGCATGGCCGCAGGTGCAGCAATGTAGGAGGAGCTTGCGAACAGGGTGGCCAACAGGAAAGTGCCACCTTGCGACAAGCCCAACATCCAGCCCGTCACAGCCCCCAGGGCAGCAGAGATGAGCGGCATGACGACAGCGAAGCCCGCCAGAAAAGCCCCGTATTGGCGCAGCGCGGCGATGCGCGAGGCAGCCACCAACCCCATCTCGAGCAAGAAGAAGGCGAGCATCCCCTTGAAGAGGTCGAAAAAGAATTTGTCTAGCGGTTTGATGCCCTCTGGACCGGCCACGTAGCCGATGAGAAGACCGCCAATGAGAAGATAAATGCTCTTGCCAAAGAAGACCTCATGCAGCAGCCTGCCCCAACGCACTTCACCCACACCGTAGCGAGCCAAGATCACACCAAGGACCAGGGCGGGCATCTCCAGCAAGACCAAAAAAACGATCATGTACCCTTCATAGTCCATCTGCTCACGCCCCAACAAGGCAATGGCGACGGAAAAGGTCACGACACTGACCGAGCCATAGTGCGCGGCGATCGACGCCGAATCAGCGCGACTGAGCCGCCCCAGATAGCGCAGGATGGGAAAGGCGATGAGCGGAATCAGCGTGCCGACGGCTACGATGACCACCGCCTTGCCAACCAGATCCGTGATGGGGTATTTCGCAAGCTCCACCCCCCCCTTCAGGCCAATAGCCAAAAGGATAAAAATCGACAGCGCCTCATAAATGGCCCCGGGAATCTTGAGGTCCGAACGGAATAAGCCGGCCAAGATGCCCAGCAAGAAAAACAAGACTACCGGTTCAAAGCCCATTGCAATCGTTGACTCGATGATCGGATCAATCAGAGGTTCGCACTAGCACGTTATCGACACGCGCAGTCGTCGTCAATTTTTTCGTCCAACTCACCTCTCGGTGTCCAGCGGGACGTAATCAGGCATCCAGTAGGTCTGGCGATGCGCCTTCACACCAGCATTATAGACTTCGACAGGCATGCACGTTCTCCTAGGCAGCAGTGGGTAGAACACCCTCGGGGGCCTCGAACGATCCTAGTGCACCCCATCCATAAATAACAGTCATGTTTTCTTATGGCACAGATCGACGATCATCTATGATCGTGACCATGCGTCAACGGATCCCCTTCCGCCAGTTCGAACTCTTCGAAACCATCGCCCGCCTAGGTAGCTTCACCCGCGCAGGCGATGAGCTGCACCTCACCCCGCCCACCATCTCCATGCACATGAAAAAACTCACCGAACCCGCTGGTTGAGTGCTGCGATTGCGCGAACGGCTGCACGCTGGGCCTCTTCGGC
>JBEVAM010000055.1:0-2539 GCA_051297135.1 Halothiobacillaceae bacterium
TGCGGTCAACAAGACCCGTCGGGGCAGGAAGAGAATCGTGCGCATATTTGCGCACTTTCTTGATAGCAGAAGGCCCTGGGCGATGTGCAGGTCTCGCGCGCCTACCGTCAGCTGCGCGATGCCCCCGCGCTGCGCGGTAAGGGGGTGCTGCGGGTCATGGAAAACCGCGGTGGCGGCATGCTTCTTGTGCGTGTGGACGAGACCCCGTTGCCTGCCGAGCGCTTCGTGCTACCGAAAACACCTGGCGCGACGCCGCTGCCGGGCATGCCGAACGGCCTGCCCAACCTCAATGATCCGCAGCTGCAGCAGATGCTCAAAGGCTTGATGCAGCCACGCTGAGCTCACTCCCGTAGAAGCGGGCCAGCTGTTCGAAGACCGCCGGATAGGCGGCGCGTAAGATGTGCGGCTGCTCGAAATACAGCTCGCTCGTCACGGCGAAGAACTCCTCCGGTGCCTCGGCGGCGTAAGGGTCGATGGGCGGCTCCTCGTGCCGGTCGAGACGCTGATGCAAATCCTCGAAGGCCGTGCTGAAAGCGGCCGTCCAATCGTCCTGACGCATACCGCGTGGCAGCGGCGGGAAGCCGTTTGGCACACCGTTGCCCATGTCCAGCACGTGCGCCACTTCGTGGATGACCACGTTGTAACCTTTCCCCAGCCCTGAGGCGGCCACATCCGGCCAGGCCAGCACGATCACCCCATGCCCCCAACTCTCTCCACCGCGCACCTCGCGGCGGCAGTGGACCACTCCGGCCTCGTCCACTTCCTCGATCTCCGGCACAAAGGCCTCCGGGTAGACGATGATGCGGACGATCCCATCCAATGCATCCTCCCTGAGATAGAGGGCCGGCAGGCAGGCTAGAGCAGCCATGCGCGCACGCATGGCCCCGGTCAGCTCCAAGCCGTCGATGGCGGTGAAGGGCGTGCGGTGAAGGAATAGGGTGGCTCGCGTGCGCAAACGAGCCAGCGCATCGCTGGTGAGCCTGTGGAGGATGGGCACGGTGGCGAGCATCGCCTGCCAGTCGGCCTCGGCAATGGGGTGGCGCGCAAGGACGCGCCGCTGCCGCCAACGCCTTAAGCGCTCAAACATGCGCCGTTGGTTGCCGCCACTTCAGCAAACAGGCGCGCGCTATCCTTTGGGGTGCGCCTTCCTGTGGCGTGGTCCACATGCACCAAGCCAAAGCGCTTGCCGTAGCCGAATTGCCATTCGAAGTTGTCGAGCAGCGACCAGACAAAGTAGCCGCGCAGGTCCACGTTGTGTTGCAGGGCATGCAGGGCCGCTTGCAGATGCTCGTGAAGGTAGGCCACCCGCAGGGGGTCATGCACTCGGCCATCCTCGATGGGGGGGTCGGCGAAGGCCGCGCCGTTCTCGGTGATGTACAGCGGGATGCCATGGGTGTGCTCGTGCAGCCACAGCAGGGCATCGGTCAGCCCCTTGGGGTAGACCTCCCAGCCCATTGCGGTATGCAGGCCGGGTTGTTTGACCGTGGCGGTGTCCAGCAGGCCGCCAGGGGCATGACGCACCACGGCGCGAGTGTAGTAGTTCAGCCCCAGCCAGTCGAGCGGCTCGCGCAGAGGGGCGATCGGTTTGGCCAGTACCTCGCGCCAGGCCGTCTCGCCCATCACCTCAATAAGCTCTTCGGGCCAGCTGCCTTGGAAGATCGGGTCGATGAACAGGCGGTTCATGTAGGCCTCCGACCGGGCGCGCGCCTTGTGATCCTTGGGGTCGTCACTTGCCGCATACTTGGGCTCGATGTTCACCACCAGGCCGATGCGGTGGCGGCCGGTGGCGCGATAGGCACGTACCGCTTCGGCATGGGCGAGCAGCAGGTGGTAGGCAACCTTGGGGGCGAGGGAGAGGTTGGCCAGGCCCGGCGGATGCACGCCCTCGACAAAGCCGGCATGCATGATGACCCACGGTTCGTTGAGGGTGCACCAATCCTCGATCTGGCCGTCCAGCGCCCCGGCCATCAGCTCGGTGAAGTCGGCGAAGCGCAGGGCGGTGTCGCGGTTGAGCCAGCCCCCAGCATCTTCCAGGGCAGCAGGCAGGTCCCAGTGGTGTAGGGTGGCGAAAGGGCGGATGCCGTGGGCACGCAGTGCGTCCACCAGGCGTTTGTAGAAATCGAGCCCCTTGGGATTCACTTTGCCGCGGCCCGTAGGCTGGATGCGCGCCCAGTTGATGCTGAAGCGGTAAGCGGAGGCGCCCAGGCGCTTGATCAGTACCACATCCTCGCGGAAGCGGTGGTAGTGGTCGCAAGCCACATCGCCGGTATCCCCGTTCTGGATGCGGCCGGGTTCATGGGCGAAGCGGTGCCAATTGCTCGGGCCCGCGCCATCGGCCAACGGGGATCCTTCGATCTGGTAGGCGGAGGTGGCTACGCCCCAGATGAAATCAGGCGGGAAGGACGGGGTCAAGGCGGACTGCTCTCAAGAAAGTGCGCAAATATGCGCACGATTCTCTTCCTGCCCCGACGGGTCTTGATGACCGCATTCGTATCTGACAGGCGTGACTTTCCCGACTACTCCTGGAACCCCTCCAGGA
>JBEVAM010000056.1:0-2437 GCA_051297135.1 Halothiobacillaceae bacterium
CTTCGAGGAACCGTGGCGTCCCGTACACGAGTGGCCGATGGCCTTGTCGTGGTTGGCTGCCTCGGCCATAACGCTGGCAGTGACTGCAACGTTGCCAGTGCCGAACAAGGCCGGGGTACTCGCAGCCATCGGATGTCTTGGTGTGGCTGCCTGGCGGACGAAGCAAGCGCTGGAGCGCAGCCACGCTCGCACGCGCGCCGTCGAAAAGACCCGCAAACAGTTCATCACGGCCAAAGACCTGGCCGCAAAGCTCAAGGAAGGCCGTTTTTGGTTGGGCCGCGGCTTTACCTGGACCGACATCGAGGCGCGCAAGATGCACGCCCTCATCGGCAGGGGGGTGGCGCAAACCTTTGGCAAGGAGTTCATCAGTGACGGGGCGCACTGGCTCCACGGGCTCGCTAGAGAAGAGGACGTGTACGCCGAATTGTCGCTGCTGGAGGGGCACACGCTCATCGTTGGCAGCACGGGGGTGGGCAAAACCCGCTTGTTCGACTTGTTGATCGGCCAGGCGATTGCGCGGGGAGAGCCCGTCATCATCATCGACCCCAAGGGTGACCACGGACTCGCGGAAAACGCTAGGCGCGTGTGCGAAGCCATGGGGCAGCCAGAGCGCTTTGTGTACTTTCACCCGGCGCACCCGGAAAAGTCCGCCTGCATCGACCCGCTACGCAACTGGAACCGCAAGACGGAGCTCGCAAGCCGGATCGCGGCGCTGATTCCCTCCGAAACGGGCGCAGACCCGTTCACGGCCTTCGGCTGGAAGGTGCTCAACGATATTGTCAACGGCCTTATCGCCACTGGACAGCGCCCCAATCTCGTGCAACTGCGGCGCTACGTCGAGGGCGGGCCGGACGATCTCCTGCTCAAGGCATTGCGGCGGCACTTCCGCGAGCACGTGAACGACTGGGAAAGCCGCATCAGCGGTTTCATCAAGCAGTACAAGGGCAATCAGCTACTCGCCTACATCAGCTTCTACAAGCAGGTCGTCATCCACGAAGCCCAAAACGTCGATCTGGACGGCTTGATCTCGACCTACGAGCACAACCGCGAGCACTTCCAAAAGATGGTGGCCTCGCTCATTCCCATTCTCTCCATGCTGACGAGCGATCCGCTGACGGATCTCCTGTCACCCGATTTCGAGCCAGGGCACGACCGGGTGGTTACGGACATGGCGCGCATCATCCGCGCCGACAAGGTGATGTACGTGGGTCTGGACTCGCTGGCCGACTCCACGGTGGGCAGTGCCATTGGTTCCATTTTGCTGGCCGACCTTACAGCGGTAGCTGGCGACCGCTACAACTACGGCATCGACTCGATCAAGCCCATCAACGTCTTTGTGGACGAGGCGGCGGAGGTCATCAACAACCCGACCATCCAACTCCTGAACAAGGGGCGCGGCGCGGGGTTTCGAATGGTCATCGCCACGCAGACATTCGCTGACTTCGCATCGCGCCTGGGAGACGAGAACAAAGCGCGCCAGGTGCTGGCGAACACCAACAACAAGATCGCGCTGCGCGTGCAGGATGCGGAGACGCAGAAATACATTGCGGACGGCATTCCAAAGATCAAGGCGCGATCGATGATGGTGCGCTATGGTCACAACGTCGATACCGCGATCCACGACACCTACACCGCTTCCTATCAAGAGCAAGCGATGGAAGAGGAAGCGGACCTGATTCCGCCAGCGATTCTGAGCGAACTGCCGCCCCTGCACTATTTTGCAAGACTGTCCGGGGGGCGCACAATAAAGGGGCGCATTCCGATCTTGGTTTGATATGTGAGCGAAAGTTTTACCGATCGCAGCATTGCTACTGGCATCGGCTGGCGATGGCCGGCTGAAAGCTGGTCGTCACCCGAAGTTCGCTGTTCACGCCATGTATTGGTGGCTGCCGAGCGGACTCTTCGTCAAGCCTCGGGTGACGCCGCCGTCCAGCGTTCGATACTTTTTGGGTTGATGTGACAAAAGGAGGGTTCCCATGAAAAAAGCCATGATCGCCGCTGCTGTTATGTCCGCGCTGGCCGCCACGGCACATGCACAATCACAGGAAACAAAGAAGGGCGTGCAGCGTGACGTGTGCAGCGCGCTCATTCTGCACTCGATGGCGACTTCGAACTATCGGCTGTCGTGTCTGAACCTCAACGAAATCAGCATCGACGATCTGCTACGCGCCGGGTATCGCGTCACGGCCACCATGACCTTGCCAGGCAGCGACCGGTATGAGTCGTACATCTCGCTGTTCGTCGAGAAGGCGCAATGATTTTCGAGAAATACACGGACCGCATCGCCAACGCGAGCGCGGAAATCCGGTTCCTGCGCTGGCTGGCTGGCGGACTGGCAGTGCTGGCGTTGCTGCTTGTCATGACCACACTGCTATCAAGAAAGTGCGCAAATATGCGCACGATTCTCTTCCTGCCCCGACGGGTCTTGTTGACCGCA
>JBEVAM010000057.1:0-2430 GCA_051297135.1 Halothiobacillaceae bacterium
CGCGAGAGGATGGCGCCAAGCTCAAGACGGTCATCGACAACCGGAAGGCGGACGTCAACGATGTGCGCGTCTCTGGGGAAACCAAGTGGCTGAGCATCAGCATGGAGTCCGCGTACATTCCGGTCAAGGAAATGCTGGCCCACGCACCCGGTTTTCTGGCGACGGCATCGAAGCGGGAGATCGCCTTCGAGGATGTCTATGTCGACATCATCAAGAAGTCCTTTCTGCCAAAACTCAGAGGCCAACCCCATGATAACCGTAAACGGCTTTTGAGCGCTTTGCAAAAAGCGATCGAAGGAAAGGTAATTGCCAAGGGCGAACATTTCTTTCTTAAGAATAGCCAGGGTGAATTGGAGTTCACTTTGCTGGCCGAGGGCATGCGCAAGCTTGCGCTGATCTGGTTGCTAATCCAGAACGGCACGCTACTGTCCGGCTCCGTACTTTTCTGGGATGAGCCTGAGGCCAACCTCAACCCCGCATTGATGGGCGAAGTCGTCGAGATCATCCTGGAACTTCAACGGCTCGGTGTTCAGGTTTTTCTGACCACACACAACTACGTGGTGCTCAAGGAGTTTGACCTACGCCAGAAAAAAGGGGACGCCATCTGTTACATCTCGCTGTACCGTGACGAGCAGAATGCGGTCGTGGCCAACGCCAGCGACAACTACATCGGTATCTACCCCAATGTAATTGCCGGGACGTTCAGTGATCTCTACGACCGAGAACTGAAGCGTAGCCTCGGAGGGCTGGTCGAATGACTGTTCTTGCCGAAAATGATTTACAGATTACGCTGCCCGCAGGCTGCACGTGGCGAAAGTTCGATGACAAGGCAAGCCACGGCTTGAGTCACTGCATGAAAGCGGTGGATTTCATCGTTGAACTGGATGACCGGATCTTCTTCATCGAGTTGAAGGACCCGGAACATCCTGCGGCGCAGCCCAAAGATCAAAAGAGATTTCTGCGTGAATTCCTTAGTGGGGAACTGGATGCCGACCTAAAAACAAAATTCCGTGACTCTTTCCTCTACGAATGGGCATCCGGCCGGGCGACCAAGCCGATCTACTACCTCGTGTTGATTGGCGCGAGCAGCTTGTCCGAGGCGGAATTGCTGGCCAGAACAGATGCCCTGCGGCGGCAGCTCCCCGCCCATGGACCTGGTGACAGACCCTGGAAGAAGCCATTTGTCGCCGGTTGTGGCGTCATGAATATTGAGACGTGGAACAAGGCCTTGCCACAGTTTCCCGTCAACAGACTCAGCGCATGACTGCTTGGAACGTCGGCGACTGGTGCTGGCATGCCGGGCAGGCGTCACCCTGCCGGGTGATCGACCGCCAGGACGTGTGGGGCGAGGTCGCCTACCGCGTCTGGCTGCCGGCCAAGGACGCCGTGGTGCGCGCCAAAGCCCAGGATCTGGGCGAACTGACCAGTGTGCGCCCGACCGTGGAGCAGATCCTGCACACGGCGGCCGCGGCCAAGCTGCTCGACGCACTGGAAGACAACCTGCTGCTGGCGCCGATCCAGGCGAGCGTCACGCCGCTGCCGCACCAGCTCTACGCCCTGAATCGGGCCATGAGCCGAGATCGCATCCGCTACCTGCTGGCGGACGAGGTGGGGCTTGGCAAGACCATCGAGGCGGGGCTGATCCTGCGCGAGTTGAAGCTGCGCGGCATGGTGCGGCGGGTGCTGGTGGTGGCGCCGAAAGGCCTGGTGCGCCAGTGGCAGGCCGAAATGCGGCTGCACTTCGGCGAGGTCTTCCGCTTCGTCGAGCCTTCCGAGCTGGCCGCGTTCCGCCAGTGGCGTGACAACGGCGCACAGGGCGACGACAACCTCTGGCGCATGCACGACCAGGTGATCTGCTCCTTGGATTCAGTGAAACCCATCGAGGGCCGGCGCGGCTGGAGCCTGGAGCAACTCGCTACCTACAACCGGGATCGCTTCGAGGATCTGATCTCGGCAGGCTGGGATTTGGTGATCATCGACGAGGCACACCGCCTCGGCGGCAGTACTGAGCAGGTTGCCCGCTACAAGCTCGGTGCCGCTTTGGCCGAGGCCGCTCCCTACTTGCTGTTGCTATCCGCGACGCCGCATCAGGGCAAGACCGACCAGTTCATGCGGTTGATGCAGTTGTTGGACCGAGAGGCGTTTCCGGACGAAGGCAGCATCGACCGCGATCGGGTGCGCCCATTCGTGATCCGCACGGAGAAGCGGGCCGCCATCGACGCCGAGGGCCAGCCGCTGTTCAAGCCTCGGTCCACACGACTTCACCCGGTCGCTTGGCAAGAGCGGCATGCCGCTCAGCGAAGGCTCTATGAGGCCGTGACGGACTACGTCCGGCACGGCTACAACCAGGCGATGGCTGCCAAGCAGCGGCACATCAGCTTCCTCATGATCCTGATGCAGCGTCTGGTGACGTCCAGTACGGCCGCCATC
>JBEVAM010000058.1:0-2028 GCA_051297135.1 Halothiobacillaceae bacterium
GCCCAAAGCACATCCCCCCAAGTATGTATAATGTCGGCCATCCTGTGCCTGGGACGCCGCCATGACCTTCGTCCTTTTCGACTCCCACATCCCGAACCTCCCCCTGATCCACCGCGGCAAGGTGCGCGACATCTACGGGGTGGACGACAAGCATCTGCTTCTCGTCACCACTGACCGTTTGTCCGCCTTCGACGTGATCCTGCCCACCCCCATCCCGGGCAAGGGCGAGGTTCTGACCCAGACTGCCCTGTTCTGGTTCAAGCGCTTCGAAAAACTGATCCCCAACCACTTGGCGACCGATCTCACCCTGGAGGATGTGATCCCGGATGCCAGGTTGCGCGCGATGCTCGCCCCGCGCAGCATGCTGGTGAAGAAGCTCCAGGCGCTACCGATCGAGGCCATCGCGCGCGGCTACCTGATCGGCTCCGGCTGGAAGGACTACCAGGCCACAGGCAAGGTGTGCGGCATCCCCCTTCCCGCAGGGCTGCGTCTGGCCGACAAACTGCCGGAGCCGATCTACACCCCCTCCAGCAAGAACGCCGTGGGCGAGCACGACGAGAACATCGATTTCGAGGCTACCGTCAGGCTGGTGGGCCCGGAACTGGCCGCACAGGTACGTGACATGACCCTGCGCATTTACAAGGAGGCGGCCGACTATGCCCTGCAGCGCGGGATCATCATCGCCGATACCAAGTTCGAATTCGGCGTAGACGAGCGCGGTACCCTGCACCTGATCGACGAGGTGCTCACCCCCGATTCCTCACGCTTCTGGCCTCTTGATACCTACGCCCCAGGCCAAAGCCCGGATAGCCTCGACAAGCAATGTGTGCGCGACTGGCTGGAGACCCTGGACTGGGACAAGACACCGCCGGGCCCCGCACTCCCCCCCGAGATCATCGAGCGCACGGCGAGCAAGTATCGCGAGGTCTTGCGACGCTTGACCGCATGAGGAATCCAGCATGTGTGACCACGTGCCCCCATCGACGAGCTGGTGGAAAGCTGCAAGTACATACGCCGCGCGCACCTCGAGCGCAAGACCCCGCCTAGCCCTAGGGTGCGAGAAGGCATCCATCTTCGCCTCGCTCGACGAGCTCATGACCTCTCCCATGGTGAACGCGCGGGTCGAGGCAAGAGCGCTCAAGCTGCATGGCCGACCCTCCGACATGGCATGCAGCCTGCTGCAGGCCTGGAGCGCGCAGAGCGGATGTTTCGATGCCTTCAATAAGGTATGACGACGGGCCTGTTCATCACCGCCACCGACACGGGCGCGGGCAAGACCTTCGTCGCCAGCCGTCTCGTCGAAGCCCTGACGATGCAGGGCTGCAGGGTGGCAGTACGCAAACCGGCCGAGTCTGGCTGCCCTGAGATCGACGGTCGGCTGGTGCCGCAGGATGCCGAGACCCTGCGCCGGGCTGCCGGTGGCTGGGAGGCGATCGAGACTGTCTGCCCGTATCCCCTACGCGACCCTTTGTCCCCTCCGCGTGCCGCGTGGCGCATGAAGCGCAAGCTCTTCCTCGACGAATTGGCTGCGGCCTGTGCCATGCCGGAGGAGGCTGACCTACGGATCGTCGAGGGTGCCGGCGGGCTGTTCTCCCCCTTGGCCGAGGACGCCCTCAATGTCGACCTCGCCCGCGCCCTGAACCTTCCGGTGCTGCTGATCGTGCCCGATCGCCTAGGCGCCATCAACCAGGCCCTGCTCGGCATCCACGCCATCACCCACTACGGTCTCAAACTCGCTGGAGTCGTTCTCAACCAACTCGAGCCGGAGCGGCTGCACGGTATGGACAACCTTGCCGACCTGCGCCTGTGGACTGGGGCCCCGCTTTTCACCTTGCCGTATGGGGCCGACCGTGCGGCCGTCCAAATGCTCCTGCGTCTGCCCCTCGCCTGCTGAGCCTTCCCATGCGGCGCGCCAGTTTCTGGTAGTGTGCTGACTTATGTGCAAAAGCGTCTGTAGAGGGTTACAGGCGAGCGCTACGCGCGCAGCGAGAAAGTCCTGGTGGCGACGCTGGCACGAGATGTACGTGC
>JBEVAM010000059.1:0-1865 GCA_051297135.1 Halothiobacillaceae bacterium
CGACGGAGACGTTGGAGTGATTTTGCAACCAAACGTGAGGAAACGCCAGCATGACGAAGCCATCCACCGCCGACTTTGAGCGGCAGTATCAGACACACCTCAAGCACCTCAAGCTCAAGGGCCTGCAACCGAACACGATCGATGCCTATTCCCGTGCCATCCGCCGGATTGGTGAGTACTTTGATCACCGCATCGACGCGCTGACCGAGACACAACTGATCGAGTACTTCGCTGATCTGGTTGGCAGTCATTCCTGGAGCACGGTGAGGCACAATCTGTACGGGCTCAAGTTCTATTACGAGCACGTCCTGAAGAAACCCTGGGTGGCCCCCGGCCTGATCAAGCCACCCAGGAGCCAACGTCTGCCAGATATCGTTACCATCGACGAAGCCCGGCGCATCTTTGCCGCCACCCGCGTGCTCAGCTACCGGGTGTTCTTCTTCACCCTCTACAGCCTGGGCCTGCGGCTGGGCGAAGGGCTGCGCCTGCAAGTCGGCGACATCGACGCCGTGCGCCACCGCGTGCATGTGCGCGACGCCAAAGGCAACCGGGATCGCTTCGTGCCGCTGCCGACCGCCACGCACACGCTGCTGCGCCGCTACTGGGCCACCCACCGCAATCCTGTCCTGCTCTTCCCCAACCGGCAGCGCGGACTGGCCGGCGCCGCGTGCGCCACCACGCCGCTGGATCGCGGCGGCGTGCAGAGCGCCCTGCGCAAAGTCATCACGGCCTGCGGCCTAAAAAAAACATCACCCCGCACAGCCTGCGCCACAGCTATGCCACCCACCTGATCGAAGCCGGCGTCGATCTGATCGAGGTGCAGAAGATCCTCGGTCACCACTCCATCCTCACCACCGCCCGCTATACCCACCTGACCGACCAGACCCGGCATCACGCCATCGAGCGCATCAACGGACTGATGGATGGCTTCAATCTGAACTGGGGGAAGGTCAAATGATCCGGCTGGCTACCGTCATCGATGCCTTCGCCGCCGACTTTCGCGCGCAGTATCGCGACCGTCTCACGTCCGACCACCTGCGGGCAATGGCGGCCCTGAAACACTGTCGCACCCAGTTCAGCCCCAAGATGCAGGTCGCCTGCACCGCCTGCGATCATCGGGCTCTGGTGCCGCACTCCTGCGGTCACCGCCACTGTCCGCACTGCCAGCATCACGAAAGCCAGCAATGGCTGGAGAGGCAAATGCAGCGTCTGGTGCCGGCCGACTATTTCCTGATCACCTTCACCTTGCCGGCCCAATTCCGGACCTTGGCCGCCGCTCATCCGCGCAGCGCCTACGATCTGTTGATGAAGTGCGCCTGGGAGACCGTCCGCACCTTCAGCCAGAACGACCGGCAACTGGCCGGCATGCCAGGCGCCATTGCGGTACTGCACACCCATTCGCGCCGGCTCGACTATCACCCGCATGTGCATCTGGTGGTGCCGGCGGCGGCGGTCGATGCCGAACAGCAGCGCTGGCGGACCAGGCGGCACCGGGGCAAGGGCTACCTGTTCAGCCACCGGGCGCTGGCGCAGGTCTTCCGGGCCAGGATGCTGAATGGCTTGACGGCGGCGGGACTGACGCTGCCGGGACATTACCCGACGGACTGGGTAGTCGATTGCAAATCGGTCGGCAATGGCGCCTCGGCGCTGATCTACTACCTCGGGCGCTATTTGTACCGGGGGGTGATTCGCGAGCAGGACATTCTCTCCTGCGCCAACGGTCAGGTGACATTCCGTTATCGCCATGCGAAGACGGGACGGATGGAACGGCGGACATTGGCCGGCGCGGATTTCCTCTGGCTGGTTCTCCAGCATGTGCTGCCGAAGGGTTTCCGCCGGGCGCGCAATTTCGGTTTCCTGCATCC